>JBIPOV010000025.1:0-92805 GCA_044378815.1 Obscuribacteraceae bacterium (SeqCode) | reverse complement strand
CTGGCAGTTCCGAAAGAGCTTGGTTTTGACCTTGCATTTCTTCTTTGAGCTGTAAGAGACGCATCTTTTCAGCTTCAACCTGAGAGCGAATTGTTTCAATTTGCACTCGGGCATCGGAAGAAACCATTCCGCCCGCTCTCTTCTCAATATCTGCTACCGCTCTTTTGCCCTTGAATTCTAATTGCTGCAATTCAGCGTCAATCTGCTGGATATTGCGCAAAATCTCATTGGCAACCTGGGCCTTAAAGTTCTCAGTGACAATTGCTCTGACAGCTATTTGTCGGATGAGGCTAATTGACTCAGCCATCTTTCCTCCTAACCAAACCGAATCCTGAGATACATGACATATGCATCTATCTCGATGGCGCTAGTTTAGCAGCATTGATGTGAGTTCTCAGCGCCATCGAGGTTGTCACTAGAACTTTTCTGCTACCGATTTCGCCTGGGTGAAGAGCAACAGGTAGTCGCGCCCGCCAGCCTTCGAGTCAGTACCGCTCATGTTGAAGCCACCAAATGGATGGACACCCACTAAAGCGCCGGTGCACTTGCGATTTAGGTAAAGATTTCCGACGTGAAATTCACGGCGGGCCCGCTCTAAGTGCTGGCGGTTTCTCGAGTAAACCGCTCCGGTTAAACCGAATTCAGTATTATTAGCCACTGCCAGGGCATGGTCGAAGTCTTTGGCTTCAATTATGGCGAGAACTGGTCCAAATATTTCTTCGAGCGAAATGCGAGCTTCCGGGTCAACATCTGAGATTACAGTGGGTTCGATATAGAAGCCACCATCTTTGGTGTCAATTTTATTGCCGCCAGCGACAACCTTTCCTTCTTTTTTGCCAATTTCGACATATTCAAGAATGCTGGCATAGGCTGATTTCGAGCTAACTGGACCGTAGTTGTTTGTTCTTTCTTCCGGGCTGCCTATTTTTAGTGCCTTAGTGCGCTCTACCACTTTTGCCACCACTTGGTCGTAGACTTTCCCGTCAATGATTGCGCGGGAGCAGGCTGAACACTTTTGGCCTTGGAAGCCGAAGGCTGCTGCCACTATACCTTCTGCCGCAATGTCAAGGTCGCAGTCGCTGTCGACGATGATTGAATCTTTGCCGCCCATTTCGGCCACTACTCGTTTGATCCAGAGCTGACCTTTTTGTGGCTTGGCGGCCAGTTCGTTAATACGCAGACCGACTTCTTTAGACCCGGTAAAGGCAATATAGCGGGTTTTCGGATGAGTGACCAAGAAGTCGCCAACGCTAGCGCCGGGGCCCGGGAGGAAGTTCAGCACGCCCTTGGGCAAACCTGCTTCTTCCATAATTTCAACAAATTGATAGGCAATCGCTGGAGTTTCAGAGGATGGTTTGAGAATGACGGTGTTGCCAGCGACGATGGAGGCGGTGGTCATTCCGACGAGGATGGCGAGGGGGAAATTCCAAGGTGGAATAACTAGACCAACGCCTAACGGGATGTAATAAAGCTCGTTTTCTTCGCCGGCGTTTGCAGTGACAGGCTGTGGTTCGCTCAAACGCAGCATTTCGCGGGCATAGAAATCACAAAAATCAATCGCCTCTGCTACGTCACCATCGGCCTCGGCCCAGCTCTTGCCGATTTCTAGGATCATCCAAGCTGATAGTTCATGCTTGCGCCGACGCATGATTGCTGCCGCTTTCAGTAGAAATCGGGCGCGTTCTTTGGGGCAAGTATTTTTCCATGAGTCAAAAGCTGTTAAGGCACTTTTCATCGCCTGTTCTGCTAATTCGGTATTGGCTTTAGAAAAACTACCAATAACTTCTTTAGGATTGGACGGATTGGTAGAAACTAGCAAGTCGGCTGTTTCAATTTTTTCGCCGTTAATGACAAGGGGATACTTCTTACCAAGCTCTCCGCGCACTTTTGTAATAGCGGCTCTCATGGCCTCTTGATTAGCTGGTAGATTAAAGTCGGTGAAGGCTTCATTGCGGAATTCTGGATTCATTTGTAAGTATTCCTAAACAGATAATGGATACAGCATATATTCTCTATGGCAAAGTTCGAGCAACATCAAAGTTGATTTAGGCTTTGCTCTTGCTTGCCTGATCAAATTAGGTATTTAGCTTTGTCGGCAAGAGTGCAAGAGTTATACTAAATGATGGCTTTTAACCACTGATTTTAAAGCTTAGATATAGTGAGAGTGAGAATGAAGCAGTATCTCGATTTAGTAAAGTATGTACTGGAAAATGGTGAACAGCGCACAGACCGCACTGGAACTGGCACTATTTCTTGCTTTGGCCTGCAAAACAAATATGACTTGCGCGAAGGATTCCCACTTCTGACCACTAAAAAAGTCAATTTTGCCGCGGTTGTGCGTGAACTGCTTTGGTTCTTGCGGGGCTCAACCAATATCAATGACGATCTAACGCAACATACCTCTATTTGGGATGCTTGGGCCGATACCGAAGGCGAGCTTGGCCCCATTTATGGCTATCAGTGGCGCAGTTGGCCAAGTGAAGGCGGGCATATCGATCAGATAGCTAATGTGATCGAGCAAATTAAAAATAATCCTGATTCAAGGCGATTGATTGTCACGGCCTGGAATGTCGCCGATATTCCTAAAATGGCTTTACCACCTTGCCATATGATGTTTCAGTTCTATGTCATTAATGGCCGTCTAGATCTGCAGCTCTACCAGCGTTCTGCCGATATTGCCGTGGGTGTTCCTTTCAACATCGCTAGTTATGCCTTGCTTAATATGATGATCGCTCAAGAGTGTGGCTTAACCCCAGGGATTTTCACCCATACTTTTGGTGATGCCCATATTTATTCTGATCATCTTGATGGCCTTAATGCTCAGCTTAAGCGCGAGCCAGGGCCCTTACCTCGAGTCACTATTGCCAAAAAGCCAATATTTGATTTGAAGTTTGAAGACTTTGAATTGCACGACTATGTGCACCAAGGTTTCATCAAATTCCCCGTGGCTGTCTAAAGTGCGAGAGAAATTCGACATCATTGTCGCTGCTGATTTGCACCTTGGTATTGGCAAAAACAATGCCTTGCCCTGGCGCATTTCTAAAGACTTGAAGTATTTCAAGGATCTGACCAGCGCAACGCCAGTGCCAGAAGTATTGAATGCCGTTATTATGGGAAGAAAGACTTGGGAATCAATTCCTGCTGCCCATCGTCCTCTTAAAGGCAGAATCAATATTGTTTTGACGAGCAATCCGAACTATCCAATGCCAGAAGGACATTTTGTCAGCCCCTCCCTTGACCAAGCTCTGGAAATGCTTATACCAGCTCCGGTAGATCGGGTCTTTATTATCGGTGGTGCCCAGGTTTATAACGAAGCCATGCAGCACCCAAGCTGCGGTTTGCTCTATCTCACACAGGTTCGTCACGTGTTTGACTGCGATACATTTTTACCACCGTTCAAGCAAGTTTTTCAGCTTCTCTCCTGTTCGGAAGTAGAGACTGAAGACAATTTAGAGTTCTGTTTTAAGGTCTACGAATTCAACTTCCCCGAATATTTGATGACAGAATAAAATGGAAAATCGAGCGCTAGGGCTATTTTCTTTACATGGTCTCGCTTTCTTTTTGGCTGCAGCAACAGTCTTGATTGGCGCCGAGCAAATTCAAGCTGGTCCCCAAACAACAGCTTCCAAGAAAGTCGCTGCGCCCACGTCTGAAGAGATAAAGGCAGGCAAGATGCTGTTTGTAAAGGCTACTTGTTGGGGCTGCCATCCCCATGGCGAGAATTCGTTGAATGGCGATAAGCCGCTTAAGGGGCCACGATTCGCTAAAAAATATCAGAGTGATGATGAGCTTATGGCAACCATACGCCGCGGTAGCGTTACTAGAGGGATGCCACCCTTTCCCGTAGAAAAGCTTTCAGAGCAAGATCTAAGACAAATAGTAGTCTTTATTCGCTCGCTTTCTTCTAGTGGTAAACCGTGATTTTTGGTAGAAAAAAGGAGCCTGAATTCACAGCAGATTTGGTACTGCGTCTATATTGTCAGGGTATTTTTCCTATGGCTGATAGCCACGGCAAGATCTCTTGGTATTCACCAGATCCCCGTTGCATTTTTGATTTCGATTACTTCCACGTCTCTAAACGATTGATGCGTACTTATCGGCAGGGTGTTTTTGAAATCAAGGTTAATCAAGCCTTTGAAGAAGTGATGTGGGCTTGCGCTGATCGAGAAGAAACCTGGATTAACGAAGATATCGTTCGCGTATATAGCCAGCTCAATCAGCATGGCTTTGCTCACTCGGTAGAAACCTACTTTGAAGGTCAGTTGGTGGGCGGACTCTATGGTGTTAGCATTGGCGGTGCTTTTATGGGTGAATCAATGTTTCATCGCATGACCGATGCTTCTAAAGTGGCTCTGGTCTTCTTGGTAGAGCGCATGAAAGAGCGCGGTTTTGTTTTGCTTGATACCCAATATACAAACAAACACCTGGCCACTTTCAACGCTCGGAATATTTCCAAGGATGAATATTTGACCAGGTTGAATGCTGCTTTGGCGCTAGACTGTCGCTTCGATTGAAGCAACTAGTGCTTCTATTTGCCAACCATTTTTTTCATGCCATTGCCCATAGCTTTGAAGCCAGCAGCAAGACCATGACCAATTTTTCTTGGTGCCCACATAATGCCATTGCCGACTGCTTTGGCGCCTGATACTAGTTTGTTGTCATCAGCTGCAAAAGCGGCATTGCTAGACGCAACAACGGCAACTAACAACATTGCTGCTACTAAAGATACTGTTTTCGATTTCATTTTTTAGTTTCCCCGATTGATAAGGCTGAGAGCCATTTTGCCATCATTTCTCAGATTTGTAAAATAGCAGAGTTTTCACCACTATTGGAAGAGACTGAGTATTAGGGTCTGCTGAGGTCGATACTGGTTTGCCGATATCTATGTAATCGCCCTCTGCCACATTGATACCGTCCACTGTAATTATTCTCTTATCTTTTAACATGCCTTTCAAAATCAAATTCAAGGCCATGGCTAAGTCGACTTCTGCTACGAGCACGAGGGGTTCACAGGCGTTTGATGTTACAAAGATTTGCGCCAGTTCAGTGGCGAGATCTTTGAGAAAGGTAAATGAAAGCATTTCTTTCTTTATGCCAGTCAAGACCAGGGCAACCGGGAACTGCTGCCACAGATGTTCCCGTTGTTGCATTTGCTGATTTATCTGTGTCGCCACTGAGTTGTTTGATGTGGCATCGACTTTGATTAGTTTGAGATTGCGCAGCGGCAAATTTTCTGCACTAAAGCCAATGGTGGATCCGCTTAGCTGGATGGTATGAAGTCCAGCTCCAATAACTGTGGCGCGAATGGCTCGTGGTGCGATTTTGTAGACAGTGTTTTGCTTGCTCAGTTCTGCTGCCAGTGCCTTTGCTAAGAAGACACCGAGATCGCTAAACTTTGTCAGCTCTTCTTCAGCAAATGCGCTTGCTACTCCACCACTCAACCAGATTTCGTCAATCTTAATTTGTGGTTGTGAATTTGACAGGGCGCTGGTTAGCATCAGCTCTGGATAATTTGTAGTAGCCTTTGCCGTCAGTAAAATCGTCTTTGCTAATTCTTGAGCAAATTGGCTCACTAAGCCAGTCTCTATAGCGCTGCCTACAAATAACTCACTGAAGTGTGGATTGCTTGTAATTACTAGCTGCGCACTAGCACTAATCGCACTGATGGTCTTATTCGCCCAATCAAACTGCAACATTCTGCCGCCGACATTGAGGCAGGCTGTTTCTATAATTGTGCCTTCTACCACCAGGGCATAATTGCTGGTACCGCCGCCGATATCTATATTCAGAATTGTCAGACCAGTTTTTTGTGAATAGTCTACGGCCTGCGAACCCCGCGCGGCCAAGGCACTTTCAAGGTGTGGGCCGGCGCTCTCAACGACAAAACTTCCGGCTAGTTCTGCTAGATGCGCGCTAACAGCTTCGGCATTGCGAGCTCGAGCCGATTGACCAGTAATGATTAAGGCTCCTGTATCTATGTCGCTTTTGTTGAGACCAATGGTTTGATAGGCCCTTTCAATCAACTCAGCAGTTTGCTTTGCTGCAATTTCTCCTGCGGCAGTAAGCGGTGTGAGCAATACTTCGCTTTCGTATATAACTTCGCGATTAGTGATCGCTAGATTAGGCGCGGCATTAACCAGGGAGGCATTGGCGAATGTGAGCTTTGTTACCACTAAATGTGAAGTGGTTGTGCCGATGTCTATACCAACACTAACTAAAGCATTTCCTGGAGTTTTCTCTTTTGAATCTAGTGACATTCCTTAGCCGAGTTGCTGCAATCTTACGCCCGACACTTTCTTGTCGAGAATACGTTCAATTGTTTTGACGATGAAGGCCCCGGCTTCAGTGGGCGGAGTGCCGCCTTTATGAATGTTCGATACAACAGTGCGATCAGAGCTAACCGTGTGAGGGCCAGGATTGTAGGTTATGTATGCAGATAGTCCGCTGGCACAGGAGAGACCAGGACGCTCACCAATTAAGTTGAGGGCTACTTTGGCTCGGAGGCTGTGGGCGATTTGGTCTGCGATTGCTACTCTGGCATATTTGGCAATTACTATTTGACCCACAGTAATGTTACTGAGGGAAAAACCATACTCAATCATTGGCAAGAGGTCGAGTAGATTTTCCTCTATGGCTCGCGCTGAGAGACCATCGCTTACAACTATCTGTACATCAATGTCGCTGGGGCACGTCTTCTGTAGTTCGCGGATAGTATTTTCTTCTGTCCGTTTACCTTTGGGCGGATAGAGAATAAAATCGTGCCGACTTTCTGCCGTGGTTGTGATTAGGGGGAATTTTCTTGGCTCTGCAAATTGCGCTAAGAAGCTTTGGCTGATTTCGCTGTTAACGGCATCCCGTGCTAGGGCGTGGTCAGCTCGAAAGCTAAGCCAGGTAGCCGTCAAAGGGCGAGAGCCTGTGCGCGATACACCGATTCGCGCGGGAGTAAGAGCCTTGAGCTGTTCTGTTCTTGCCTGCATATGCCATAGGGTACACTATTTGTTTTGAGGCTATTTTAAGACCGGTGAAAAATTGATCAAGCTCGATACTAAGATAGGCGGTCGCCACTATCAGTTTGCTGAGATCAAGGCCGTTCTAGCCCAGGCCAATGAAGAAAAATCTGGCGATCTACTGGCTCAAATCGGCAGCCAGAGCGAGATAGAACGGATAGCTGCCAAGAGTGTCTTGAGTCAGCTGCCGCTTTCTGTTTTGCGTGATCAACCTGTTGTAGCTTATGAGCAAGACGAAGTTACTCGATTGATTGACGATAGCCTCGACCCTCAAGCCTATGCTCGTATTAAAGATTGGACAGTCGCTGAGCTTCGAGAATTTTTACTCGATAGCGATACAGATCTCAAGATGGTTGAGCAAATTCGTTGGGGTCTCACTGGTGAGATGGCGGCAGCAGTTACAAAGCTAATGTCTAATCTCGATCTGATTTTGGCAGGTAAGAAATGTCAGGTTGTGGTCAAGGCAAAAACCACACTAGGTTTAAGTGGAAGACTGTCTTCGCGGCTCCAGCCTAATCATCCAAGCGATTCTATTGATGGCATCAAAGCATCTATTTTTGAAGGGCTCTCTTATGGAGTCGGGGATGCTGTTATTGGTATCAATCCGGTCTATGACAGTGCGGATACGGTTGGTCGACTACTTGAAGAAACTCACAAGATCATTGAAGCCCTGAAGATTCCCACTCAAAATTGCATTCTTTCTCATATCACTACTCAGATGAAGGCCATCGAAAGAGGTGCGCCGGCTGGCTTGATTTTTCAAAGTATTGCCGGCAGTGAAAAAGGCAACAAAGCTTTTGGTATAGACATTGATTTGATCAAACAGGCATGTGTCCTGGGTACTAAAGAAATTTCTACTGAGCTGCCATTCATGTATTTCGAAACAGGGCAAGGCTCTGAGCTTTCGTCGCTCTCACATTTCGGCGCTGATCAGCTCACCATGGAAGCTCGCTGTTATGCTCTGGCTCGATGTTTCAATCCTTTTTTGGTCAATGATGTTGTCGGCTTTATTGGACCCGAGTATCTCGCCGATGGTAGGCAAATGATACGTGCTGGTCTGGAAGATCATTTTATGGCTAAGTTGTTGGGCTTACCGATGGGAGTTGATGCCTGCTACACCAATCATATGAACGCCGATCAAAACGACCTAGAAAATTTGACGATTTTGCTTACTGCCGCTGGAGTCAATTATTTTATGGGTGTGCCCATGGGTGATGACGTTATGCTCTCTTATCAGAGCACAAGCTTTCATGATATTGCAGCTCTGCGCGAAATTCATAACCTGTTGCCAGCTCCAGAGTTTGAAGCTTGGCTTGAGTCTGTCGACTTACTTAAAGACGGCAAGTTAACTAAGAATGCTGGGGATCCTAGCTATTTGCCTAACAGATTCTCAATTTAGAATCCGCTTTCGCCAGTGGCTTCTTTGCTCTCGCCTGATGCCGCCGTTGGCGTGACCGGTCTTTCAATTGGTTCTTGGTTGGCAGCTCTCTGGGTTTGGCCACCAGCGATTTGAGCGGAAATGATACGGTCGCCAGGCGCTATTCGGTAGATGTTGTTGAGGCCGTCTACAACGCCCCCAAATACTGCATATTTGCCGTTTAGCTGCGACATTGGTTTTTTCAAAATGTAGAATTGGCAGCTGGCCGAATCAAGACTTTGGCCGCGTGCCATCGCTACTACGCCAGCTGAGTTGTGGTTGAGATTGCGGTTTATTTCAAGGCGAAGGAAACGCTCTCTGCCAGTATCAGGGTCAGTGTAATTGCCTTGGCCGTTGCCGTAGGGACAGCCACCTTGGACTACCCAGCTTTCCACTCGGTGAAAAGACTTGCCGTCGTAATACCCTCTTGAAACGAGGTCAAGGAAATTGTTGGCGGTGTAGGGAACCATATTGCGGAAGACTCTAATTACGATTCGCCCTTTTGTCGTCTGCATAATCACAATTGGATCATTTTGGGCGAAAGTCTGCACCTGGCTTATTGTTGCAATGGCCAGTGCGGCTATAAAGGCCAGGCTCAGGCGCCTGAATGAGTGAAACAACATGCTTAGTGCTTTGATTTGTCTAACCAATAGTTGGGTAAAAGATTTCATCAGTTTTTTTGTAATTTTTTCAGGGAGTTTGAAATTCTATATATAAGGTATGGAATAAGCAACTAATTAAGCAACTAATAGTCGGGAAAGTTATTTTACGCATTAGATACTTACCCAGCTCGGCAAGATTCGAAAAATAATTGGCATCAGAAATCGAAAGGTGGCTCACAAATGGCTTTATATGCGGATCTTCACAGGCACCTTGGTGGAGCCCTGCATCCTCGGATCATCTATAAGTTCTTGCGCCGGACCGACCATCCGATACTCAATTACTTTCCTGACTATGATGGCTTTTATAATTGGTTCACTCGACCTTGTCGCACTCTAGAAGAGTTCGTCAAAATTCACTCGCTGGTAGAAGAACTGCAAAGCCTTGAGCATTTGCCTTACTTCTGTTTACGCCTGTGTCGAGGTGCCTATACTTTCGAGAATCTGCAGTATCTCGAACTGCGCTATAACCCTTATTTCAGAACAGACCACAAACTTACTCCGGCTAAGAGGCTGGCTCAGATGCATCTCATTGTTGAGGTGATCACGATGAACTTAAGGCCTGTCGACTATCCAATCATCGTGAAGCAGATTCTTTGTTTTGATAGACGCTTGCCTCTTAAAATCAACGAGGCCATTCTCAAGGTTGCGCAAGACAATCTTGGACCTGTGGTCGGAGTCGATCTTGCTGGTCCGGAAATCAACACTGAAAAGACTGAAGAGTGGATCAAGCTCATGGCTCGAGCTCGCGCCTCTGGCTTGAAGACAACGTGTCACCTGGGAGAGACTGGTATCGACAATGTTGATCCTCGTTACTTCGCTACCCTCGATCGCATTGGTCACGGTATACACATTCCTTTGCAAAAACCGAGCATGTTAAAGGAGCTTTCCAAACGCCAGATCACTTTAGAGGTTTGTCCAACTAGCTACAAACAAACTGGAGTGCTCAAAGATTTTTCAGAACTGAAGACTGTGTTTAATCGCTGTAGGGAAGCTGGGGTGGCAATTGCCGTGTGTACAGACAACCCGGGAAGGAATCCATCGCCTTGCACTTTGCCCGGTGAGTACGAACGCTTGATCGACAATGATGTAATTGATTTCCGCCAATTGAAAGAAATTCAGGGTGAAGCATTTAGATCTGCTTTCGGCTTTGCCGGTACTTCGCGTTTTCTCTAGGGTAGATTTACAAATCACCAACTCGATTACTCAATTTCTCGCCGCCCTTGCTTATCTGGGACCGAGCTATGGTGCGGTCTATTGGCTGATTAGTGAAATTGCTCTCACGCTTGATAACTTGCCGTCACCGAGAGTGGTATCGAAGAAACTTTTTGCTAAATCGCTTGTTCGGTTGAGATCCCAAAACGATCGTTTTTCGAAAAAAATTGTGTTTGTCTAGTGCTCAATCATTTTTTTGTGACAGTTCCGAAAAATATTTTTTCAATCAATTCGACTGCTTTGTAGTGGTACCACTCGCGCGCTAGATGCTTGCGAAAGTGGCTTGAAGACACAGTTTCGAGTGGTGCTATTGTTAACAAATCAGTATCGTTTTCTGCTCTCGGTGGCTGATGGTTAGCAACTGAGGGAAGATCTATATGTTGCAATTTATTCAATTCGAATGTAATCTATGACGCGTGTGGTGTGAAAGTAATTGAGTGTCATTTTGAAAAAAATGATGTCTCTACAAAAAAAGACGGTGGTAGTTAGCGTTTAGTCGAAACGATAAATGGACAAGTAAATTTGAGAAGCGATTGATACATCAATATGAAGTAGCAGTTTCGAGTCACTTTAGTAGTTCATTAGATATCGTCTAGAGCAGGCGCTCAATATTAGGGATTCTTTTCCAGCTTGTGTCTGCGAAAGTTCCTGCCCACCAGATTGATTTCCAAGGGAGGAAAACTAAATGGCAACCAAGCCAACCAAGAAGAAGTCCACTAAGAGAGCAAAGATCTCTCCTGCTGCCGCTATGGCTGAAGAGTCAACCGGCACTGCAGCTAAGCCTAAGAAAGCCGCTGCTAAGAAAGTAACAAAGAAAGCTGCTCCTAAGAAAGCTGCTGCCAAAAAAGCTGCTCCTAAGAAAGCTGCTCCTAAGAAAGCTGTAGCTAAGAAAGCTGCTCCTAAGAAAGCCGCTGTTAAGAAAGCTGTAGCTAAGAAAGCTGCTCCAAAGAAAGCTGCTGCTAAGAAAACAGTTGCTAAGAAAGCTGCTCCTAAGAAAGCTGCTGCTAAGAAAACTGTAGCTAAGAAAGCTGCTCCTAAGAAAGCTGCTGCTAAGAAAACTGTAGCTAAGAAAGCTGCTCCAAAGAAAGCCGCTGCTAAGAAAACTGTAGCTAAGAAAGCTGCTCCAAAGAAAGCTGCTGCTAAGAAAACAGTTGCTAAGAAAGCTGCTCCTAAAAAGACTGTAGCTAAGAAAGCCGCTCCTAAGAAAGCTGTTGCCAAAAAAGCTCCAGCCAAGAAAGCTGCTGCTAAAAAGCCAGCTAAGAAAGCTGCTCCTAAGCGCACCAAAGCCGCAGTTGCTCCAGTAACCACTGGCGACGCTGGTGGTGCTTCCGCCTAATCTCTTCTAGTAACAACTGGAAAAGTAGTTAAGAAAGGGTCTCGGTTTTCCGAGACCCTTTCTGCTTTTGCTTTAGATAGGGGATATGGTCTGATAAAGCACTGCTAATAATAGCTAAACCTTAGTATCGCTGGCAGTGCTAGGCAGTTTAAGGAAATCGCATGTCTTTAGCCAAATAAGATCCAAGCTGTTTGCCAGCTCGTGACCATCATCTAGTTCTAGCAGTGCAGCAGCGGGGTTAAGCTGGGCAAATTGTCTGGCATGCTCAATCGGAACTGTTTGATCATCGATGCCATGGAAGACTATGGTGGGGATGTTGATTTCAAAATTGTCTGTCTGGTAATGCTCAAGATCTTTGGCGAAGGCAAAATGGAGGGGTAATTCCTTGTTTGCTGCATAGTGAAAGAACGGCCGGAAGCCTGTTTCTCTCCAGCTCTGCATGCCCTGCTCACCAATGATTTGCGGCCAACGTTTTGTAATTCCGAAACCGGGAGCTAGAAGAACAATTGCCTGAAGTTTTGTAGGTGATCTCTTCTGGCGAAGCTTCTCTTCTAAGAGGGCGGCTAACAAACCACCCATGCTTGAGCCCACGATAACTAGCGGGCCAGTTTCTACTTCATTTCTTTCATCTAGTTGGTTTATCAGCTCCAAACCCAAATCAATTTGGGCCGAGATTGAAAGTGTAGCAAAGCTCGGTACATTTAAATCGGGCACCAAACAATGCCAACCATTTTGTTCTATCTTTTCTTTGAAGAAGCGAGCTTTTCGCGATTGTGGCGATGAAGCAAAGCCATGGAGATAGAGGAAATTCACGGTCAAATTTAGCTATAGACTTTATGGAGTCGGCTTGACGAAGCCATACCAAGGATTTGAGTTAATCAGTGAAATCAGCTGAGTTTCTAAAAGACCTTTATATGAAGCATCAGCTTTGGTGACCAAAATTTTGTCTTCTGTTGAGTACACAGCAAATACCCAGACCCGCTGATCTTGTTCTATGCAACAAATCCATTGGTGGAATGCTGGTGGTTGAATCAGATAGTATACAAAGGCGCTTACTTCACCCTGCTGGAAAAACTTACTGAGGTCGTTGCGCCAGGTAGTTTTGTCTAGCAAATAAATTGTTTGCCGCACGGCACCGTTGTCTGAAACCTGAATAGCATTCTCAAGTTTCTCGAACTCAGACCAGGGAGTTGGCAGATAAATAAAGAGCGCGCTCTCTAACTGGCTACCAAAATCTATCGGTTTTAGGGTCCACTCGGGGGTTTGACTTGAGTGAACAAACGAATCGAAGGTGAATTTTTCTGACGGTACGCCGAGCTTGCTGGCCATGACCGGTGTGCAAGCTTCTACTGTAGATTCGGGGAATCTTCCATTTGCTACCCAATCTTCAAACATTTGCTGAAAATATGAGTGGATGGTTGTTTGAGTCATCTCTGTTTACGCTACCGACTGCTGTCAAAATACTATCGATGTTCATTAAGCTTACTAGATATAACAGATCAACGGAACAATAAGTTGATGATGCCAGGGTTTTCTATGGGCTGGGCTCGTTTCTGCATTTTTCTGTGAGGCTTTGGTGAATATTTGGCGTTTCCAAGTGGGTCTTGCCATTAAGAATCGTTACAGCTTGAGACGCCGCCTCAGCTTGCATGTAAAGACTTTTACACAGTCATAACCTGCCTCTTGGTCGTATTTAAACAATGTGGGTTAGCATGGCCCACATGTTGATGTACTTGCCCAGACAGTGTTTTGGGAAGTCTCAATGGTCAGTATCCAACTTCTGGAGGTCTAAATGCAGAAGACTCAATTAGCCGTAGCTCTCGTAGCTGTCCTCGGCCTTTCCTTGAACACAGCAGTTCGCGCTGCTGAGACTGAATCTACTGAAAAGAAAGAAACAGTAAAAACTGAAAAGAAAATCAAAGTAGCTAAGAAAGATAAAGAGTGCAAGAAAGAGTGCAAGGAAAAAGGCAAAGATGCCGCCTGCAAAGGTAAAGAAGAAGCTAAAGGCAAAGAAGGATCTTGCAAAGGCAAAGAAGGTTCTTGCAAAGCTGCCAAAGAAACCAAAGAAACAAAAGAAACCAAAGAAGTAAAAGAGACCAAATAGTTCTTCTCAAGAGAACTTCTGATTTCTCTTCCTTTTTAGGATGTCATTAAATGTCCAGCGGCTTTCTCGCAGCTAAAAAACTGATGCCCAACCTTGGTGTTGGACTTGGTTTGCGGCGCGAGTTAGCCGCTGAAACATTTGAAAATGCTGACCAAATCGATTTTCTAGAATTAGTTCCAGAAAACTATATGGACCTCGGCGGAAGAATCCGCGAGCGTCTTGATAAAGCCCTGGAAAAGTTTCCTCTAGTGACACATGGTGTCAACCTTTCTATCGGTAGTACAGATCCGCTGAGCGAAGATTATCTTGCCTCTATCTCAAGACTACTGAACAAAATCAATGCTCCCTGGTGGAGCGACCATCTATGTTTTGCCTCAATAGCAAATTCCTATCTTCATGATTTACTGCCTCTTCCGCTCTCGCCTGAAGCGCTCAAACATGTGGTTAAGCGTGTCAAAGTTGCGCAAGACTCAGTGAAGCGCCCTTTTTTGCTTGAGAATATTTCTTACTACATGCAAATGCCGGGCTCGCAGATGGACGAAGTTGATTTTCTCTCGGAAGTTTTAGAGAAAGCCGATTGCGGTTTGCTACTCGATGTCAACAATGTTTATGTCAATTCGGTCAATCACAATTTTGATCCTTATGCTTATCTTGACCGTCTGCCTCTAGAGCGCACAGTGCAAGTTCACGTGGCTGGTCATGGATATGGTGATGAGCTCTTAATAGATACTCACGGTGCCGCTGTGATTGAACCTGTTTTTGAGTTACTCGAATATGTCCTCAAGCGCACGGAAGTAAAAGCTGTAATGCTTGAGCGTGATCAAAATTATCCAGCGTTTAGCGAAATCTTGGCCGAGCTGGGCCAAATTCGTGAGATTATCCAAAGAGTTCAGCCTGCTCTGCTACCAGCTCTTGTATCAAACTAAGTTGAAAAATTGAAAGTGGATGCCCCCAGCCTACACGATATAGAACAAGCAATGGCTTTGCTCTGGACGAGCAGAGATAAGCGCGAACAGTTTCTTAACGGTGACTCCGAGATAGATTCTTCTTTCATTCATCCTTCTTTACTCAAGCATATTGATCATCGGGGAGTGAAGCTCTACGCCTCTCTAATCGATTTAGGGCGCCTTGATTTGATGTCTTCGGTCTATCCGCACTGTAAAAAAGTGCTCGGTAAACACTTTAGCGCTCTGGTTCATGAATACATGGAGACCATGCCTCCTGATCACTTTAATCTCAACCAGGCTGCTCGGAAGTTCTCCCTGTTTTTGGCAAACCATGCTGAAGTGCATTTGAAACGCCATCCATTTTTAGCGGAGCTAGCCGACTATGAATGGATTGAACTGGCTGTGATGGAAGCGGATGTACTAGTAGATGTTAGCTCTGAGGTTTGTCACCAATCAGTTTTGCAGAGTAACAGCAGTGAAGAGCTTGATTTGAAGGCCTTTGCCGCTAGTGTACCGCGTTTGAATCCGACTGTTGTGATGAGAGCCTATAAGTATCCAATCTCTGAGATTGTTCACCTCTTAGAAGTGGGTGAGAAGTTACCACGGCGGCAAAAAGCACAGGCTTCTTGGGTATTGGCTTACCGTGCCGTTGATCATAACTACCACTATCTAGATGTTAGTGAATTGACCAGCGAAATTGTTGTGGCAATGGCAAGCAAAAGTGATAGTTCCTATGGCGAGTTAATTGCTCTTGCCTGCCGCCATTCAAGCAATATTGAAGAGACTGTGGCCGATTTTCTATCTATGGTGGAAGAGTTTAAATCTCTGGGTGTGATTCTTTAAAATGCGGCGAAAGCTTCTTTTACAACAGCTTCTGGGTCAACTGTAAGTATGGGTTGATCAGCGCTCCCATCAGACTTGAGCCAGAGCAAGTACTCAATATTGCCTGATGGTCCTTTCAGCGGTGAATAAGTTAGACCATGTACTTCTAGCTTTTGTCTCTGGGCAAAATCAATTATTTGCTGCAAAACCTCTATGTGGCTAGCTGGTTCTCTGACGACGCCGCCTTTGCCTACTTTTTCTCGACCGGCCTCAAATTGAGGTTTTACTAAAATTACTAGTTCGCGCTCGCTTTCGCTCATCAAGTTAAGCAGAGCTTCTAAGACTTTCGTCACAGAAATGAATGAAAGGTCAGCTACGGCTAAAGTGGCTTTCTCATTTATCTTTTCACCGTAAAGTTTTTCTGCCGTGAGAAAGCGTATGTTTGTGCGTTCTAAAGTATGCACCCGGCTATCGCTGCGCAGCGACCAATCGAGCTGACCATAACCAACATCGATGGCATAGACGAAAGCGGCACCAGCCTGTAGCAAACAGTCTGTAAAGCCACCGGTGGAGGCGCCAGCATCGATACAAATGCGTTGCTCTGTGGTTACGGCGAAAGTAGCTAGGGCCTTTTCTAATTTGAGACCACCGCGGCTAACATAGGCACAGCGATTGTAGCTGGCAATTAGTTCTATATTTGCCTCTACACTGACAGCTTGTCCTGGTTTTGTTAACTTTGCTCCGTTGACCAAGATGCCACCGTCCATGATGGCAGTTCTGGCACTTTCCCGGGAGGGGAAAAGTTGTCGCGCCACTAATAGTTGATCTAAGCGTTCTTTGGCTTTCATTTGATTTAGAGCAGTTAATTTTGACGGTTTTGCTTGACAACGATGTTCTTTAAGCATTTGTTGGGGGCAGCAACTATTAGCGCAGACCTAATGTAGAATAACAAGTATCAGCTAAATCGTCATACGTGGAGTAGACCTGGCTGGATGAAGACACCGCCTTGAAAGCGGCTGCCCCGTAAGGGGTTGGGGGTTCGAGTCCCTCCTGCTCCGCCATCTTTTACCCTGTTCTTAGCTTTTAAAGCGAGAAATGCAAATCTGGGTAGCTATCTCAAATAACGACCTAACTTCTCTTGATCATAAGGAAGTTGAAGTCGAAGGCGCCTCTCTTTCTGATGCAGAAGGAAGATTAAGGGGCGCTAGTCGGCTGCGTTTCAGCCTTGAGAAGAATCATCTGCACTGCACAGCTCCTGGTCAGACTTCAAAAGCTGTGGTGGGCGAGCAGATAATATTAAAGGCCCAGGGACCAATTACAATCGCCTCGATAAAGCGCGCTGGCGGCAACTCGCACCCTAGTTACCTCGGTGAAATCAGGGTAGCCAATCTAAAGGGCAAGCTTAGAGTTTCACTGCGTGTTGGTCTCGATCAATATCTCAGGGGCGTGCTTACCTCTGAAATGCCAGCAAGTTATCACCCCGAAGCACTTAAGTGTCAGGCTCTGGCGGCTCGTACCTATGCACTAAAGCCGCGTTTGCCCCACGACCGTGACAATGCCAATGTTTGTGATTCTTATATGTGCTGTCAATATTTTGCTGGCCTGGGGCAGATTGACGAGCGCATAGAACGGGCGGTTGTGGCAACGGCCGGTCAGGTTCTTACTTACCAGGGACAACCGCTGCTTGCTCTGTTCAGTTCTAACGCCGGTGGTCATACCGAAAATTATGAAAATTGCTTCTCTGACCCCTTGACCAATGAGTTTCCCCCTGCTGCTCTGCCTTATTTAGCCGGAAGGCCCGAAGGCAAATTTACTGTCGCTGCTGGTTCAGAAGAATTTTTACGCTATTTGTATAAAGCAGCAGCGCTCAAACATGATATGAAAATTTCTATGGATAGCTGGACACCTAAGTTTCATTGGCATGTAAGACTTCCTGCTGATGCCCTTGAAGCTCAGATGCATCATGTCATCGAGAAGCTCGCGGCTGCGACCGATACTGCACCATTTGTGATACCACCGCAGTCTGGTAAATTTGGTCATATTGAACGCCTAGAAGTGCTCAAACGTGGGGTTTCTGGTGTAGCTATAGCCATGAAAATTGTCACTAGCGCCGGCGACTGGCAGATCAAAAAAGAGCTGGTAATTCGCAAGGCCTTTGCCAATACCGAAGTTAAACTGGCTCGCCTTAATAGCGCCCGTATATTCTTCTCTCATGAGACTGACGATCTCAAGCTGCTCAAGACCGTCAATGTCTACGGTCTTGGCTTTGGTCATGGTGTGGGATTGCAGCAGACCGGTGCCCAAGGATTTGCTCAAGCTGGCTATGACTATAAAAAGATCCTGGGACATTACTTCCCAGGATCTAATATCGAAGTTTTATAGAACCTCTCTTTACAGACCTGAATCGCCTTCTGGCATGTCAACTTTGACTTTGTCACCAGAGAGTTTTACCAAGAAGATCAGTTCTGGCTTCTTGATGTGCGGCACGTCTTTAAACGGTGCTGCGGCACTAACTGCTCGCTGTAGGGCGCTGGAAATCTTCTCTTTTTCTTCGTCTTCAAGGGCCTGTTTTTCTAAGCGCTTAACGTTGCCGTCGGCATCTACGCCAACTGTAAGTCTAATTTTCCATTTCTTGCGCTTCGATTTTTCTTTCTTCATCTCTTCTTGAGCGAAGTCAGGCAGTACAAGCTTTTCTTTGATGGCGTCTTTTACCTGGGCATAGAAGGCCTTAAGCTCGACGTCGCTTGCTTCTTTAGCATTTTCGTCTTCAGGATCGCCCTCGTCATCAGGCTCAGCATTTTTGTTGTTGGCCTGTTGGGTGCGCTCGGATGCTAGTTGGTCAATGATACTTACAGCCCCTTTAGCATCGTAGGACAAGTTACCCGTATCTGTTTTGAGAGCTTGACCGACAACTAAGAATGACTTGCCAGCAATGATAGAAGGGAACGAAGCAACTAAGACTGTTTTGCCTTTTGCGTCTTTGTCCTTACCTTTAACTACCATCCAGTGCAGGGTGCCTTCGCCCAGTACTTGCTTGCCTTGGTCGACCACACACTCTCGCGTGTCTTCGATGGTCATATCGGCATAAGGTGGTTTACCAATGAAGGCACTGAGATTGCTTACCGGTGAAAGATCGGCGAACTCAGTGCAGATGATCTTTTGATTGGCGCGCTCAGAATAAACACCAAATGAATCATTTGGTTTTGAGATTTCACTGGTGTCTTCGTACCAATGTTCTGGAATTGCCAGCACTTTGAAGCCTGCCGATTTGACTGCTAAGGCCGTTGCTTTTTCAGAAGATGGATGGGCTTCTGGTGCTACTCCTGTTGTACCAGCAGGCGGCGGAGCGACCACTGCTGCTGGCTTCGGCATACTCATGATGGTAATCAAGAAAAGTGGCACGAGCACCGCACCAGCAATAATCAATTGCTTCTTGGTCAGACCAGTTTTCTTCTGCATTACCTTAACAGCTTTGCTGGCCTTGCCTTTGACTGAGCTGGTATCAACTTCTGCAGGAGGCGCTTCAATCATGTGACCGCAGCTAGAGCAGGCTCCGTAAGCGGCATTGCTAGAGAAGCAGACCGGACAAACAATGCGATCGATATCAGGCGTGGCTGCTGCTACAACGTCGGCATCGAGCTTGCTGCGTAAATTGCCAAGACCACCATCAGCATCTTCTGCTTCAGTAGATGTGCGCAGCTTTTTACTGCTCATATCTAGTAAGGCGCCCATCCACATAAACTGATAGCATTTCACTGGAGGGGCAGCTTGACCGGCTTTTACCGATTGTGGACCGCTGTGCAAGCCAATCAATTTGTAGTCTTTGCATACTAAAGCGCCAGTTATCTCTGATGGCACCACAATTGTGTGCAGCATGTTTTTAGGTTGTGCCGCGCTGGCGCTGCCAAAATAATTTCCTTGCAGCCAGATTGGCTTACCTGACAGCGGATCTAAATAAAAGCACTGGAGATTGTCCCAGTTGTTGACTTCAAAGTCGGTGTGTGAAGTCAGAGGCGGCCCCACTGTGCCGTTGCAGTGGAACGGAGTTTTGCGATTGATCTGAGAACAGACACCGCGGTTTACGAGCTCACGCACTGCCACCAAAACTGTATAGCTATCGGAACCAACGCGCTCAGCCAGGTTCTCAAGGGTGAGGAAGCCGTCCATTGCTTCCCACAGGCGACCGACCATCCAGCGAATTTCTTCAGAAGAGCTGGCCGGATCGTAAGACTGCACTACTCTTTGGTAGCGGGCATCTTTGCCGCCCAGTTGCGCGTAGACACTATTTAGTTCGTTAGCGCGTCGCATTCCTTCCCAAACCAAACGGTCGGCTGGGGCGCTAATTGGCACAGCGTCTGGCCAGGGGAATTGCCCTTCTGGTTCAAAGGTAAAGCCATGGGCTGGTTGCTTGATAACTAATTCGAAGAAGGCATAAGCTGGAAGTAGCTCAGGTTGGCGGTAATAAACCAGTGGAATGGTGCCCTCGGACAGAAGCAGTCGGGCTATTGGAATATTGTGAGTATCAATGAGAGTGAGCAGACCAGAGCGCTTCTGCTCTAACAGAGTGTTGATAACTTGCAAAAACTCTTGGCCGTGAATATTTCCCGATGATTCAACGCCATCTTTTTTGAAGGGAATAGACATAGCCCGGGTCAGTTCAGCAACTTTTTCAGCCTGAAGCTCCGGCAGAGTGCTATCAACGACAAGGAGGGCCATATCATTGGGAAGAACGGGTAGCATTTCACCGGGATAGCCAGTTTGCTGCAAATATTGGCTGCGAGCTTGCACTTTGTCAAAATCATTGTGCAAAGACAGGGTCTTCACGCCCATGGTGATGTCGGCATGGGGGAAGTAAATGCTCAGTGCCCATGGGGCGTCAGGGTAGTGGAAGACGTTACCAGCAGTGGTGACGAATCTACTTTTAGATATCAAAAATCCCTGGGCTAGGAATTTTGGTGGGCTTACTGTGCGGTCATAGACAAAACCAATTGCATTGGCCATGTCCTGTTCCAGAATTTGAAAAGTCATAGGTATAGCTCGTTAGTAACCGTCCCTCAAAGTCGTTTATACCACAGACCAGCGCCACCTTTTACTGTTCAACGGTCTGATATCACAGGTTGTCTCATCTTGAAATGTCGTGGTTAATCAATTTGGCCTCAACGCTTCTTGTCGCGGCCGCTAGGCAAAAGCGGCACGGTTTATAACCTTCGGCCATAGCTTGTTTCTTGCTTGCGAGCTTTATCTTTCTAGAATGCGCCATAATCAGGCTATAGGGACAATTGGGCTGGTGAAATTTGCGTGAGATCAAGTTGCCTTCATATTTATAGGTCGCCGAGTCTTGGCTCATGCTTGAGCTCGAGGCTGGAAAACTTTCGCTGGCCTGGCTTGGGCCGATTTGCCATAGACTAAAGCCAGCCCAAAAACAGATAATTGAACCGACAGTTAATGGCCAAAGGGCACCTATTTTCGTCATTTTCATTCGTTGGCCTGGCGAAGGGGTAAACTTTGTCATTTATATGTAAAAACGTATTGGCTCCAGAAATAGTTCAAAAATAGGAAGCACTGACAAATGGAAAAAAACAGATCCGCTCTGAAAAATGCCCTATCTGGTGCACCTAGTAATCTCTATCAACCGAGCCTTGCCACTTTGACTGATTTGTACCAGCTGACCATGGCCTATGGATGTTTTGCTTCGGGGACCCTGAACAAAGAAGCTGTTTTTCATATGTCCTTTCGCAAGAACCCCTTTGCCGGTGGTTTCGCCATAGCCGGGGGCTTAGAGGCGCTAATTGATTTTGTGGCAAATTTTCGCTTTGACCCGGCCGACCTTGAGTATCTGGCTACCCTAGAAGGTAGTGACCACTTGCCGCTCTTTAGTGCAGAATTTCTTGCCTATTTGGGCAGCTTGAAGCTCACCGTAGATATTGATGCCGTACAAGAAGGGGAGGTGGTTTTTGCTCACGAGCCTCTAGTTAGAGTGCAGGGCCCTATCATTCAGTGTCAGCTTTTAGAGACGGCCTTGCTCAATTTTGTTAACTTCCAGACTTTGATAGCCACCAAAGCCGCCAGGCTAAAGCTAGCAGCTCAAGGTGGTTCGATCTTAGAATTTGGACTGCGCCGCGCCCAAGGAGCAGACGGAGGCCTTTCTGCCAGTCGGGCTGCTTATTTGGGTGGCTGCGACGCCACTTCAAACGTCCTAGCGGGAAGGCTTTATGGTATCCCCGTTAAGGGTACCCATGCTCATAGCTGGGTGATGTCCTATGACTGCGAACTGACTGCTTTTCGCGAATATGCGCGAATCATGCCCAATAATTGCATCTTTTTGGTAGACACTTACGACACCCTGCAAGGGGTTGCCCATGCTATTGAGGCCGGGCTTGAATTGCGCGCCCATGGTCATGATTTAGCTGGTATTAGGCTAGACTCTGGCGACTTGGCTTACCTCAGCACTGAGGCCCGCAAAATGCTAGATGCTGCTGGTTTTCTTCAAGCTAAAATCGTCGCTTCTAATGATTTAGATGAGTTCTTAATTGCTTCACTGATTGATCAAGGCGCTGCTATAGATGTCTGGGGTGTGGGTACTAAGCTCGTCACCGCTGGTGATCAGTCGTCTCTTGGTGGTGTTTATAAGTTGTCTTGTGTGCGTGAGCATGACAAACAAGATTGGCAGTATCGCCTTAAGCTCTCCGAGCAAGTAATCAAAATATCTACCCCAGGCATCCATCAAGTTAGGCGTTTTTTCTTGACTGGAGAGGGTCACAGCGATGGCCGTCCTGGCGATAAGCGCTTCATTGCCGATATGATTTTTGACTGTCAAAATCCGGCAATCGCAGAGACAATTGAAACCCCAGTGATTGTTGACCCCATCGATTTCACCAGGCGTAAGAGTATTCCGCCGGAGGCTGTCTATGAAGACTTACTCGTGCCGATATTTAAAGGGGGCAAGCTGGTTTACTCTTTGCCTGGCCTGGAGCAAGCAAGAGCTCTGCGCCATGAGCGTCTTAAGGCCTTCCACCCGTCTATTCTGCGCCTGCTCAATCCGCACCAATATCCGGTTGGATTAGAATCAGGCCTGCACAAAATGAAGCTCGACATAGTTATGCGAGAGCGTGGTTTCGCCGAGCCCAAAATAACTTTTTGAACAGTGTCTACCTTAAGAAAGTCGTGGTCGGCGAGAGGATAAACTGACCAGATTGTTTTCTCTCTGGTTACGTAGGTTAGAGGCTGTAGAGCCTCCAGACATGCGTCTTTCGATACCTTCCATCCACTTGCTCAATATTTCTAGGTGATGCAGTCCTTTTTCACCTAGCTTTTCTTTGTGCGCTTTTAGTTGACGGTAATATTTCAATAACGCTGTGAAAAGGCGGAAGGATGCCTCTGTGTCAGATTCACCGTAACAGCTCAGGCCCAGCTCAGGCACTGATGCTACAAAACGATTTTTGACTTTCCACAATTTTGCTGAAAGAAGGCCATCACTGAATGGAAGAGGAACTTCTCTTACTTCCTGATTTTTTGTTAGCTTCATTCAAAAATGCCTATCCAAGAATAATCTTAGTATAGCTCTAATTGCGATGGCGTCTAGTCTTAGATATGTTGGTAGGATACTTTTTTCGCACTACATGCTTTTTATTTTGGTAATACATCGATCAAAAATGGTTCTGCTATCTAGTTCGTCGATAGCAAACCAGTTCATTTGAGTGTTTGATCTAAACCAAATCAATTGCCGTCGAGCCAGTGCTACTGAGTGTTTGATCGTTTCTTCGCGGGCCTGCTCTAAGCTCAAAGTACCATCAATATGTTGTATAAATTCAGCGTATGCCACCGTATTCTTCAATGCTTGAGTGGCACCAAATTTAGTATAAATAGATTGTACTTCAGCTAACAAGCCATCTTGCAATTGCACGTCAATGCGCTCAATGATTCGCTCTTTCAAAAGCTCGCGACGGGTAGCTGTGAGGCCAATCCAGACAATGTTGTAGGGCACTGGCTCCCGGCTAGCGGCTTGGGAAAAAGGCATATTCAAAACTCGCGAAACTTCGATTGCTCTAATTAGTCGAAAGCGATCGTTGACACCAATTTTTTCAGCTGAGATTGGATCTATTTGGCGCAGAATTTCACGTAAATGCTCAACACCATGCTGCTCTGCCACTTTTGCTAATTCGTCTCGAATCTCTTGTTGGGGTTCAACCTCAGGCATTTTTAGACCCTCAAGCAGGGCCCTTATATAAAAGCCTGTCCCACCACAGACCACCGGAATTTTTCCCGCAGCAGTTAGTTGACTAAGAATTTCTCCGCCCTCACGCTTAAACTGCGAAGCCGTGTAAACCTGGTCTGGCTCAATAATGTCGAGCATGTGATGGGGTACTTGCGCTTGCTCGGCAGCAGTTGGCTTGGCTGTGCCAATATTCATATGTTTGTATATTGTGCGTGAATCACTGGCGACAATCTCGCCACCGAGCGCTTTTGCTAACTCAATGGCCAGGCTAGTTTTGCCCGAGCAGGTTGGACCGACTACAGCAATAACCAGCGGTAATTGGGGCTGCATATTTTAGAATGCAGCTAGTAGCTGTGAGATTAGGGAGAAGATCGCCAGCCCAATCCAGAAAATATAAACCAGGGCCAGCACTGGCGGTACAACCAGCAAAATCAGAGCTAGTTTAATTGTTGAGGTCCGCAGCGAAGTCTGAAAAGCAATCCACTCAAGGGCGATAAACCAGAAGGCTGGTATGGTGGCAAGCAGAAAAAACAGAGGTGTATGTCGCATGCAGGCAATCGGTGCAAAGAAGGCGAAGGGCAGAAAGGCCCAACCTGTGGCAATAAAAGCATTACCGAAAGTGAGGCGATGACCTCTTAACCAGATACTCAAATAATAGAGTATGCACGACAGAGTTACCCAATAGCCCAGGCCAGAGAATATGAAAAGCGAGCAGTTGAGCAGGCTGGCTGCTGTATTGTCAGGTTTGATCTTGAGAAAAGCAGTAATCGAAAGAGATAGCACCACCAGCATTGCTGCTGAGCTAAAGTTAGCAAAATTGACAGGAAAGCGGCTTGAGTCGCTCAAAATCATCATGGTCTGACGCGGGGCTACCAGAACGCCATAAAAAATGTCAGCCCAGAGAGTGAAGCCATTTTTGTAGATGTCTTTGGTTTTTCCTTCAGGGGTTTCTTCTGCCGCCACTGGTTCTACCAGGGGATCGGCTTGGGAGCTCTCTCCTGCTTTAGGAGTTTGAATCAATACTTGCCTGAAAGCGAGCTCAAGCTCACGCGGATTACTCTCTGAAATGCGCTTATCAGGAGAAATTGAATCTTCGTTGAGGGAGCTGTCTTCTGCCATTTTTATTGCATTAGCCAGAGCGGTTGCTTATTGAGTTCGGGATTGAACTGGGATGGAATCAGTTTGTCTAAAGGTGAAGCTGCACCTGGAGGCGCAAGCTGGGTGCGGCCTTCCATCAGCGAAGACAGTATGCCACTATCATCATCTTCATCAACGGCTAAGTCAGCTTTCAACTTATAGCGCTCTTTAGTGATGGTCTGCAAAAGTGCTAGAGCGTCGCTATATGAACCAAGCTCGTCGACTAAGCCAAGCTTTTGGGCCTGACGACCAGAGTAAATGCGGCCGTCAGCAATTGTCTTAACTTTCTCGATAGGAATTTTGCGCCCTTCGGCTATGGCATTGGTGAACTGATCGTAAGAATCCATAATCAAAGCGAGCAAAATATCGTGCTCTTCTTTGCTCATTTTTTTGTAGGGTGAGGCAATGTCTTTGAATAGGCCAGACTTAATTACTTCAGGCTCGACGCCAACTTTGTCTGCCAGTGCCTTGAAGTTCATCAAATTGATGATCACACCAATCGAACCAGTTAGAGTGCCGGGATTGGCCACGATTTTGTCGGCAGCGCAAGAAATGTAGTAGCCGCCCGATGCGGCCACGTCTCCCATTGATACCACTACTGGTTTACCAGCAGCTTTAAGCTGAACAACCGCTTCGTGAATTTCTTGCGACATTGGCACCGTGCCACCAGGAGAGTTAACTCTCAATAGCACTGCCTTCACTTTCTTTGACTTGAGAGCTTTACGTAGCTCCTTCAAAGCGTTGCTGGAAGAACCTACCGATGATGTGAATAAGGAATTGTCTGCCTTATCAATGATCATTCCCGATAGACGCACCACTTGAATGTGATCTTTGAAGCGCGTCATCAAGCTATCAGAACTACCTGACGAGTCTTTGCTCTCAGCATTCTGACCGCCAGCACTTTGAGTGAGAACTGCCGCAGGTACAGCCAGTACGCAGAGGGCTAGGACTAGCCAAACGAACCAACGTTGATTTATGCGCATCAGCTTATGTCACTCGACTTTCAATTATAGGGTTTTGTCTTTGGGCTCTAGTTTCTTGCCACCAATCGCCGTACTAGAAGAGCTTTCGCCCAGATTTTGTAGTTCTTCTTGTATCGACTGATCAAGCTTGTCGACGGCTTCGGCACCAGACATATCAATTAGGCCCTGGCGGAAGCGGTGAATATCATCACTAATAGCAATGACATCCCGTTGAGCTTTGCGCACGGTGTATTCCATATCGAGTTGCTTAGCGGCATCTTGGCCGGCCCGAGCATCTTTCATCATATTGTTGAGATCTTCAAAATCAGTGGTGGCACGATTGAGACCAACAATATTTCTTTTGTATTGCCGATAGTTGTCGACTAACTTGTCTGAAGTGGCTCGCACCATTTGATAGAGGGAAATCAATTCTGCCTGACCAAGTTGCGCTTTACGCTTGGCTTTGTCATCAACGGCGCCCATCAATTGACCGAGGGCTTGGTTGGCAAAGCTTTGGCAGGCGTATGTTCCCTGGTTGGGTGCAATCATACCCATAGCACCAATTGAACCGGCCAGAACGCCGCCAAGCATGCGGGTCATTACCGTAGCGGCATGGCCACTGTCGTTAGTTGGTACTAGTTTTTGTACAACAAATTGAATATCTGGTGAGCGGTTCAGAGTGGCGTCCCATAGAGCGGCAATCTGACGTTGCTCACTGGTCTCAAGAAACTCAGCTTTTTGCTGAGTTTCTCCCTCAGAACTTTGTAATGCCAATGGCATTGAGTTAGTTGCTTTAGCTGCGTCCATAGGAGTCTTGATCAAATCTTTGGCCTTCTTCGGTTTGCCGAAAAAGCCTTTTTCTACCTTCATGCTTTTAGCAGGAAGGCCTTCGTTGGCAGTGGTGCCATTAGGCAATAGATTTGATTCGCTAGCTTGAATTTTGAAAGTTGGCGTATCGCCATTGCTTTCTTCTACAGGCTTGGCGGTGTCGCTGTCGTTCAAGCCAAAGGGTCTAAGGTCTACACTTTTTGCTGCTTCAACTTTTGCTGATTCTGCTGAATCATTGCCAGTGGTGCTACTGGTGGTGGTGCCAGAATCTAAACCATCTTCTAGTCTGGTGTTAAGAGGTAGCTGGAGGTTGCCTTTCTTCTGCCCTTTAGGCAATGAAAGAGCCAAGGCCTGAGAGCTCAGAGCCGTAGAGCCTAAGAGCATGGCCGAGCACGCCATGCTGAAAACTTTGCGGGAGAGATGGAAATGTGATTTGCTGGCGCTGCTAATAACACCTAGGCTGGCAAGCTTTTTTAAGAACATTAAGTGGGTCCTTTTCTCTTTCACTAATTGTCTCTCGCACTCGTATTTTTCTTCACTTATGTAATACGAAGACGTCGAAGTAGTTAGGAAGTTTCGGTGGCAAACAGGAAAATTCAAACTTTTGGGCCAGTCTCCAATTTACCTGTGCAAGCGACAATATACCATGCTGTTATCTCTTTGAAAGTTACCTTTTGTCAATCTCAGTTGGCATCTTGAGATAATCTTGATATTTGCCCCGATCCCTTGGCAACCGTGTTTATCGCTTCTGAGAAGCTTTCATTGCATACATTATTAGAGAAAGTAAAACTGCCATGGTCGAAACTTGGTCTACGACATAAGGCATGTTCTTTGTAAACAAATCAGGGTTGCCCAATAGTGGTATGAATCCATATGCTTTAGCAATTAGGGCAAAGGCAGCGGCTGCCATTAATAGTGGTGCCATGGGGTTGGCACCGCCGCCAGCACCAGAGCTTGCACGTTTCATTGCTGGTGCTAAAACATCTTCATCATCATCTATATCTAATGCCGCTGAACTGCGTCGGTCTGGTCTCGACATCCGCCGTTCTCTTGATTTACTGCGGCGGTCTTGAGGTCCTAGCAGTTCATCATCATCATCACCACCACTAGAAAGAAGCTTGGAGCCGCGCAGACCTTTTTTTACACCAGTTTCGCTATCAGACGCTGGGGCGGGGTTGGGTGCTGGCTGTGGAGCAAATGGAGCCGGCATCGGTGCAGGTAAGGGAGCGGGAGCCGGCGTATTTGTGGCGGAAGGCTGGACACCGTAATCATAATGAGGGTTTTGAGCGGGCATACCAAACTGTGAATTGCTCGGGCTTGGCGCGGGTTTGGGTTCATATCGAGGCGCTGAAGTTGGTGCAGCCGGTGGGGAAGAAAGCGGTGAAGATGGTGAATTTTGCCTATAAGCGGGGTTAGCCGAAGGATATGGGGCTGGTGCTGCAGCTGGTTGTTGCACTGGGAACTGTTGTAGCGGAGCCGGTGCAGCAGTAGGGGCAGGCATAGCTTGCGTCGGTGCTACGGGTTGCGTTGCAGGGGCAGGGGCTGGAGTTGGAGTTTTAGCCCTTGGGGTTTTGACTGCCAGTAGCGGTGAGCGCAGAACATTGGGGTCATCAACATCATCTACTTCTTCATCAAAAATCTCATCTTCGTAATCGTCATCGCTGCCGCCAAATATGGGTGAACGCAAGCGGTGATGAGCCTTGACTTGACCAGCAGCTTTGCTGTTCATACCAGGCTCCTCTGCTAGACCAGCTTCAGGGTCAAAGTCGTCGCCTCCCAGTAGAGGTGAACGTAGACCCTTGCTCTGGTGCCTACCCGGTTCTAGCTTGGCTACAGAGCTTGGTTCTTGGGCTTCGACCTCATGGCTGCGATGAGGAAAAGTAGATTTGTGTTCTTTGTTCTTGCCACCATCGGCACCGCCACCCAGAATGGGTGAACGCAGTCCTCGTGACTTGGCATCTCTGGGTTTGGGCTCGAAGGCTTCTTCGTCATCATCGGCGCCACCAAGTAATGGTGAGCGTAAACCCTTACCCTTAGGTTTATTTAATGAGGGCTGAACCTCTTCTTCATCATCAAAATTATTATCGGCGTCAGAACCACCAAATAGAGGTGAGCGTAACTTTGGTTTTGGCTGAGCTTGGGGCTCAACCGGCGCTGCTTGTACTGGAGCAGGTGCTTGAACCGAGGGGGTGGTAATGAGGGGCTTGGCTGGGCTTAAGCGCCCACCGCATTCTTTGCAAAACTGTGCAATGTCTTCGTTTGCGACCTGGCATATCTGGCACTGAATCACTGACGTTTCCTCATCGAGTCTTAGATGCCACTTTATACTGAGTGGCTCTGAATACCCAGTTTAATTCATCTATATATAGAAAGTTAAGTACTTTTTTCACTTCGCTCAATCTTGTTGTAATGCGGTTGTCATGGCCTCTTCCCTAAACTACCTGTTGATTTCTTGGAAGACGCTAATTATTTGAGGCTGCGCAAGTGTTAGACTGCCATGACCTTCCGCTTGACTGCTATGGCCAGATCAAATTGGCGGTTAAGGAGCAAGGTCGTTATGATGCCTCTAATTAGGCGAGTAACTAAGTAAGTAAGTTGTTTGGTTGTTAGTTAGTTAACAGATTGACGATTCTCTCAAATATAGGGATAGAAAATAAATGTTCAGTTCTAAGGCTATATGTTTGGCAGCTAGTTTGATGCTGGCCGTTTCACCTGCCACCACTTGCGCGGTTTTGGCAGCTGATCCGCAACTCAACTTCAAGATATATAGTCCTCAAGACCCTCCCGCGGAGAGTCCTTCGGCTGATACAGACGCTCCTAAGAGCGAAATGCCTGATAGCTCAAGCGCAGCTACTAGTGCTACTTCAACTCCTGCTGCTTCAACTCCTGCTGATCCATCAATTTTTGAAGAAGAGTCGGCTAAGGCTGAGACTCCAGTAGCTGCTCCCGTGAAAGAGACACCAGTCGTTGACACAACACCTACCAGTGCTAACACTCTGGCTGAACCATTGGCCGAGCCCACTGCGCCCGCCGCTACTGAAACCAGCAGCGAGCCATCTGCCTCAGCGGCTAGTGAAACCAGCTCAGAAGCCACAACCACCCCGACTAGCACTACGACTAATACTACTTCTAGTACTACTTCTAGTACTAGTTCTAGCGCTGAGACTAAAGACGCTAAAGTTTTGCAGGGCTACATTCGTGTAGTTCCGACTGGCACAAAGATTCCAATTGTGATGGATACAGCTGTTGACTCTGATACCAGCCAGGAAGGCGATGAGTTCTCGGCCCGTACATCAGAAGATTTGACTATTGATGGCAGCACTGTGGTGCCTGCTGGATCTATTATCAAAGGCCGTATTGCTACTTTGAATTCACCACGAGCTCTTAATAGATCTGGTTCGGTGGCACTCAAGTTTGACAACATCACCACTCCAGATAATCGCCAAATTCCTCTGGTTGCTACAATCGTGGCTCGCGGCGGTGTTGTTCACGCTCGTCGCGGTATGAAAGATATTGCCATCGATACTGGTACAGTTGCTCTGCCCTTTGTTGCTGGTTTGGCCATTGGTGCTTTAGCTGGCAATAACAACAACAATTCTACGAACAACAGCAGCAGCGGCATGAGCAAAGGCGCTGCCGCAGCTCTTGGCGCTGGTATAGGTTTAGCCGTGGGTATTGCTGTTCTTTGTGCCAAGAAAGGTAAGAAGATCGAAGTTCGTCCTGGCGATGAACTGAAAATCGAATTGGCAGAAGAGCTGCGTATGCCTACTATGTAGATTTCTCGATAGCTTTATAAGCCAAATGGCCCCTCATGACAGATAGCATGCAAAACAGGTTCCCATCGGGAGCCTGTTTTTGTCTGGCGATGACTAGGGGGAAACCCGGTGTCAGGCTCAGCCAAAAAGGGCTTAAGTTAACGGTCTTCATCGAGATAGAGTAGAGAAGGTCCGAAACCAAATTCTCAACAATTGAAATTTGTGTTCGTTATTGGTTTTCCAACAGCGTAGGACTAATCATGCCTATATCTACACCTTATGCAAACTCGGTAGAAAAACAGCCCGATGCCAACTTGGCTTGCGGCATGTCAATGCTACTGCCGGGCTTGGGTCAGCTCTACAATAAAGAGAAGCGCAAAGCAATTTTCTTTATGGCCGCAGGCTGTGTCAATTATCTGCTCCTTTTGGTGCTTATTCTGGCACCGCAAATAATGCAGGCAATGAAAACCTTTGGCGCAGCCAATCAAGTCAAACTCAACCAAGCTCTGGCTGTTTCCATTACTCAGTTGCAGCTTGGTTCTGGTGCTTGTTTTGCTCTAATTAGTTTGTTTGTTGGCTTCTCTCTGTTTGCTGCGCGAGACGCTTATGATCGGGCCCAGTATTTTAAACGTGCCGCCATCTATCGCGACTATGTTGTGGGCATGCCTGAGGCTACAAGCGGTTCTTACATATTTCATATTAGTTTGCTTATGTCTTGTTTCATTCTCGCCTTCTTCTTTTTGATTCCGGCACCAACGCGCTCGCAGATTACCGAAATTGAGTTTAAGCAGGCCGAGGAGAACACTAAAGAGACTCCAAAAACCAAGAATCTCGCCGAGAATAATTCGAAAGCTGGAGGCCGCCGCGATTTCAGTCGCCCCTCTTCTGCAGCGGCCGCTCGAGCATCATCCTCATCATCATCATCATCATCATCATCATCATCGTCATCTCATTCTTCTCCACTAGCGCGGCAGGCAAAGGCCAGCACAGAAGCGGCACAAACGGCAAGTAGTGCTCAACCACCTACGCCTACACCGGCACCGAGTATGCAAAGAATGGCGCAGAGTTTCCTTCAGCCTAAGCCAGTTGCAGCACCTCCGGTCACTGCGACTGCGGCACCAAGCTTTACTCCCAGTCAAAACTTAAAAGCTTCACCGAGAAGTGCGCCACTACCGGCAGTGCCAACTTTGTTGGCCTCTTCTGCTCTGCCAGCTTTGAATATACCCCGTCCTTCATTGGTGATGCCCACAAGCTCTGGTAGTAATTTGAATTTGCCCCAGTTGCCAGCGCCTAGCCTAGGCAGCGCTAGTGAAGTGAAGATCGCTGCTGTACCTGGTCTGGCTTCATCATCATCTTCTTCTTCTCCTGCGGGTTCATTGACACCCCTTCCAGTGGGAATGCGCTCTAATCAAAATGGCAACCGCTCAGCTAGCAACGGCTCTGGGCTGGTGCCGGCTCCCAGTCGCTCTGGCGCAAATAGTAATGGTCTGAGTGGTCAGGGTCCGGCTGTAGCGCCTTCTTTAACTAGTGATGGGGCTAATTTGGGCAACATGCATGGCCAAAATGGTCAAAATAAGAACGGCAAAGGTGATTTCTCCAACCCTGATGATGGCAGGGGAGATGACGCTATAAAGGTTAGAAAGGATGTGGATTTTGGTCCATACATGGCTGAATTGCAGAGGCGTATTAAACGTGCTTGGTTCCCACCAAGAATTGCCCGTTCCAAGCGAGTTCAAGTAATTTTCAAGGTGCACCGCAACGGTGAGATGACCAATCTGCGCCTGGCTAACTCTTCTGGTTTGACTGCTGCCGATGAGGCTGCCCTCAAGGCTATAGAAGCTGCTGCACCATTTCATCCCTTGCCAGCTGGCGCGCCGGCTGACGTCGACATTGAATTTACTTTTGACTACAACGTCTTCAATGGCGGCGGTAGTGGCAGTTTTAGAGGTTTCTGATTGCATGCCGGTCGTTGCCTGGGGAAAACCCCGGGTAATGACTAGCAAAAAGGGGTTAGCTTGAGCTTGGTGCAGAAGTTATAGTGATGTTACTGACAGTAAGTTGCCAGTAACTGGCGGTAGGAAATTTCATTAGGTGAAGCTTGTAGAGCGGTTGGATATCAACTAGATGTGTTTGTCTGTAGTTTTTAGTTGCTGGTCGGTTGTCAAATAACTTTCTTCGGCAAGTCAGGCTGTCAAACAAGCTTTGATACCCAGGCCAGGCTAGTGTCTGTTGTGCTACACTCAAGACTTCTAGTATCAAATTATCGATGCTACGGTTGAACCCTCTTAAAATTACCAGCTGCGCAAATACTTAGATAGATACGGTAGAAGCGTAGGACAAATTCATGACTGCAGCATCACCTAGACAACATGACAGACAGCGCGATCCCAATATGGCTGGGGGGATGTCTCTCATCTTGCCTGGTTTGGGTCAGCTTTACAACGGCGAGCAGCGCAAAGGCCTGCTATTCATGCTGGTTGGCGTGATCAATTATCTAGTTATTATTGGATTGACATTTGCTGCTCCGCTCATGGCGTCTTTGAAGGGCTTCGGTGATGCCAACCAGATGAAATTGAACGGCGCTTTGGCCGATTCATTGGCGCAGCTGCAGTTTGGCTCCGGCGCATCATTCATGCTGATTGGCTTGTTCCTTTCATTTGCTGTTTTTGCCGCTCGCGATGCCTTTGATAAAGCCTCGCACTTACAGCGCAAATCGCTCTATCACGACTATTTCTTAGAAATGCCTGAGGCCACTAGTGGCTCATACATATTCCATATAAGTATCTTTCTCACCTGTTTCTTGCTTGCTTTCTTCTTCCTTATTCCTCCACCGCCAAGATCTCAGGTCACTGACATCGAGTTTATTCAGAACGAAGAAAACACCAAGACACCACCGAAAACTCAGAAGCGCGCCGCTCACAACTCTCAAGCTGGTGGCAAGCACGATCCTAACAAACCTTCGGTACAACCTTCACCGGCTCCTAAGGCGCCAAGCAAGGCCCAAGAACAGGCTAAACCGACTGAGGCTAAGCCTAGCCAGTCCAAGCCTACGCCAACACCATCGCCTACGCCGAGTCCGACTCCTTCGCCGCGGCCTACTCCACGGCCTAGCCCGACTCCATCACCATCGCCTAGCCCATCTCCATCACCTTCACCAAGTCCATCTCCGAGCCCGTCGCCGACTCCGACACCAGCTCCCAAGATGCCTAATCCATTTTTCCATCCTTCGGCTGCTCCGTCTCCGAGCCCATCTCCATCGCCTGTGTCAATGCCTAAAATTGGCGGTTCCTCAATCGCCCCTATGCCTAAAGCTGGTGTAGGTGCTGGTTCTGCCACTGCTCCTGGTCCAGCGCCGACTCCTATTAATATTGCTTCTACCTCCGGCATGTCCGGCGGTGGTGGTCCACCTACTCCAGTGCCAGTTGGTGGAGGAGCTAGATCACTTGGTGGCGGTAGTGGTCCAGGTCCGTCGCCAGCTCCCACTCGTGCCGGTCGCGGTTCTGGTGGTGGTGGCGCTGCCGGTGGCGGTTCACCTGGTATTGCCGTTGCTCCTTCTGTTGCTCGCGCCCCTGGTGGCGGTGGTGGTAGTGGCGAAGCTGCTAACCCTGATGATGGTAAAGGTCGTCCATCGGTAGCGGCTCGCGCCGATGTAGACTTCGGACCATACATGGCTGATCTGCAGAGAAGAATTAAGCGTGCTTGGTTCCCACCGAAAGGTAACGAATCTAAGCGAGTCAAAGTTGTTTTCAAGGTGCACAAAGATGGTCAGATGACCAACTTAAGAATGGTTACTTCATCTGGCTTAACAATCGCCGACCAGGCCGCTTTGAAGGCTGTTGAGAACGCTGCTCCCTTCAGACCGCTTCCTGCCGGAGCGCCTGATGATGTAGATATTGAGTTCACCTTCGACTACAACGTATTCAATGGTGGTGGTGTCGGGAAATTCCGCAATTTCTGATAGACTCGTCAGGGTCTGTTGGCACAAGCAAAGTAAGTTCTGTTGGAATGGCCAGCAAATAAGGAGATGTTGATAAACGTTTATGGAAAGTAAATTCCTCCAATACTTCCTCGAATTCATGATTCATGACTGGTTTGCTTCCATTCCGATCACGATTTGTTCGGTGTTGACAATTGCCGTGACTGTTGAGCGCTATATGTACTATCAACAGAATCGTCGCGATGTCACTCAATTTATCCATACTCTGCAGAGATATTTGGAAACCAACGACCTGCAAAAGGCACAAAAATCTTGCAGCCAATTGGGCGGTGTTATTGGCGAAGTTGCTGAAGAAGGCGTTCGCTTGATGGCTGACCAAAAAGAAGATTTCTCCAAGGCCTTCGACATCACTGTCGGCCTGGTATCACGTAAGTTAGAGAAGCACTTAGCTGTATTGGGAACCATTGGTGCGACTTGCCCGTTCATCGGCTTGTTCGGCACAGTGGTAGGGGTTGTGTTCACCCTGGACCAATTGGGAGCATCTGGTGGTGGTACTCCGGTAGTTGTAACTGGTGTGGCAAAAGCGCTGATTGCAACTGGTTATGGTCTAATCGTTTCGATTATGGCGGTTATTTTCAACAACACTTACACTAATACAGTGAAGCGTTTCAACGATGACTTCTTGTTGCTCAAACTGCTCTTCTTGAGCTTTGTTGGTCACGAAGCAGCCACACACTAAGCTCACTTCAGGAAGAAAACGGGGAGGTAAGCCATGTCTATGGGAGCGGTCGGTGATCAATTCACCGATATTAACGTCACCCCGCTTACTGATGTGTTCTTAGTTTTGCTCGTCATCATGATCTTAATTGCGCCTTTGATCGACAAATCAGATTTGAAAATCAAACCGCCAGAAACAAGGAACGCCAAGAAGGACGAAGCGACTAAGGGTATCAGTTTTGACATTGATAAAGACGGACAGCTAGCCATTAACGGCAAGTTTGTTCGCGACCACGACATCAATATCATTACTGCCATGATTAAAGAGATCAAAGACAAGTCGCCAAACCCAGACGACTTGCACGTTACTCTCAACGCTGATGGCGATGCTAAGCAAAAAGACGTGGTTGAAGTGATGAGTGCTGCAGCTGCTGCCGGCATTAAAAAAATGCGTGTAGCTACCCAGCAGCAAACTAACTATTAGTGAGTGTTGGTCCTCAAGTAAATCGAGGTCTAAATCTTGGGCTAATTGGTAGTTCAGTTAGTCGCTCTCTGTCGCCTTTCATTCATCATGCCTTTTTCGATTGCACTGGTATTGCCGGTAGCTATCGCCTTTTTGACGTGTCTGAAAGCCAGTTGGCCAGTCGTCTTGCTGTTATGACGAAGGGGCCGGAAGCCATGGACGGCATCAACGTCACTCTTCCTCATAAAGTAGCTGTTTTCGACTTTCTTGAAAGTTGTTCGCCCCAGGCCAGAGCAGCCGGTGCTGTCAATACGGTGGTTTTTAAAGAACAAAAGCTAGAGGGCCATAACACTGATATTGTTGGTCTAAGAGCGAGCCTTGAGCAGTCTCTGTCACTTTCCTCTCTCAAAGGAATTGCCATTATTGGAACTGGTGGCGCGGCTCGTGCAGCGGTTATTGCTCTGGCTGAAATGGGGGCGACTGATTTTCAGATTTTTGGTCGCAGTAAGGAGCGGGCCGATGCTTTCGTAACTAGCCTAGAGCAATCTATTGGTATTTCTCAGCTGTCTTTGCCGCAACTTACTTTTACTGCCTTTGCTGTGGATGCTCAGGAGAAGTTCAGCGCTGCTGTTGAACAAAGTCAGCTTGTGATCAATGCTACTTCGATTGGCCACCTCGACAGTGAGTTGCCGCCGTGGTTAGAGCCCATGTTCATGGCATTGCCTAAAGCAGTCTTCGTGCAAGATTTAGTTTATGCAAAAAATAGCGAGCCCACAATTTGTTGTAGGCTCGCTCAAAAATATCAATTAGAGAACTCTGACGGTAAGGCGATGCTTGTGCACCAGGCTCGTTTTGCTTTTGCTCTCTTTGCCGGGCAACTGCCGCCCTACGAAGTGGGCCTCAAGGCCCTGCTAGAGGCCTGTGCTAAAGCAAACAGCTAGTCTTAACCTTCAAAGAAAATTGGTACAAGTTTCATCGCTAGACCAAGCTCACCTTCGATAGCAAGCACACCAGAAAGAGCTGCTGTCATAGCAGACATACGTCCACTGATGATTTGATGCAGGTCATCAGAATCAATTGTGATCTGACAATCAGCAGGGCTGTAGCCTGAAGAAGCGTGTTCAACAAACTCGCAGGTGCCATCAGAAATTTTGGTGAGGTAGGCGGCAGCGCCGTCGCCTTTGATATTGATTAAGTAAGTAGCGCAGAGATTTTTTGCTGCTTCTGGTCTGAAGCGCTTTTTCAATACTGCAATTGTCTCTTCTGCTGACACGTTCTTAACCTCTGGTTGGCTGAAACTTACTGAAGCTGCTGATTATAACCGAATGGCCCCAATGATGGAGCTGTTTTGTACTTTTCGTGACTGGGCAGGCTTTCTAAAATGTTGCTCACCTTGCTGCGGTGGTACTAAATATAGTGGCGTATCGCCGCTTTTAGCAATGGTCAGAACGGTAAAATCAGCTGAGAGAATATGCTAGTTTAGCTGTACAGTTAGTTCTTTATGGCTTTGTCAGTAACTTTGCCAGTAACTTTGTAGGTAATAAGCTCTTGGTCGACGATGGCAAAGATAAAGCTAAAGACAAAGCAGATGGCTCAAATAAGCCTGCCATAGAACCTTTGCGCAAGGGCAAGGGGCGAAACTTCCAGCAGATTGCTAAAGTGCTACCCAAGGTGCTGCGTCAGCTTGGCATTGATAATCGCTTGAAAGAGCATACCTTTTTGCATTTGTGGCCGCATATTGTCGGTGAGCCTTTTGCTTCGCGAACCAGACCGCTATTTATTGATAGTGAGGGCAATGTTGTCATTGCCGTAAAAGATGCCTCCACTGGCCAAGAAATTAGTTTTGCCAAAGGTGACTTGCTGAAGAAGCTTAAGCAAGCCGCACGTGGTGTAGGAATATCAATCAATGGCATGCGCTTTGATATGAAGCGCTACTTTGAGAAAGCCACAAGTGACGAGTTTGCCTATCAGTTTGAAGTGCCATTGGCAGAGCCCACCGAAGCTGATCTATACGCTATTGAACTAAGTGTTGATGAAGCTTTGCAAATTGCAGCCGTTGCTACTAACTTCACTATTGAACCCCATCTAGAAGAGGCTCACGACAACACTGGGGCCGACTTCTCCCGTTTGGCTATTCGCATGCGCTCGCTTTATGAAAAAGAACTACGTTTGAAGAAATGGCGCATGGCTCACAACTACCCAGTTTGTTCGCAATGTGGCGATGTTACCCCTCGCTTACATGGGGCGAATCTAATCTGCCCCCTCTGCTTCGCTACCGGTATGTTAGAAATGCCCCGTGGTGGCTATACATAAGAGCTGTTTTTAGTCATGGTCAAGCCTTCAAAATGAAGAATCTGACACCTTCACTGAGATCCAAGGCTTCCTCGTGACTACTGTGTTATCATCAAACCTCTTGAAGATCCCTGCCTCGCCATTTTGGCCGTAACAGACCCTTTAACGAATGATTCGACTGCAAAACGTTAACAAAAACTACGGCGGCAGACCCGCTCTGGTCAACATAAACTTGCACATCGCCCTCGGTGAGTTCGCCTTTTTGGTGGGTCCCAGTGGAGCTGGTAAGTCGACCTTAATGCGCCTGCTTTATCGTGAAGAAACACCAACCAATGGCAATGTTTTCATTGGCGGCGTGAACTTAAACCGCCTTCATGCTGGTCAAATTCCCCTCTTGCGCAGACGGCTTGGCATTATTTTCCAAGACTTTAAATTACTGCCCAGTCAGACTGTCTTCAACAACGTCGCTTATGTATTGCGTGCCCTTGGTGTTGATGAAAAAGAAGTGGCTAAGCGTGTTAATAGCGCCTTAGCTGTGGTCAACCTTGAGCACAAGTTTGACGCCTACCCCACCGAGCTTTCTGGTGGTGAGCAGCAGCGTGTTGGTATTGCTAGAGCCATAGTTAATGGCCCACCTGTTTTGCTGGCTGATGAACCAACCGGAAACCTTGACCCCGCAACTTCGCTCGAAATTGTGCAACTGCTTGAGCGTATTAGTCAGCGCGGTACAACTGTTTTGATTTCAACCCACGACCAGCCAATTGTTAATGCCATGAGACGGCGAGTTATTGCCTTGAAGAATGGTGAATTGGTGGCCGATGTAGACAATGGCATTTACGAATTGGAGATGAGTTAGCAATTATGATGCGCACTCTGAGAATTATTCGTCGAGTTTTCATTGAGACCTTCTTAGGGCTTAAGGCCAGTGGTTGGTCAAACTGGTTGGTAGTAAGTATTTTGGCTGTGGCCCTCACCATATTTGGTGGCGTGCTACAGATGACCATGAGTTTGAAAAATCTCGTCAATGCCTGGGGCAGTCAAATCGAGATGTCGGCCTATCTCAAAGATAGCTATGACCCTAAAAAGGTCGCTAACGAGATTAGTCAATTGCCTGAAGTAAGACAAGTTGAAATCGTGCCCAAAGATGTTGCCTGGCGCGATATGCAGCATACTTTCAAGATTGCTGTGATTAACAACCCACTGCCCAATACTCTGCACGTCAAGCTGGCCGACCCCGAACAAGTTGAGTTGTTGGCCACAAAGCTTAAGTTGTTGCCTTCAGTTGAAACTGTCCGTTCGCCTTTGAAGATTGCAAAGAAAATCACCGAGGTGCGTCACTTCTTAGAAATTGCTGGCTTCTTTATCACAGCGGTTCTGACCACTGCTACTCTCACTGTTATAGGCAATACTATCAACTTGGTAATTAAGGCTCGCCATAGAGAAATTGAGATTCTTAGTTTGATGGGTGTTGGTCACTTCTACATCAAGTGCCCCTTCGTCTTTCAGGGCGCTGCTTACGGTGCCATTGCCGCACTGCTTGCTACCTTGGTCTTGCTGGGCATTCACCTCTATGTTGACCCCTATGTCAAAGATCAGATTTTGAGTCTAGTGCCCTTTATGCCCCAGAATCTAGAGTTTAGCTTGCTGCAGACAGCCGGATTGATGTGCGCCCTGGGCGTCGCTGTTGGTGCTGGTGGAAGCCTCTGGACTTCTGGACGCTTCATCAAGCTTTAGAGTCGTTCGTTACCTAAATCGCTTAAAATCAGCGACTGTCCACGGTCTTGCCTTCTCTGGCAGAATCGAGACGAAATAGTTTTGCAGGTCGGTCAGTGGCATGCTGAAGACGCCATGATTCATTTGCTGATGTACGGTTGAATAGGTACCGCTAGTGCCCCAAGGGTTCCAAACTGTGACAATATCAGTGCTGGGATTGTACTGAAGGATAGTGAGACAGTGGCCCGAGGTGCCGGTATTAACAATGCGATGATTGCTCAGAGCCTCCATAAGCTCCTGGCGCAGTTGAGCAATGCTAGTGGTTTTGGTGGGATAGCGGGTGCAGGAATTGCCAGTCATAAACATCAGCATGCGGGCACCAGAGCCACCATGAATTACTACTTCTAAAGCTTCAGTGGCATCTTTTCTGGTTTTCCTGTTTTTGTAAATGGCATAGGCTTTTTCGCAAACATGCAGCCAGACACCATCTTCGCCGGCGTCACTGTAGCAAGCGATTTCGGCGTCTGTTGGCGCTGGTACAGCAATCGGCTCATGCCTTGGGAAAGTCACTGTATAACTACCGTCATTATTTTGAGTGATCATGTCCATCACTCGCTGGGGCGTATGGTAAGCCAAACCGCCAATGGTCGAGAGAAAATAGCAGTCTCCGGTCTTGCCCTGTTTGATTTCTTCTATGTGGGGGCGGCCATCCGAGAAGAGTAGGGGTGATTCGCTGGCAATTTTCTTCTGATAGGTGTTGAAAAGACTAACGAGCTTGGGCAGGGCAGTGCCACTGCCAGTAGTGTTATTGCTCGAGCAAAGGTCGGCCAAAGTGAAAGTCTGTGTACTATTTTCGTCTTTCCAGGCTGAGCGCGAGTAGATCTTCACCGCCGCCAGAGCAGCTGCCTGGTTGCCCTTAATGGCGGGGTTTTGAATGGCTTGGTCTAGCTCGTCTTTGCTTAAAATACCGTCTTGGTTAGCGTCCCAATTGCCGAATGATTGCTTGAAAAGTATGCTTAAGCCAGCCGCTTCATTATTTTCTGCTGCCAGAGCAGAAGTGCTGATAAAGCCGAGGCAACTGCTCAGTATTAAAGACACCATTATTGGCTTTGCTGTTAACACCATAACTTTCCTTGAGGTAATGCTTGAATAAATTTTCCAAGCCAGTCTATTTTCTAAACGCCGCCCCTAAAGAGGTTTAGAATTTCATTTGCTGCCGGGTATAAACCCATTAGGTTTCGGAGTTTTTGTTATGAATGTCAAGTTTGGATTGCCCTTAGCTGCTGCGGCTCTGTTTCTCGTTGCCTTTCTTCCTTGTACGGCAAAGGGAGCGGCGAAAAAGGCTACAGGAGTTGAAGCTTTTAAAATGTATTGTGCTAGCTGCCATGCTGGCGGCGGAAACAAAGTCGCTCCTAATCATCCTCTGGCCGGTTCAAGTCAGCTTGATAGTATAGTCAGGTTCAAAGACTATCTCAGCTCGCCACCTGGCCACATGCCTTACTACGAGAGCCTGGTCAAAGACAAACCCACTCTTGAGGCCTTGTATAAGTACTGTAAGACCCTAAAGAAAGCTCCTGGTGAGCCGGCTTAGTGCTTCTTATTAAGTAGATACGGTCTTCGCTCCCAGGGCCTTAATTGGTATAGAGAGTACTTGCGTCGCTAAGGCCGCAGCGGTCACTAGCAAGAGCTGGGCGCTGCTCAAAGAAGCAGTGTTTAGTACGCTCTGCAATGGCGGCAAATATAAGGCTGCAGCGAGCAGAGCGAGGTTGATGGCGGTGCTAACTAACATCGGTCCGTTTTTGTACCAGGCGACATCGGTGGCATAGCCTCGCACTGAAAGCCATGACCAGGATTGCATTATCAGTGCCAAGGATAGGGCTGCCAGAGCCACAGTGGCAGCGTTCGATTGGTCTAGATATTTCTGGTTAATGAGCACCGCTGCTAAAATCATGCCGCCCAGTAGAGCACTGCGAGTGATAATTTGAATTTGTTCGTAGCGATCCATGAGCTGTTCTGTTTGATTACGCGGCTTTTGCTTCATTACTTCGCTAGAGCCCTTTTGCAGGACAATGCCTAGCCCGGGAAAGACATGCATAATCAAATTGAGGTAAAGCAATTGCAGAGGCTCAAGGAAGAGGCCTGTATTGGCCAGCAGTCCCAACATAATTGCGACCACCGAGGTCAGACTAGCCGTTAGTAAATAGCCCACGGCGCGACTGATATTGGCGTAAGTAATGCGGCCCTGTTGTACGGCTTTGACAATGGTGGCGAAATTGTCATCAGTTATAACCAGGTCAGATGCTTCGCGGGCTAAGTCAGTGCCGGTTTCGCCCATGGCAATACCAATATTTGATTGACGCAGGGCCGGTGCATCATTTACCCCATCTCCGGTCATGGCGACGATATGTCCTGCCCCTTGGAGGCGCTTGACGATGTCGAGTTTCATTTCGGGGGTAACCCTAGCAAGCACTGAAACATGGTTGAGAGTCTCTTTAAACTGTTCGTCACTGAGCTTCTGTAGATCACTGCCGATTAATATTTGCTGGTCTGAGTTTTCTGGTGAGAAAATACCCAACTCTTTAGCTATTGATTTAGCTGTTTCCAGTTGATCGCCAGTGAGCATAACTAAGCGTATACCTGCGCTTTGGCAGGTGGCGATGGCTTCTTGCACGTTTTCTTTAGGTCTGTCAGACATGGCCACTAAACCAAGTAAAACCAGTTTTTCTTCTAGAGTCTCAAGCTGATCTTTCTGTGGAATGGTCTCGACATAGCGGCTCGCTACGGCCAGCACTCGCAGCCCAAGTTTTGCTAGCTCTTGATTTTTGCTTCTAAACCAAGTGCGCATTTCATCGGTGAGGGGAATGTCACCGCTAGCGGTGCGTAAAATAGTGCATAGCTCCAGCACAACTCCGGGGGAGCCCTTCAAGAATAAAACACAGTCACCGCGCTCGGGGTGCTCGTGCACAGTCGACATGCGTTTGCGCTCTAGGTCAAATGGAACTTCGGCTATACGCGGAAACTGCTCTAATATTTTTTCGTGTTTAAGGCCGAGTTTCATAGCTGCTGTAATCAGCGCCCCTTCGGTGGGGTCGCCATGAACAAGCCATAGCTCTTCGGGCTGATCTTTAGAAGTATCGCTAGATTCCGAAATAGAAGTCGGGCTAGAAGTATTACTAGTCTTATGCTCAAGCTTCGCGTCGTTGCAGGCCGCTATGGCAATTAAAAAGTCGTTGACTCGAGTGGTTAACTCATCAATCTTGCAGACTTGGCCATTGCTTGTAAGTTCGCCGATAGGCTCGTAGCCATGGCCTGATATTTTTAGGTCCAAGCCATCTAAAACAATGTCGGTCACCATCATCTTATTTTCAGTCAGGGTGCCGGTCTTGTCAGTGCAAATAACTGTAGTGCAACCAAGGGTTTCTACCGCAGCTAAGCGCCTTACCAGAGCTTTAGAGCGAACCATTCTTCTGATGCCCGCAGCTAGTGCTAGCGTGGCAATCACAGGCAGGCCTTCGGGTATGGCAGCAACGGCTAGGGCAATGCTAGTTTCGAGCATCCTCTCGATGCTGGTATTCTTCAAAATTCCAATAAGCGCAAAGATCACACAGAGCACAATAACAAGGAGGCTAAGTTGTTGGCCGAGGGTGTCTAGTGACTTTGTCAGCGGCGTATCGCCCGATATCACTTCTTGTAAGATTAGACCGAGCTTACCCATCTTAGTTTTTGCGCCGGTAGCAATAACTACGCATATGGCCCTTCCGCCTAGAACGCTTGAGCCTTGATAGACGAGGCGTTCTTCGAGGTCTTCAGCTTCGGCTGATTTCCATACAGGCACGCTCTCACCAGTTAACTGCGATTGGTCAAGAGAAAAGGCAGCACTTTCCAAAATGCTTAAATCTGCTGGGGCGCGATTACCGGCCTCTAAAATGACAATGTCGCCGTAAACAAGCTCGGTCACGGGTAGCTCAATGTCTCCCCCGCCCCTCCTCACTCGCGCTGTGGCACCAGCCAATTTAGCCAGACTATTGAGCGACACTTTGGCCCGATATTCAGTCAAAAAGCCAATTGCGGCATTTATTACCAGGGCGACAAGAATACCAGCTGTTTGCAAATACTCTTTCATGGCAAAAGAAATTATGGTTGCCACCAAGAGCAAAACAACCACACTCGACTTGAATTGGTCGAAGAGCAGGCTCCACGGGTTGATGGCGGCCCCTTTGCTCAACTCATTTGGGCCATCGGCTTTGAGTCTTTGTTCTGCTTGCTCGTGCGATAGGCCAGTATTTTTGTCTGTCGCCGGTAAGGGCTCAAGTGCGGCTAAATTCTCAGTCATGGTGATTATGTTAGCAGCGTTGTCCTTGAGCGGGTATTAGATAGTGTAGGGTTTTCTGGCGAGATAAAGATGGATGTCAACACTGCGAACTCGGATGAAGGCCTGAGAGTCGGTATTACTTCATTTGCTGCCTGGATGCTTGGAGTGGGTTCGATAATCGGTTCTATGGCCTGGCTAATTCATGGGCCGATGTTGGCTCGTGCTGGTGCATTGGCAGCGATTGTCGCCTGGCTTATAGCTGGAATAATGTCTTTGCCGTTGGCTTTAATTTTGATGGAATTGTCTTCAATGTTTCCCCAGGCTGGTGGCCCTTATGTCTATAAATTTTACGCTCTCAAGCGTCTCATCCCTGGCAGTGGCGAGATGCTTGGTTTCTTGACTGGTTGGTTGTTTTGGATTGCTATTATTGTCGGTCTTGCTTGTATGGCTAATGGCTTAGCCAACTTACTGGCGGCCGCTCTCTTTACTAAGGGACATACACCAATCTGGTTTGCCCCTTTGGTGATTGTCACTCTTAGCGTTGTCACAACGGTTCTCAACTTGCAAACTGTGCGAACCGCTGCTTCAATCAACATCGTTTTTACTCTAATGAAAGTGTCTATGGCTGTTGTCTTTTGTTTGCTTGTTTTGGTGCATCCCGGTGCGTCCTTGGTCAATCTCGTTAACTGCCCTGTTGACCCATTGCCTGGCCAGTTCTGGGGCAAAGTGGCTTCGATTTTTATGCTCGCCATGGCGGGCTTCTCTTTTATGGAAATGACTGGTTGTATGTCAGCTGAAACGAGAGACGCCAGCAAGAGTGTTCCTCGTGCCGTATTTCTGACACTACTGACGGTGACAGCGATTTATTTGGTTATTTGTATTTCTATTGCCTCAGTGGCGCCACTCACTCTCAGTGCCGACAAAACTACATTGGTCATGGTGGGCAGCACAGTTCAGGCGAATTGCCCGGCCTTGGCTGGAGCAATCGCTGGGCCGATTGGTGGCAATTTATTCACTGCGGCAGTGGTGGCATCGATTGTTGGCTGCGGATTTACAGCGTTGCTGGGAATTTCTCGTGTCAGTTATTCGATGGCCAAGACTAAACTCTTTCCCCGGCAGTTTGGGCATCTATGTCCTAGAACGGGAGTGCCCAAGTATGCCCTCTGGTTTCAGTTTTGGTGCATGACTATTATTGCCCTAGCGGCATCCTTGCTCAGTCATACATCATTATTCCCTGATGCCTACACATTCTTAGCTGAAGTCTTTGGCTTTATGTATGCCTTCGTTGCCATGCTATATGGCATTTGTGTGGTTTCACTGCGCTACAGTGATCCGGCTATGGAACGCCCTTTTCGCATCGGACGGCGGGGAAATTTGTTGGTTTGGCTCGTGGCTAGTTTGACTGTTGGTGTTTGGGGCTATGCTGCTTTCTTCTGCGTCAATTGGGTGCATCAGGCCGCTGGACTCGCTGTATTGCTCGCCGGCCTGCCAATTTATTTTTACTACAAGCATGCCAATTCAGAAATTGAAAAGATAGTTTGAAGTAGCAGGCAAAACACTGAAGCAAAAACACTGAAGCAAAAAAAGAGAAGAAGGAACATCCTTCTTCTCTTTTTTTGTATTTGATTTTTGATTGGACGAGCGTTATTTTACAGCAGCTTGAACAACAGAAACTTTGTTCATTTTGTCGCCTTTGCGCAATTGCATGAAGACGCCGTCGCCTTCAATTACTTTACCGAAGACTGCATAGTTCATATCGAGGAAATTAGCTGGTCCAAGGGTAATGTAGAACTGACTGCTGGCTGAGTCGGGATCATTAGAGCGAGCCATTGCTACCACACCGGCAGAATCATGCTTGAGGTGTGGTTTTACTTCTAGCTTGATATTGCGTTTCTTGCCAGTGGCATCGGTGTATCCGCCTGTGCCGGAACCAGTGGGGCAACCACCCTGGATGCAGAAGCCTGGTTCGTAACGGTGGAAATTGAGACCATTGTAGAAGCCTCTTTCCACTAGATCGAGGAAGTTGTTGGCTGTGATTGGGGCTTCTGTCTGATGTACTTGAATTTTGATCGTGCCTTTGTCGGTTTCGATCGCTACAATTGGATCTGTCATTCGTTTTTGCCCTCTGCAGTAAGTCTAGGCTCTACTGAGGGCTTCCTCCGTTTAACTAATAACTGGGTAATTTTAGCATCTGTATATAAATTAGGTTATTTACCTGGGTCTACCACGGTGACCTTAGTCATCTTGTCGCCTTTACGCAATGCCATGACATTGTCTAGACCTTCGACTACTCTGCCGAAAACAGCATAGTCGCTGTCAAGGAAAGAGGCCTGGCCAAGGGTAATGTAGAACTGGCAGCTGGCTGAGTTTCTATCACTAGAGCGGGCCATGGCCAATACGCCAGCAGAATCGTGCTTGAGATTGGGCTTGATTTCTAGATTAATGCGACGCACTTTATTGGTTTTCGGGTCAACATAGTTGCCCGTACCGTTACCATCGGGGTCGCCACCTTGAATACAGAAACCTGGTTCGTAGCGGTGGAAGGTCAAGCCGTTGTAGAAGCCCTTGCCCACTAAGTCTAAGAAGTTATAGGAAGTTTGTGGCACTTCAGTCTTGTAAACCACTAATTTGATTGGACCTTTGGTGGTTTCCATCATAACTAGGGCATCACCCACATTTTTCTTTATCGCTGCTCCCTTAGCAGAAGGGGCCGCCATGGCAGGACTAGCAGCGACGCCAATCATGATAGGTGCCAGTAGTGATACTGCTGACAGTGCTGATATGGCTCTCTTGAGCTTAGACATTTATTCCTCCTCAGGATTTTCTTACTGTTTTAAATATTTGGAAGGGTTGCTCTAACTGGCTGCGGACCACCAAGAGCCCCAGCCGTCTCGGCTTTGTTGTAGACCGGTTTGGCTCTGGCACTTGTTGTTGCCGCTGGATTAGATATTGCAATAGTGACTGAGCCACTGCTGTTGTTATAGGGATAGGTTAAAGGAACCAGTAAGCTGTTCATGCCCTTGGTAGAGTCATCGTAGAAGGCCAGCCAGCCTTTGGTTTCGTCTTGGGGCAAAATAACGCGGCGGTTCAATCGGCTCGCTTCAATCTCGTGGCGGCCAGCATCGCGTCCAACTGCTGTGCCAAGGTTGCGTTTTCCGTGATCTTGAGCTGTCAGCATTTCGTAAGCGAGAGGTCCGGCCAGGCCTACAGAGCCTATGCTTATGGCTCCTACGGCAATCTTGTCGGCTTTGCTGAAGATATGGTTGTCGAGTTTGAGCAAGGTATCTATTGGTAGCGGTGAAAGGTTGAGGCCTGGTCCGATGCCTCTTGAGCCTTCGCCAATAATTACAACAGGATAGGTACCGTTGTTTCTGATAGTTACTTCTATAAACTTCAGCCTCGGGCCTTCGTAGCGGGTGAGCGGTGGGTTGGCTGCCACTGCTGCTGCACCTAAGAGGTTGAAATTGCCTGAAGCAGCTGTGCCGCTCAAAACTACTTTCTTATCGGCTTCGGCCTGATCTGGAGTGATAGGCAGCTCTACCATTGGTGCGGCTACGGTATCACCAATATCTTTCACTGGTATTGGGTCTGTTTTTAAGGGCAAAGGCGTAAGCTCTTCGGCAAAAGCCGAGAGTTGGGCTAATGACAACAGAGCGGCAACAGCCAGAAGAGCAAGGGCTCTTTTGTCATCGGTTTTCTTTTTCACTGTGATTCCTCTAAACTTTGCCCAGTCCCTTTTGGAGTGACTACTGGCGTTGACCAGAAAGCGAATACTTGACTGTCGCTCTTACGCCTTCGCCTTGCTTGTTGATTGATATTTTTTCAAAACCAGAGAAGTTTGCTCCACCATTTTGCAATTCCATAATGATTTGTTCTTGGGCCATGACCGTGCCAGATTTGCCCATGGGATGCTGATAGAAAATGACGGCTTGTTGGCCAGCTACTTTCATAATTTTCAGACTGGTCTGCACACCCATGTCATTGCTCATGGCATAACCCTGCTGGGGATTGCCGCTGATATTCCAAATATTGCGAGTGTTGGTTTGGAAAGCGCCTGCTGCCTGTTGTTGAAACTCAGGGGTTTTTGCTTCTACGGCACTTCTTTGACCGATTACCAACCAGGAACCCATGAAGGCCGGTGGCAGGGCAACACTTTGCACGCCCATTTGCATTGGTGGCCGCTGGGCTGGTGGGCGATTTTGCTGGGCGCCACCTTGCATTCTGCCGCTATTGGCATTGCCTTGAATCGGTGGCCGCTGTTGCATCGGTTGCGCTACTGGCTGGATAGCCTGCGGTGTGTAGTAAGCGCCAGACGAGACAGGAGCATAGCTTTGACCCTGGCCACGCTGCTCAACACCGAGCTGAAAGGGGTCAGCAGAGGCAGGTTGCGGCGAATATATGGCTAGAGGAGCCGACAAAAGAGCCAGGGCAATGAACTGAGTTAATGGTTTGTGAGTAAGTTTCTTATTCATTGAATGCATCCCTTGCGAATTAACGTCATTCTATATCGACCAGACCGTCCCTGCTAGTTGTTAGCCAACTTAGCCAAGATTTGGCTCAGTTATTTGCCGGCTGACTTTGCTGTAGAGGCTGCTGCAGCTTGAATTGTCGGATTGTTGGCAATGTCGCTAGGTAATTCCTGGGAGAAGCCAAGATCCTGCAAGCGGTGGTAGGCGGCCACACCAGTGGCACCTTTGGGGTCAGCAATGACGATGTCAACCAGGGGCGTTAGGGCTTCGGGGGCACGCTTTTGTTTAATTAGCAGGTCTGCCTTGAGCAAAAGGGCTTCTCTTTTTAGCTGACCAAAGCGGCTTGTCAATTGTCGCTCAGAGGCCGCTTCTCGTTTTGCATCAGCTTTTGCAAAGGCCGTGGCCATACGGTAGTGAGCATCAGCTGCGTCTTGAAGCCATTCCACCATTTCATATATGCCGTCTTGAACGTCTTGCGCTCTTGAAACCCCAAGGGCAGCGCGCAATTCGTCTAATTTTTGCTTGGCATCATTTGCGGTCAGGGGCAACTGGTGATAGCGAGAAGCTTTTCCCTGTGGGCGGCTGACAGCTGTCTGACCTTCTGAACTATAAGAAGATTGAGGGCTGCTGACGCTTGTAGGCTCTTGGCCCGGTGCAGCTAATTCTTCATTGCTGTGATGGCCTGGCCTTGGCGCTCCGCCAGGTATGGGTGACTGCGAGTAGGTTGGAAGCGATAAAGTAACTGCAAAAATTGCAGAGACAATGGCCGGGGTAATCAAACCGTAAAGACTGGTTGTCAGTGTGACTGGTCGATAAAGGCTCATGACTTCTCGCTTTTCTTGAGTGTAGCTTTTAGAATGCGGATTCTAGCAAACTGTTACTATGGACATTTGTATATTGCTGAAATTGTAGTTCAACTTCTTGTGGTGCCAGTGTTTTCTAATTATATTGCCGCGCATTGCCTGCCCAGACGGCTCGTAGCTTTTGGTTCGGCATTTATACTGCTTCTCAATTTCAATATTTTGCCGGCTTTGGCCGTGGAGCAGACGCACTTTAGCCCCCACGATAATTCTTTCATCAGTAAGTATCTTAAGAAGAACGAGTATATTTCGTTGGCTGAAATTAAGCCTGGTATGGAAGGCTTCGGCCTGAGCGTTTTTCAAGGCACCAAGGTAGAAAAGTTTCAGGTCAAAGTCATTGGTGTAATCAAGAAAGTTTTGAATGGCAGAGACGCCATTTTAGTGCGCTGCTCTGGTGCAGCAATGGGCAAAAATAATGTAGTAAGAGGCATGTCTGGCTCGCCCATCTACTTAGATGGTCGACTGGCTGGGGCCCTTTCGTATGGTTTTGATTTTTCCAAAGAGCCAATCGTTGGTATTACCCCAGTGGCTGACATGCTTGAAGTGCTTTCATTTGATGATCGCCCCGGCGCAACAGATCACAAGACCTATAAAAATTATGATAGTTCCTCATCATCTGGAGATGTCGTCCTGCCCACTTCATCGGGTGGCGGATTTAGTCCAGGGGCGAATTTCGGTATCAATTCAACGAGCCATCTGATTCCACTGATGGCTCCCGTATCTTTAGCTGGTTTCTCTCCCCGTGCTCAAGAATTTCTCAAAGACAAGTTTAAAGACGTTGGTCTTTCAGTCTCTTCCGGTACGTCCGGTGCGCTTGATAGCAGCCTAAGCAATAGCTTGGCCAAATCCGAAAATAATGTTGCCGCCAGTGTTGCAGCCGCTGAAGCCGGTACTGTAAAGCTTGTTCCTGGTGGTGCAGTTTCGGTGATGCTCTCTACCGGCGATTTTTCTAGCTCGGCAACGGGCACGGCCACCTGTATCTTTGGCAATAAAGTGATTGCCTTTGGTCATGCTTTTATGGATGCTGGACAAGTGGCATTTCCTATGGCTACGGCCTATGTTCACGATATCTTGCCGAGTTTATCGGTGTCGTTCAAGCTCTCTTCTCCGCTGCAAGTAATCGGCACTATTTTTGCCGATCGCCCCTGGTCAATTGGTGGTGAAATTGGCCGCTACAGTACTTTGATTCCGCTGACAATCAGTGTCACCGATCAAAATAGACACGTAAAGAAAATCTATCACTGCCAGCTTGTGGATCATCCCGAGATAACACCGAGTTTGGTTACAGCCACACTGATGTCGGCGCTCGATTCGACTTATCAATCTGAAGTGCCCAATGTGGTCAAACTGGCTTCTTCTATCGAAATTAAAGGTCATGGCAAACTGGCTCGTACCGATCGCTTTGCCGCCAATTTCCCCGCTCACATGACTGGCGATGCCTTGTCTCGCTTGCGGGGCTCGGTTTCTGATCCAGTCAGCGGCTATGTCGGCACTCTTGTCGATAAGCTCATGGGCAACGATTTTGAGCCAGCTGATATTACCGGTATGGCCGTGGATGTAGTGGTTGAAAATGGCCGGCAGGTGGCTAAAATCGACCGTATTTCGGTTGATAAGCCGGTGGTAGCCCCTGGTGAGACCGTTAATGTCAATGTGGTGATGAAGCCCTTTGCCAAACCTGTATATGTAGAGAAGTTGTCGTTTGCCATACCACGAGATTTACCGGATGGTGATATTGCTATTGGTATCAGTGGTGGTGATGAGTTTGATGCTCTGCGAAAACGCTTGGGCATAGTTGACCCCCAGTCTGAAACTCTCAAACAGGCTATCAGTCGTATCGTGAGAAAAGAGAGAGGCGACACTCTTTGCGGTGTGATGGCCTTGCCCACTCAATCTATTTCTTTTGCTGGTGATGTCTTAAGAAATCCTCCAGCTCATTGGGTTAAGCTCTTCTTCTCAGATCGCAGCACCAAAGTGCCATCGCTAGTAAAAGGTGAAGAACGTGCCCGTGTGCTTCTTAGCGACCTGGTAGATGGCAGTCATATCATCGCCGTCACGGTCAAACGCCCCGACAAAATATTCGCTAAATCATTACCTTACATAGTCAGCCCCAGTCAGGTGGCTCATCCTACCGACGGCATAGTGATTACCGAGCAGGCAAAAAAAGCCATTGATGCTGGTCGTAAATCAGATTCCACTGCCCCTGGCACTGCCACTGCTGCCGCGTCGACTGCAAGTACCACAGCTGCTGCTTCTAAGGAAACTACAGTGCCGGCTTGGTCGCAGGCTCATGCCTTCCCCCACATGCGGGCTATAAGTCTCTGGCGCCAGGATAGCGAAACTGATTTTCACAACGGTAAAGCAGACGGCATAGCAATTGATAGCGGCGGTCGCTTGACCCCTGGTTATCGCGAATTATCGCGCTTTACCTTAGATCAAGAGCAACGCATTTGGTCTTCAGTGCTTTCTCGTGGCAAATTCTATTTTGCTGCTGGCAATCAACTGATGAGCACAAACGGTGATGCGCCGACTTTAGTAGCTACTTTGCCAGGAATGATAATTTCAAGCCTGGCTGCCGATAGCAAGGGTAACCTTTATGCCGCTAGCGCCCCGGGGGGCGAAGTCTTTGCTATTGATGCTGCTGGTAGCGCCAAACCCTATGTCAAAGTCTCTGAGTCTATAGTTAGTGCCATGGCCTGCGATGCAAGTGGCCGCCTCTATTTAGGTACAAGCGGCTCGGGCAAAGTTTATCGGGTCGATAACGGCACTGCCACTCTTGTATTTGATAGCAATCAAGCTCATATCACTGCTTTAAATTATTCAGAGCGAGAAAATAAGCTCTATGTTGGCACGGCAGAGAAGGGCTGTGTCTATAGTTTAGATGCTAATTTGCAGGTTAAAGCCGAGTTTGAAACCGGCGAGCATATCGTCACCGGTATTGCTAAAGATAAGGCTGGCAACTTGTTTGTTACCACAGCTGGAGCGGGAAAACTATTTAGGGTGCAGGCCAATGGTCAGGCCGAGCCAGTGGCAATCAGTGATGCCTTTTACACTCTTTACTATGATAGCCATGACGATAGAGTTTATTCTGGTGACGCCGAAGGTGACATTACTCGGGTAGAAATTGATCCTATAACCGATCAAGCTCAGTTCATTCCAGTTTGTCATACTGAGCAAGAAGCTGTGATGGCGCTTAGTTCTGACGGCGGCAAATTGTTTTGCGGCAGCAGCAATGTGGCTCAAGTAAGAACATTTGAAATACAGCCATCGGGTGATCCGACTTACTCTTCTATCGTGCAAGATGCTCAGCGCCCAGCCAATTGGTCGAGGCTAAGACTGGCCAATGTTAAGGGTGAGAGTAATACTGCCCTGCAGAAAATAGTGAAAGTAGCCACCAGGGGTGGTGAGACTTCGCAGCCTGATGGCTCGTGGTCGGCTTGGGTCGATGCGGTGTCAGACCCAAGCACCGAAGGTTATTTGATAAAGAGCGGCCCATCGCGTTTCTTGCAGTATAAACTCACCTGGAAGTTATGCGGTGAAAAGAAAGGCGTGGACGATTTGATCGTATCGCGAGTGGATGTCACTTATCAGCCTACCAATATTGCTCCAACAATTTCTTCTATCTCGGTGAAAGCCGATGATGCCTTCTCCGGCACAGTTCCGGTGGTTGTCTCTGGTTCAGATTTAGACCAGGACAATATGCTCATGAGCCTTGAGCTGTCTGATGATGGTGGCAAGAGTTGGAAGCCAATTGTGAGCGATTTGAGAAGCCGAGAATCTGAGTCGGAAAAAGCAAAGAAGAAAGAAAAGGCTAAAGAGGCTGCGAAAGACGCTTCGAAGGAAGTAGCTAAGGAATCGGCCAAGGAAGCGGAGAAGAAGTCTGTAAAAGACCCTGGAAAAGATACTAGTAAAGACGCTGGTAAAGACCCAGGGGCTCCTGAGAAGAAGCCAGATTCTAAGAATATAGATCCGAAGAAGCTAGAACCCAAGAGAGAAGAACCTAAAAAAGAAGAACCAGGCAAGTCTAAGAGCGGTGGCGATGATAAGAAATCAGCGCGCAAGTTAGAAGAACGACCAAATTCTCCCTCTTCTTCTGATTCTGACTCACCTGCTAACGCTGATGATTCAAGCTCTTCTGCTACCCCTGCTGCTCCTGCAACTGCCAAGGTCGCTAACTCTAGTAAAGAGAAAGAAAAAGAGAAGGACAAAGATAAAGAGAAAGAGGCTGAAAGCGCCAAGTCAACGGAACAATATTCAGCCGCAGAGAAATTCACTTACAACTTTGAGACTAAGAAAATCAAAGATGGTAAGTATTTGATGCGCATTTCTTTGAGTGATAAACCTTCTAATCCCGGCCAGGAGAAGGCTGCTGTGGTGCTTCGGTCTATAGCAATCGACAATACTCCACCCAAAATTAGTGATCTGAAAGTTACAAAGAAAGGTGCCGCTATCTCAATTAGATTGACTGCTAGCGACAATCTCTCTTGTATTTCTGATTCGACCTACAAAATTGACGGGGCAGATGGATTTGCTCTAGGCACTTCCACTGCGACATTGTCCGATGCCTTGAGTGTCGGTCTGGCTGCTGATAACGTTACGCCAGGGAAGGGGGCCAAGAAAATTACAATTCAAGTGTTCGATAGAGCCGGTAACTCCACCAAGACAATAGAGAATTTACCCTAAGAAATATGATTACCAAGTTATTGCGCAAGAAGTCGCCAGAAGAACTTGTTGACGAGGCCTACGATGAAGCCCGCTTGATGCACAAGCATCTCACTGCCTTTGACTTGCTGGCCTTTGGTGTGGGCGCCACAATTGGTTCAGGTATCTTTGCCTTGACCGGCACTGCTGCTGCTGGTCAACTTGAAGCTGCTAAAGATTGGTTCTCTACCCCTCTTCTAAACTTCATCATGGGCTCCGCTCTGGGGCGAGAGGGTGCCGGCCCGGCGCTAGTAATTTCCTTTCTCATTGCTGCCATTGCTTGTGGCTTTGCCGCTCTTTGCTACGCCGAACTAGCGGCCATGATTCCAGTTTCGGGCTCGGCCTATACTTTTGCTTATGCTTCGTTGGGTGAGGTAATCGCCTGGATTATTGGTTGGGATTTGATTCTTGAATACGCTGTGGGCAACATTGCAGTAGCAGTCAGTTGGTCTGAGCATATGCTCCATGTTTTTTATGGGCTAACCGGTCAAGGGCTGCCGCTATGGCTCACCTCAGACCTGCATACCGCACTCGCTTTGCAGAAGTCGATTATCCAGGGCAGCATGCAGTCGCACCTTTATTCCACTACTGAAATTCCGGTGATTTTGGGGCAGCAGTTTTGTATAAATTTGCCTGCCTTTATCATTGTCGCCCTGGTTACTTGGATTTTAATTGTCGGCATCAAAGAGAGTGCTGTTGCTAACACCGTTGCCGTTGCTGTCAAAGTGGTGGTGGTTATCTTCTTCATCATTTATGGCGGTGGTTTGGTCAAGCCAGCTAACTGGGTGCCTTTTGCGCCATCTGGTTTTGTCGGCATTATGGGTGGTGCGGCCATTGTTTTCTTTAGCTTTATTGGCTTTGACGCTGTATCTTCTACTGCTGAAGAAACTAAGAACCCTCAGCGCGATATGCCTATTGGCATGATTGGGTCGCTTGTTGTCTGCACTATTCTTTATGCTCTGGTTTCGCTGGTTTTGACTGGCATCATGCCCTATCAAAACTATGCCAATGACGCCGCTCCTGTGGCCACAGCTATTGCTGTTGGAGGCGCACCATGGGCACACTTGTTGGTCTCGGTTGGGGCTTTGGCTGGAATGACCTCTGTGCTTCTTGTCTTTCAGATGGGCCAGCCGCGCATATTTATGGCCATGGCCCGGGACAAATTGCTACCAGCATTCTTTGCTAAGTTGCATCCTAAATACAGAACACCGTTCATTCCCACTATTTTGACCGGGCTATTTGTTGGCCTCTCTGCTCTGATTGTTGATATTGGACAAGCGGCGGAACTGACAAATATAGGCACTCTGGCTGCCTTTATTATTGTCTGCGCCGGTGTGCTCTTCTTGCGTAAGAGTTCGCCTGATACCAAGCGACCATTTAGTTGCCCGTGGGTACCCTTTGTGCCCTGGGCCGGCATTATCTCGTGCTTTATTTTGATGCTTAGTTTGCCGGTCGCGACTTGGATTCGCTTTGTTGTTTGGATGGGCGTGGGCTTTGCTCTTTATTTCGCTTATGGTTATCGTAAGGCGAAGTAGCATTCGACCTTAATTTAGACGACAAAATCATTGGAATGGAATTCATCAATGCCTTGGCTTTGCTGCCAGAGGATGTGCGCATTGCGGAGCTCGAAGATTGGGACTCTAATTTGTGATATGGCAAATGTATTGACGGCCTGCAAGCTACTCAACAGTCTGCCCATTCGGCGTCCTTAAGTAAAATGCAGCCATCCACTTCTAAGGACTAGAATTCGATGCCGAAGTCTAGTCGACCGTCCGGTTGCCTAAGGCTGCTCTAGCCTCTGACAATACTTCGGCAATTTCGCTATCGTCCTCAATGAGATCAAATTCTTCCAACTCATAGTCATTGAACAAAAGGTGATCGTGCCATTGGTTATTTTTGAGACAGGCATGAAATTTATCTCGGCTATCGTACAGACGGATTTCGCCGGTAATAGAGCGTTGCAGGATAACATCGTTAGCAAGCATTATTCCACCCCTTTTGAGATTGCTTCTCTTGCTGCGGCAACTATCCGCTCTATGCTTTTTAAATCTTGGCCCGTGCGCTTCTGGTAGGCCTCTTGAGCATTCCTGTATAGTCTGATTGCGACCATGTCAGCCTGGTTCTTGTTCTCAAGCTCTGCTTTTGTCATTTCCCGAGTGTTCTTACCTCGAAGTGTCTTGTACATAGAATGTTCCATTTTCCCGGCTTCATTCATTTCGCGGGCCACAATTTGATACTCGACTATCTGCCCATTCGGCGCCCTCAAGTCAAATGCTGCCATGCGCCAGCCTCTGCCTTTCGGTTGTATCAGCTTATCTAAATCGGGCTTGACTATTTCAAAAACACTAGTCTTGAGAGCTTCTACAATTTTCGGTAACTCACTCAGATTATCTACTGGCGTTCTAAATCTTAGAGCATCGCGTATGTGCTCAATATCAAACCATTCCTTGGTATCTTTTATTGACGGTCGTTTTGCCTTATCTCCAATGTCGCTGGCTGTCTTAAAACTTATTTCCGACTTGGTGCCAAACTTGGTATCTACCTGCCTAAGAAAACTCTCGACTAAGGGGCTATTCTCTTTTGAGAGTGCTTCTAACTGAGCTATTTTAGTCTCAACGGATGCGTTGCGATCAATTGGATTGACTATGTCTCTCTCGTTCAATAGCTCCGGATTTCTGCCTTGTGGTGGGAATGGCTTACCTTCTAAGTCATCAGCTTTCGACATTAACATCTTGCCGTCATTTTTCAAACGGTCTCTTGGTATTGGCATTAGTCGACCGTCTGTAGTTAGTCCTACAGGCTGCGGAGTGAGACAATCGACCATCTGGCCTATGACCCGACTGTATTTCTCGCGCTCTTTTCCGCCGAAAACACTGGCGCTGGCTCCAAGGTCTTGTAAGGCTCCGGCTATGTCCATGCTCTTTGCTAGTTTTGCGCCGGCTCCTGCTGCAGCTATTGGCCCGAGATTATCCAGAGTCAAGCGGGTTGTTAGTCTAGTTTTTTCTTCTGGGTTCATTTCTGACCAACGCTGGTTCAATTGCTGGCCGAGGGCAGAAATGTCTCTGAAAGCTTTTGTGTTGTCACCATTGAAGGAAGCGGCCCCTAGGCTACCTAAATAGTTATCTGCTATCTCAATGACTTTAATGCCACCAACTACAAGCTTACCGAATGAATGTCCCGCTTGTTCTGCTGTGTAGTTTGCTCTCGGGTTGTTTTCGGCTATGTCTTTGCTAAATTGCGCCACGTCACAAATGGCTTTGCCAAGGCTCTCCGCTCCCTGAGCCAAGCCCACGACACTATCCCCGACTCCCGCTATGAGACCCACACCTATCCTGAAATTCTGATGATTGATTTCTCTTTGATATGCATCAATTCCGGCGCCCACTACTTGCACCTGCTGATGTACTGCAAGAGCGGCTACTCGCTCAAATAGACCTTGCTCTGTTATTTCTGACTTCTTGTAGTCTTCTAGATAGCCTACGCCTGTTGCAAACAGGTTCTTGCTTTTCTGCTCTACATCTAAGTCGTACATGTTCTGCAAAGTTTGATTTTCTGGTTCTTGCTCTGATTTGGCATTGTCCTTCGACGCATTGGCATCTGGCATCACTCTGGCGGCAATTAGTTCGTCGTCTTCAAATAGTTCTATGCTCTTATCTTGACCAGCTATGAGCGCCTGCGCATATAGCCCTGAGCGGTTCGTTGGTGTTGCAGAGCCATCGCTGCGATCTGGATTTGATGCCTTTTTTGCTTCAACCTGGCCGCCGCTAGCGTTTCTAAATTTGTGGCCTTCTGGGTTTGCCAGAGCTGGTTTATCTTTATCTGGCAGGGTTAGATGTTCGCCCTTGTCTTTTGCTTTTTCGTCAGACATTGCTAGCACCCACGCCTTTTAACTTGGGCTATTATTCCCTACGTGGTCCGATAATTATCTGGCTGTTGCTTTATTGCAGCGTAGTTTTCGCAAGGCGAAGTAGCTATGCTTAGGACCTGTTTGATGGAGTGATTGGCCTGCATGAGTCTTGATTTCTGGACCACGAATAGTGAGTTTCTCGATACTTCGGTTTTGAATGAGTTCGCGTCCAGCAAGACTGGTATTACTGCGGAAATTACACCTGATGGAGACAATGCTTGGCTGATGATGGCAAGCAAGGATGGACCTTGTCCGGCAGTTTCAGTTTGGGGGCCGTATTCAGTAGAGCCAGAAGATGTGGAGGAATGCGTTCTAGAGGTTGTATCTACACCAAAATGGGTCTGGCAGATCAACGTTTCTGCGGGTTCACCAGACAATTCTATTGATATTGCCAAAGACCTTTGCTGCTTCTTAGCAAAGAAGGGCAAAGGTGCGGCCTATGATCTGCAAGAAGGCAAGATCTTTTTCCCGCGCCCAAGTTGGTTTTCATTCTTTCGGCCAGCCAAGCGAAAAGTCGTTGATGTGCCACCAGTAAGAATAGATTTAATCGAACTTGAATTCTTTTTGCCATTCTCGCGTGTTAAGGCAGAGACTGCCCAAGAGCTTTTGGATATATTGAGAGAGTATTGTCCAGCTGCGGTGCCAACGCGCTTTGGTCTTTTTGACCCATTGCAATACCGGTTGGAGCCTGGCAATGATATGCCATTTACTAAGCTTTGGACTAAGGAGTTATCTACCAAGCATGGTGGAAGTTTCTATTGGAAAGCTGCATCTCCGTGTTTGGGTGGCCATGTATTTTTTTCGGATAGGAGAGAGGATCCACCTAACCCGCCAAGCAGCTATATGCGACAACATTGCCTAAAGCTATCATTTGACGGGCGCGCGCTTGTAACGGACTCGCAATGGACCGGCACCGTAATAGAGTTGTTTAATACACTAGCCAAAAGGCTGAATGCCTATTACGCTGCTTGCTATGTTATCCGCGATGCTGGCCTTGAACAAACCAATGTGGTGCATCTTACAGGCAAAACTGAGAGTTATTCTATTACCAGTGGTCCTTGGTGGGTGGGTCTTTCAAGCATCCCTACTTGGCTAACTTGGTTTGGCCCTGGTTACGCAGAACTAGTGGCACCGCATTTGATTGATTGTCAGTTTGTCAAAGAGTCATCGCCTGCCGGAATCTTCCTCCAGATGGGTCAGGAGCCGATGAACCGAGATCAACTCAGCGATTATCCAGCTTTGCCTGATTCTCTCAAACGGCTCGACTACAAGATGCATGCTGAAATAATTCCGCAAGTTGATTTGAACTGATTCAATCGAAAGCAAGAAAAAGAGAGAGCCTTTTGGGCCCTCTCTTCTCGAATCTCGTCTCTACCAGTAGGTAATTGCTTACTTGATGGTGATTTCTTTACCGGAGCGAACTTCGGTTTTTAGTGTGCGGGTTTTGGTGGAAGATACATGACCTTCGATTGAACCATGTGACACTGGAATGCGGATAGCAGCTTCCACTTTAGGCAAGCTGATGAAGAGCAAGCCTCTGTCTAGGCGAGCTTCTACATTTTCCCAAAGAATTTCTGTTTCGAATTCGAACTCACGTACCATCAATGTGGCAGGAAGTTCTCTGCGCAAGTAGCTTGCTTTTTCTTCGAACATTGTTGGTGTGCGCTTGGCGATAACTGTGAGGAAATTGCCTTCGATTTTGAGTTCTACATCGTCGAGTACAACGCCTGGTAGAGCCAATTCAAGTACGAATTGATCGTCTAGTTCCAAGATGTCGGTGCTTGGAACATCATATTGATGCATTTCGAAGCGGTAGTGATCGTTGTGTAGACGATTTCTAACTGGCATGTTGAATTCTCTGTGAGTTTCGGACTGATAACCCTTGTAATTGCGATTGTAAAACATCGTTTTTCCTCGAGAGTGTCGTAATTTTGAACTTGAACGCTAAAAGACCGGCTTGTGGTTAACAAGCTTGAAAATAGCCGTGAGCTAAGGTGCCGCAGAATGGCTTCTGGGGCTGTCTTTGAAAGCGGTGCTGTTCTTCTGTGCTGGTTATGTTAGCGCGAAACCGGCTTAATATGCGGATTTTCTCAATTCGTTTGCCATTGCACTTGTGAACCTGAGAACCAGTTCATATTCAAGGTTTTCGGGCTTGGCATCTTCCTGCAAGTAGAGAAAAATCTCATGGACAGTAGCGTTTGTATATTTGGGTGAGGCAATAAAGGCTGCTTACTATGTGACTTTAGGCTTCCTCAAGCTTGGCTCTGCCAGCGCTTAATTTATTAATTTCGAATCGGTCGCTTTTATTTGCTGCTTGGCAGGGGCAATTACTTTTGCCTGTGATTTTTTCAGCTTCTGTTGGGCTTTCTGATTGCCCTTGCGGCCCGGTGCTTGAGGGAAAGCAGCCAGGCGCTTATTGACGCGTTCTAAGAGGCTGCTCAGCTCGTTGTATTTATTTTCCAAGCGCTGCACTTCATCGGTTGAATCGGTGGCCTCCCGTTGACTTGCCTCTAGCTCGCGACGGCTCACCACCCCTTCGCTAAAGAGTTGCTCGAAGCTCTTGGCACGGGCTTCTCTTTCGGTTTTCAGGCGTTTTCTATTTTCGAGTTCAGCCGATGCGTCTTTGAACTGAATAGTTATTTCTTTGACTCTGTCTTTCAGGGCTTCGCGGCTCATGTACTCCACTTGCATGCCGTAGGCGCTATAGCCCAAGCCCATCAATGAAGGGTCTGAGAGCATTGAAGGAGTGTTGGGTGGCGGTGGTGGCACCATGGATGGTCTAGCTGCTCGGGGCTTGGTCTTCGCTATAGGGACGCTCGCAGCCTTGGCTCCGGTCTTTGCGGTGTCACTGGCGGCCGGCTTGGCTGGCGCAGTCTTCGTTTGAGCGGATTTTCCTGCGGTCAAAGGCTGAGCCACCGCTGTCATAGGCTTTAGTGTGGGCTTGCTTGCTTCAGCCTTGTCACTTGCCTGCTTTTGCGAGCTTTCAGGTATTGGTCTGAGTGTTGGGCCAGCGGCACTTGCCATCGTACTTGTGATACCGAGCGTACAGAGAGAGAGCTGAACTAGGCTGCTCAGGGATAGCGCCAACAGGTACAACCTAGAGTTTCTGAGCATTCTTCTTGCAGACATATTTTTACGTTTACGTACAGGCAGCATCGTGGTTTCCAAAAGATTCTATGGTGTAAGCTCTAAGCATGACCACAAATCATAAGTCTGATCAGGCAATTACAATCCTCTTCCTTGGCGACGTAATAGGCAAGCCAGGTAGACTCGTGGTGAAAAAATACTTACAGAGTCTAAAGCCTGAGTCGGCCGTGAACAATGGCCATAGTGAAGGGTTTCCCGATTTTGTCGTGGTCAACGTAGAAAACGCCGCACATGGTTTTGGCGTTACAAAAGACAATATAGCTGATTTGAAAGAAGCTGGTGTTGATGTGTTCTCTGGTGGCAACCACACCTTTGACCGCAAGGAAATTTTCGACTTCATCGATCAAGAGCCGACACTTTTAAGACCAGCCAATTATCCGGAAGGTACTGCTGGGCAAGGCTACTGCGTCTTAGAGAAAGGTGGGCATAAGCTTGCGGTCATAAATGTTATGGGCCGAGTCTTTATGGAACCACTGCAATCACCGTTTTTAGTGGCTGAACAAATCGTGGCCAAGGTCAAAGAAGAGACCAATATAATTCTTGTTGATGTTCATGCCGAAGCTACTGCTGAGAAAATCGCCATGGGATGGTATCTCGATGGCAAAGTTTCTGCTGTTGTTGGCACCCATACCCACGTACAGACAGCTGATGAAAGACTCTTGCATAAAGGCACAGCTTTTATTACCGATGCCGGTTGCTGCGGGCCTACTGATGGCGTTATTGGCATGGCCGTTGAAGGTGTTTTCCGTCGCATGGTCAAGCAATTGCCATCACGCTTTGAAATTGCTTCGGGGCCAACTGTCTGCTGCGGAGTATTGATTACCGTTGACCCTAAAAGTGGCAAAGCCCTGGCAGTTAAACGCGTGAGATTCCACGACGACGGCGATAAGAAAAGTGATTGATCTACATTTGCATACTCACCATTCTGATGGCACCTGGTCGCCAGCTGAACTGGTAGAGCATGCTGTTAAGATTGGCATGAAGCATATTGCCATTTCTGATCATGATACCGTCAATGGTATTGAGGAAGGCCTCGAGGCGGCCCGTGGGCGCTTAGAAATTATTCCAGCTATTGAGCTCAATACTATTTTTCAAGATCAAGCTGGTGCCCGCCATGACGTGCATATTCTTGGCTATTTCATCGACAAAGATAATCAAGAGTTAGCTGCGGCAATAGCTAAGCAGAAGGCTGCTAGAGCTGAGCATGTGCTCGATTGTATTAAGCTGGTTACTGCTTCTGGTGTGCCTATTACCCTTGAAGACGTGCAAGAATGCGCCGGGATGGGCGCTATTGGTAAGGCCCATCTTACCGAAGCAATTGTTCGTGCTGGTGGCGCCCCTGACTTAACTGCGGCTTACGAGAAGTTTATGGTTAGGGGTTCGCAGTTTTATGCTGATAGAAAAAGTATTAGCCCCTTTGAAGCAGTAGCTGCAATTAAGGCGGCTGGGGGTATTGCATCAATTGCGCATCCGGGTAAAGAAAAGCATGTGATACCACTGATAGAGGCTTTGAAAGAAGTTGGCCTCGGCGGTGTTGAAGCTTATCACCGCGTTCATTCGCTGCCGCTTTTGCGGCAATATCTACGTTTTGCTAATAAGCACAAAATGCTTGTCACTGGTGGCTCTGACTGCCACGGCCCTTACCAAGAATTTGAATCAATGATGGGTTCTATTTCAGTTCCACCTGAGGTGCTCAAAGACCTCCGCCGCGCTCACTTACGAGATTAGCTCTTAGCTGGGGCAATAGTTTCCATTATGGCACTTAGTTTCGCTTCTAAGTCTAGAGCTGCGAACTGAGGGTTCGTGTAGTTGAAGAATCCTACGGAAGATCGGGCTTCCTCTAGGTCTCCGGCGTATAGCGAGACTGCTACTTCGCGCAGGTTCTGAACCGGAGAGCCGTATATGCGAACAGGTTTCTTAAATTGATGAAGAAGCTGCTTTTGGCTGCACAAGTTTATAAGCGAGTTTTCGCCACTTTTTCGTAGCTCTTGATATGTAGATAGAATGACATCTTTGTAGTTTTGCCCTGCTGTGCTTGCTTTCAGCTTGCGTTGCGCTCTTGGTATCTTGGTCAACATATTTGTCGAAGTCGCGAAACTAAATGGACCAATTTCGTAGTCACTTGGAGCTAGTTTTTCAACAATGGCCTCTAGTTCTTCCCACCTAACCAGCAGAAATAAGGCAACGTCACCTTGGGGAGAAACTATCTGAAAGCCTTCAGCGGCCGGTTGCGGTAAGGCGATATGATAGCGGGCCGTTATCTTCTCAGATTCCAGATTGCGTGACAGTCCAAACTCAGTGCGTTCGAAACCATCATTCAGAGCTAGCTCCGTAAGATACTCGGTAGCTAATTCATTGATGACTTTGAAAGTCATTATGATTTGAAGATCCTATTTAGATTCAGCTAATTCACCAATGCTTTTTCTAATTGCTGATTGAGAGTTGAAGTTTCCACTTCTCCAATCGAACTCCAGCCTACGGTGCCGCTTTTGTTCAAGATAACTTCGAAAGGAATATAACCCTTGTAGTGATTTTTGATCAAGCTGCGAGCTTGATCATTTTGGGCGTGGTCGACGTCAATCAAAATAAACTTCACTGGTTTGTTGCTTGACTGGCGATAGAGATCCACCACTCTTTTGGCTTGGCGATTGGTATTTAGGTCGCCGGATGCGCCAAAGAAAACCACAGTTGCTTTGCCTTGCTCTAGCTGACAATCATCAAATTTATTAGCTTCGATAGGAAAACCAGAGTCAGTGTCTTGGACAAATGAAATGCCTTTTTTCAGCTTCAATTCGTCGGCCGCTTCAGCCTGAGTGCCGATATTGAATGCAGCCGCTATTGTCATTAAGGCAAAAAGGGCGGTGCCCATCTTCAATTTCACTTTGTCGCTCCTGACTATTTGTCGTATCTGTAATATCGGATTAGCTGCTGAATTCTTTTTGTAGGTCCAGCAATGCTAATTATAGACAAGGGAAAGGCTAGCTATGTTCCCAAAGCCTTACTACTTGGCTTTTATAGCGCTAAAGAGCGCTAGTCTTTGATTTTAAAATCGCTGGCTTTGACGCCATGGACAAAGCGCGACCATTTTTGCTGCTCATAACTCATTGAGTATTCGTAGAGACTATTGAGAAGTCTGATTCCCGAGCCCGATGCTCCTTCGAAAAAATAATAGACTTCGGAGCCAGTTTCGATAGTTGCCCCTGACTTCTGGGCCTTTATCAGTAATTCTGCTTCCTGGGGAAGGCGAATTTTGCGACCGAGGTTGAGGCGCTGCGACTGCCTGCCGGAACCGGAGGAAATATCAACCTCGCAGTGAATAACTTGATCAACAGCTGAACTGGGCGGCTTCTTCAGTCTTTCCCAGAGCCAGAGCGAAAGCGCCTGGTTGGCTGGCAACTCAGGGACACTGTGCAAAAACTCGGCAAAGGCCTCTAGGATCATTAATCAATTAAGTAACGGTACGGTTTATGGGCTTCTTAGCGACTATAGCACGGGGAAGTAAAGTGGGGGAAGTGACCAGTCTTGCTTCACTTGTGGGCTAAAAGGGTCAAGATTTAGGAAATTAAACTTTATGCCTTCTATATTGATTGGCAAAAAAGGTTATAATTCTTGCACTTGAGGACGCACTTAGCTCAAGAACCCTTTTGATGCCATCCAATAAACTCTCCGAAGCCGCTACGGCGCTTCCGAACGTCATTTTATACAGTTGGCATCTCTGGGCAGTTCACGGTCGAAGACCGTTTTGTCTGTGGAGATAGGTCATTTTAAATTCTATCGTCAGCCCTCTCAGAGATAAACTCTCAAGCAAAATGATCTCAGATCTGCTTGTCGAGCGTTTTCTGCCCCAGGTTTTCAAACCTGGCCAGTATCTGGGCAACGAATGGGGCGCTCGCCGCAAACCCTTCGATAGCTGCGATGTGCGCTTGGCTCTTTGTTTCCCTGACATGTACGAGCTTGGCATGTCGAATTTTGGTCTGAAAATTCTCTACCAGTTGGTTAATGACTTCGAAGGGCTCTTGGTTGATCGCTCCTATGCACCTGCTTCAGACCTTGAGGCTCTGATGCGCGATGCTAAACCAGCAATTCCGCTATTTGGCTTTGAGTCGCGGCAGCCGCTCTACAACTTCGAGTTGCTTGGCTTCTCTCTGCAGTACGAGCTTACCTATACCAATGTCTTGAATATGCTTGACCTGGCCCAGTTGCCAGTCAAGGCGAGCGAGCGCACTGAGTTATTTCCTCTGGTATTTGGCGGTGGGCCATCCTCAGTTAATCCAGAGCCTATGGCAGCGTTCATGGACTTCTTCATTATCGGCGATGGCGAACTGGCCATTCCTGCTGTGATGAATGTTGTGCGTCAGTTCAAGGCTGAGCATCTAGAAACAGTAAATAATAAGCCGCAATTGGCGCCGCACTACCGGCAGTGGCTGCTTACTAAGCTAGCTACTGAAGTTGCTGGCGTATATGTGCCTGCACTTTATGATCTTAAAGCTGGCGATGTGGTTGTTACACCGATAGCAATAGAGCAAGTTGTTGAAGATTTGTTAGCGTCTCTGCCCGAGCATGCTGAAGCTATTGAACAGTTGCGCAGTGCTGTTATTCCAAAGCGGGTTTTGCGGCAGATTGCTCCTCTAACTGATAGCAATCAACCGACGACCAATCTTGTGCCATATTTAGCGCTGGTACACGATCGTGAAACTTTTGAAGTGCGAAGAGGATGCGATCGTGGTTGTCGCTTCTGCCAGCCTGGTTACACATTCTTGCCGGTGCGCGAGCGTTCCGCCGAAGATTTAGTTGAGCTCTCGAAGAAGGCCCTGGCCAATTCTGGCCACGAAGAGTATTCGCTCTTGTCATTGTGTGTTAGTGATTACACATCACTGCATGATTCTGTTCGTGCCCTCAATCGTGAGCATAGTGTTACCCGCGCTTCTCTATCCTTCCCCAGTCAGCGTGCTGACCGTATGAACCTTGAGATTGCCGAAGAATTGAAAGCTGTTCGTAAGAGTGGCATTACTTTGGCGCCAGAAGCAGGTACTGAGAAACTTAGGGCCGTTATTAATAAAGGCCTGTCCCATCAGCAAATTATTAGTGCTATTGAATCGGCTTATCAGTCTGGTTGGGCTTCAGTCAAGCTCTACTTCATGTGCGGTCTGCCTTTTGAAGATGATAGTGATTTGCAAGGCATTATCGATATTTTGAAAGAAGCAGAAGTGCACTGCAATGTTATTCGCAATAGTGATCCCGCTAAGTATAAAAAGGGCATTGAGATTACTTGCACAATCTCTAATTTTGTTCCAAAGCCATTTACGCCATTCCAGTGGTTTGGTCAGGTCGACCCACGCGAGACTGCTCGACGCCACGGTGTGCTTAGAGCTAAGCTGCGCGAATCTGGTTTGCGCAAAGTGACGTTGAACGTTACTGACCCTGCTATTAGTTTGCTTGAAGCCGCTATTTCGCGGGGCAATCGTCTGGTTGGGGAGCTAATTTATCGGGCCTGGAAATCAGGTGCCGTTTTTGATGCTTGGGATGATCGCTATCAACCTGAGCTCTGGCATCAAGCGGCGGCTTCTCTCTCAACTAGTCTTGAAGATTTAGCTTGTCCGAATTTAGAAGTTGGCTCAAGGCAAGCGTTTGATATTGTCCACATTGGCTTGCATGATTTCTGGCTCAAGCGTGAATGGGAAAAAGCCGTTAACGCTGTTGAAACGGCAGCTTGTACCGAGAATGTTTGCCATGCTTGTGGTATTTGCACTGAGCTTGATACCACTCACATTCTGGCTAATCCAATTCCAGCGGTGATGAAGAAGAATCCTTTTGTCAAAGAATTGAACGCTAACAAGAGTGATCCAGAATCACACCCCTCTCTCTTCTTTGTGGCACCAAAGGAAGCTGAGACTGTCGCTGTTGCCGATAACTATAAAATCAGATTTGCCTTCACCAAAACTGGTGACCTGAGATTCATCGGGCACTTAGATATGCAAAATCTGCTCATAAGAGCCGCCCGCAGGGCTGCGCTAAAAATGGCCTACACACAGGGTTTCAACCCTCAGCCAAAACTTTCGCTGGCTTGTCCGCTGCCACTGTTCCAAGAAGGACTTCGTGAATTAGCCGATATCGAGCTAACCGAAGAAATGACTTGCGAACAATTTATGCAGCGACTAAACCAGCAACTGCCTCCTGAAGTACAGATTGTCGGCTCCGTTGAGTTGCCTAAGCTACCGCCTATAAACGGCGATGCTCAGGCTACACCCTCAATTGCGTCGCTGGTCACTGCAGCTCGATATCGGGCTGAATTACACGTACTTCAAGACTCTCTTTTGAACTTAGACACTAGTTTAAGTTCAGCCGCCGATAAGAAGGCTTCTACTGCTGCACTTGTAGAGGCACTGAAAATCGGTATTAAAGAGCTGATCGATAGCGAGCACCTTTATGCACCGGTGCAAGAAGCTAGCGCGACAGCAAGTAGATCTAGCAAAGAAAAGATCAAGAACAAGAATAAGAATCCTCAGGGCAAAGACATAAGGCCGGGTCTTCTTAGCTTGAAACTTGTTTCTCCTAGCGATGATCAAATCAAAACTGAACATTTAAAGAATGAGGCACCAACGCTCGAATTTGAGATAGCCACCGGATCCGGAACTGGGCTCAATGGAGTTGGCCATATCAAGCCAACTGATTTGCTAGCACTGCTTTGTCCGACGCTCAATCTCAACTGGCGTATTACTCGGCTTGAGGTTTTGACTCAACCGAGCATCAATTTTTCCAATGTGCGCTCACACAATTTAAATTCCATTTAGAGGGAAATTATGAGAAAGTCAATCGTCATTTCGGAGCAAGATAATATTGCTGCCTTGCTGGAGAACGACCGAGTGGTCGAATTCTTCGTCAATCGCGGCGAACTGCTCCTCGGTGACATTTACACTGCCTCGGTGGAGAACATTCTCCCCGGTATTGACGCCGCTTTCGTCAATCTAGGCAAAGACAAAATGGGCTTCCTGCACGCTAACGATGTGCCAGGACAAGGTCCTCTTAAAGAGAGGCTAGTGCCTAAACAAAAGCTATTAGTTCAAATCACCAAAGAGCCTACTGGTCATAAAGGCCCGCGGGTTTCTACAGCCATCAGCTTGCCTGGTCGCTTTTTAGTTCTGGTACCAGAAGAGCGGGGAGTTTCAATTTCTCGTCGTATCTCTGAAGCTAGAGAAAGAGCCAGACTTAAGTCTGTGGTTAACTTGATGAAGCCTCCAGGCGTCGGTCTAATTATCCGTACTGAAGCTAAAGGCCAGGGCGATCAAGAATTGTTTGAAGACTTCGAGCAACTCTGGGATCGTTGGCAAACAATCGTTTCTGAAGCTGAAGCTTCAATCGGTCCGACTCTAATCTACAGAGATCAAGATCTTCTCTTCCGTGTTATTCGCGATGCTTACTCTCATGAAGTCAGTGAGATTATTGCTGATAGCCCTGAAGGTCAAAGACGTGCTCAAGAGTATTTGAGTGGTTGGGCCAGCAAACAGACTAAGGTTTCATTCCATACTGATGAGGTTCCTTTGCTACTGGCAAAGGGAATTGATCGCGAAATCGAAGCTGCTCTTTCTGACCGGGCAGAGTTGCCATCTGGTGGTCACTTAAACGTTCAACCAACAGAAGCATTGACAGTAATCGACGTTAACTCGGGGCGTTTCACCAGCTCGCGTACGCAAGCTGAAACTGTTCGCCGCACTAACCTTGAAGCTGCTCAAGAAATCCCAAGACAGTTGCGCTTGCGCAATATCGGCGGCATGGTAATTGTTGACTTTATCGATATGGACAGTCGCAAAGACCAGCAGCAAGTTTTGGAAGCTTTCCAACGTGCTCTTGAAGAAGACCGTGCTAAGCCACAAATCGGCCAATTGTCAGATTTGGGTTTGGTTGAATTGACTAGACGCAGACAAGGACAAAGCTTGAGAGAGTTGTTCTCAATCAAGTGTCAGAGCTGTGTCGGACAGGGTGTAATTCCACAATTAGAACTTGGACCCCCAGATGATCGTCGTATCATCGCCTTTAGAAATCGCGACGAAGAAAATCGGCGTGGTAAATCTCGCGGTGGTAGTGGCAAAGGTGGCAATCAGCCCCTTAAAGCTGCAAGCGCTGTAAGTGGTCGCGTCATGCCAAGTCGTGATAATGGCCATAGTCATGACAGTGATCGCTCACATAGTCATGATTCTCATGACGAAAGTGCCGACCTTGGCCATGACTTTGATGATGTGCCAGAAGAAATTCTCGCTCAAATGCCAGAAGATTTGCTTGATGCCAGAGCATCAGGCAAGGTGCCTGGTAAGCGCGTCAATTTTGATGGCGATGACTACGAAGGTCATGAAGGTCAATCTGCTGGTAATGGCAATGATGAGCATGAGACCGGTTCCTTGACTGTCAAGCGTCCCAGTCTTACCGACGAAGATGATGATGAGTTCGGTGACGACGAACAGGATATGGCTGCTGATCTAGCTCGCAGTGTTTCTGCAGTAGAAAGCGTCTACCAAGAAATGGACTCGCACTCTGGAGCTCAAGTTGATCAGGTAGTTGAGGCAACTATCATCACCAATGACTTTCTCGAGCCAGTAGAACTGGATGAGAATGAAAATGGTGAGGTTGGTGAAGCTGCTGAGGTTGCAGAAGTTACAGTAGACGTTGAAGCCATTGCTCAATCGTCAGAGCCTCTCTATGAGAGCTTTGGTGATGCGGCAGAGCATGCTGCTGAACATCAACATGATTCTGGTTCTAATGGTCATGAACATTCAGCTCCTAGTGTTGTGGAAGAGATTCCAGAAACACCAATTGCTGCTGAGGTTGACCCTGTAACTGGAATCTATCGCCTGAAGACTAAAGCCGAGCAAGACGAAGCTGATCGTCAGCAAACAGTTGCTGATTCTGCTAGAGAGGCTGCTAGTGACTCTGATAGTGAGTCATCTGACTTAGCCACTGATTCAAACAGATCATGGTTGAATTCAAATGAACCAGCCTTGTTCAGTTCTGAGGATGAATCTACTTCTAGTGGTGGTGACTTTAGCCAGTTGCGTATTCCAATTGCTAGCACTGCTTCTGTTTCTGATTCTCCTTCCGGAGATGAAGAAGGCGATCGTTCTTCCACCGAATATGGTGGCGACGATTTCAGGCACGAGCAAGAATAATCGCTAACTAAAACGAGCAATAGAAAAGCCCTTACCTTATGGTAAGGGCTTTTCTCTAGAGAATTTGCAAGAAGCGAATTTGCAGGAAGCTAATTTAGAAACTAGGTCTCTTCTGTCTAGCCATGGTCAAGCTATAGCCAAAACGAACTCCGGGAGCAATAGCTTCTGGGCTAAGCAGGCTCACTTCTACCACTGCACCTTGGTCTTGTTCAAAGAGTTGGTAGATGGCATTGCGATCTTTAGTAAATTGTTGCTCTTCAACAAAGAAGGCACCACCAAACTGACCTTTTCCAACAAAGACCAGATAAGTGGATTTGCTTGATGGCAAGGTAATCACAACACAAGCGGTGCTAGCGCTGGTGACAAACCAGTTCATGACATGGTCGAAGTAGGAGCGGCTATCGAGGTTGTCTTCGCGCTCTAAAGCTAGGCCAAGGAATAGGGCCGACATGGCGAGAGCTGCCTCGTCGGGCAGATCGTACATGGTGACGAGAGTATCTGGTGCTTCTAGGTCAGTAAGGGTCAGTGAAAGTGACTCTTCTGTTGCTTTAGCCTCAGGATTTGACTTGCATCCATAGATACAGCCCACTGCTCTGCCGTTATATAGAAGAATAGCGGCCCGTGACATTTTTGATTCACAGGTGGCTTTAAGACAGCCTGTGCGCATACCGCCTTCAACATCGGTGATCAGCCACTCCAGATCGTAATCTGAAATTTTGAAGGTTTTCAAGCTTTCGAGGCTTTCTTGGTCTGGAGGCGGCATTAGTAAATCAATAGCGCGGCGCAGACGGAAGCGTTTTTGCGGCGTGTGCTGATTCGGCGCTTCCCACTGTTGCTCTGGGCTGGCATACTGCTCTGGGGCGTAAGACTGCCCAGACTGCTGCGGCAAAATTGGCGCGCTGCTTCCTGTTTGGTAAGGATTGCTTCCTGTTTGGGTGACGTTACCGGTCTGATAAGCCTTGGTTGCTTGTTGCTGCGCTTGAGCTTCAGCAGTGTCGTCAAGACCACGGTAGGTGCGTTGCTCGTGAGACTTTTGCTCGTAGGCTTCGTCTAAGTTCTCGAGGCTATGTTCTTGCCAGTTGACACCACCGGCTACAGAAGCACCAGGTACACCGCGGTTGCCTTGGAAAATGGGAGTTAGTAAGACGCGATCTTTGTGAACGCAGACGAACTGGGCCAAAATTTCGTCGCCGATTTTAAGAGAGGCAGTGGTTTTTATAAAGCCTGGCAAATTGTCTTTTTTGATTACTACTTCGTAGCCACCTTGGTCTGCACCCTTTACTGTGCAAACCACATTTTGTCCTGCTTTGTACCCTGTCACCTTCCAGGGATTTATTTTTGCCATTGTGATTCCCTAGTTCCACAGAAACGAACAGACAGGTTTTTGCATCATGTTTTTGCTAACTCTTGGGTATGTGAGTTGGCCGAAGGGCAATTTAACCTGAATGTCTCTAAGAACGCTTGACCCTTACCTATCAATATTACAGGAAAACCTTCCCGATCAGGTAATCACGCGCCTTTTCCACAAGAAAGCTAAACTTTTTCAGAAAATGTCCATGACTTTTCCTTCCCGCTCCTTGACAAGAAATCTCGTTTTCTTCCGTAAATTTTGCTAATGAGGGCTCAACACATGCTGCAGGTTCACTTTGCTGGTTTTTGTGACACTTGTGACAGCTGCCAAAGCAAGCTGGGTCGATATCCATCCATGTATTGCAACGGGGACAGCAAATTTTTGATGTTGTGCCAGAGTTAGGCGTAAGAGGAAATGAGCAACTGCTGCAGACTAGGCGATTGCCGCTATCCGAGCCAGCTTTGCTCTCTTTTACCTCTACTGCTTCAACCTTAAAAGGAATATCCATGGCGCTCTAGGGCCTCTTAACCGCTGAATTATTTTGCTTCAACTTCAATCTGTTTAGCAAATTGCCGACCTACTGCCAATTCCATTTGGTTGCGGCTGACAATGACCGGTCCGCCCGGAATATTTTTTTCAATGTTGACTACCGCGCCCTGAGCTATACCAAACCTCATGGCTTGAACTGTGACGTCTTCGCCATCGGTATTTTTGATAGTAAAGGTTTTACCTTCAGTGGCGTCAGCAAGGGTCATTTCATCTTCTCTTTAATTTGCAGTTAGGACATAAGCCGAAAATCTTGAACTGGGCATCGATTACTTCGAAGTTGTAGCGAGAGCCAATTTTCTGACCTGCTTCTTCAAGAAAATGATCTTCGAACTCTAAAGTCAGGTTACACCCGGTGCAAATAATATGCTGGTGTGGCAATGTGTCTTGCTTCAATTCATAGTGTTTGTGGCCTTCAGCAAAATCTAGTTCGCGCAGGAGACCAAGAGATGAAAGCAGTTTTAAGGTGCGATAGGCTGTGGCTAAGGAGACGTTGGAGCCACGTTCTAGCAGTTTGGCGTGCAATTCTTCGGCCGATAAATGTTCGCCGTGAGGCTGTTCTCTGAATATCTGAAGGATTGTTTCGCGCTGAGCTGTAATGCGATGGCCGCGTTTGCGCAGGCTGTCAAAAACGGGATCTTGCCCTAGGCTTTCGCCTACTGGCAATTTATCCTCGTCTTTGTCGAGACTATCGGAAGTTTTTTTAGCGCTGTTCATTATGTCGCCGATCATACATCAAGGTAACGGCCTTGAGGGCTTGCCTCATGACTATTATTTAGCATTACCGCCTATTTAGCTATTGGTTTTTTGCATAGCTTTGGGTTCCAGATAATGTTTCAGGTATGCGCCTGTATAAGATTGCTTAAGACTGGCAATTTTTTCTGGTGTTCCGGTGGCCACAACCGTGCCCCCTCTGTCGCCGCCCTCTGGCCCCAGATCTACCACCCAGTCTGCCTGTTTGATGACATCAAGGTTATGTTCAATGATCAAGACCGTGTTGCCTGAATCAGCCAAGCGGTTGAGTACGTGCAAGAGCTTGTCGACATCGTGGAAAGAGAGGCCAGTAGTCGGTTCGTCTAAGATATAAATAGTTTTACCAGTGGAGCGTTTACTCAGTTGCTCAGCTAACTTAACGCGCTGGGCTTCACCGCCCGAGAGAGTGGTGGCTGGTTGACCAAGCTTGACATAATCAAGACCAACTTCCATCAATGTGGCTAACTTAGCCTGCGCTTTGGGAATATTCTCGAAGAACTGCAGACCGTCTTCTACTGTCATCTCCAGCACTTCGCCAATTGATTTTCCTTTGAATTTTACTTCAAGGGTTTCTCTGTTGTAGCGGGCACCTTTACAGACGTCACAGGTGACAAATACCGAAGGGAGAAAATTCATTTCAATCTCGTTCATGCCTTCTCCGTGGCAAGCTTCGCAGCGGCCACCCTTGACGTTGAACGAGAACCTACCAGGAAGATAGCCCCTGGCCTTGGCTTCGGTGGTCATAGAAAACACTTCGCGCACTATGTCAAACAAACCAGTGTAGGTGGCTGGGTTAGAACGTGGCGTGCGCCCGATGGGAGACTGATCTATATCGATTACTTTGTCTAGGGCTTCAACGCCTTTTACTGCTCTAACGCCTTTGGGGGCAGGCACCGTGCGACCAAAGTAATGGCGCAAGTGTTGATAAAGTAGGTCATTCACCAGGGTCGATTTGCCAGAACCACTTACTCCTGTTACGGCAACAAGCTTCCCTAGCGGAATATCTACGGTGATATCTTGCAGGTTGTTTAGTGTTGCCCCTTCAATAGTAAGGCTTAAGCCATTGCCGGCTCGTCGTTTTTTCGGTACCTGAATTTTCTTTCGGCCGCTGAGATAGGCGCCAGTAGAAGATCTTAGTGAATTGACGATTTGCGCCAATTGCCCTTCGGCCACGAGTTCTCCGCCGTGAACACCAGCACCAGGACCGATATCAATCAGCCAATCGGCTTCTCTGATCGTGTCCTCGTCATGTTCTACGACCAATAGTGTATTTCCCAGGTCGCGCAATCGTTTCAATGTTTCAATTAGGCGGGAATTGTCGCGCTGGTGCAAACCGATGGACGGTTCGTCCAAGACGTAGAGCACGCCTGATAAGCCTGAGCCTATTTGTGTGGCCAAACGGATACGCTGCGCTTCTCCACCAGAAAGAGTTCCAGCTTGTCTGTCTAGGGTTAGGTAGGAAAGACCGACGTCATTGAGGAAGGTGAGGCGGGCATTGATTTCTATCAAAACCTGATGGGCAATGGTTTTATGTCGTGCCGACAACTTTTCTGGCAGATTGGCAAAGAAGGCCATTGCCTTTTCTACAGAGAGATTGCTGATGGTGGCAATTGAAAGAGATCCCACTTTCACAGATAGGCTCTCGGGCTTCAACCGGGCACCATTACAGGCCGCGCAAGTCATTTGCGTCATGTAATTTTCAATGTCACCGCGCACTCTGTCAGAGTTTGACTCTTCATGACGGCGTTTGAGATTGTTGATGACACCTTCAAAAGGTTTTTTGTATTCCCAAAATTCGCGACCATCAAAAGAATCATGGCCCAGTTTGATGCGATCAACTCCAGACCCGTACAAGACAATGCCTTGTTGGGCTTTTGTCAGCTTGTCGAAGGGCGTATCAACCGAAAATTTATAGTGCTTAGCCACCGACGCTAGAAGCTGGTCGTAATATGGATTGTTGGTTTTTGACCAGGGATATATTGCCCCTTCTTTCAAGCTCTTCTTCGCATCCGGCACAACTAGAGCAGGGTCGACTTCAAAGCTACAACCTAGACCGTGACAGGAATCACAGGCACCGTAGGGACTATTGAAAGAAAAGATACGTGGTGAAATTTCGGCAAAACTAATACCACAGGCGCCGCAGGCAAAATTCTCGGAAAATAACATTTCTTTGGCGCTGCTATTTTCAGAAATAGCTTCACCTTTGTTGCTTGATTTTGTATCTGCTTTGTTATCGGCTTTTGAATCAGCTTTGGCACCGCTAACAGTATCAACCAAGACATTTGATTTGCCCCATTTGAGAGCTAGGGAAAGGCTATCTGCCAACCTTGATTGAATACCCTTTTTGATGACGAGGCGATCGACAACTAAGTCGATGGAGTGTTTTTTGTTTTTATCTAGCTTTATTTCGTCTTCGAGTTCGAGTACTTCGCCGTCTACTCTGACTCTTACAAAACCTTCTTTTCTCAGTTCGGTAAACAGTGATTGGTATTCGCCTTTTTTGCCTGAAACAAGAGGCGCTAGAATCTGAATTCTTGTGCCGTCAGCCATTTCTAAGACTTGATCAACAATTTGATCAATCGTCTGCGGATTTATCAGGCGATCACACTGCGGGCAATGAGGTGTACCCGTGCGCGCGAAAAGCAAGCGCAGGTAATCGTAAATTTCGGTAACGGTTCCAACTGTAGATCGGGGATTATGACTGGTTGATTTTTGGTCAATTGAAATTGCCGGAGAGAGACCATCGATCCCATCGACATCAGGCTTATCTAACTGGCCAAGAAACTGTCTGGCATATGCTGACAAGGATTCGACATAACGTCTTTGCCCTTCGGCAAAAATAGTATCGAATGCCAGCGAAGACTTCCCTGAGCCGCTCACACCGGTGATCACCACCAGCTTGCCCCGCGGAATCTTCACGTCTATGTTCTTAAGGTTGTGTTGCCTGGCCCCACGTACGACGATATTGTCATGTAGGTGAGAACCGTTGCGGTTGGTCTCGCTTAACATCTCTTTCTTTATATTGACTTCAGACATATCTTAGCTCGATTGGGCTTCGCTTTCCCCCAGTTCTAAGAAACAATTTGGAAATTTGCTCAGAGTGCGACTCATTAATTTACAAATTTCTCTTATAACAGCCTGTGTGTTCTGTTTCGGCTCTTTTGAGCGGGGGTAGATGAATGTAGAGCGTTCTATATGTGGCGCCGTGGAGGCTTGTAGTAAATGTGGCCAAATTCCAAGGGCAAGGGTGGTAAGGGATCATCAAAGTCGAACGACGGCGATGATGAGAAACCCCGTACTAAACCCCGCGCCACGAGGACAAAGCTCAAAGCAATGACTGCAGAGGCTGCTAGGGCTCTGCAAGAAACAGGTGATCTGCCTGTTGCTACACCACGTATGAGCCCAGAAGAGCTTTTAGAGGCTGAAATCTTCCGTGCCGCTGAACAGGCTTCTGCCGAGCAAGTGGCCCGAGAAGAGCAGGCCAGAGCAGCCGGACCAGAGTTTCTGAGAATCCCAGAGCAGTCGGCCAGTTTGGATGATCAATTGTCCGGTGTTTGGAAGGCTCGCTTGATGGGTGCCAACAAGCCAACTCCCCAAAAGACGGCGATTCCGTCTCCAGCTAATCGCATTGCCATGGAAGCCGCTGAAAAAGCTCGCACTAACGCCCAGCATGAGTCAATGATCGGTATTGTTGACCGCATGTTCGATCAGTTTCAAAATCTTGCCTACGATTTTAATCAAGTTGCCTCAGCGTCTGACTTGGAGCTGACTTGGATACGACCCAGTATCAATCGCGAGAATGTTGGCAATTGGCACTCAGGCTCCCAGTATATATCTGTCTTTAGTGGTCGCATATCCACTAGATATTGGACTCTGGTTGTGCGGGGAAGTTTTGAGTCAATAACTGCTCATATAATTCCGGCAGATAAGCTTCTTACTTTTAGTTCTGCTCCGGCAAACTTTATGCCCATGCTTGAAATGATGCCATTTTTTGATGGTGCCATGGTCTATTGGAGCGCTGGCCAAAAGCAATTGAAGAGCGAGGACATACAGCAGGCAGCAAGAGCAGTGCTAGATAGTTTGGTGCAAGTTGCCCAAGAGGATATTCCGCCGACTAGGCCGATTGATCTCTTCAATCCCAATAGTCCAAGTATTTCAAGTCAGCTTACTACTGGCCCACTACCGGTTGAAACAGCAAAACCGGCAAACAGCTTTCATGAGCCTACAGTGAGCGCCCTTGGTGGTGATATTGATTATTCTGAGCGTTATAGACAACATTTTTCTAACGATTCTTCATCTAATGTAGGCGCTAATCCTTCCAATCCTGTCAATCCGGCTAATCAATTTCCTGTTCCAGGAGGCTTTGGTGCTCCAGGTAATAGACCTGCTAACAACAATTCATTTAACAGCTTCCGGCAGTTTCCGCCGAGCCAGGGTTCTAATCTCCCTCCTGGTCAGTCCTTTAATCAGGGGGGAAGTCAACAGGGTGGCAATGCCCAGAGCAATAGTGACGATTGGAAGCCAGTAATTCGATCTGTTCGAGGTGCGGCTGGTCCTCAGCCGCTTCAGCATATGCGTCAGTTTCAGAATGCTCCAACTGATACTCCCTCTCCAAATTCTCCAATTACAAATCCGCCTAACTTAAGTGCGCCAACGACACCACCGTTTGCCGCACCTCCAGGTCGAGGCCAGGGACAAAGTCGTGATGATGGCTGGCGTGGCGTTGACGTAAATAAATCAGGGTTGCCGCCGGCCGGTGCTCCTAGCGGAGGCAAACCACCCTTTCCGGCCTTGCCTGGAACTCCGACTATTAACTCTGATTCTTTTGCCGGAGTAACTCCGCAGTCCTTTTCCGGTCAGCGTCCGGCCCCCAGCAATATCAATGCGCCTGCCACAGGTGACGATTGGAATTTCGTACCAGTAGAAAAAGATTCACCAAAAGAGTTTCCGCAACCGGGTCAAGGCGACAGTGGTGCGCGTCCACCGGTGAATTTCCCCAGTAATCTTTTTGCCGATATGCCTGCGAGCTTGGGTTTCCCCTCAAGTGCCGCGCCTGGAGCGAATCCAACAGAGCGCCCGAATTTACCGCCCAATCCTAGTCAACAAGCTCCGGCTCCGCCTTCGGTCACTCCTACTTCAGGTTCATTTAGGCCTAGTTTCGGCACTACGAAGGCAACCACTTCGTCGTCGAATTCTTCTACTTCTTCTACTTCTTCGGTATCGAATACATCCCTTCCGTCTACTAATGCGAGTACTTCTAGCAATTTCAGTACTTCTGGTAACTCCGGCAGTTCTGGAACTTTTGGAACTTCTGGCGCTGCCAATTCTTCTAGCTCTTCTAGTCCGTTTGCTCGCCCGTTCTCCGCAGTATCAGCTTCGAAGTTTGCCACCCCAGCACCTGAGCAACCTAAAGCGCCGCCTGCGCCTCAAGCGCCAATTCATCAAGCACTACCTCAGTCAATACCTCAAGCATTGCCGATCTCTCCGCCACCTGCTCCCTCTGCTCCTTTAGAAGAGGAAGATAACGAGGCCAATCCGTTTTATACTCCACTCACTCCTTCGGCTCCTAGTCCTGCCACTACTAGCGGTGCTTCGCCCTTGGCTACTGCTCCGGCAGCTATGTCTGGCGGTAATAAAGCTGATTTTAATCCCACCGCTAGTAGCACTCAGAGCGGCATGCTTGCTCCTCCGCCGGCTCCACTACCGAGTAAGGAAGACCCGGCTCAAACCACTTTCTTTGAACCGCAGCCGCGAGCTAGGGATATAGAAACTGAGGAGACAAAGACTGTTGAGATAGTCTCAGTTGGGCAATTCAGTGCTGATCGCTTTGCTTCTGAAATAGCCAATCAGGTATTGCCTGCACCGATTTTACAGACGACACCAGATCCTAATGAGGCCTCCGGTGCATCGCCCGCTGTCGAAATTGTTGCCTTTGTTGAAGAGCCAGAGACTAAGTCTCAAACCGAATCAGAGCCAGAGCCAGAAGTAGGTGTAGATGTAGAAGCTGAACCAGAGGCGAAGATTGAGTCAGAACCCGAACCGGAACCAGAGGCTAAAATTGAGCCAGAGCCAGAGCTGGAACCAGAAGTCGAAGCTGCAACAGAGGCGAAGATTGAGTCTGAACCAGAACCAGAAGTAGAAGCTGAGCCAGAGGCTAAAATTGATTCAGAGCCAGATCTTGAGCTCGAAGCGAAGATTGAGTCTGAGTCCGATCTTGAGCTAGAGACAGACGATGGACTGTCCGAAGACGATCACCGCCAGGATTCAGAAGCTAAGGGTCTTGTTGATGAAGAAAACATTGAAGAAAACATAGAAGAGAATATCGATGATCGCAACGAAGATTCCGGTGAAGATAGTTTCGATGATGGTGATGAAGATTTCGAGTTAGCGACTGATTTGGCGGATGCTGTTTCAGAATCTGAGCTGGAATCTGAGCTGGAATCTGAGCTGGAATCTGAGCTGGAATCTGAGCTGGAATCTGAGCTGGAATCTGAGCTGGAATCTGAGCTGGAATCTGAGCTGGAATCTGAACTGGAATCTGAACTGGAATCTGAGCTGGAATCTGAGCTGGATTCTGAACTGGAATCTGAGCTGGAATCTGAGCTGGAATCTGAACTGGATTCTGCACCGGAGTTTGTCGGGCTAGAAGAAGACGATTCTTCCGCTGTTGTTGACGATTTATCCGAGGAAGATCTAGACGAAGATCTAGACGAAGATCTAGACGAAGATGAGCCTAGCGCCGAAGAATCTACTGACTTCAACAGCGAAGTATTGCAGGAGCAGTCTTTAGTAGATGATGACAGTTCTATTGACGACTCAGATGATGAGTTTGACGAAGAATCTGTTTCCGCTCCTGCCGAAGCCACCGAAGAAAATTTGGGACCGACTGACTATGAGCTTGCTAGTCTCTCTGCGATTGAAGACGAAACAGTTGAGTCAATTGCTGAGCTAGAGCAAGAGTTGACGCAGTCTGCAGCTGAATTTAGTCAGTCCAGCGATCCTTCCTCGTCTGGCCTTTCATCTGCGAGCCCGTGGCGTGGACCGAGCACTCTTGCATCGTCGCCATCTGAAGCGCATTCTTCTCATGTCCTCGATTTACCTACGCCAATGCCTGAATTCGCACCGATCTCAGCCTCGCTTGGTAGCTCGGCACCATCTGTGGTAGCAGCGAATGAGCACTCTTTGAAGAGTGAAATCGACAGGGTTATAACTGCCTTTGATAAAGAACTTGAATTGATCTCGACTAAAGGCTCTGATGCCTTTGCTCGACGTGATCTTAAAGGTGCTGAGCATATGATCAAGTTGGCCGAGATGATAAGCGATTACAAGTCTGGTCTGGTCAAATTGAAAGAAGAATATGATAAGGACCTGACTTAAGACGCTTAGTTTGTTGCTCCCTGTTGCTCTGGCTGAGAACTGGGAGACCCATTCTGTTCACCAGATGTCTGTTCATGGTTTTCATTGGTTGGTTCTGAAAATGGAGACTGATTGTCTTCTGGACCGCCGACCAAGGCTTTGACTGTAAACGCCAAAAATTGACTTATGGCTTCAGCATTACTAATGATTGCAATTAATGCTAGTGAAAACAAAAGCGAAGTCATTGCCACTACGAGTAGTTGCTTACCACGACTGAGGCTGCGTTTTTCGGGGATTCCATGCAGTGTGGTACTGCGCTTGCGCTTTTGTTTGGTCGCTTCTACCAAGTCTTTCTTTGACGGGATTTTGCGCTCGGCTGTTTTTTTTGTTTCTGCTTTTGCTTCAATTTTTTGCGATTGAGAGCGGAGCTTGTCGGCAGTAGCTGCATTCTCATTAGGCCTTTTCATGCCGGTTGCCGAGACTTTTGCTTTGTTGCTTTTGACTGCGGCGGGCAGCGGTAGTTCGGTAGTTGCCTTGGCGCTGAGGGCGGCCTCTAAATCTTTGCGCATGAGACCCAGAGACTGATAGCGATTCTCTGGTTGTTTTGCCATGGCGGACATGACAATCTTTTCGAGACTCGCTGGAATTTTTAGATCTGGCCGAATCTGAGCGAATGGTGCTGGGTCATCTGAAATCTGTTTAGTCATGGTGTCAGCATAGTTTCTGCCAAGAAAGGGCACTTTGCCTGTCAAACTTTCATACATGACGATTCCTAAGGAATAAATATCAGATCTGGCATCGACCGGTGCACCCATGCATTGCTCTGGGCTCATATAAATTGGAGAGCCCCACACTTCACCCATTCGCGTCAGGCGCTGCGCTTCTTCGGCCATTTTAGCGATGCCAAAATCCACTACCTTTACATAGTCGTTGGTGGTGCCTTGCCTGGTCAACATGATGTTGCCTGGTTTTATGTCCCGGTGAATTGCTCCTTGTCTATGAGCGTGTTCGATTGCCGCGCAAACTTGCACAAATACATCTTGAAACCGTTCTGGCTCAAGATGATTTTCGCGAGCAAGCAGATCTGTCAGGTTTTCTCCTACAAGATAGTCCATAACAAAATATGGTTGGCCTTTGGCGCTTGAGCCGTAGGCGTGAAGATTGACAATACGGGGGTGATTTAGCCTACTGAGTAGCTCCGCTTCTCGCTGAAATCGTTTTACTACCATGTCGTCAGTCATGCCGGCTGTGCGCAAAGTTTTGACTGCTACTATCTTGCCCGTGTCTTTTACTTTGGCCTTATAGACCACACTCATGCCACCGCGGCCGATTACACTTAGAACCCAGTAGCGACCACCAAGAGTGGCGCCCACGAGTAGATCTCTAAAATCATTTGGAATTTGAATGCGATAGAGCGGTGGCTTACCGGTATGCGGCAGCGTTCGCAGGCTTGGTGCTGGAGATCTTGCAAAGTGCGGCATCTGCTTAAAAGCTTACCTGCGATTTAAGGGGCGATGGCGTTGACAACGATTTGTACGAACCCGAGCATCAAACCAATCAGGCCACCGAACAATTCTAGGACTTTCAATTCTTGGCTGCAAATTCTCTTGACGAGAGCCTCTAGTTGCTGAGCGGTAAATAAATCTATTTTGGTAGCAATCAGGTTATACATACCCAATGCAGGTATGGCCTTCTCTAGCAGTTCGCCTAGCTCTCGTTTGAGATAAGAATGGGTGAATTGTGAAAGATCGTTCTTGGCTCTTTCCAGCCAGACTTCAGGAATAGACTCTGGGTTGAAGCGGACGATGGATTGGCGCACCGCACTCATGGCTTCGCCTTCGACCTTCCTCACCGAAAGTAAGATGTCGGCTTTGTGCTCAACCAAGAAAGATTCAACAAATGAGACCATATTGGCCTTAAATTTGGCGATGCTCTGCAGAGGCATCGAACTAAGATCGAAGTTGGCAATTTGAATAGCCAGTTGATCCCTGATACCAAAGCGCTTGGTTAAGTCAGCTATTAGCTTTTCTGACTCTTCTGGCTCTTTCTCTAAATAGTTGCGACACTCATAGCAAACTCTTTTAACACCAATGATTTTTGCCAGAATTTTATAAGGCGTACTGGCATGAGCGTTGATAGATTCGTCCAGCGAACTAATATTCTGTGGGCTAAGTAAGGTAATTAGCGACGAGCGAACTTTTGCTGGAGTGAGAAAGGCTTCCAGAATACGGGCGGCAAATTCATTGGCCTGGTCAAGAGATATACGCGCTGTCAGCACTACTTGATCGAAGACTTTTTCAGTTATGGCCGCGATCTTACTATCCTTGCCATGCTCTAACGATTCTATTGTCGAGCGAACAAAGTGCTCCATTAGAGTTGGGCTTAGTTCCGCTATATCTGAGGCTAGTCTGTGCAGTTTGGTAGTGTCTCTGAACTCCTTTAGCACTGAATCAACAAACAGGCCGATGGCCAAGTGGATATTTGCTTCTGTCAGAAGCAGCTCAACTTGAACCTTAATATCTTTTGGTGTGAGTAAAGTTTCAGTTATGGTTCCGGCAACAGCTTGAGCTAGTTTGGCTCGCCGCTTAGGAAAAATGCCCGGAGTCAGTGGTAATTGGATTTTTGTGAACGGTATATACCAGGCTTCATAGGGCCGGAAAAGAGCTGCTACAGCCATCCATGTAGCTAAGTAGCCATGGGCAAAATAAAGAAACGGAGGCATGATAACTTTCCAAAAAGTTGCATGCTGTGAGGCAAATAGCGACGCCCAATGAAATTCCATGTTTTGGTTTTTTGCCTTTCCTGATGCCTTTGAGTTGCCTGCGAAATTTCAAGCTTAGATAGGAGTTATTTTAAGCGCTCTGATAACACCTTGACCTCTCCTATAATGACTTGTTGTTTTCTTTCTTGCCAGCGGTCCACCATTGCCTTACCTCAAAATCACTACGGCAGTTTCAAAGTCTAGGCTTTCAGCTGCACCAGCGCGCCATCTATCTATCCGTATGGCAACCGCTGTTGCTTTGGCAGGGCTTGCTCTGTCTTGTTCCTCGCTTTATTGCGGGGTTGCGGCATCACCCTTGTCTGGTTTGAACAATCTAACCAGTTTCAAGTCACCAAAGGCCGAGAGCGAACAGGTGATGAGGCAAGTTTATCAGCTAGAGAAGACCGACACCTTGACAGGATTGACCCAGGCTGCGCGGCTCTTGGAAGGCTTGATTGCTAAAAGACGTGACGTTGCCGAGGCCCATCTTGAGTTGGGGCGCATCCAGAATAGACTTGGCAACCAGGATCAAGCAATTATGTCTTTGATGGAAGCGCTTACACTACTTAGCGAAAATCCAATAAAGGGGCTGGAGGCTCGCGAAACAATTGGCGCTATCTATATGAAGCGTGGCAATTACGATGAGGCTGGTGGTCAGTTTAAGAAAATAGTTGAGGCATCTCCAACGAATGTCACTGCCCGTGGCAATCTTGGCATCTGTCTAGAGCAAATTGGGTTTGTTGATTTAGCCATTGATGAGTTTAAGAAAGTACTTGCCGTAGAGCCTAATAATTTTGTCTCTCTCTATAATCTTGGTCTAGCGTCATCTCTAAAGGGCGATTACAACCAGGCTTCTGCCTGTTTTGAAAAGGCTATGACAAAAAATCAGAGAGATCCGCAGGTGGCAATGGCAGTCTTGGGTTTAGCTTCGTGCTATGAGGCCAAGCAGCAGTATCAAGAGGCAAAGCTGATGATTGATAAGGTGATATCGATTGATGCTCGCAATCACTACGCCTACTTAGCTAAAGCTCGTATTTACGAGGCCCTCAAAGAGCCGGGGAAGGCCATTGAATGTATTCGCAAGGCCATGCAAATTGCTCCCAACGATAACAATTGCAAAGCAGCAATGAGTGAGTTGTTGATCAAAAGTATGCCGAATACTGCTAGTTTAGACCGGCTAGTTCGTTAGCTCGTTAGATTGATTAGAGAGAGTTAGTTACAGTCCTGAATTTCTGAAGTTGTGAATTTTAAGTGAGGTATATGAAAATGCGGGTTCTATCTGATTTGTCGCTTAAGGCTGTAGCTACTGGTTTGGCCTGCGCCAGTCTAGTGGGCATGGCGTTGCCTGGCTTCTGCGATGATAAAGACGCTGAAGATATAAAGAGTGCGATTTTCAGATATCAGGCTGCTGCCGAGCAGAATCCGAGCAATCCTGTTAATCATGTCAAATTAGGCAAGGCCTATTTGATGGGTGGTGAGACCGATAAGGCTATCGAATCTTTCAAAGCTGCAGTCAAGCTTAATAGTGAAGATCCAGAAGTATATATGGGATTGGCACGTTGTTATGGTCGTAAAAATGATGTGCAGCAAGCCTGTGATAGCATCAAAGAAGCTGTACGCTTGGCCCCGACAAAGGCTCAATATCATTTGAAATACGCTCAGTTGCTATCTCGCAACGAGAAGAAGCTCGACCAAGCTCTGCAAGAATTCAAGCAAGCAATCAAGTTAGACAGCAAGGATGCCGCGGCTCATCGCGATTATGGCGCTGCGCTGGGCTTGAAAGGTGATTTCCCAGGTCAGATTGCTGAAGAAAAAATTGCTCTTACTCTCGCTCCTGACAGCGCTGATGCTCATTTCTACATGGGTTCAGCTTATGCCGCTTCTAATAAAGGCAGTGAGGCCCTACCTTACCTGCAGCGCTGCGTAGAGCTAGACAAGAAGAATGCTGATGCTTACCGCTTATTAGCAGCAATTATGGCTTCAAACCACAAGTTCAAAGAAGCCATCGATTATGCTCAATCAGCTGTCAATATTCATCCTGACAACAAAGCATATACAACTACTCTAGAGAAAATAAAACTGGCCTCTAAAGCTAAGTAATGTTGCTTTTGTGCAGCTTTTTCAAAATTTTATTTTGGACATTATTGCCCGGAAAGAGATTATTGGGGTAGTTGTAAAGGTTAAGGTTTTTCCTCCTGACAACCAGCCTAGCGCTAAACTTAGTGCCGTTTAGGTATGTGAAAAGGTTAACTACACGTAGATGTGTAGCAACTTGCAAATACACTAGATAGGCTCTAACATAAGTTAAGCTAAGATAGCAGTAACGTGCTCCGAATATAGGCGCCTTAATCGGCCCTTTATCGCTGTCTCTTACTAACTGTCTCAACTGGCGTATTAGGTGAGTGATGGTCCTCGTTTTGGAGGGCTATGTCGCTTGATTTAAGTATAGACAGGTTAAAAACTCTGTTCGGTTGATGTATTTTCTGTTCTAAGTATTTTCTGATTAGCCCATTTGTCGTATTAGTTTGAAGAGGTCTAAAGGCTGTGCTTGAGCGAGCTAAAATTGATGAGAAAGCTGCCAAAAGCTTCGAAATGAAGGCCAGCATTAAAGTTGTTGGTGTTGGTGGTGCCGGCTCCAATGCTGTAAATCGAATGATTGCAGCAGGCTTGAATGGAGTGGAATTCTGGTCTTGTAACACTGATGCTCAGGCTCTCGATTTGGCCGCGGCCAAAAATCGTTTGCAGATTGGCTCTAAGCTCACCCGCGGCCTAGGCGCTGGTGGCAACCCGAGCATCGGTCAGAAAGCAGCTGAAGAGAGCCGCGAAGAAATCGCTCAGGCCCTGCAGGGCGCCGATATGGTCTTTATAGCAGCTGGCATGGGTGGTGGTACCGGTACTGGTGCTGCTCCGATTGTGGCTGAAGTTGCCAAAGAAATGGGCGCTCTTACAGTTGGTGTTGTATCACGACCATTCCTTTTTGAAGGAAAGCGCCGCAGCAACCAAGCTGAAAATGGCATTAATGAAATTCGTTCCCGGGTTGATACTTTGATTGTCATCCCTAACCAACGCTTGCTTGAAGTTGTAGACCATAGAGCATCTATGCAAGAAGCCTTTGTCGAAGCCGATAAAGTCTTGATGCAAGGTGTGCAAGGTATCTCAGACATCATCACTGTGCCTGGTTTGATTAACGTTGACTTTGCTGACGTTAAAGCTGTTATGCAGACTGCCGGCTCAGCACTGATGGGTGTTGGTCGTGCAACCGGTGAGGGTAGAGCTGTCGAAGCTGCTCGCAATGCTATTAATAGCCCCTTGCTTGAAACTACAATTGATGGCGCTTCTGGTGTCATATTCAATGTCACCGGCGGCCCAGACTTGACTCTTCATGAAGTTCAAGAAGCAGCAAACGTTATTTATTCAGCTGTTTCCGATGAAGCTAATATCATCTTTGGTGCGGTGCTCGATGATCGCCTCCACGGTGAAGTCTTGATTACCGTTATTGCTACTGGTTTCGATATGCTTGTTCAGTCTCAGCCGAAAGCAAGACCAACCCAAGCAAGTGCAAATCAGCAACAGCAGAGGGTTGAGCAACAGGCAAGACCAGCTCAGCAAGTGCAGCAGCAACAACAAGCTCAGCAAAGTCAGAGCAATGAGCTCAAGAAAATGGCTAGTGATATTCTCGATATTCCTGAATTTCTCAAGCAACGCAACCCTAGTAAATAGGGCTGTATAAAATACAAGCAATTAGTAAAGGGCTCTAGCGCAATGCTTCGGCCCTTTGTCTTTGGCTTTCAATTCAGAGTCTTTCCTAGGCTATATGAAGTTGAGCTGAACCAGAAAGTCCGGTGGCTGCTCTACCGAGGTCGGTCTGGCTCGCCAGAGATAGACACAGGCTTGAGCGGGAAGGTTTTTCAAAGAAAGTTGGTGAAGACCTTCAATGTATGGGCTCATATTATTGCAACCGCCGTTGTAGCCACAGGAGCCGCCACAATGGATGTACTGTGAAATTTCAATTGGGCGATCATGGGTTCTAGCGATATTTTGAGAATAGCGCGGTGAGATGGCAACATAGTTAAAGCCAAAATCGCGAGCGTTATATGCCACCACATCAAATGGCAGATTGCCAAGCCGTTCCGGCAAATCTACGATTTTCGCACTGGCCTGCATGAAAGCCGTGACGTTGTAGGTAATCTCTTCTCGCGATTCACGGGGGTAGATTACAGCCTGACTAGGAGCGCATTCGAGGGGTAAGCCGCTGACAGCGAGATCGTCTTTTGTTGGAAATTTGCTGGCTTCATATTGGTAGCCAGAGAGAATCATATTGGCGCAAACGAGCAAGAAGGGGTTATTGATGAAGCGAGATTCTTCAGAAAGGCCATCGATGCTGCGACTACCAGAGTCATAGAATACTTGCCCATCTAAGCCCCACCAGGGCTTACCGTCTTCTATCTGGCTAAAGATTGCCGGCATTGGTGTGTATTGATAAAGCAGTAGCTCTGTGTGTTGATTGGCAATTGACTTTCTCAAACCTTCTATATCACTGCGGGAGTGAAAGTCGTACTCGCTCGGTGGATTGATAGCTAGATTGAGTGGGCTTTGAACTTTAGCTTGTGGTCCTAGAGATAGTCTGTTAGAGCTGACTTGCTGGGTTCTTGCCGGTCCAACTAGAGCTATTGCCACAACTAGAGCTAGCAAAAGGCCAACAGAAATTCCCCACATTGCTTTGTTGTTGTTGAGTGCTTGTAAATTTAACTGTTTTCGCAATAGGTCTGCCATGTCTCTATAATTTAGGTATCGGTAAGTTAGGTCTATTATATGTCTGCTTCACTCACTATGTCTTTTCAGCCTGGTGTCTTGCCAATTAAAATCGAAGGCGAGCGACTGCTATTGGTAGACCAGCGCAAATTGCCAGCAGAGCTTTGCTACTTTGATGCTACTAGTCGGGATCAAATGGTTTTTGCCATCAAAGATATGGTGGTTCGCGGTGCCCCTTCTATCGGTGTGGCAGCTGCTTTCGGTCTTGCTTTCGAGGCCCGTCGGCTTGCTTCTGCTGTAAAGCAAGAAGCGCAACTCCAGCTGCCTAGTGCACAAGCGTTTTTGAATGAATTCTCCCATACTGTAGAAGAACTCAATCAAACCAGGCCAACTGCTGTCAACTTGGTCTGGGCAACAAGGCGCATGGCAAAGGTTGTTGAGGCTGCCTTTAGCAGTGGCCTTTCTTGCGCCGAGACGGCCAGCCAAGCTTATCTTGAAGCCGAAGCTATACTCAGTGAGCACCTTAGTGCCAATCTGGCAATTAGTCAGTATGGTTCTGAACTGGTGCCAAGCGGAGCAAGCTTAATAACCCACTGCAATGCCGGTGGGCTTGCTGCCTGCGGCTATGGAACTGCACTTGGTGTCATAAGAGCAGCTCATTTTGACTGCAAGAATATTTCAGTTTACGTTGATGAGACAAGGCCACGCAATCAGGGAGCCAAGTTGACCATGTGGGAACTCGCTCAAGACCAGGTGCCATCTACTTTAGTTTGCGATTCAATGTCTGGGCATTTGATGAGCAATGGCCAAATTGATATGGTCATTACTGGCGCCGATAGAATTGCCTTAAACGGAGACAGCGCCAATAAAATTGGTACTTACAATTTAGCGGTTCTTGCCCACTATCACAAAATTCCTTTTTATATTGCTGCTCCGCTTTCTACCTTTGATGCCAATTTGGCAGATGGAAAAACTATTCCTATAGAGGAGCGCGATCAAGACGAGGTTCTCACCATTTATGGTGCGCCAACTACGGTGGCAGGGGCCCAGGCTTTTAATCCAGGCTTTGATGTTACGCCGGCCCGGCTAATTAGCGGCATAATTACTGAAGTCGGTGTCTTGCGTCCTGATTATGTTGAGAGCATTGACCGAGCTCTCAACAAGTCAGCGAAAAAGTAGATATTCGATAGCATAGCTGATTGCGAATATTGCGCTGAGAGTAGCTGATCCAGCAAAGCGATACTTTACGGGGAGCTTGGTTTGAATGATCAAGTTGCCAATAATTGAAATCGGCAAGTTTGCCAAGAATGACTTGAATCCGACTAGAAGGCACTCTGCAATTACCGACAGTATACTGTGCATGTCAGTGCCCACTTGAAACTGATGAGTGGCAAGATAAATGAAGAATACATGGCGGCCGATCCAGATTGGATTGAAGTAGAGCATGGCGCCAATGGTGCGACCAATCCAGTTGAGCTTTTTGCCATGGATGCTGATACTGTCAAGCATTTTGAACCAGGCTGGTATTTCAAAGCGGTAGAGCAGCCCACCAACCATGGTCATGGTCAATATTCGGCTTGGTTCAAATTTGCCAAGTAGTAATTGTCCGATAAGATCGCCGAAAGGATAGAGCAACCAGCCTATGAGTAAATTGATTGTTTTTTCTGACGGCAAAAGAAACCTTTTGTGACCTGACGCCATGCTGCAGTGATCTGATATAAAGTGTAGTATCTCGCATTTTGGCTTAGTCTGAAAATTTTTTTTCAGGAGGGAGTGACAATGACAATCTTGCGCAAATTTTTTGTCTCGGCACTTCTTGCTTCATCTTTTTTCCATTTGTGGCTGGGCGATAGATTAGAGGCCGCACCGGCATTAGCGCCTGGCAAACAAGACAAGACAACAACCAAGGTTAGTAAGTCGGCGGTCAAACAGCCGGTTCATCGCTTCGACTTTCGTTTAGAAGGAGTCAGTTGCGCCCGTTGTATTATCAATATTCGCAAGGCTTTACGTCTTACTAAAGGAGTTAGTCGTTGTGAGGTGGCACTGCGTAAGCCATACGGTGGCGTTGTAATTTACGATCCGACTCAGACTGATGTTAAAAAGCTCACTCAAATTACGATCACTGCTGATCCCAAAACCACAGTGACCGTCAAGGATCCCGTAGATGAACCTATTCAAAAAGTACCAGTTGTTTTGATTCCCAAGTACACTTCTTTGCAAAAAGATTCCGGACAAAAAGGCGTGGAACAAAAAGGTCCTGAACAAAATTCTGTGCGCCAGCTTTAGCTTATGGAAACGCGTCAATTACATCAGCTACAACAGGTTCGGTAGCTTCTGATTTCATTCTGATATAGGAAGTGCCGACTAGTGGAATGGGAACTGGGAAGTTGCATTCTACGTCGGTGACAACAAGTACTTGCGCTGCTTGATAATTTAAGGTGTTGCCGAGATAAACGCAAATCTTGGATCCACCATTGCTGGCTTGAAATTGCGCTATTACATCGTTTATTGCTTGCTGCGCTTTAGCCTGGGTGTCGAAGTTAGAAGCAGCTCGGGCACAGTGTTTTGCGAGAGCATCGTTTTGTGTTTGACAAATGACAATTGCAGCAACGTCCACAAGAAACAACGCTATTATCACGATGAAAATACTACCAACAACAGTTTCAACCAGGCTGCTGCCGTATTTCGTTCTTTTCCTAGTTCTATTACGAATTGCTTTCAAAAGCCTAATCTCCGATTGCAGGCAAACTGGCTCCCTAGTTGACATTGGTTTCTTCAAGTGGACGTTTATCCACATATTTAAAAACAATTGGACGTGTTAGACCATCAATGTTCATCGCAGCCATGAATGGGACACCGGCAAGGGATAGAAACGGAGTGATAGCAACCTCAGTATCGACTTGAACCAGTTGCATTGGGTTGCCGGTTTCACGGTCTACTGAAGTGCCATAGTTAACTGTGCTTGCTTTGTTCTTCACTACTCCAGCACGGGTGAAGAGAGCCAAGCCACTGCTCTCCCATGCGGTTTTCATGTTCGCCTCGGCGTTAGGGTACTCAGCTGTTTTCACTGTAGAACATGCTCTAACTGTCATCTGATTTAGATACCAACCTGCACAATAACCAATTCCGAGATACATAATGTCGACCATCGGAAACAGGATAACTATGAAAAGAATTAGCAGCGCTGGGGCTAATTCAGCGATCTGGCCGCCCGTGCTCTTCCTTTTTGCCTTCATAACCGCGATTCCCCCCCGGGAAGATGCAAATAACTCTGGATTCCTCGATTTAGTCGAATTTGGTAAATCTTCTTTGTTAAAAGTGGCTGCTGATTGCAGCTAAGTGCCAAACATTTGTTATTAGCCTTATTCCCCATGAGCGGTCTCTTCAAATCCCTTTACCTGGATGTGTTATTGCCCCTTAGTGAGAATTAATCTGCTTGGTGGGTGAGGTAGAATATGACTGAAGCCTGAAGTGAAAACCTGAAATTATCAGTTAAAGACCGAGAGCTTAAACATTAAATTGAAAGGACTACTTCGTGATAAAACATAATTGTATTGCCATCGCCAGTGACATCACTGTTCCAGCGCTGCCAGTAGCTATGGTCCTGATTTTGCTATTTTCTGGGGTGGCTCGAACTCAAGCTGCAGAGCAAAGTACTGTTCTATCTGAGACTGAAGTTGGCAGCTCTCCACTGCGAACAGATGAACTGCCAGACCAGCAATTGCCTGGCGGGGCTGCCGTAGGCAATTCTCTCCGGCGTATCCAAGCTGAATTGGATAACCGCAAGCTCACTGAGGCATCACAAAATGAACTAGAGGCCCTAGCAGCTAAGTATCCTAACAATTACAAGGTACATCTATACTATGGCCTGGTTCTAGACGAGATTGGTTTGATTGATCAGGCCATGGCCGAATTTGAACTTGCCGATAAATTGGGACCTAAAGATCCCCGGGCCACCGCCGGGATCATGAATCATATTCTTGCCACGGGAGATACAGCTGCCGCTAACGCTTTGCTTGAAAAGGCCCTCAAGCGCTTTCCCGATTCGCCCGAAATTTTGTTCTTTATGGGCAAAAACTTCAAAGAGCATAAACACTGGGCTGAGGCTCAGGTTGTGCTTAATCGAGCCTACAAGGCTGGATACAAGGTAAAACACTTGCCCGCTGAATTGGCCGATTTGTATACAGCCATTAATCCTGAGCTTGCTGTGCGCTTGGCTAATGAAGAGCTCGCTCGATATCCAGACTATTATCTCGCTCTTAAGGTGAAAGGTCTGGCGCTGATGAATATGGGCAAGTTTCCTGAGGCCATTGAACCTCTAGGGAAACTCTATAAGCAGTCGCCAACCTTCGATCGTTGGGCTGAATATTATTTGCGCTGTCTGTTTTGGGATGGTCGCTATCATGAAGCTCTGATGCCGGGACTATTTTTTCTTGGTAAAGAAGCCGTTGTTGTTGGCGGCAAATTGGTCTCCTCCGAGGTGCTCAGCGAAGTCGTAGGTCACCTAGCAAACAATGACATTGAGCAGCAGCTTGGTCAATTCTATGAACAAGTGAAGAAGGAAAAAACTGAGGTCCAACCTGCTTTTCACTACTATCTTGCCAGCATTTTCTACAACCAAGGCAAAGTCAAACTGGCTAAAGCCGAGGTGGATAAGTTCCTAGAGCGTAACCCCAAGTCGGTTGATGGACTCTATCTTTACGGTCAGTTGCAAGAGAATTATGGACGAAATTACAAAGAAGCCTTGCGGGCATATGAAATGGCTCATGCGTTGTCTCCATACAATATGGTGATTGAGCAAGCCTATATTCGCATGGAGGAGCGTCAAGCTTTTCGCTCTTCCGATTGGGCAAGGGCTTTGCGTGATTGGCTGGAGAACCTGTTTGGGCGAACCAGGCTTAGTTGATTTTCCTAGGATCATTTTTGTTATTTTTATCCGTTTCTAAAACTTATCTGTCTGGCTTGATGATGAGGTCCCCGTGTCATTCTCTTTTTGCTAAGCTGGTAAAGGGCTGACGGAATTTTGGAAACATGGTGTCTTAGCGCGTGCGATATGTTCCTTATCACAGATTGGCGAACTTACCCAATGTAATTGTTGATGGTAAGGCAACTGATTCAACAGTGCTGACCCTTTCGCATTGGCCGTTTAGTGATACTCCGGTAGAGTTTAAGGCTGATCTCTCTGCTGAGATTGTCTATCGTTTCCTAA
>JBIPOV010000081.1:0-27067 GCA_044378815.1 Obscuribacteraceae bacterium (SeqCode) | reverse complement strand
TTAGCCTTACCAACCAAACAGTGAGTTAAAGGTGCAAAAAAAAGAAAAAGCTTGTCACTCTTCGATGCTAAAATTTCGGCCTGCCCACTGAAGGCAAACGAATTTCAACTAGAAAAGTGACAAGCTCTTACGAGGGGAAATAAAGGAGAGAGCTGCGGGTTACAGCTCTCCCTTGAGTTAAATTCTGATTCTTTGCCAATGCGCTGGTGAGCTGACAGTGCCTCTTATAGACAGACTTGCCTAAGTCTGGAGCTTGGCGCGGATGCGCGTAAGGCGCGATACGAACTCTTGCTCAGTTAGCACTGTCATGCTCGGGTCAGCTTTTCCCATGCTGTGGATGAGCAGAGCGTTACCCGTTGCTAGAAGTGCACTTCGAGCAGCTTCACATTGGCTGAACATGCTCTCGAAGGCTTCATCGAGCATACTCTGAAATTCCTCTGAGTGGCGATCGATTTCGTGGCCCTGCCAGAATAAAGTCTGACTGAGAAACCACTTTTTCTTCTTGCCTTTGAACTTTGCCTTCTTGCCTACGAGGGCGCAGACCAAGAACTGCTCTTCGGGGCTAGAAAACTTGAAGCTTTGCAGAAGTCCTTCCATCGAAGCGCATTGAACGTCACGAAAAACGAAGGAATGCGCTGAAAAGTTTGACAAAGCAGCTGAGGGCCAGCTGCTCTCAGTTCCGATGTCCATGATATTTTCTCTAACTATAGGGTCGGTTTGTGCTCAACCGCCTTCGACAGCGGGATATTCAGTTTCTGAATTTGATCTAGGCAAAGGAATAATCAGGAACAATTAAGCGATCAGCAGCAAGATGAGTGTCAGGACAACCAAACACTAGGCTTAAGTCTGCTGAACCCGTGTTGTGCAACTGATGCACTTCTCCCGGAGCAATCACAAATGTGTCTCCTTCTTTAACTGGAATAGGAGTATCCCAGTTAACAGTTTGACGCGCATCAATGAACCCTGTGTACAAAAGGCCGCTTCCTGTTTGAATTATGTACAATTCATCGCCATCGAAATGAACGTGGGCTGCGACCCTTTTATCTGTTTTTAAAACCGCAACATGCAAGCGAAAGTCGGCAGTTCCCGAAAGAACACTGTGTGCGATTCCTACAGCTGGGTCAAAAGTAGCGTCAATCAATGCTTGCCGCCAATTAGTAATAGTTTTCATTTAGTTAGATCCATCAGGCGGAACAATAGCTCGGTCAGGTTTAACATTCGGGCTCACTTTACTGGTGAGGCTGCTCTTACGACCCATTGGAGAGAGAGCACGAGAATAGCCAGCGGTTTGTCCTTCAAAAGCTTTTTCAATGAGGTCATTGCGATGACCTGCTCCCCGAAAATTGACCCGTTGCAAAGGTGACAACTGCATTTAAAATTGAACCTAGAAAGGGGAGAAGTAAATGCGCAAGAGCAAACACACAGAAGAACAGATCGTGGCAATCCTCAAAGAGATTGAAAATGGCGGCACCGTTTTAGAAGTCTCTCGAAAGCACAATCTGCAGCCACAATCCATCTATCGCTGGAAAGAGAAATATGGCGGCATGCAAGGCTCCGACGTCAAAAAGTTGAAGGCTTTGGAAGATGAGAATGCCCGCCTGAAGAGGATGGTGGCAAACATGGCACTGGAAAACGAAGCCATGAAGGATCTGATTCAAAAAAAGTTCTAACGCCGAACGAGAAAAGAGAAATGGCTTGCCATCTCGTTCAGTTCGGCATCAGCAAGCGGAAAGCTTGCGAGCTAGTGAACTTGCCACGCTCTACTGAAAGGTACAAGCACAAGCGCGTCGTTGACGTGGCCTTGGCCGAGAAGATCAGAACAATCGCAGGCGAGAGGCCGAGATTTGGCTACAGACGAATTTGCGTCCTGGTCAACTCTGGCACCGAGGTGGTTAATCACAAAAGGGTTTACCGCATTTACAGAGAGCAGAATTTGGCAGTGCGCAAGCGCGGTAGGCGCAAGTACTTCTGGGGCCGCAAAACGCCCAAGGAGCAACCTCTAGCACCTAATACAAGATGGTCGATGGACTTTACCAGCGACACACTTTCGCATGGAGGGAAATTCAGAACATTGAATATCATCGACGACTGCACTCGAGAATGCCTTGAAATTGAGGTTTCGCGCAGCCTTCCAAGTGCGACGGTAATCGCTGTTCTTGAGCGTCTCGAATGGTGTCGTGGTTTGCCTAAGGAGATTGTTGTTGATAACGGCCCAGAGTTCACGAGCAAGAAGATGATCAAATGGGCCTGCAACAAGGGCGTTAACCTCCATTACATCGACCCAGGCAAACCCATCCAGAACGCTTTCGTTGAGTCATTCAACGGCAGATTCCGCGATGAGTGCCTCAATCAATACTGGTTCACCGGCCTGGCTGATGCAAACGAAATAATTGCTGCATGGAAGGTTGACTACAACGAAAACCGCCCACACAGCTCACTAGGCAATCTGACACCAGAACAATTTAGACAACAAGCAGAACTAAGAATTAAAAATCAAGGAGAGAAACTTAGCTCAATTGGGAAAGTAAATCTGGCAGCTGTCTCTTAGTGACTGGCACAACATTTGGGGCAAGGTCAGCGAAGCCACGGAATTATCTCCGGTATCACCAGAGTTCCTATAGTTTTCATAGTTACTCCAATTTTCTAAACAATTTGACAGCATCGAAATCTTCATTGAGGCGAACTCAAGTGCAATATTGACACCAAGATGTGCCTAAGAATATCTGTGAATATAGAGATAGTTAGGAATTATGCCTTTTTGACTTGCGCCTTAATGAGAAGAAGTAGATGTTTATGCTTAAGTACTACCAGTTAGAGAAAACTCATTACAAGCGACTCGGAAGTTCTCGGTTGCAAGTAAATGGCTATGTGGGTAGCACCGAGTGAAAGCTCTAGCTCAACTTCTCAAAATTTGAACACGTTTAGCGCAAATAGCAATTAGCCGGCACAGACCAATGAGAAATGCAAAATCTGCCAAACTTTTACTAATGAAGCTAGCGCAACTCTTTAAGATTACTCAGGCTTAGTAAAAGTTTGCACCAGCAACTTGTATAAAAACTGATACCAAAACGGTTAACAACATTTACAAAAAAGCACTCAACTTTACCAAAAGCGGTCAGAGTATGGAAATGAAACATAGAAGCAGTTAAAGTGCTTGAAGGTTGGCCCCGAAAAAAGGGATAGGCAAGACAAATGAAAGTGCTTGTAGCAATCGACAACAAACCAAGTTCACAAGCAACCATAGATGCGCTCGTAAAGATGAATTGGTACGAGGGCACTGAGATTGCTTTAGTTACTGTTTTTCCTTCGAGCTTAGAATTAGAAAACACTATAATTTTCAAAAACGATCAACGGCAAAAGACAGAAAAAACTATTTACCACGAAGAAATGGAAGCCTTAGCTTATGAGCTACGTAACTTACTAAAGCATTGCACAGTATCATTTTTTGCTCGACATGGTGATCCGAAAACAGTAATCACGGAGCTGGCCAAACAGTCCAATGCCGACCTAGTTGTGGTTGGTTCAAACTGTAAAAGTACGCTAGAGCGCCTTTTAATCGGAAGTGTTTCGCAAGAAGTTCTCAACACGTCACCGTGCCCAGTGATTGTGGCCAAGGCGCCGTGCTCGTTTGCGCAAGAAGAATCACCTTCATTCAAAAACATTCTTCTACCAATTGACAATACTGTATTTTCGGTTGCAGCCGTGCGCTGGCTCTCTAACTTTAGGTGGCCTAACGATACGAAATTGATTGTATTAGCTGTTGTTGAAGAAGATACTGATTTAGAACAAGTGCACCACAGCCTGAACAATCGTGCTCAGGAACTCTCAAGACATTTTAGAAGCGGCAATATTTTGACCGAAATTGTCCGGGGAGAACCACAGCAAACAATAATCGAAGTGGCCACAAGCTATTCTACCGATTTAATTGTGATGGGCTCTCACGGCCATGCTGGCTTCAAGAAATTAATCTTGGGTAGCGTCAGCCAATCAGTTGCTCATAACGCCCCCTGCGCAGTGGCAATTGTTCGCGGTATTGCTGGTAGCGATAAATCATTTAAGCACACCGGAGCTTTCGATAAAGTAGCCTCGGCAGGAGAACTCAGCTTTGCTGGCAGTAAAGGCGGATCAAGCAGCAGTGTTTCATCGGTACACTCGATGCCAGGGGGATTTTGATTGTTTGAGTAAGCACTAAACAAAGAAATGGGAACTAGCAATATTGCTGTTGCCAATTCAGAAGAATTAAAAGACTACTCACTTCAAACAAGCAATTTCGAGCGCCACTATAAGCTCTTCTCTCCACCGTTAGAAGCAACTGACAAAAAAAGTCATTAGTCATTTTCATGCATGGCGCCGGCGGAAGTTCAAAGGGTGCTGTTAGAAAAAGATCGAATTTACGTTTGTGGCTTCTCTCATGGTGCCTCCATGACATTCCGTCTCGGTGACGAACTCAGCGACACGCTAGCGGCAATCGCGCCTGTTGCTGTGGCTTGTTGGATCGAGCCAAGTCACCCCCAAGCAATCCCTGTGTTTTACATAACAGGCACCAATGACTCTTTCAATCCACTACGTGGAGGCATACCGCAACCGTGGATTAATAAGCACCTTAATAGAAGCAAGCTATCAGGTAAGGCTAAACCTCCAGTCGCCGTGTCGATTAAGAAGTGGCAGAAAAAAAACTCGACCACCTCTGCTGGGGTCGAGAAACTTTCTCGCTGTCGCCTCTCGCCTCTGCCGCACTAGGTCTTTCTTTGAATTCAGCCATTTTGTCAGTTTTCCAAATACCACTATAGTTAATTGATCACTGAAGTTACTAACAGCCATAGAGCGACCTCAGAGCAATCAGAAACTGAAGATTACTTGAAACTCTGTGACAGGAAAATACCAATCCATTAGCAATCCAGGAAATGGTTATTTAACCTGACGCTCTTGCCTCTCGCCTTCAGGATTAAGCGGTCTATGAATTTCAAAACTAGAATCTGGTAATTCCGCAAACCCTTTTCCCATTGTGGCTGGGTCTTTACCAACATCCCCTTGAAAAACAGCAATCGTTTTTCCGTCACGAAACAGAGGTGTTATCTCCAATTTTTGTGCTCCGCTCCCTTCAAGAGTGGCATTTCCCCTGCCTTCTCGCGCACCGTCTCTTGGTCCATCCCTGTGATAATCCGGATGACTGGTTTCATACTTCTCGTAAGCCTCTCCAATCATTTTGTCAACGGAGGCAGCATCAGGATAAGAGCCATTCTCTTGCTTGATTTTGGACAATTCGTCACGCACGTTTTTTTGTACTTCCAGACCGGCATCTATATCGGCCTTAGAGCAAAGACCGGCATCTACCAACATTTCACCAAGAAATTTGCGCTTTGAAACAGGTGATTGATTTTGTTGCTCAGCAGCAATTTTTTCTATGCTGTCAGCAGGGTTGCTACCCCTTACTACGCCGCCAGCAAGTAATATCTGGCCTATTTGCGTCTTGCCGTAGAGCTCATCTGGTAATTTCTCGCCCACATTCCTTCCCTCACCAGGATTCTTAATGGACTATACCAACTTGCCTAACAAACAAAACATTGAAGCCTGTTTACGGCCTTTGCAATAACATAATGAAACTGCTGGCATTCTGTTCTTCAATTAGGGTGCCAGTTTTCTGGTCGAAATACTCTATTGCAACAGCTTTCAAATTGTTCTCTTCTATCAGTTCGAAAATCTCTTTGCGCGGGAAATATCTGGCATAACCAACTTGTTCTATGCCTTTACGCCGATAAAAATACTCACCCATTTCAAATCCGCGAGCGCCTAGACTTTCGTCTGTGTAGATTTGACTAATTTGGCTACCCCAGCCGCCTAGTTCATTCATATTGAAGAAGTCAATCATAACCAAGCCATTATGCGTCAAAGACATCGAAATATTACGAAAGAAACGTCCTAGTTCATCAGAACTACTTAGATTTTCGGTGCAGTCTAAAGCCATAATGAGGTCAAAACCAATAATCTGTTGCTTGATATTTAGATCTTGGAAGAAGCCTGGCATGATATCAAAACCTTTAACAGCAGCCTTAATACACATTCTCATTGAGGCATCGTTGACTATAAGATTACAGATCGAGCTTTTAAAATGAGTTTGTACTATTTCTTCGCGCGTCCCAGAGCCCGCACCAATAGAAAGAATATTCAACGGTTTGATTTTTGCACAACTACTGACGACCTGCATCGCATATTCGTCCATCATGCTCATGTAACTTGTATATTGTGTGGCCCCAAGAGCGATAGTTTCGCTATTGCTGCAGAGTTCGTCGTAGTAATCTACAACTATTTGCTTGAGTTCAGCATCGCTTGGCCGTTGCAGCGGGAATGGTTCAAGGCTGTAGAGCGGCGCAACTAACTGCTCAGCTGCATTACAACTTTCAGTGTGACCATGCTCGTGAGGTTCGAAGCACTCAATCGTATTAGAATCGACTGATAGTGGAAACTCTCCGAACGATGAAATATCTGAATTTTGTGACTGCATGGCCTGCTCCTCTCAAGATAACCTCAGCTTAAGCGAAGCGCTGTGACAATTACATAGCGCCAATCTCGGTCAGTGGCGATTTAAGCTCCAAGGAGTTCACCAATCCTAAACCTGAATGCTCCTAACAGTTTCAGTCGGCTTGTTCACTATCTTTCCAGCTGCGAGATAATGCTACACGTGCTGTTGAGCATGGAATTTGAAGAACCATCTTTTACAACAATCAGACGATCTAGATTCTATTTAAAACTAATTGAGAGGAAAGTATGCGTCCATTTGCAATCGAGAAAAAGAAAGAGCTGCCAACCTAGGTGTCGGCAGATCTTTCCTTTTTCTAACTGATGCAACTTTCTCAAACGAATTTCGAAAGTTAGTCAACAGTCTATTCGACTAGTCATGGTCATTATCGGGCGAAACAGGATGCCGAGGACTATCTAAGGATTTAGATTGTCTATTTCAGCTGCAATCTCGTCCGCTGTCTTGTTTAGGATTGTAGAGCCACCTTCGGCTCCTTCTTTGACAATGGTCTTCCCTGCTCCTTCGACTCCCTCGGTAACAATGGTCTTCCCTGCTCCCTCGACTCCCTCGGTAACAATGGTCTTCCCTGCTCCCTCGACTCCCTCAGTAACAACGGTCTTACCTAATCCTTCGGCTCCCTCTTTAACCAACAGTTCAGCTCCCTCTTCTATAACTGCTGGATTTTCAACGACTTCCTTGACACCATTTTTAACTAAGGTCTTCCAGCCCACTATCCCGCCAATAGTCAGAAGAGCAGCGGCTCCAACAGTTTCGGCTGGGTGTTCTTTAGCGAGATCAAGACCCTTCGCCAAAATGTTCTTATCAGCGGGATCAGAATCATCAGGTGACTGACTTACGCTTGTCGAGCTAACTTCTGTCTGAATTTTGGCTGGATCCAAATAACCATTTGTGAGGTACTTACGTTGGAACTCAGCATCATCCCATTTGTCTATTAGAGTCGACTTTATCTGAGAACCAAGGTCCTCGTCAAAGGTAGGCGCAGCGATCAATGCCTCTAGGTCTTTCTTGCCCACAAGTTTGTCAGCCTGCTCCTCGGGCTTGCCTGAACCAGCAAGGTCAGCTTGCTCAAAGACAGATGAAGCACCAGCTACGGGCTTGGCAAGCACGTCTTGAATCGAACTAGCCTCAACATTTTGAGTAGCTGCTGGCGGAGCCAATGGATTTGTCTCTGTCGGTGGAACCGCTGTGCCATCTGTCGGTGGCACTACTGCTTTGCCATCTGTCGGTGGCACTACTGCTGTGCCATCTGTCGGTGGCACTACCGCTGCACCATCTGTCGGTGGCAATACTGCTGTGCCATCTGTCGGTGGCACTACCGCTGTGCCATCTGTCGGTGGCACTACCGCTGCGCCATCTGTTGGTGGCACTACTGCTGTACCATCTGTCGGTGGCACTACCGCTGTGCCATCTGTTGGTGGAACTACTGCTGTACCATCTGTCGGTGGCACTACCGCTGTGCCATCTGTTGGTGGAACTGTAGCTTTACCATCCGCTGGTGGCACTACTGCTTTACCATCACCTCTTGCAGGCTCGACAGTGAAGTACTGCTTGTTCTTTTGAACATACTCTGACTTGATGCTTTTCAAAACAGCCAAGTATTGATCGCGCTGAATTTTATCCTGCACGTCTTTCGTCAGCGTATCATCAAGTAATTGAATGCCATAAGTCTTCTCTTGTTGATCTAGCTTAGCTTTGATCTGTTGCTCGGTCGGATTGCTCGGCGCAAAAGATTCTTGCTCATCGGTCTGCCGCAAAGCAGCAATTTTGACAGCAGGAAGCAGGCCATTCTCTTCCAATTTTTTCGAAACTGTTTCAACAAATGCCTTTGTTTTAGTCTGATCACCCTTATTTTCACTTTCGTACTTAACGACGTCAGCGCGAAGTTGATTGTATGCGGCACTGGCATCACCTTCAACTTTATTGTGCCTGAACTGCCCGCTGGCGTTCTCAACTGCTTTATCAGCGGTTGCTGGGCTGTTGCCCTCTGCAATTGGTTTGAAATACTTGCCTGGTGCTTCGCTCATTATTTTTACTCCGTAAGATTTGGTCTTTGAATAAAACTAGCTTTCAGCTAACTTTAGTAAATGTATTGGTTTCAGAAAATCAAAGGTCGAGAACTTAAATCAGTTAGCAGACAAAACGAAGACTTAAACAACGCAGTCCATATTTAGTTTTTAGCATCGCTTGTGTGACAGCTCCATACCATCGATGGAGGAGTGATACCAATAAACTGGCGGTCTTCAATCTGCACTATATTGAAAACTTTGTGGCAAAAATATACACACATTGCTCACGGCCAAAAGCAGCACCACACAAAGTTATCGACTGAAACTAAGCCAGCCCAAATACTGAATTGATTCAATCAAAACAAACAAAAAACTCTTCAAATCAACGACATTTTACGGTCACATTCACTGATTACGACATTCTCATCAAGGGCGGATCAATTCGTAATATTCCCACCCTAAGCGATAAAGGAGACAAATCGCCAGCAGCAATCACAAGCCAAATTGATCTTCCAATCAATGTATTTTTCAGGGTTCGCAAACTCGGAAGAGCGGTAAAGGTTAGTTATTACGGAGCAAATGACAATAGAGACATCATTAGCGGACGACAGATATGTATTTGTCACAAAGTTTGTTCGATGATGTAAACGCTATCGGGTTTGCATAGTTGCACCCCAGCGGTACGACTTGATGCAGGGAGCCTAGTATGAGCCATAATTTTGATGCGACTTCAGTTACCAACATTCTAATTAGCAAAGTGAAATTAGCGATAGACAAGAATTCAGTGAGAGATCGCCTAGACGTAGAATTGACACTAGGACTAATGAGCGAAAACCAAAGGAAGGAAGTGGCAAGCGAGATGGAGAAGAAATTCTCCTGGCGTTTAGGTACCAATCCATATGTTTCTATTATTCGCGGCAGTCAAGGAAATGTCGTGGCAATACATTTCTACCCTGGTTGGCTAGATATAGACAACTACGGACAAAAACTTCTTGTTGCCACCTATTCGATGAGCCTCTGAAAATGGAAGAGGTCGGTCTAACTGAAGCATCAAAAAGATACACCATTCGCAGTTCCTTCCGCTGAGGACAATGAGCAAAGATTGCGCTCGTTTGCACAAATCAGCAATTTCATATAGAGCAGGAACAATACCTGAGTCAGCCAAGACGCGCATAACAACAATACGTGCAGTCTGCAGATGAGTGCCTAGAGTCTCAAAAACAGTAGGGTCATTCTCACGGTCTTGAAGATCGACACCAATTAGAGAGTGAAAATCACAGGGTAGAGAATCTTTGATGCGGGTGAGCGTCAAAAGATCGCTGTGAGCGTGACTGAGAAGAAGTATCTTTGAGTCTTTTATGATCATTTAGTTCAAATTACTTTGACGCAAAACAATTATATACATGGAACCATGAAGCAAAACCAAGATTACTTTTCTGTTCACTTGCGAAAAGGGGGTCGCGCGAGTTAAGCTAATTACAATTCAAGAGCAGAAGCGTCCTGATGATATCTACTGCGAGCAATGTCAGTTCAAGCACTTAAAAGCCGCCACAGATTCCTCATACTTTGCCGCCATAGCGTAGGCAATGCATTATCTGCAGGTCAAAACCATTGTTCTTTAGCCAATCCAAATCCCGGTTCAAACATCACGAACCAGGAAGTATGATCAAATCAAATCCTTATAGACTTTCACTACCGCCTATAAATGAAAAATGCTTGTCCTGTTATTTGGCAATATAGTCTAATATCACGGACTGGGAATTAAACACACCTGATAAGGAAGCCCGCGCAGTGGATGAACCGGCTAAACGTAACATGCTCCTGCTAGGTGTTGGCAAACTAGCGCTTTGTGTGGCAAGGCAAGCTAAATCTTTCCAACTAGATCAGAAAAGTATTTGCCAGACTATCTGGGGCACCACCCGCAATAGAGAACGAATGGCTTTCCTTTCTGAGCAGAAGATTGAACCGTTGCTTATCAGTGAAGTTGTCAGCGACTTTTCAATTTTCGAAAAGCTCGCAAAAGATGCTGCCATTCTCGTTTCCTTCCCCCCAGATCACTTGTTAGAAACACTCCTAGCAAACTATTGCACGCAAGCTCACAGAATTGTCTATGTCTCATCCACAAGCGTCTATGGCCCGCTGAGTGGTTCAATAAATGATTCGACGGCAATTTCGCTAGATACAGACCTATCAATCAAGCGGCTCACATCAGAGGCCATCTGGAAATCAGTTGGAGCTATCGTACTTCGCTCTCCGGCTATTTACGGCCCTGATAGGGGTCTTCATTTGACGCTGAAAGAAGGAACTTATAAAAAGCCACCCAACTCTCAAAATTTTGTCTCCCGAATTCATCAAACTGACTTAGCAAATATTATTCTACTTTGCTTTGAAAAGCTGCAGCGCTCGGAGACCTTTGTCGTTGGAGATAAAGAACCGGCCAGGCATGAGGATGTTGTTAACTGGCTCTGCAAAAAAATGAACCTTGAGCAAGAATTTTCTAGTAACTTGGCATCGACCAGCACAAGGCTCAGAGGAGACCGAAGAATTGACGCTAACCGGATACTGCAAAGACTAGGCTATCAACTGCTTTATCCAAATTTTAGAGATGGTTATAGTGAGATTCTCTAATTAGCTTTTGCACCGAGCCTAGATTTATATGGAGCTGTCACAATTGAAGCCATAATCTATTTCTATAGAAAGTCTTTTAGGCCAATCTGAGCAAAAAAGCGAAGTTCTATAGGAAAGAGAACATGCCTGAGTTTTCACAGATTAAAGAGAACGACAGTGTTCTCACCATCAAGCCTCAGCTTGTACACGAGCTATCGGCAGAAATTCTAGACCACTGGAGCTTACTTGATAGAAACAACAATGGTGGCATCGAGAAAGCTGACATTGCTAGCGCCATAATAGACAAGCGTGTCACCGGCAAGCTCTCAATTGCCGTAGCAGCTCTAGAACAAGTACCGACGATATCTTGGTTAGCAGCTGACGAAAAACCTGGAATTAGCATGGCAGATATTCAAGCACTGAAGAATTTGAGCAGCCAAGAGACAATTAACTTACCAGCTGTGACTATCATACAAGAGCGCTCAAAACTTTTCGACCAAAACGGTGATGGCAGCATCGACAGGTCAGAGTTCGATACGGTGAGAAAAAAATATCTAGATAGCGGCAGTGCATTGGCACTCGCCTCCCTTGAATTCTCTAGTATTGCAGGCAGGGATGAAAAGCTATCTCAGACAGAACTGACTGCCGCTGTTCCATCTTCACTGGCTGTATTAGAACAGGTCAATAAGGAAGCGAAAAAAGCCGAGCAAAGGCTTTCAACATCAAGCTCTTACCTCTTCGGTCAGAACGGCACCGCCGAGCCATCGTATCAAGACATAAAGCAAGGAACGGCCTTCGATTGTTATTTATTGGCAGGGATGGCCTCACTAGCGGCACAAAACCCTCAAAGCATAAAGAATATGATTAGAGAGACAGGCCAAAACGCTTTTGCAGTAAAATTTCCAGAGCTTAAGGATAAAGCAATTAGTGTGGCCAAACCAAGCGATACAGAAAAGGCCATGTATGCAGATACAAGCAAAGGTCAATGGCCACTAATTGTCGAACTTGCCTATGGCAAACTTAAAGGCGAACGAAACGGCAGTCAGTCGATTGCCCCCGGTGAAAACATCGACTTCGGTCAGGGCGTTGTAGCTGCGCGCTTACTGAGCGGTGAAAAGGCATTTGATACGCCGCTCAAGAATCGCAGCAAAGAAGATTTAAGTGCAGAACTCTCATTCTCGACCAGCCACAAGCTGCCAGTAATATTGAGCACAGCAAACCCGCCTCGCGACAGCGGGCTACGCGGGTTCCATGCGTATGCAGTCTTAGGATTCGATTCAAAAACTAATACTGTCAAAATTATGGACCCATACCGAAATCTCGTCATTCCGCAGCGAGATAATGCTGACGGTCAAGAAGACGGCATCTTCGAAATGACAGTCGAAGAACTTAAGAAGAACTTCGCACTGATAACAACCTATGATCAAAACAGCAACATATAAAGCTATTGATAGACCGATCGACTATTCGCAAAAAAATAAAAATGGCTACGGAGGCCAAATTCCAGGAAACCAGTTACCAGTGCTTTCTTGCAACACCGTAACGCAAACTCGTCGGCTTGCATCAGAAGGTGCCACTGTGAGATGCTTAACCCAATATTTGTCGCTCCCAGTTGGGTTAAAGGTAGTATCGCGAGGTTCGCAGTACGTGATTGCCACATAAAGCCGCGTCTCTTAGATCGCGCCAACTTCAATGTCCGGCAAAAAAAATCTTGCATCGCGGGTTAGCGGCCTCAAGAGCAGCAACGTCTTTGGCTGTTAGTTGATAACAACCAGAGAGATTGAGTTTTCGAAGAGCCCGCATACGCTTAAGGCTGTCAATGCAAGCCGGCGTGATTTGCAAGTTCGCCGCATCAATAGACTTGAGTTGAGATTTTTCTAGGTGCTTAAAACCAGCATCAGTAATGGCTGTATTAGAAATATCGAGGAAGGTCAAATTAGTTGCGCTTGGCACAAAAGTCAGAAAACTATTACTCACCTTGGTTTGAGATACATCCAACACCTCAAGGCTTTTAATCTGAGAAAGTGCAGAACCAGCTCGGTTTGTGAGTAGCGCACATTTCTGAAGATGCAGCTCCTTTAGGTCTGGAATAGCCGATAGAAAAGACAATCCGGCGTCTGTGATAGCTGTTGAGCCAATGTTTAATGACCTAAGGGTTTTTATGCCTGAAATTTCCTTCAGCGACTTGTCTGAAATACCAGTACGGTGTAAGTTCAACACTCTGAGGGGCAGGTGTGAGTAGTATTTTGTGGACTGATCACTGACGGCGTCATCCGCAAGATTGAGAATTTCTATATCTTTGGCCTTAGTAAGTGTTTTCAGAACATCATCATCAACACAATAACGTCCCCCGATATCTAATTGTTTACGATTGATTCTTGCTTCGATCCATTCTTTTGAGATTTTTTGCAGTGAGTCGTCATCCAAAAGAGCAGGGAGCCTAGCCTTTTCGGTTGCAGGGGAAGCACTTGAAAGAGAGCGGCTATCATCAGCAGGATTAGTTTGAGAATTTCTGGCATAAGAATTACTGGCATAAGAATTACTGGCATAAGAATTACTGGCATAAGAATTACTATTCCTGCCCAGCTTAGAATTGGCAATGTTATATGACATTAAGACAAGAGAAAAACAAAGGGCCAGAGTAACGACTGTGGCCGATGCAGCAATCAACAATCGCTTATAAGAATTCTGCGGTGGCTCCGATTCATCTTGATCTTCTTGTTGATCTTCATCTTGATCTTCTGATGCTAAATAATTATTCTGCACCGATATTGGGCGGCGGTGGTAACTTGATACCTGCGCTTGAGTTGACTGAGCTGTGCTATCGAAGCTAGCTAAGGTGGTGGCAATTTCATCCATAGATTGTGGCCGGTCTGCTGGATTTTTCTCTAAACAGGAATAGATTAAATCTGATAATTCAGGTGAAACATCGTAGCCAAATTTCGGTGCAATAGCCGGCGGTTCTTCTGTTGCATGAAGAGTAATAGTCTCGATAAAGTGTTTACCCCTAAAAGGAGGCTGTCCAGAAATGCTTTCAAACAGCATGCAACCAAATGAATAGATATCTGTAAGGTGAGTTAATTTCTCACCGCAACACTGTTCTGGACTCATATAAATTGGACTGCCAAGAATGGCTCCGGTCATAGTAAGGTGACTTGCTTCTGGTGACTCGTCGATGCTTTTGGCAATACCGAAGTCGATAAGCTTGGGGCAAAAGTTGCCACTCGGATCAATAGCCAGAATTATATTTTCTGGTTTTAAGTCTCTGTGGATGAGGCCGAGGTAGTGTACCTGTCCTAAACCAGATGCGAGTTCGCGGAATATGCGAATAATTTGGTTGAAAGATAAACCCGGTGGTACTTGATTATGATGCGACAGGGTTTGACCATCTACAGATTCCATTATCATGTAAGGTGAGCCAGCCGAAGAGACGCCGAAGTCAAATACTGATATCAAGTTTTTGTGATTGAGTCGAGAAAGCGCCTTGGCTTCAAGTTGAAATCGCTTAATAGAGAGCGGGTCGGTTTGGTGGATGACTTTTATTGCCACAGGCTTGCCTAAGCCAGGATGAGCAGCTTTGTAGACAGTTCCCATGCCACCTTCTCCCAACACTGATATGAGCGGGAATAGCAATGCGCCATTATCGAAATGAGGAGCGGTTTGAACTAAGGGGTTTTGATCAACAGGGCAAACGCTCATAGAAGCTGGCGCAAATGCTCCACAAGCTGAGCATGGAACTTTGATGAAGCTAGTTTTGTCGACATAAAGAAGGCCGCTGGTACTAAGCAGCGTGCACTCTTGTTTCTGCATTTAGTAAATTACCTAGTTAATTCGTACTGTTAAATCAACAAAACTTTCACCATAAAGCAACTAAGAGATTCCGAGAAAAAGCGACGGAGATATCAGATATTCCCCCACAAAGATATAATCCACAACTGTCGAAGGCTTTAGAATGCGATTTCATATTAAACCTCATATTTGAACAGATCTTGGCACGATACAGCCATGCGTAGGCTAAAGCCGCCATACATTAAGCACCAACAGGAATTCATAAAAGAGATTAGCGAGCTAGCGGATCCGGCAGTAAAACGCTACATCAACGCCATAGGTCGTGGGCTATGCCAGCAGCACTATGGCCAAAACGCATTAATTCAGAGGAAAAGGCGAGGCTGTAAGGGCATTTGCCTTGCGCGGTTGGCAAGAGAATTGATAGTTTAGGGTGTATTTTATTTTTTCAAAAAAGCAATGGAGCGTCTACCTTAAATTCCCCACCAAGCGGCTAAACAAGCATTCCTGCAGTTCTCTTCGGAGAACAGATGCTAAACCGCCGACAGACCACGTTGCCAATTTTCAACAGGGGTTGTAGCTCAAAGATCTGAGCACTGCCGTTAACGGCTGCGGTTGCAGGTTCGAATCCTGTCAGCCCCATATGCGACTAATCGCATAATTTCCACTCAATTTTCTTTTAGAAGAAAACAAAACAAATGAAAACGAAAACTAATCCGTTAAATCTGCTACGTGGGTCACGACGCTCGGTCAATCGAAGTGATCTAGAAATGATCGTCGAAAAATTAGAAGACTTGGGTTACGACTTCGGAATCTCAGAAATCCTAGGTGACGGAGGAGAAGCAGTAGCCTTGTCAGTATCGTTTGAGGGCGAAGAGCGAGTACTCAAGATCGTTGATCCGCTCCTTCATGACTGGCATCCAGATTGGGGTCATCGGCCATTCGACGCCATGCTGATTATGGTCGAAGGAGAGGAAGTCAACGAACTTGATTCTGGAGGCTTTTGGTTCATACAAGAATTTGCCGAGCCAATAGCACGAGCTGAAGATCTTCAGGAAGAGCTCTGGGAAGAGTTCTACGCCGATTTCAACATGCTCGCAGAAGACCTGTTTCTCGATGATACTGAGTTATTAAAACAGCTTGGTTTAGTCGAGCGAGATGGAGAGCAAAAAATAGTCTTGGTTGACTACTGTGCTCTGTCATCACAAGACATGAATCTGGATCTGCGCAGTTGGTCCTCATAGTAAATCTTTCAAATACAAACTGACTTACTCTTAGAACCAATAAAAGGCGGCTAAATCGACCATTAGTCAGCCTTCTACCTCTGACCACATAAAACTAGCGATGGTATCTATGACAATTAAAGTACTTCTCCTCGAAGATCTGCTCGACGCCGGAGCCGACATCAAGTTTGCAATTGAGTCGGCCGGTGACTTTCAATTAGTATGGGGTTTAGGCGCTAGTGAAGCTGATGGAACAACAATTGAAATAATTGCTCCAGACCAATCTAAGACTCAACACTTTCGACTAGACGACTTCGATATAGCCTTCGTCGATCACGAACTCGATGGCAGTTATACGGGCGCCGAGCTTGTGGCATTGTTGAGAGCGTCTGGGGTTGTCACTGTTGGTATCAGTGCAAAAGCCAATCTCAACGGAGATATGAGTAGCGCTGGCGCTAACATGACCATACTAAAACACGACCTAGCACCGTCAATTCGTTACTATGATTTTGACATCAACGAAGTGTTTGAAACCTTTTGCGATTCTGTCGGCATCGGCGAGGACCTAAGTAGTTTAAAGACGTTTCGTTGATATGAAAACTTAACGAAAAATTGCCTTCTTGAACTGTAGCTCAACGGCAGAGCACTTCCCAAAAAGAAGAGGGTGCAGGTTCGATTCCTGTCAGTTCTATTAGTCGCAGCCAGAACAATCTCCTGGGGCTTAGGCCCTGTTCTGACTCCTTTTCGGAGTAATCGCCGCGATAAGACTCTTGCACCACAGCAAGGGCATTTTCAAAGGAGAAAATCATGACTATCAAATTTCTATCCTTCGCCGTCTATGATGCCGCAGCATCTGTAACGCCCTCTGAAACGGCCGATTGGCTCTGGGTAAATCAGCCCGGTGAAGGCCTGAAAGTCTACCGACTCGAAGGCGAGATGTATTTTCGCCAGCTTTCGATTCCCACAATTGTCGATGGAATTACGGCGGCCTTTCGCCATGATCAATTTCTTGGCACGAGCGAAATAGCAATAGTTGGAGAGGACAAAGTCTATCGCTATGTCCTAAAAACTGGCGAACGACTTGCCAACGTTGAAATTGCCGATGCAACTGCGGTTGCCTACAGCAGTGATGGACAAAAATTGATCATCGGAAATTCAGCAGGGTGCATAGCTGTTCTGGACTCAAATAGCCAAAAACTGAATACTCAAAAGCTTTTCACCGCGGCAGTTAGCAAAATATTGCCAAGCACTTTCGGCGACGCACTGTCGCTTACAGTGACCACCGATGATAATAAACTGTGTATCTTGGTCGAAGATGATTCTCGACTAAATGTCGAAAGCTTCCCTTTGCCCGAAGAGTACTTACCCATAGTGCTTATGGCAAATAGCCGAGTAGCGCCAGTTTTAGCTTTAGCAAACAGCACGGGGCTGCTTTATGTAACGAACTTTGCCCAAGGGGCCAGTGAGTTGCTAGAGTTTGACGACCGTATCTCCGACCTAACAGTTGCCCCCAACGGCGTTGAATTGGTCTGCTGTTTCAACAATTCATTTGAAATAGTGCACCTTGATTATCTGGATCAGGAGGAGTTTTCTGAACTTCTGCTTCAGCCTTACAGCCGACGCATTTTCGCGGCTCGTTACCACAACGATGAGCTGCGAATAGTCTACGAATGATCCATCAGAGCCGCTTAAAATAGACTTGAGAGCCACTGCCAGAAATGGTTGGTGGCCTCATGCCTTCTCTTTTTTATTTTCGCCTAATCATAATCGACCAGTCTACTAGTATCTTGAGAAAAAGGGCACTATGCTAGCAATCGACAGGAGCGCATCCTGTCGACCTAATTCAATATGCTTGCGCTAGCCGTGGCATCGTAATTGCCACATCTAAGACAAATCACAATGTTGCGATATCTCCATTTCAAATGGGTTGCTGGCATCTCTCAATTCAATAATGTTTTACAAAGCCTGATCTAGCTATCACTCATCAGCGACTGTGAGTGTTCACAATAAATACACTCACCCATTCTTCCTGTAGATACTCCAGAGCCACCCAGCAACCAATACTTTTGCTTTCAAATACTTTGCACCTTCTCTCTGGTGCCTAATGTTTGGCTCTGATAGTGCCTTATGGGTTCAACCACAATCACCTTAAAAACATATGACGACTACACTAACCAAAGGCGGCAACGCCCAAATTCAAACAGAGGCAATTGTTGTACGCGCATTTCACCGTGGTGCCAATACCGACCTCTCCGCTATCTTGCTCAATAAGTCTGGCAAAGTTCGCAACGAAACAGACTTCGTTTTCTATGGCCAACCGAACTGCCCAGATGGTTCTGTTAAGTGCGCTGAAAAGACCCGACTTGGTGACAAATATAGCCATTCTATGAACGTAGATTTGAGCAAGGTTGCAGACGACGTAGAACGCATTCTACTCACCCTTACTATTGATCCAGACACAGTGGCAACCTTTTCAGCAGTCAAAAGTCTACAGATTTCTCTCTGCAATAACTCTGGCCGCGAGCTAGTAAACTTCTCCGCTGAAGGTAGTAGCGAAAACGCCTTCATCATTGCCGAATTATATCGTCGCAACGGCTCATGGAAGGTGCGTCACGTTGCCCAAGGATACAATGGTGGCCTTGCTGCAATCGCTACTGAATTCGGCATTACAATTGCTGATGAAGAAGTCGTAGACTCAGAACAAACAAGTACTGTGGCCACTGTAGCAAAAATTAGCCTGACGAAGAGTGAACAAGTCACAGCCGAACTAGAGCGCAAAGGCTCAAGACTGATCAATTTGCAAAAGGCTGCCGCTATTTCACTGACCAAGCATAAAGTGGATGGCATAACTGCTCGAGTAATTATGGTGCTTGATGCATCTGGCTCTACTAGCGGTATGTGGCCTGAAATAATGCAGGGTATTGTCGACCGCCTCGCCACCTTAGCTCTCAACCTTGACGACAATGGCGAACTAGAACTTTGGGTCTATGCTTCTGGCTATCGCCAGATGGCGACGGTCACCCTAACTAATTTAGATGGCTATATTGCTTCACTTCAGCGAGGTGGTGATGGCTCTGGAAATACGCCTAAGCCAAAGAAAGGCATACTCGGAGGTCTCTTCAACGGCGGCATTGTTCCTGGTTTAGGTTACGACAACAACGAGCCACCTATAATGCAAGCCATTCTAGATCAATGCAAAAAGACTGATACCGTACCCACTCTCATTCTCTTTGTCACCGATGGCGGTATTAATAAAGGAAAAGCTATTGAACAACTGCTGAAAGAAGCCTCATACTACCCAATCTTTTGGCAATTCGTCGGACTCGGTGGCAGCGGCTACGGTGTGCTGCAACGCTTAGATCAAATGCAAGGACGTTACATTGATAATGCGGGCTTCTTTGCTGTTGACGACTATCGCTCGATTGCCGATGATGAACTATACAGCCGCCTAGTAAAGGAGTTTCCAGTGTGGCTGAATAAGGCAAAAGCTAAAGGTATGCTTGCTTAAAGGAGCACGCTCCACTAAATTCTGACGAAAAAAATCTGATACTACTGACTTATAACACCGTCAGTAGTATCTCTTTTTCATTTAATGATCAACTAAACGTTCTAGTGCCCAACGTTGATTTGGCTTGACTTAGGCATCAAATAACCCATGAATTGATGACTCGACAAACACAAGCAGGCACGCTTCAGTAGCGGACGAATTTCATCAGGTCTTCCTATCTGACTAAGAAAATCAGCAAAATTTAGAGAAACTATACCAACTTCTGCACTATCAATGCCATGTGCAATTTCTGCATCTTTCAATGCTTGCATATAACACTGTTCTGCTAGTCTGTAATTCCCTTCAGAAAACGCAAACTGGGCAAACGTCAATGTTGACTCATATTCAGGCTGTGTTTCAGTCTTCATTGTTTAGATGATAAGTAGATTATGTGTACAAGTGGTGAACAGGTTTAAGTCGTGCGAAAGTCGTCATTTGAAAAAACTAGGCCTTGGTATTCTTCGGAAAAAGCTAACCGAAATATAAATGTTTCTCTTACCTTTGCATGATACGGGTAGAGAACTACATGAAGCCCAGCCTTATCTCTAGTGAAATCTACAGCAAGATTCACGAATGTTCGCTCTCCATGAAAATGAACAATACCATAGAACCACTGACTGCCACCGTCAGTATTAAAGTATATGACTCGACCGTCGAAACCTAAAATATTGTCGATAGTAAAATGATCGGCAACTGGAGGGATAATCCCTTGGCTAGATACTTTGTAAACCCGCCCAGTAGCTTCGTGTCCACGATAAACAGGCTGATGTTGAATTGGCTGCATCATTTACTAAACTCCCAAAGATGAATGGTGAACTGGTCCTGGCAAATCAAAGTATTTATTCTTCATACTTGAACGGAATTCCGCCGAAATTTCGCAGAGGCCAGACTTGCCATCGCAGTCACCAGCTTTGCTTTCGGGGTGAGCAGAATGAGCCTGTGTGCTGATAGAAGCAAAATTATTGTCGACCAATATTGGTGATGAGCAATTAGACAGCAAACTAATCTGACATCCTTGATTGGCTGCTGAATCCCTCATGATGTTCACTCCAATTGAAATGCAGTATGAACTGGGTCCCGGTATGAATTAACTACCGGCTCATTCCCCTAACAACTTTATGAGTTTATTAAAAACTCTGTGACAGAAACATACCCAAACATACGAAGGGCACGAACTGCCTCACGCAAACTGCGCGACGACCCAATTCAGTCATGAGCAGCCCGTAATCAAGTTTTCTGCAACAAACCGAATAGATTTGCCTCAAAGCTACTGGCAATCGAACCTTGCGCTCAGGCATGATTAAGGTGTTTTGTCTCTTTCATTAACGTCAAGGAAAGTCTTCTCTCCCAATAGTCAATTGACTCAACCAAGCGCTTTATTCTTCTCAAGCTGAGTCAATAAAGCACCCTCAATGAAAGTGCCTAAACCCATTCATTTTTTATCGTACAAAATTATGACCCCAATCGGATTTGACCAAATGGTCGCGGTGGTGAAAGCGCTACTTGTCGATCAAGAACTCCTACGGCTGTATGAAGCAGGCGACCGTATCTCTCAAGCTCAAACCAAACATGATGTTGCCCATGCCCAAGCAGTGATGTCTGCTGCTCAATGCATTCAAGATGAAATTTCTAGACTGGTACCGGGAAAACTCTCAATGGAATCTCGTGCAATCGTTATTCCGGCTGGCGCATTCTTTCACGACATCGGACGAGCTGAAGATGTAGATAATCACGCACAAGCGGGGATGAAAATAGCGCTCAACTATTTAAGGAAGAAAAACTTCTCCACCGAAGTAGCATCAAAGATTGCAGCGATCGTCGCACGTCATCGCTCAGAAGACTTAAACAAAATTCCCATCGAATCATTAAAGCTGTTTCCTGAATTGGCAATTGTTGTAATCGCTGACAAGTGCGTTGGCGATGAAGACCGCGTCAGGTTCTGGCGTGCACTCACACTCTCTATATTGAGTCGAGTAGGGTTGGCCAAGCTCAATTTGTGGCGCAACTCAAAGCACGACCGTGTCAACTTCGCCATCAAAGATTCACAAATATTGGTCGATGGCGATGATCATCCAAGCAGCGAACACGCTGGAGCAATCATTCTCAAATTGCAGATGGATACTTCAGTGGCTAGCGGAGAAGAGTTGCTCAAGCTATACAGCCGTCGGTTTCAAGCTTGCGATTGGGCAGCAAAGTCATTGGGCTTCGCCTTCAGGGTAGAAGTGAACGGTTCGCGTTTCTTCTTTGACCAGCAATCATCTAAGTGGTCACCAAAAGAAACCTTCGCCATCACCTTACCTTAACTAGCTGGTCGTCGAGGGCTGACAGCGGCGAGAAAAACTATAAACCAATTTTGAATTCTCGCCACTGGTCTTCCTCTTTCCAAATATTCTGTGTGTTGAGTGACTTTAGTTGCCTATGTAACTCCAGTTCTTCATTCTGTAGATCGCTATGAATCGAATACTCCAATTGGGCTCCATAATCGGAGTCTTAATCCTGACACTTACTCTTACTTCTGGCCAGCCTGACAGGCCAAAAGAGAAAGAGACAAGTAATACTGCTCACACCATTATTACTAAAACTAATCACAACGTTTCGACTCCATACCCAACCAAAAGCTCTATTAAAGCTGGACAAAAAGTTCAGGCCATTACTAGCCCTGATCAGACAATCAAAGCAGCAGACATAGAGCTTTTACTCAAAAATTACCCCACTCGTGGATCACTTTTGCAACGCACCGTCGGTCACGCCGAAGGAACCAGAAATGTCGATGGTAAAATCGGCTGGGCCTATTGGGGACACCAAGATCCCATGTGCGTTTACATCACCTGTAGAAGCAAAATTACCAATCTAGGTTCTTTCTCATTTCAACAGGCCAGTGACAAACCAATAGTGCGCACGCCTCTTCAAGCCGACCTGATTCAGCAGCAGGTGCTTCGCTTACAAGCCCTAGAGCTGGTATATCAAGCACAGCGGGTAGGACTTCAACTAAATGTCTTTCAGCTCTTGGCCGGGGTAGATTTAGCCAATCAAAGCCCAACTGCGGCATGTGTTATGCAACCTAACAAATCCCTTCTGAATAAACTTGCTGCAGGGATTAGTGTTGACTTAAATACAAAGAAAGCACTGGCGCAGGCTACTACCCAGAACCGCTGCCGCTGGGGATACATCGACCGCCTCAAGCAGTCGATAAAACAAAAAGAGCTGGAGGGTTTTGATGCTGTTGTTGAAGCTCGTGCTTGGTCATTTTTCGATGTCAATCCATATTCACGCCGCTATAACAAGTGGAATGCCAGTGGATTGGGACATAGTCCGACTATTATTGAGCACGACCAACGTCGCAGAACAAAGGCTGTGGCTGATGGCTTGCGCTATCAGTTGGAGAATCCTAAAGAGTTCACTGACATTAAAAAGTAACTGTGCCGGCCGCGCTAGCAAGACAATGAATCTTTCAAGCACGGCCTGCGAAATTTTGCTGAACATTTCTTGGTTGAACATTTCTTGGTTGAACATTCTACCTAACAAAGCGTGGGAGCTCAGAGTAATTACTCTCATAGCTCCCAATCCTTTTTTCTCAGAATTATAAGTCGACCAGTCTACTGTTAAAATTAAGACTCAATACAGCAGCAAAAACACAATGGTAAGATTCTCCCATTCATATTCTGGATTATTTGTCTTGATCAATGCTCGTACAAGTACAGTAGGTCTATTCTGTTCACTCATTGTGATTGCGCCTGCTAACGCCGCACCAGATGCGCAAGAGCGCGAAAAGGCTCTGAGTGAAAACTTAGCTGTGGCAATGGCAACTCATAACCACAAAGAAATAGATCGAATTAAAGGCGCTATTCTTTCTCGCTTAGATGCTCCTCCTGCTACAGAATCACCAGAGCACTATGAAGCGTTTCAAAATGACCAAGAGTTTTTACAGCAGTTTTATTCGCAAACCAGGCAAAAGAAGAAAGAAACACTTGAACAGCTGTCTAGAAAGTTTGTTCAGTTTTGCAGAGAAAGATCGTGGTGGATGACTGAGCGAAAAGTTGCGGCAAAAGATATACCTCAGCCATTAAGAACTGTCGCCTCAATGATTCGAGGCATGTTGGCTATCGCTAGGGCTTATCCGGATTGTCGCAACGAGGCAACTATGATTGCCCGATCTGGTGGCGACTATCTGCTATCTTGCAGCAGCGAAGCGGGTTTTGCCGGGGCACCCTTCCCCTACTGGCGAGGTAGAAAAGGTCGCCTTGGTGACCTCTCCGAAAAATTGTCACTCAAACTAGAAAAAACACAGTCTCTCAACAAGTGCCTAGTCAATGGCTGGTTAGTGGTACCGTCGCTTCCTTGTGAATATTATTTCGACACCGGTTCAGTAGGTGAGGCCTTACTCGAACTGTACGAAGCCACTGCCGACAGCCGCTATTTAAAATGGGTGGAGTCGGCCTCCAGTTGGGCTAAAGCAAAACCGATTTCACCCAACTACAATTACAATTCTTTCATTGCCACCATGGACGCCAAGTTATTCCTTGCTACAGGCGACATCGGCTATCTAAAACAGGCGGTAGAAAGAACGACCAGCGGCGTGATCGCTGGCGAGATAGAAAATGGGCCATATGCTGGTCACTTTATCGATCCTCACAATGAACGCATGGTCTATCGAAAAATCATTACTCATGGCCTGATTGTTGTGTCCACAGCCTTGGCCAAAGACAAATCAGGGGCAATAACTCAGTCGGATAAAGAAAGAATCTACCGGGCTACCGCGCTAGCGACAGCCGCCCTCATCGAACAAATGAAAGTTCGAGGATTTAGTACTTCATTAATTGAAATCTTCAGCGACACCAAAGCGGCCCGACAGGCCGGAGCAGCTTTGCCAGAGCCCTCAGCTCAAACACTGGCATTGCATGAAGGCCACTGTTTGAAACTGATAGTTTCAGGTCGAGGAATCTCACTACCAGAGTTAGGTCTCTTGTTAGAGCAGTTAGCGCAAGCGACAAAATAAGAAGGAGATAAATTGGTGCAACCAAACATCAGACGAGCCGAACCCTTGGATGCTGAGGCACTACTGTCACTAATTTGTGAGCACGCCCAATTTGAAAAGGAACCATTTGATCCCACAAACAAGCTTGATGGTCTCCGCGCCGCACTTGGCACAAAGAATGCACCGTTTAGCTGCCTAGTTGTTGAGAATGAAAATGGAATTCAGGGGTATTGCAGTTACATGCCGCAATTTGATAGCTGGTATTGTGAGTTTTATATGTTTGTAGATGCCCTCTACCTGAGAGAAAGTTTGCGCGGAGCATCAATCGGCAGTGAGCTAATGGCAAGAGTTTTGGCAGAAGGCAAAGCTGCTAATTGTACGTCTTTACGAGTAATGACCCCTGCAGAAAACAAACGGGCATCTAATTTTTACACCAAGATCGGTGGCTCTTCGACCCTGAAGCTCTGGTTTACCATTCAATAAATTGAACCTGAGTTAATTTTGTCATAGCGCCAAGGGCGCTGCTTAAAGAACGGTAAGAAGTACCTTAACCAAGCTAGCGAGAAGTTGCTGCAGAAGCTACAGCGAAAGCATTTATCTCAAGCGTCTTGCATGCAGAGCTGAGGCTCTGCTAAGTCTTCATTGTCACAATTCCCTCATTCGAATTACAGAGTCAGCAAGAACAGCAAATTCCAGGCTCCACTAGGCCACATCTTCATAATTGCAAGCATTACCCTGCTACTAGCATGTAGAGGCCCGCAACGGTATTGGAACTTTGAGTGTTTGGCTGATCCGAAGGTCAAAAAAATATTTGACAGGGGCAATTTTCGATTGATCCCCTGCTCAAAACGGCACTGTTCAATTGTTCATAAGGAGTAACAAATATGTTTGTTGGTACAAATTGGTTTGGTCTTTTCGGCGAAAAAATTAACTCGCGCCAATCCCAGACACAGAAATCACAGCGGCAATTTGCGCTAGAGACTGCTCTTCGAGAACTATGGAGTTATATCAGGTCAGAACACCGAAACCCGCTCTCACCATCTACTATCGAGATTCTGGAGACATTGCAGAAGGAGCATGAATGGGAACTCGATCAAAGACCAATGCTATTCCACAATACTTCCACTGTGGCATTAGCACTTCTAAATCTCCGGATCACCGAGAATGATCTTGCAACTGGATTTTTTCTTAAAGAGGGGCGCTGGGAGCTTCCGCAAGCGGAGAATTCCTATGGCAATTCACAACAAATGATCTCTGCAATGCAGAAAGTTTTGGAAGCACTCAAGCTTGCCAAACAGCAAGGAAGAACGGTAGCAATGCGAGATCTCGATTCCAGTGAATACAAGCGCTGGAACTCTTGAGTTAGATAGTACAAACCTAAAACCTTCTCAGAAGGACAACAAAATGAAACCAGAATCAGAAACAGAAAAGATTTATCGTGTGCTACCTGGCGCCATGAACATCAAAGTACGTGTATATTCCTCGCCACAGGAACTCTATGATGAAGTAAGACAAGCTTTGCAAAATTCCCAGGATGTCTGTTGTGAGGCCTATGACAGTGTGCTTTGGCCGCAGGTGGAGGAACTCAATGATTGGCACAATAAGTTGAGACTAGAGCCTGACTACGATAAGAAAATTGCTCCACATAAAGAGAAACTGGATGCACTTAAGCGCTCATGGAGCTGGCTGGAGCAGGTGCAAGAAGAACTGAAAGCACTTCTCGAATTGGCTTGGTCCGTTGAGCGAGCAGCACTTATGGCAACAAAGACAGGTAACAGCAAAGTTTCAACGACAAGTGCAAGTGACAGCGCAATTGAAATCGAAAGTGGAGTAACCAAAATGCAAAGTCTTGCTTCTGCTAAACAATGGCTCGAGGAGCACTATGGCGAATTGACCGTTGGCGATTGGGCAGCTATAGGCAAGGATGGTTTACTGACACACTCTTCTAATTTGGAAGCGTTGCATCAGAAACTTACTGAACTGGGCGCAGATTTAAGCCAGGTCGTTATTCTTTTCGTGGAAGAGCCTGGTCCAGCGCTGACTCAGGAGTAGATCATTGATTGCTGAGTAACTTCTTGAATGAGGCAGAGTCTTTTAAAAAGCCTCTGCCTTTGAAACAATAGCGACATTAGCAGACTCTGGTCGGACCAATCTTGAACGGCCCATAAGCAGTCAATCGACAAGCCTAATTCTCAGTTCCGGCTAGAATCTCCTTCCGGTCTCTTCTCTTTGCGTCAAAATGAACAGACCGGTCGACTAATTAGAAGAGAGCCTGCCTATCACCTTAGTTCAGCTAAAGTGACAGTTTTTGCAAAAGAACAAGCACGGATGAGGCTTTGCCAAATTCGTGCTTGTCCGAATCTTCGGTTGGCTCGAAATGAGAAC
>JBIPOV010000082.1:0-27067 GCA_044378815.1 Obscuribacteraceae bacterium (SeqCode) | reverse complement strand
ATTTTGTGACATTGACTATCGAAAATTCCAAAAAAAATATATCAAATTAGGACCTTGGGGCTTCGCCCCCTAACCCCTCAAGAGGGGTAGTGCCCGCCTGTTCGGGCAAGGCATTCGTAGCTATTGTCTTCCCGAGTTCGGCGAACTATCGTGCGGCGGCGCGGAAGAGGCACTGACGAGCAACCGAAGGTTTTCGTCCGCGAAGCGCCGTCACGAACAGTAAGGCAGGATAAAGGTAAAAGTCAAAAATTCTAAGATAGCCATATAGCTTGATTATAGTGTAGTCAAAAATCATTTGATGTTGAGTCAAAGCTAGTCAAAAATTCAGGGTTGGCCATATAATCAGATTATAGCTTAGTCAAAAATGATTTTGAGACACATTCTGGCGTATCTAAGCCACTCGAAATTAGCTCTTTCGTCTGAGATTTCCAATGGAGTTTTGAGGTTTTGGCGGCAAGTTTCTTTAGATGGAATGAAGTTGGCTGAGAGTTCAATGAAAGCCGGAGTATTTTGGGGAAATTGGTGGGGTTGTAGGCTAATTGCGGCTGATGTTTAAACCTAGTCAAAAAATAGTTAGTTAGTTATAGGTGCCAATTTTAAGCTAGTCAAAAATTCAGTAAAAAAGAGACTTTTGGGGGAGTATGCCAAAGACAAGAGAGGCCTTTAAGGTCCAGACGAGGTTGGGGACGAGAGACGAGAAGCGCCTGAAGAAGTTGGTTGAGAGCGAGGGTGTTTCGGTGGCTGATTTCGTTCGGTCGGCTGTGCTCAATTACATGACTGCCAAGGAAGCTGGCCCAGTTGAGGAGTCGGAGCGGGAGCTAGTGGTTGAGCTTCACAAGGGAGTTAACCGGTTGGCTGGTTTGTTGGCTCAGAACTATCTTGAGATCGGAGAGGTCCGCAATGTCTTGTATAGCAGGACTGACCCCGAGAGCCGGGACGATGTTTGGCGGGCGGCACGCAATCAAGCCGTTGCTCGGTTGCGAAAGCGGAGCCTTGAGCGGGACAAGATTTCTGAGATCCAAGGGCTGATTGTCGATGAGATCGGTAGTTAAGGCCAAGTTTGTAAGAGGTAGTAAGGGTGCCGCAAAGATGTGTGCACACGTTGACTATATTCAGTATCGCGGTGGTCACGACAAGGGACCGAGGCAGGCTCGAAATATATTCGATAGCTCGAATAACAGGGTCTCTAGTGAGGAAGTTAAGCAAGGCATACGTGACGTTGAAAATCAGTCGCTGCAAAGAAACCCGGTTATTGCCCACAAGTTGATTCTCAGTCCAGGTTTGAACGCTGTGAACTTGCAGGACTACACCCGCGAGATCATGGAGAAGTTGGGCAGCGAGAAAGGTCTTGATTTGAAATGGTATGCGGTGAAGCATGAGAACACAGAGAACAATCACGCCCACGTGGTGGTTCTTGGCCGTGACCTCAACGGGGTAGAAGTCTCGTTTGGCAGACGTGACTTAGACCGGATGAGGGATCTTGGCGATCGGTACATTGAAAGGGAGCATCAGCTGGAGCGGTACTTGCAGCGCGAAACCGACAGGGTGTTATTGAACCGCGACTATGACCGCCAGGGCGACCTCGAGTTTCAGAAGTTAGTTGGTGAGGTCTATCGTAAGCGCGAGCCAGAGCAAGACAAAGAGAAGGGGCGAGAAGGCGATCTTGAAGAGTCAAGCCGAGAACAAGGTCAGGGCAAGGGCCACGAGGATGCTGCGCCAGGGGGCAAGAAAAGAAAGTACCGGGAGTGGTCAAAAGACAAGGCCATTGAGAAGCTTTCTGAAGACGAGAAGATTGTCGCCAATGGCAAGACATATAGCCGATATAGCTCGACGGAAGAATTAGAGAAGCTCGATGAGTATTTGAAAGAAGACCACTCGCACTATTTGCCAAAAGAGCAGTATGGGCTGATTGGCACCTGGAAGATGACCAAACAACTCCGGGGCGAGGACTTCTATGACAAGCAGGCTCGGTACAAGCACGACAAAAAGTACAACAAGGGCTTTGACAAAGAAGGCAATGCTATTCGCGACATCGACGAGCATCGGCTGTTAGACAAAGAGCTTCGGCGCACCTTTAATTCTTCTGATAACAGGCACCAGAAGATGGGGCGGCAGGAGTACAAGTATGTTAGCCAGGGGCGGCTAACTGAGGAGCACATTCACTACAACAGCATCCAGAATATTTCTCGGTTGGAGATGTTGAAAGAGAAGTTTCCAGATAGAGCAGAAGAGTTCGATGCTGAGATAGCTTCTGTTCGCAAGTACGACAGCGAGCAATGGCGAGAAGGCAAGGGCTGGGAGTCGTTTGATGAGCTTGTGAACGGCAAGCCAGCTGAGCGGGCAAAAGGGCGCCGGCAAAGTGAGCAAGACAAACAAAGTGAGCAAGAGAAAGATACTAAAGACCCTACCAAAGATTCAGAGAATGATCGGTCAGATACTGAGAAGACGCCAAAAGAGTTGGAGCGTCTGGAGCGACTGGAGCGTGCGGAAGGCGAGAAATTAGAGCCTGGTCAAAATAAAGAGACCGAAAAGACTGCTCCCCAGCGAGATTCTAGTAGCCAGGCCGAAGCGAGAAACTCAATGGATGCTCACGGGCGGGTGGAGGGTATTCAGCAGGACCAAAGACAAGGTGACAAAGAACAGGATCGAGGGGATGATGATAGTGATATCGGACGAGGCCGTTAAGTCCCGATTCGTCATTTGATTATTAGCTGGTTAAACGCCAAGATTAAAACTGGATTTAAAACAGGAAGCCCGGAAACCTTTTGATCTCACGAATGTTGCAATAGATCTTGAGTGGGGGCTTTGATGAAAAGAGGACTAATACTGCCGCTAGTGCTTGCAATGTTGACTGTTCAATGTGCGCAAGGTAAAGAGAAGGGTTTACCGAGAGAGGTTTTTGAGCCTGGAAGCAACGGAGTAATGCTGCAGTTGCTTGCTGTTGCAAAAGCAGGACCAGCGGCAGAACCAGGTGAAGAAAGACTCTACCAGTCGATAACGGAAGTCAGAGGCGGCAACGGATCGAAAGTACCGTTTGGGCAGTACTTAGTTTCGCCTTTCCAGAAATTCTCATCTGAGTACACCAAGGAGTCGGCTGAGTCTATGTGCCAGTTTTCGTATGCTTTGCACAGGTTTGTGGTGGCAAAAGGCCGAGACTACGATAGTTTCACTTTGAATCGCTCAAAGGTCAAGCAAGGCATTAGCTATCTTTCAGCCAATGAGCAGCAAGAGTTTGCGAGGTCCTGGTGGTCAAAGCGCAAGAGCTTTGTCGCACTGAGTGCGGCGCAGAAAGACAAATTCATTGAGGAAGCTGTGATTGACGGCACCAATCTATATGGCTGGTACGCAAGAAGAGTCTATGGCACGGCAAGCTATGAGGCTTGGCAGACAGGTGCTGTTTTGGCGCTGTTAAAAGCTAAGCCACACCAAAATTGTGAGTAGCTAAGTAAGCGAATTTATAGCAAGAGAGTATGAGGCAAGAATGCCAACGCAAGCAAAAGGCACGCAATTTGTAGAAGCTCCCTTGGATAGGGTCGCTGAGTTATTAAGAACGGCTCTAGCGCGCCACAATTTTAGAATCGAGCTAGTAAACGACGACCTGTGCGAGATGGCTGCTTCTTTGACAAAGACTGAGCGCATCAGGACGACTATTTGGAACTATGACTTCAGAGTTATCTGCAACTGGGAGCTGGCTGATAGCGGCGTCAATGTATATATTGAAGTCAATGAGCTGAAGAATAATGGAGGCACTGAGAAGTGCTCGGCTATCTGGAAAGAGCTAGCTTCTGTGTTGGTCGAGAAAGCCGCGACTCTAAAAAAGCTGAAAGAAACAAAGCCGCCAGCAAACAAGTATGGGTCAGCTAGATTTGCCACGGCTCAAGATATTGAAGCAGCGGGAGTCGTTGGTGGGGACAACAGGGACGCACGGCGTTTTGTCATCGGCCCAAGCGTTGAGCTTAGCGACATGATGACTTTGCCGACTGAGTTCACGAATATGCACTCGCTAATTTGCGGGCCGACTGGTTGCGGCAAGACCACAGCCGTTTTCATCCCCAACTTGATTGAGCGGGTTGGAGCTAGTGCGATTGTGACCGAGGCCACTGCTGGCAGTGAGATGCCGGATTTGTTTTTGAAGACTGCTCGCCATAGGCAAAAAGCTGGGCACAGAATTTACTACTTCAACCCAGATGATATGAGCTCTGATCGTATCAATCCAATCGACACAGTGAGAGGTGTTGATGACGCTCAAGCTCTTGCTCGTCTGATTATCGACAACACTACTGGCAAGAATTTTGGCGGAGATCCTTTTTGGCCAGATTCAGAAAGGCAGCTGCTTTCTGTGCTGATTGCTCATGCGAAGGCAATTAATTCCCATCTTGGGTTTGTGCGTGAGCTTTTGAATGAAGGGCCGGATAATCTGACGGGGATAATTAAGGACAGCCCGTCTCTCTGGGCAAGGGAGCAATATAGGGGATTCAGTAACACAGCCCAGGAGGGCGTTAAGCGGGGCGTTTTCTCAGGGCTCATGACCAGGTTAAGTCTGTGGACCAACCCAAAGATTGTTGCTTTGACAGAGAAAACCGACCCTGATTTAGAGGCTTTACCAGACCGGCTGTTCACTTTCTATTTGGCAGTACCTGCTCATCGGCCGCACATGAAGCCACTGGCGGCGATGATCTTCAATTACTTCTTGAACTTGGCGCAAGAAAAAGAGTTCGCCCATCCGCTGTTTTTGAGCCTGGATGAGTTCACGAACTTCGGGGTGATTAATGCCATCGCCTCCAACCTGACAATAATTAGGCACCGGGGTATACCGGCGATGATCGGCATCCAGGACTATATTCAACTAGAAGAGGCATATGGTCGCAATGACGCCCAGCTGTTGTTCAACCAGCCTGGGTTCAAAGCTTTCTATCGACCGAGGGACTGGAAGACGGCCAAGCAGATATCAGACATGCTAGGTCGGCAGACAATAGTTGAGCGCAAAGTAACGAGCAGCGGCCAGATTACTGAGCATGAACGCGGACGCGAGTTACTTGATCCAAGCGAGTTGTTGGCTCTTGATACAACGAAATACATAGCTTTCACTCCAGTGACTCCGCCGATATTGGTAGAGAAGTTCACGTGGAGAGACTACGAGGCGCAAACGGCTGAGCCGCCATTGCCGCGCCTGGAGATTGAGATAGACGACCGAATTGTGAAGGCCTGTGCTGAAGCTCGACGAGAGCCTGATTGGGTGACCAAGCCCGATGCGCGCGCCCAGGACGGGAAGAAACAATCCAAGACTGATAGTCCGGACAAGAAAGCAAAAGTCATTGACGACGATTGGCTTCGGCATTCTTCTCTGGCTGATGAGGCTAAGTCAAAAAAGCTAGATGGTCCAGCAGTTGAGCCAGCTGCCGAATCAGAAGCTAAATCAGCAGCTAAATCAGCAGCAGATTCAGGAACTAAGTCTGAAAAACAGCCTGTCGTCGAGCAGTCTGAACAAGCTCCAGCGATAGCAGAGGAACCAGAGTCGGTACCGGCGCCTCAAGCAGTCAATACTCAGGAAATTGAAGAAGCAGCGGACGAAGAGAAGGAGCTTTTAGAGGCCATTCTGGGGGCCGACAGCACGCCTTCGAGACCGCAGACGACGAGTTGGGGCTCTGAGATTGTAGAGGCGTCTAAAAACGACCAGACAGTTGTATCAACAAAACCGACCAAAATTGAACCAATTGCTCCTGTGGATATGCCGCAAGCCAAGAAGCTCGAACCGGAGGCTCCGTCTGCACAGCAGCAAGTATCGACAGTCGCGGTCGATGACTCAGCCGACTCAACTGGTAGAGGTAGAGAGGTAGCAAAGCGACGAGGACGCAAGCGAAAGATTGAGATTGAAGATGACGATGAGTCAGAAAATTAAATAGCGTCTCCTTAGGTAACCTGTAACTAGTTTTAGCGAGGTAAGCACTATGGTGGCTGCGTTTGTCGGTATCCCTCTAGCCTTGGTCATATTCTTTGTTGTGCTGAAGTATCTGCCTGGCTACAACCATGACTATGTAACAGCAGCTAGCTTTGGAGCGGCTTTGGGCATTTGCGCCTGGTATGCCTGTCGTGGATGCGATATCTTGCTTGATCGCAAGAAGGACAACCCTCCGCCGTTCTTTGGCAATCTAGCGCTAGAAGAAGCTTACTCCGAAGCAAAAGCTCGGCTAGTTGAGATGCATGTTGGGCCATTCTTCATGGCTCTGAAGCATGATGAGCCAGAAGCTGGGCGGCTTGTTTTCAGCTTGATGTTCAGTGAGATGCTTGGTGGTTTTCTGTCGACGCCAACTGAAGCTAGAAGGCACATGATGCTGGAGCTTTTCATTGAAGCCGTGCCTGAAAGCGAGCAAAAGCCCATATATGAGCAGTTTAGCGGCAAGAACCTACCGCAGATACCTGGTATTTCTGACCTAGTCGGTAGGTCGAAGATTACACAAAGGTGGCATGTGGACTCGCCTCTAGTAAGAAGCAAAGCCAATGAAATTATCAAAGAGACGGCATATGAATTAAAGCGAGCCGTTGGTATTCCCCTGCCGGAAAAAACAGAAGACAAGTTTGCTGCGCTACGGCCACCGAGCTGGGCACTCGCTATTTTGGCTATGACAGCCATTTCGGTAATGCTTGAGGCAGAGAGCGTTCAGCGGAAGGAGCTGGAAGCACGAACGAAAATACATAGTGAGTTTGAAGATACCAGGCCAGAAGAAAGTATTCTCCCTTGGCAGCAACCGAGGCCAGAGAAAGGGCCAATGAGAAGTATCGGTCCTACCTACAATACTGAGTCTCGGCAGCCTCAGCAGTATCAACAGCAACAAATAAATCGGCCTGGATACCCAACACAAGCGCAAACGCAATACTTTAGGCCGCAACGACAAGATCTTCACTTGGAAAGACCTCAGCCGATAGAAGAGCCACCAGTAGAAACAAAAACAGATACAGCACCAGTGCCTGAAGTTAGCCAGCCAGTGGTAACACCGCCAGTAGTCGACCCAACTAGTTCGATTAGGGAGCGTTTCAGGCAAGGCATACACATTCCAGGTGAGAACTAAGAAGTAGAATTGCTGATTGCTCTTGAAAGTTGACCTGTGAGGAATAGGCGACGAAAATTGGGAATTAGGAATTGTTGTGGAGCATTAGGAGTGGAGCAGTAGCGGAATGAGTCAATTTATGCCGTCGATGGCAGCACAGAAGGCTAGACGGAGTGCAATCGCTGAACAAAAAAGAAGTAGAAAAGTGCTAAGAAGTCATGTTCTGCCTTGGTCCGTTTGGCAAGAGAGGTTGCCATCACTGCGAGCATTAAACAGGCAGGATGTTCGTGCAATAGCAAAAGCAGCAACAGGCGTCTTTCAGCATGCCGCGTCTTCAACAAGTTACGTGTCTGCCGTAGACATTTACAAGTTGAGGCGGGAGCTGCGGAAACAAGCCGTGCTGAAAAACCAGCTGTTTGCTTTGAGAGTTGAATTGATTCAGAAAACCCATGGCTGGTTGTTGGATGGGAACGGTGCCGTGCGAGTGAAGAATGAGGCAGGCCCAAGTATTGCTGTAGAAAGCGCGAGAATAATAGCCACTCTCTCTGTGTTTGAGGAGCGCGAAGTGAATATCGAGAAAGCACTAAGCGCTAGACAGCTGCACTCATGAAAACAGAAGCTAAGATTGCTCGCAGAGCTGACTCTTGGCTAGCCGTCTTTACTCGTAAAGAAGACTGATTATTAGGCCACAGTAATTATCCGCTGTTTACCTATTGACCCTAACATTTTCTGCTGGATGTGTTGAAAAGTGCAATCTTGTATGTGTGAGACAGGACCATGCTTTTTCTTGTTTTGATTTGGCAAGGAAAATTGGATGCTTACAAAGATGAAGGTGGATTCAAATTTGAATGGGGTTGACTTCCTTGATTGTTAGCCTGTTTACAACTTTTATTTGATTTAGCTTGGCTAAAGCTACAAGTAAAAAGAGTGGACAAGAGACAACTTATGGACAGGAAGATCGGATTCAACGGGTCTGTCAGGAGGAGGGAAGTTCTCCTAAATATGGTCTGTGACCGATTCGCTTGACAGTGCTAGTAATGATTATTCGACTCTATTTTTGTACCAAGTGCCACTTTTGGTTGTCAGACAGTGGTATTGTCAGTAGTGTCACCTGTTAGGGTTGTGAGACTTGGTCAAATCGTGCTATTTTGTTAAAGATTCCGGCTTGTTATGTAACGGAGAGCCTGTTGCGAGCTAGGAATATAAGAATCTGCCATCTGATCCCGGCTTAACGGAGTTTGCTTTTTAATGGCGCAATGTTCGCTTGATAAGTTAACTTCGCCTTACAGGCTAATGACTCTGACAACTGTTGCTCTATTCATGTGGTGCCCGAAAGGCCCAATAATGGAGAACGGTCAGCGATCTCAGTTTTGGCCATATTGCTTGAAACAGCGTAGTTGATACCGCTATTGATAGGGATATTCAAATTCACCCAGTTATCTCAGGTCATTTCCGCAAACCCCCGCTATTTCAATCAACTAATTCAATTCCAGCAATCCTCCGAGGGCTGTTGATGACTACCTTTGGGTTACAAGCGGATTTGTGACTAATGACAAATGAATGGCTAACTCAAGGCAAACAAAAACTGGCATGAACCCGATTCTATACATGAGCTATTTCATCGCTCAAGATGTACTTGGTTCTGATCCGCGCTTGGCAAATTATCCGCTCTGGCTGGCAGCCTACTGAAATTCTATTGATGCACCAGCTCCTTTTCCGCGCTGGACGTTCTGGCAATACACCGATAGCGGTACTGTTTCTAGTATCAACGGGCCTGTTGACATGAATCAATTCAATGGTTCAATAGAGTTGCTGCGCAAATTCCAGAAGCCGGGCAAGCCTCTCAATGCAGTAGATAGAATGCTAGTTGGCACAGGCCTAAAGAAGATTGCTTAGAGGCAATTGTATTGAGCCAGATTTATATAGTTTTGCTTGAGAGATTCCTGATAAATGGGCATAAGCACGCGAGATACTGGCAAGCACAGGCCAAGGCAACTTGGTCATGTCTTAGCAGACACTCATGAGACAGTAGCTGGGGAGTTACATCCTAGAGGTGGCAGAAATGCTGAGAATATCTCCCCCAGCTCAGACAAGGTGTTTGCCTTTACATGCATTGTGTGTGAGAGAACGTCGGAGTCGCCTCTAGTAAACAAGACTAGAGCGATAGACGAAGGCCGCCCGCATCGTGGTTGCCAGTTTTGTGGAGCAAAGCCATTCAATCAAAGACAAGTTGAGCCTAGATATCTCTCAGCCGAACTAGTGCGCCAGATAGTTCCAGAACCAAGATCTAAAAGGAAGCTGCTGCCGCCCCATCTTCTTTGCGATAAGTCACACGAGTTGAGACTTTGGCGTTGCAACTGCAAGGCCGTTGGCCAAAATATTGGCGGTAAAAGGAAGCCTCGTGAATTCATATATGCAGCTACTGTTAAGGCAAGAACAAGGACTAAGAACCCGCAAGATTGCCCACGGTGCTCTTACTCCGGCCCCCGCGTCAATGAAAGCAACCGAGAGCGCTACGACAAGTATTTGCAGATGCTAGTGCGTGATAGTCGCAACAGAGGCTATCTATCGCTCATCAATGAGTTTCCATTGCGGCACAATGCTTACTTTAGGTGTGCCAGCAAAGGGCATGTGTTTTATAGCAGCATTGAACAGATAGTAAAGAAGAACGACTGCCCTACTTGCTATAGCGAGTCGATAAAAGGAACTAATTTAGCCAACCGCGCGTTTAAGCACTTGCACAGCGAATTTCTTGGGCCAGCAAATCCGTTTTACAAGAAGTTCAAGATGCAAGACATCCCGTCAGGTTCTGGAGCGATCGTTGTGTGGTGGCGGTGCTCGGTTAACCCAGTACACAAATGGAAGGCCTATCCAGTTAGAAGAACGCGTGACAAAGAGGGCTGTCCTTATTGTGGTAAAAAGCGCTTGGCCAAAGGAGAGAGCCTTGCCGATTTGTTTGAGGATATTGCTGCAGAGTTTGATAGCTGTAGGAATATCTCAGCAAAAGACGGTCAGCCTATTTCGCCGTCGACGCTGAGATGCACTGATACTAATAAGTATTGGTTCCTGTGTGATTTTGGGCACTCTTACAAGGCATCAATAGTTGCCCGCACGAGAGACGGCAAAGGCTGTCATTACTGCGATATCTTGCCGCATTCGCTGTCTGAGTTAATGCCTGAGCTGGCAGCTGAATGGCACTATAAGAGGAACGGCAAGTTGTTTCCTGAGCACACGCCTGAGAGCGTAACTCTGTCTTCTAATAAGAAGGTCTGGTGGATTTGTAGCGTTGACCGAAAGCACAAGTGGCAAGCAGTCATTAAGGATAGGGCCAAGAAGTCGAGTGGCTGTCCAGACTGTCAGGGGCGCCCGAGAAAAGAGAAGACTATCAAGGAGCTGTACCCACATTTAGAGGATGCTTTCAATGGTGGAGGCAACGAAAAGTTAGCTGACAAGACCCAGGCTGTCTTGAGACAGACTTACTCTTGGCAATGCGAGTGCAAAGAGGTCTTCTCTAGAAAGTTGGGTGATGTGGTTAGGCGAAGTTGTCTCTGTCGAGTTTGCTCGGTTGTGAAAACTCAACCTGGACAGGTAAAACTAAGGGATGCGTCGCACGGATAACCAGTAAGGCTTTTGGGGTTATTGTCTCCGCTGCTCTAAGTTCGAAGTCGAACCGATTGACAAGTGTGTGCTGAATTTGGGGTAGGTTTACCAGCCGCGGTCTTGTGCTCGGCTGCGCGGACTCATCCTGGACGGTTAAAAACTAGGGATGCGTCGCATGTAGAACTGGCAAGGATTTGCAGGTGTTCGCTGCCGACATATATAGACGAATAGCTGCGTCATTTGGAGTATACGGAATTGGATTAGTAGCTGTCTGCAATCTTGAATAGAAATCGTAATCATCTGGGAGGCCTAACTTGCCTCTCAGATAATGGCAAACAAAAATTACTAGTGAGCTTACAAAATGAAAGGCAAAACACTGCAAGAAATAAAGGATATTCGGATGAGCTTCAAGCATTTGTATGACAACAATATACGTGAGTGCGGCATAGGCCGTAACGCTGATAATCGCTATTACCTAAGTGTGTATTTCGAAACAGCTGAGGAAAAGCGTCGCTCTGGGATTCCAACTGAATACGAGGGCGTGAATGTCTTTTCGACGGTGACCGGTCCTCTATTTGATTAGGAAGCGAAGATTGAGCGACAAACACCGAGGTTCCCTCACATAGGCTCTGGAACGGAGATTTAAAATGATGACTACTACAAATAACGGGTTGGATAAACCCTCATTCTTGATTGAAATGAGCCATCAGTTGCGCCACATAATCATGAAGCGCAGCTATTTCCTTCGCTCGACGAGGACGAGCAAATTGCTTTGCCGGGAGAAGATAGCAGGCAAATCTTGGTTGGAGGTTGCCGTGGTCGAGAAGCTGAAGACCGATGTGTTTGTTGAACCAGCTCAAGAGCCTGGCCGATACCACCAGCTCACTGCTGTGAACGACAGAGTAAATGCATTTGCTGGAGCTGAGCCTGGCAATGGCGGTGGGTTCGATTATGACCCACTGGCTGGGTTGTTTGGTGGTTCAGTGCGCAGAGGTGGACCAGCTGAAGGCCAGTTCGGCATGCCTGGTATTTCTGGGCTTGGTACGGCAAGCATGCCGGGGATGCCGAATATGCCGAACATTCCAGGGATGCCAAATATTGGAGGTGCTAATTCACCATTCAATATTGGAGGAATGCAGAACCCGGCAGATTTTCTTCCGGCTCACGTCAGAGAGGCTCTTTCGTTAGGCGAAAAGTCGAGTGAGATTATATTACCGGCCTTGCGAGGACTGCCTGCATTTTGCAAATTGCCTGAAGCCACAGGTCTTATGTACGAAGTGGAAGCCGTGCAGGTTCTTCAGAGCCTGACTGGCCTAGTTGAGCCTTGTGAGCATAGCGAACAGAGTCTGGTTGCTTTGACGAAGCTTGATAATGTCTCTAAGCGCCTGAAGCGCTTTTTGGCTGAGGCTGTTATTGCTGCTTGAGAGAGTCAGTCTGATAGAAAGAAGACATCACTTACTTTCCCCTTTCTACTAAATGGTGTTGACACGAGCCATCGCAGCTTTAGATGGTTTCTGCCAGCGCTATTGATGCATCTTCTTTTCGTTAGGTGCATCGATTGTAGTTGGATAATGCGCTGAGTGGTTGATAGTAAGCTGGTTTTGGCTTGCTGGTTTCAATTCGCTCTGCTGAAAGTCTAATTGAGCAGGGAGTTAGAAGATCGCTGCTTAAATAATCAACGAAAAAGAGAGGGGAGCTAGACTTGGCTATATCGACTGGTGGGTGAGCTTATTGCGCCATCGCCGGTGATGCTAAAGGATAAATAGTTCTTCAAGGCAAGAGCAGATAGAGGGGGGCGGAGCTTGTATTGAGTGGCTGATAGGGCGCGGAAATCATGAGACTGAGAACGTGGGATTATGTTTCCCTCCCCCATGCCAACCCATCTAAACCCGCTATTCACCACCTTTTCATCAAGTCATTATTCAGGGCATTGTAATCTCACGCTCTCTTCTTGACCTCCATTTTTCTAATTGAGCATCTTCTTTTAAGTGCATACAGTTAGATTCGCCCCCCATTGACAGATTCTGCGCATTCCTAATGCGCCAGCTTCTTGTTGCAAATGAAAAAGACAGAATGCGGATATCCGCAGATTCCCGCAACTTACAAGGATTGAAGCCTTGCAAGCGCTAATTCATCTGGCAAATCATTTCGATTTGCCGAATCAAACCAAATCAAACCAAATCAAAAGGTAATACAAATGGCTAACAAATTCGTTGACCTCAACAATGGCTCAGACGCTAACAACGGCAGTACCTTCGCGTTGCGTAAGAAAACTCTCTCCTCGGCCGCAGCAGTTGCCGCCGCCGGCGATACCATTCGCGTCATGGGCAAACCCAGCACCAGCAGTGGTACCGCCACGTGGACTAAGGGTTCGCCTCTGGTCACACTCTCAGCTGCCATGAACCAGCTGATCTATGGCGACGGCGCTTGGACTCCTGTTGGGGCAACCGTCACAGCTACGGCCAACACCACGGCCCCGACCCCCAAGCAGGGCGTTGACAGCTCCAAGCTCGTTTGTGCCGCTGGCTTCACCACCGGCAAGATGGCACACTTTGCCACTGGCGCACTCAACTTGAGCGCCTACCAGCAAGTGTCGTTCTGGATTCAATCAACAGCAGCTTTGGCGGCCAACACGCTCAGGCTTGACCTCTGTAGTGATGCAGCTGGCAACACGGTGGTGCATTCGTTCACTATTAATGTGGCGCTCAACGCCAACCAGTGGACCGCTATCACGATTGACAATGGTGCAGCACTTGGCGCGACTATCAACGCTGTGCGGCTGCATGCGCTGATTTCAATGGCGTCAAAGACAGTTCTGGTTGACAACATTTTCGCCGCCAAAGCTCCGTCGGCGGCCGATTGCTTGACGCTGAACTCGCTTATTTCACCTGACAACGCCGTCTTCTATCCAGTGCAAAGCGTGAGCGGCACGACAGTGTATGTCGATGCTCAGGCGACCACCGCTGCCACCTTGGCCAAGGGCTATCGCGGTGCCACTGGCTCCACAACGTTCTACATGTTGCAGCCGACGGTTGTATCGATTGGCACCGGCAACACAGTCTACGACCAGGTCTTCTCTGGTAACGGTTCTGCTGGCAATCCGATCACCATTTCTGGTGGCTGGAACACCACTGACATGAGCACCCAGGATGGTCTGACCCTGATCGATCGTCGTGACTGGGCCGCATCTGGTATCAACCTTACAGGTGCAACTGGCTACATCACTGTCGACAAGTTCATGTTCGGCCATGCGGCTTTCCCGCTTGGTCTGGTGTCTACGGCGCGCGGCTACAACATCAACAACAGCGGCTTTGCTGGTACTGGCTCCTTCTCTACCATGCCCACTCGCGCTGTTAACGTCGCTGGCTCGAACTTCATCAACTGCACTGGCACGACGGCCATCTTGAACATTCCAGTTACCGGAAACTACAAATCGGATAACCTGAATTGGAGTATCACCAATACTCGGATCTGGGGTGCTGCTGTCGGTGGTATCAAGGTTCCGCTGTTCGTTGCTGCTGCTCCTGCGACCGTCACCGGTTGCGATTGCTCTGGCAGCACGGGCTTGGGCTTTGACATTCAGTCGCCCTGCAACTTCCGCTCAAACACCGCTGAAGGCAATAGCCTGGGCGGGATCAACTTCCAGGCCATCCAAGGCATGGTCTCTTACGGCCTCACCGCACGTGGTAATACCGTTGGCGAGATCGTTTTGAATAACGCCGATGTTGAAATATTCGGTCTGGATACACAGACTGTGGGCGGCTCTGCTGTGCCGCAGATCATGGTTCCGAGCAGCGTCAGTGGTCGCGCTGTGGTCTACAACTGGACCCAGTACACTGGCGGCGCCCCTGCTGCTGTTCTGACTTCGCTGGGCAGCCCTGGTACTGGTCGCACCTCTGGCAATGTGGTCAGTTCACAGAAAGAAGGTGGCGTTGCCGGTAACAACACCACTTACACCGACTACGGCATAGTCACGACGACTGGTGTGGTTGGTCAGCCTGGTTCCGGCATTGCCTTCAAGCTCACTCCCGATACCGACGCGCTGTCTGGTGCTCCTCTGAGTATCAATGTCGGCAAGATTGCTTGTCCGGCCAATGTTCCGACAACGGTCAAATACTGGGCCAAGTTGAGCGCGGCTGGTCCGACTGCTCGTCTGCGTGTGCCTGGTGGTCGCTACTCCGGTGTTGGTTCTGCTGGCACTGACGTTGTCTCTGCTGCTATCACAGGCACGACCTTCACTCAGGTTTCAGTGACCTTTACTCCCACTGAATATGCGGTGGTGGACATTTTCGCGGACGTTTGGGGTAGCACCACCCAGAACCTCGTGGTTAGCGGCCCTGTGGTCGTTACTCAGTAAATAGAAACAAGCACAGAAATAGGAAAAACAAATGACTACAAAAAGTTTTGACCTTGGTAGCTTCGCCTACCAAGGCGCCCCGTTCATTTGGGGATCACTGGCAGATGTGAGTGGCATGACCGCTGTTGGCGGTGCTGCACCATTCCTGGTTGTCCAGGATATGCCTGGCGTTGCCTACGTCACTGACACTCGCGGCAGGCTCACCAATGCCAATCTGACCAGCGGCTCGGGCCTGGCTTACAACCTCGACGACGGCGGGAATCGCACCTCAGTGGTCACTTCGTGACCGCCGGAAATGATTCACCAACCACCAATCAACGAACAACGAACAATTTAAAAGGTAATACAAATGAGTAATCACTCAAATGACACACATGACGCGGCTTCGAAAGAAGACTGCGGCTGCGGATGCGGCGAAAGCAACAACGGCAAAGACGACTTTGGCAATGCCGTTAAACTTGTCAAAGAATTCACGCCAGAAACCAGCGCTATTCTGATTGCTGCAGCTGCGGCGGCTACTGGCAGCCAGAACGAGAGTTTTGACGGCATTATTGACACTGGCGAAGGTATTGCCGCTCCGACTCGGCCAGTACCTCCGACAAAGCCCCAACCGGGCAAATGGGTGCCTCTGCCGCAGCAGCCCAGCGTGGATGTTGATACTGCTCGCAGGGACATCGAAAGTCGGCCGCTGCCGACCAATATCTACAAGCCTGTTGTGGTTGAATCTACAGCGGCTCCTGAACTTCCTGGAGTCAAGTCTCTGGCGACTGGCTTTGCTGGAAACACCGTTGCTGGGCCAGCATCTATCGTTGAGCTTTCCCGGGCGCTGAAGTCAAACGTTGACCTCATCTATGAATGGGTCTTCAACAACGTCGAAAACCTGCCCTCCTTCGGAATCCAGAAAGGTGGACTAGGAGCCATTATCGATGGTCTTGGAAACAGTTTTGACCAAGCAGATTTGATGATTCAGCTTCTGCGTCAGGCTGGCTACACGGCCAACTATCAATTCGGTACTCTGCGCATGACCGGTGCTCAGGCTGGCGCTTGGCTTGGCACTGACACTGCCAATGTCTATGCCGCTAACAACCTTCTTGCCAACAGTGGCGTGCCAACCTCTGTGGTCAACATCTCTGGAGTCGATGGGGTTGAGTTCAGCCACTGCTGGGTGCTTTGTAACATCGGAGGCACAAATTATGTCTTCGACCCGGTGCAGAAGACCTACACGACTAAGTCGGCGATTAACCTGGCAACAGCCATGGGGTACAACGCCGCCACGTTCTTGACCAATGCCAAGAGCGGCGCAACTGTTACTGCCGACTATGTGCAGAACATGAACCGGGCCAATATTCGTGCCGACTTGGCCACGATGACCGACAATCTGGTCGATTGGATACGGACGAATGACCATGCAGCTTCTATGGATGACATTCTGGGCGGTCGCAGCATTGTGCAGTACGATGCTGCCACTCCGCTGCGCCAGACAGTTCATCCGTTCCTCAAGTCTGGTTCGACGGTGACCACATGGACGAGCGTGCCTCAGGCCTACAAGGCCACGATGCACATTGTTTATGACACCATTGACGTCACTTTCAACACTGAAGACCTGGCAGGTAAACGCCTGACGCTGACGTTTAACGGCAGCCTTCAAGGCGAGCTGCGTTTGGACGGCACGCTGATTGGCACCAGCACGGCTCAGGGTGTGGGCACTTGGAACTCTGTTTTGTTCGACATCATTCACCCTTATGCAGTCACCTGGGCGAATCAATATGTTTGGCAGCAGGTCTGGGCTGACAAGCCGTATTTGCTCTGTAACTCTTGGGGCAACTTGTCTTCAAGTTCAACCGGCGTTCATGGGGTCAAGTTGGGAGAGCTAACTGCTGCGTTTGCCTCTCCTACGAGCGAACCGGTCCTTGGTGAAACCATGGCCCAGATGTGGAAGACGATGGATACCATGACTTCGCGCATGGCAGACATTATTAACCGCATGAGCAACTGCACCAGCGTCATGCACCACGCATGTGGTTTGATCGGGTGGTTTGATACCACCTTTACTGATATTGGGGCTGTGATGTGGGGCACTTCGGCCCTCGACAACAACTACAACCAGCAGCAGGCGAATGACACTGCTCTGGCCATGCACGGTGTTGCTCTGGAGGCGCAAATCATGCGCGAGTTCCAGACATCGCTTGGTGTGAGCACCACCCCAATCATCGACATCGCCAACTCAGCCGGGCAGAAAATCTACGACGCCAAGACTGCTAACTGGCTTGGCACCGTCGAACCAGCGCTGGTCAACTATTCGGCTGGTGACAAGACCAACATCGAGAACTGGTACATCAACAATGGTGATCGAGTTGGTTTACCAGAGAATGGTTCCATTTCTCTCAATAGCTGGACTGGTCTTGCTTACTACGTCATCCCGACATGGGGCACATTTGGCATCATTGGTGGTGGCTTGAAGGGTGGCTCGGCGTCTTGGAGCAATCAGTTAAGTGAAGTCGCCCCAGCGGCTCGGTATCAGAACTGGGACAAGGGCTATAACGGCAACACTACGCCACTTTGCAGTCCTCCGCCCGCATACAATCCTTCTGGTGGCACGCCGTGGCTTGCACCACTATGCAAAGAGGATTATAGTTCGCCAGCTGGTGCAAGATTCACTCCGCTTGATAACAGCTCTTATGGAAAGGGCTCAGGAAATGGCGGTGGCGGCAGTGTTGTGCCTGGAACAGTTACTTCATCTGAGCCTATTGATTTGCTCAGTGGTGCGTACTTGCTTGATGCGACCGACATTACTTTGGGCAGTGCTGGTTTTCCATATGGTCTCTCATTTGCTCGCACATACTCTTCTGCTCAGAAGAATCAGTGGGGTCCGCTTGGTCGCGGCTGGAGACACAACTTTCAGATCACGGCTGGTCGCGGCACGATAGGTCTTGCTGGAATGGGTAATCAGACCACGATTGGGGCAGCTGCCACGATTGTTGAGGCCTTCGTTTCTTATGACCTCCAGACTGACTTGACCAAGCCGTTCGATAAGTACATCACAAATGCGCTGACAAATCAGTGGTTCGTGGATAACCTGTCTGACAACGTGGTTACCATCAACAGTGGCTTCTCTAGCCAGATGTTCGTCAAGCTCCCCGATGGCACCTACGCCAATCCGGCCCTTGATGCTGGTACTGTCACTCTGGCCGCTGGCTTGTATACCTACACTTCGCTCACTGGCTCTCAGTTAAACTTCAACTCAAATGGCCACATTGCCACTATGGCTGAGCCAGCTGGCGTGACTGTGACCTTTGGGTATGACTCGGGAGCAAAGTTGATCTCCGTGACAAATGGACTGGGACGTACCCTCACCATTAACTACGGCACTGATAACATGATTTCAACTGTCACTGATGGCACCGGTCGTAGTGTCGACTACACAGTGGATACCAACGGAGACTTGACCACGGTCACGGACCCGAACTCCAAGAACTGGACCTACGAATACGACATTCCGGGCCGGATGATCAAACTGTTCAAGCCTGCCAACCCGACGGTTGCGATTGTCACAAATACTTATGACAGTCTGGGCAGGGTCAAGGAGCAGGCTGACTACCAGTCAAATGTCTGGCAGTATTTCTTTGCCGGCTCTCGCACTGAGGAAGTAAATCCAAATAGCAAGAGTAGCATTCTCTATGTCAACAACCTGGGTAAGGTCGCTAAGTCGATAAGCCTAGTCGGCAAGATTTCGACAGCACTTTTCGATGGCCGCGGTCGCCAAATTAAGGCCACGGCGCCCGAGGGCAACTCAGTTGAGTTTGTTTATGATTCCAAGAACCGCGTCACGCAAACAACGGCAAAAGCTAAACCTGCCTCAGGTCTAGCCGATATTGTCAGTTCGGCGACTTATGATGCCACTTGGAACAAGCTGAAGACAACCACGGATAATTTGGGTCGGGTAACGACCATGAATTACGACGTGGCCAACGGCAATCTTTTGAGCGTTGTCTCGCCAAGCGTTACTGGTCTTGGGTCATCTATCGTTAGCATGACTTACAACGGCCGTGGGCAAGTGCTAACAGTCACAAGTCCCGATGGTATTGTCACGAAAAACACCTTTGATGCCACCACTGAGAAATTGCTATCAACGGTGACTGACTTCGGGGTTGGACGCTTGAACCTGACTGCCAATTTTGGCTACGATTCAGTTGGCAACGTAACCAGTGTTCAGGACCCACGCGGGTTCACTTCTACCGTGACTGTCGATGTTTTGCGGCGGGTAACTCAAGCAACTTCGACGGCTCCGTTCAGCTTTGTCACGAAATTCACTTTCGATGACAACGGCAACACTACGAAAGTCGAGCGCCAGACCAACGACCCGCTTGACCCCTGGCAGACGTCTCAGGCCAGCTACACCGCCGACAACAAGGTTTTGACGACGACTGACCCTCAGGGGAACGTCACGTCGATAACATATGACAATCTGCAGCGGCGCTGGAAAGTGACTGATGCTTTGAGCCGGGTTGTGACCACGAACTTTGATGATGCAAACCGCGTTAGTTCTGTAGTTGATCCGGCCAATATCACTGCTGTGACCTACACCTACACGGACAACGGCAAGGTGGCGACAATCAAAGATGCGCGCAGCTTTGTCACGACTAGCACATTTGATGGCCATGACCGGCCACTTCGGACGACCTATCAGGATGCCACTTATGAGGAGGTAAGTAGCTACGACGGCAACAGCAACCCACTTGTTCTGCGCACGCGCTCGGCTGCTACTGTCACTCTGACTTATGACGAACTCAATCGCGTCAAGACAAAGGCGCCTACTGGTCAGCCAACTGTTACCACAGTCTATGACATTGCAGGCCGAGTCTCGACAGTGAGCACGCCAGTTTTGGCAGGCGACCCCAGTTCTGGAACGTTCACAAACTTCTACGATACTGCCGGTCGTTTCTACAAGGAACAGTATCCTGATGGGCTGTCAGTGACTCATGTTCTGGATGCGAATAGCAACGTCACGAAGACCACTTATCCCGACGGCTATTTTGTTGACCGAGTCTACGATGAGCTCAATCGGCTGACTGACATCAAGCTGAATGGCGCAGGCACTAGTGCTGTTCAGTTCCAGTATGATGCTTTGTCGCGCCGCACCAAGCTTGTTTATGAGAATGGCTGCTCGACCAACTATGGTTTTGAGTTCGACAATGATCTGAGCGGGATGCTGCACAATTTTGTTGGCTCAAACGTGGAGTTCAAATACTCGTTTGACAATGCCAATCAGATGGCGACGCACCGGGTAAGCGACCCAGCCAACTTCCGTTGGACTCCGCCTGCTCCTTCAACCACGGCCTACGGCACTGCGAGTAACATTAACCAATATCCAACGGTTGGAGGTACAGCCCAAACTTACAGCACTGACGGCAACCTGACTAATGATGGCACCTTCAAATATGAGTTCAATTCTGAAAGGATGATGACTCGTGTGCGCAATGCCGGGACCAATGCCATCATTGCTGATTATCTTTATGACCCTGCAATGAGACAACGGCAGAAGAATGTAGGCGGTGTTAAAACCAATTACTACTATGCTGGCTTCCAGCGCCTTGCTGATTATGACGGCTCAGCAGGCACGCCCGGTACCTTGTTGAACCGCTATGTTTATGGCACTGGCATGGACGAAATTCTCATCCAAATCACCGCAGGAGGAACCAAAACCTACTATCACTCGAATCACCAAGGCTCAGTGATTGCCACGACCAATTCTTCCGGTGCAGTGCTTAATCGCTACACCTACGGACCGTTTGGTGAGTCAGCAGCATTGACAGGAACTACCCACGGGTATACCGGTCAACGTTATGATTCTGAAACCGGGCTCTACTATTTCAAGATGCGGCAATATTTGCCAAAACTTGGAAGATTCTTGCAAGCCGATCCGATTGGTATGGCTGGTGGGATGAATTTATACGCCTATGTTGGGAATTCACCTCTTTCTGGCACTGACAGCCTAGGGCTTGCAGCCGATGGAGGTTCCGACAGTAATTCTGGCGGCGGCGGTGGTTACAGTTATGGCGATGGGGAGCAGGTAGTTTACTTAGAAGAGAGCTATCGTGCTGAGGTTGAAAGAATCCAGAGATCTTATCTTATAGATGCTACTGAGACTCAGAATGGAATCGCCTCGATAGCCAATAACAATCTGAGCTTCGCTGTGTACCTTAGTTCGAGATTTCCAGCTGGAATCCAGACTGAAACAATTGCACCTCTGAAACAATTGGCGATACAAAGACGAGGTGACATATTTACAGGCTATGTTGAAGACTATCTCAAGCTTTACAGAAATGCTGTAAACGTAACAACCGAGGTTTCGTTCAAAACTCCGGGTGGTAATCCCCGCGCGGATATCACTTATCTTGATAATGTTACTGATACATGGCATGTTGTCGAAGTAAAAACTTCCATTAATGGCGTGTTTCTGTACACCAAGGCACAGCAATATGGATATCCATTTATTCAGGCTGGTGCTTGGACGCTCAATATGGCGTCTAAAAAGTCGCAATTGGCACGCATCCAGGGTTTTCCGGCTGGAGGTAGACCAATTCCAGTTGACGTATTTACCATCAATTTGACTACAATGAAAGGTGTCAACTATAAGTTCTATAGCCCTAGCGCACCGAACGGTTAAACAATCACATTTCCAGAGGACAATAGATTGATCACGAAGTAGAACTTTCGAACAGTGTTGGAATTTAGATAGGTTGGCTGTATCATACAGCCAGCCTATTCACACGGAGCCGTTACGTCATGAGCTACTATCTCGAAGTTTCAGCGTCGGAAGTGCCACCTTCCTCAGTAGCGGTAGCTGAATTAAAGCATCTGCACCAAGAATTGCTATTGAAAGAAGACGAGATCCGGATGTACTTGTTTTTGAAGCACCTTTACTCAGCTTTTCCTCCAGATGATGACATCACAACGAGTGACGAAGCTGATCAAAGCATTTGGGGCAACAGTGTTCAATTTGACAAGAATAAGTTTACTCTTGTTCTGACCTATTCTAAAGCAGAAACTGGAGTTGCCGCTATTATTAGTAGCGCTAGAAAATACGGACTTAGTGTTTTTGATTTTCAGAGTGGTCGAGTTGTCAGATATCGCCGTGCGAAATTGAGAGCAGAGGAGATTACTTTATATCCCGTGGCGCATAAATTCCTTTTTGAGTTGGCCGAGTGGTCAAAATTCAGCAGAGAACTTGAGAAGCGTGCCTGGAAAGAAGATGAGGAAGAACGGTTAACAAAGCTAGCCGCAACTGGATATGGTCCAGCCAAAAGAGCACTTTCTTTTTATTACTATCTAAATTACTTTCGCTCGAGAGACAAGGAGGTTCGTCAGCTCAATCTTAAACGTGCATATGAACTAATTAAAGAAGTGAGTACCACTGCTTATGCCTCCCGGAGTCTTCTGGCGACTTACAAGCTGGCAGCGAAGCAAGAAGGATTAATATTTGTCGATTGAGTTCTTTCCCTGATGTCTGATTCTCTGGAGGCAGACACTCCTCTTGTAACAGAGAAGCGTGTCTGCTTTTTTCTTTTTTTGAGTGTCACCAGTGATGGTGACACTTTTTTTAGTTTTGGAGAAAGTTCTGTATCTGAACTCACTCAACGATGACTGTAACTTGGCGCAAAAAATTGCCAGTTTTCTGGCGAGATCTTTAGCAATGTTGGCGAGATATTTGGCGAACGTTGCCACTCCTAAGTGACTGGTATTGGGGCCTCTAAAGTACACGGAGAATGGCAAAAAGACTGCTGTAGTGCGTACCGAGTTTCGTTTTGCGATGACTTAACTATGCTTGCGCGAGTTTAGCTGCCTTTGTTCATTTCTTGCCAGTTTTTGCTATGCTGAATGGGTGAAAGCCTTTCCTGGTAAGTCATTTGGGCATTGCCAAATAATGCGCCAAGAATTCGGCAAAAGTATTCGCCAATTGACAGTACGGGAACTCGTCTATAAACTCTCTCAATATAAAGCTCGCGTCAGACTAGTATCTTTACAGTCGCTCCTTTCTTCACGGAGGGGAGCGACTGACTTTTGGTGCCACTCTCACCGGTGGCACTTTTTTCATTGTTTTTTGAAATTTTCTACTATAGAATGTTTTAGATCGGGTTGAGAGTTCGCCGCAGATGAACGTTTTAGGCTATAGCCCCAAGAAGAGCGAGACAACCATGCGGGTTTGAGTGGCTTGGGACGCAGGGTGCCAATAAGTATTTTAGGTCATCTTGCTCAAGGGGAGGCACTGCTGATCATCGCTTCTTGAGAAGCTTTTTCCGTACCACTCTGGGTGTAGTTCAATTGGCACTGGTTGTTGGCACTGCGTTAACTGTATCTAGGCCAGAGGGGTAATGGGTTTCGTGATGTCCTTCTTGTTGTGACGAGGTCCAATGGCTTAGGCGCTTTCGGTTGGCCTGCGAAGGTTATGTGTAGCGGCGTGACATCATAAATCGTTCGGCGCGACATCATCCGCTGTTTCTGGCTCAAATTAACTGTAACCAGAAGTGGTGCCGAACTCAAATTGATTGACACCGAACCCAAATTAAATGACACCAGCGCAAATTAAGTGACACTAGCGCAATTTAACTGACACCAGCGCTGGTGACCAAGACAGAGTAAAGAAAACGACCGTTTATCTTCCTGGCAACCCGGCGACTTTTAACTGTTCGTTTAGCTCATACGTGCGCACAGGATCTAGTTGACCAGCAAACAGCTGTTTGACCTCAGACTGCTTTGCATTCAAGAAGTCCGACAAGGAGCGAACATCGTATCCATGCCTGGTTATTGATGCGACCCAGGCAGAGTGGTCATTGGCAAGGAAGGACTCGACTAAAGCTGGGCTAATAGGCCTCTCCGCTGTTTCATGGCCAGCATCAAGGATATCGGAAAGATGCTCAAGTATCTGTAGCGCTGTTGCAGATCGTTCAGCGATAAGCTCAATGGCTTCTGGTTGCAGTATATCTTCAGGATTTGTTTTTTCATCGCTACAGCGGTTAAGCAGCCATTCTATGAACTCTCTACGGCTATCAGCTACGCCATCGAAGGTAAATATCTTAGTTCGATGACCGATTTCTGCCATGGTGGGCCGCTTTAGATCATTTTTTAGTTTTGGGTGGCCTACAAGAACAACGGTAAGTAAGCTGCCACTTTGTTTTACAATCTCAATAAGGCGCTTGAGTCCCTTTAAAGTTTTGGAGTGGAGTTCGTGGGCCTCATCAATGAACATGACAACAGGCTTCTTGCCTTGTTTTATCAGTTCCAAAAGCCCGCGCTCGCGCCGTTCTCCTTGGCTTGGAATGATTACATCTTTCTTTGGAGACAGATCGAGAAACAGTGCGTAGATTAGACTCGCCAGCGTCACTTTTTCTTTCTCTGTATAAAGAGATCTACATTGGATAACTTTTCCTTCGCGTGCCATTGTTTCTTGTAATCGCCACAGTGAAACAGTTTTGCCGCTGCCGCTTAGTCCTGAGACAGCTACAAGGCCACCAGCATAAATGGCTGATTTCACCTCTCGCAAGTGAGCGTTGATGCTCTCGGTCTCAAAAAAATCGGCCTGAGTCAGGTCTTTTGTAATCCCGTAGTAATCCATTGCGCCAGTACGCACCGCTATCTCCTTTTCTGCCGTTTACGAGCGAAGTGGGCTTTAACCGATGACATAACTTCGTGCTTATTGAGGGTCTTTTCAAGGACCTGAACAATGAAGCAACGGTCATCGTCTGGCAAGCTGCCCAATGGCTTGCCAAAGTAGTGTGCTATAGCCAGTTTGGCTAGAATTGCATTTGGGAATTCGGTAGCTTCGCCGAGTCTGTCTGCTGGAAAAGGTACTGTCGGTTTGGTTGGTTTGGCATTATCAACTGCCTTGACTAACTCTGGTTCACCAGTTATAGCCGCACGTGGCAATCCCAGCTTGTTGGCTAAGTCTTCTATGCGATCAGCTCTTTCTTCTGATTTGGTTTTCTTGAATTTGCGGTACTTGTGCAGTGGTATTGGGCCACCGACTTGACTATATGGTCCATATTTCTGGCCCTCGTACTCTACAAAAAGTTCGTTATCAAAAAGCCCCCACCAAAGAATTACCGGTTGCCCTGCCAAGTCTGGTGCCACTTCGTATTCGCTTCCGTCAACTTTTATTCGAGCATTACTATCGACCTTTTTTCTTTCAGGTTCCCGAGCGAAGCTACAGAATTTATCCCAGCTGCACATTTCCTGCAGCCCATCTGCTGGCAAGTTGGTCAACCAGTCCTCTGCTCGCGAGTGGTCTTCGCTTCTGTGCCCACGCTCGTTGTATTTAATTAGATACTGCTGCAACCAGAGGTTAGCTTCGGCCTCATTTTCTGGCTTATGGAAGTGATACAGCGTTTCGTGTGCTTCTTTTATTGTTCGAAAAGGTCTTTCCACTTTGCCTTTTGATCGGGCGGTTTTGCGGCGTCCGTCTTTTCCGGCAGGTTCATGCGTTTGGATGCGAACTCCGAGTCCTTCCATGACACGCTTGAACACACCGCTTTTGGCTACAGGCCCATTGTCCATATAGATCATTTCGGGAATTCCATGGAGAACAAGACCTTCAAGACTTTTTGATGCCATAGCGTTATATAGAAATCGGAGAGCTGACTCTGCGTCCTCTCCATACACGCATCGATACTCCTGATAAGAAACACCACTGCGGTCGTCCACAACGCTGAACAGCATCAGCGTGGGTGTTCGTCCGTCTTCGATCCACAGCGGCTTTTCCACATGCTTCAAGTCCGATGGGCTCATATCGAATTGCCAGCAGGCATTTGAAAACTCTGCTTGAAAACGAACCGATGGTGGTTGGCAGGTAAGAGTGGCTTCGTCGTAGCCAAATATTTTTAAATACCTGTTAATAAGGCTCCGGTTAAGAAGCCCAGGCTCTACTTTTACGAGTCCCTGAGGCGTTTCAATTCCATACTTTTCAAGAATTTCCAGAGAACGAACTGTTGATATATGCCGTCCGTTTTTATTTCTTGTTCGCACTTTAAGGGCGGCAATTATCTCACAGTAGCGGTTCAACTCAACTCGCGACAGCTTTCTTGGTTTACCTTGGTCAGCCCTGCGTACACCCTTTGGCTTGTAGCCTTGTCTCAGCGCTCTATAAACAGTTTCAGACGACACACCATAGAGAGAGGCCGTCTGCTCTATCAGCTCTTTTCTTTCGGTGCTTCTGGGACTGAGTTGGGCCAGCCTAACTTTCAATGAGGCCAGCGTATCAAACGGCAATGATTTTTTAGTCATTCTTCGTTCGTTTCTAAGTAGCTATACAAGGTCGGTTTTGAAATTTTGAAAAGTGCACACATCTCTTCAATAGTGTGTTCTCGTGCCTTGTACAGCTTCCGTAGAAGCTGTTGCTGCTTGATATCCAACACCTTTGGTCTGCCACCTTTTCTGCCTCTGGCGCGAGCAGCTTGGAGTCCTGCTTGGGTTCGCTCGCGAATAAGGGTGCGCTCAAATTCTGATAGCGCACCAAATATATGAAAGATCAACCGGCCACCACTGGAGGTGGTGTCAATTTTTTCCTGCAGACTAGTAAAGCCAACGCCTCTGCGCTCAAGAGAATTTACAAGGTCGATCAAGTCTTTCAATGAGCGGCCTAGTCTGTCAAGACGCCACACAGTGAGTACGTCGCCTTCCCTGGCCACTTCAATGGCCAATTGCAGGCCAGGACGAGAAGCTTTGGCACCACTCATGCGGTCCTCGTATATCTTCTTGCATCCAGCGGCTGCTAGAGCGTCATTCTGCAAATCCAGATTCTGGTCGTCGCTAGAAACACGCGCGTAACCGATTTGCATCTAAATCTTTCTAGTAAGGAAACTCGTAAAAGAAAAGTATATCCTAAATCTGAAACTTTGAACGACTTTCTTTACTTGAAAACCGACCGTTTCATTACCATGAGAGTCCAAGATCTAAAAAAGGCAAAGAAACGGTCGTTTTCTTTACTCTGTCTTGGTCACCAGCGCTGGTGTCAGTTAAATTGCGCTAGTGTCACTTAATTTGCGCTGGTGTCATTTAATTTGGGTTCGGT
>JBIPOV010000140.1:0-8062 GCA_044378815.1 Obscuribacteraceae bacterium (SeqCode) | reverse complement strand
ACTCTGTGCGCGTCAGGCATGGTCTTCCGTGCACCCTCTTTGCCGTACTGCTTCTTTGATAATTCTAGCTGTTTCTCAACTATGCCAGACCACCGCTTCCTGTCAGCGTGATCTATCCACCCCCGCAAATTCTGATAGTCCTCAATTGGCAGCTTCTCTGCCTTCTTGTCTCGCAGCCTTTCCGATAGCTCTCTCAACTTCTCGTAAGGGCTGTTTTTGCTGTACCTCTTGCCTTGATACTCAAAGTATTCTTTGTCCTTCTTAGAAGTATCCAGAGGCCCCTCGCTGCCCTCAGGAGCCTTACTTTTCGCTTGCGCCTCAGGTTGTACCCCAGACTCTAAAGCGCGCTCCTTCTCCTTCATCCACGCGACTAACTTGCGATACTCAGGCTTGGCTATACGCTCTTCTGGGTTGTCCCACAGATACTGGTTTAACTCCTGAAGCTCAGCAAGAGTGTTCTCCTTGCTCCACTCCTTGCCTGTGGCCTCAATCGTGTTCTGGAAATGGGGCTTTTCTGGCTCGTCGGCTGCTTGCTTCTTCTCTTTGCGTGGCTTGTCTTTCCACTTTTCATATGGCTCTAGCTGCTCTCTCACAATCTTTCTGTGGAAATATGACAGTTCCAATCCCTCTCGCACACGCTCTAGGCGCTCGAACTCCCGTTCCTTCGTGCGCTGCTCTATTCGCTCTCGCTCTTTGCGCTCTCGCCTCGTCCGCGACAGCTCCATCTCAAGCGGGTGTAGTCGCTCCAGATACCGGTCCCCATGCTCCTTGACCCGCTCATAGTCTCTTTTGTCAAAACGTACTTCTTTGCCGTTCTTGTCATTGCCCATGACCACAACATGAATATGATGATGAGCCGTATTGTTGTGCTCAACAGCTATCCACTTAAGATCCAGGCCCTTCTCGCACGACAGCTTGTGCATGACCTCACGGGTAAACTGCCGCTTGTCCCCCGGATTAATCTCCGGCGCCAACGTCAGCTTATGAACAACAACCTTACTATCCCTCTGTTCCCGGACTGCCCGACGCAATGACTTGTCGTCCAGGCGTTCTTCGGTCTCATCAAAGAATTCTCGCCCTCCTGGCTCCCGGTCTTCACCCGGCCGGTGCTTTATGTACTTCAGGTGCGCCAACGCCCGACCGACAGCCACCAGCTTAGGCTGACCACCGGCAACTTTCCTGCTCTGCCGGTCTCTTGCCGATATATAGCTGTGCCTAACAACTATCACGGACTAGTAACTACCCTCTTCTGCTGCGCTATCAAAGCCTTTTCGTCTTCCTGTATGTACCGAGCTTGCTTTTGCTTCGCTATCTTCATGGCTTCGGCAAACAACACATCGGCCTCATCTTGATCTGGAATGGCCATGTACTGAAGCTCATACAGCGTCCCTATTGCCCGGCCCTGCCTAGCCAACATGGCACAGATTCTGTCTACTCCACTTGTTATCGCCTTCACTATTTGGGTCGTCGCATACCGTATCGCCTCGGCCATCTGGCCTTCCCTCGGCTGCGCTTTTATCTCCTCGTAGTTATCCAGATACCAACGAATAGCCTCTCTGGCGACCTCGGTTTTCGTCCTCTCCTGAACGTTCGCCACTGTCGCCAACCTCAGCCTGTCTGATTCGTTCAGCCCCACCTTGATATCCTGGTACTGTTTCTTCGCCGCCATATCCACCAACCTATCTATTACCCGTCTATAATATAATATACGTCATCACCGACCTTCGCCATAGATTTTTTACTATGCCACCGACCTAATAAACGCCCATATATTTACTTTCTTTATGCGGCAACCGTCCGCATTGTATCTTGCATTACCAGTATCGGTTTTTTTCGCAGAGCCTCAAATACCTCTCTGGCAATGCTCCACTCCCTTCGGTCGTTGCGTGCCTGTGGCGCGTCGTTGCCCACTCGCGCGCTGCATCCGCGCCATTCATTTTTCAGAAGAGAATGTCACGACTTCCATAAGGGTCGCTTCGCTCCAAGGTTCCTCTCATCAACCTATGCTGGCTTCGCCAGAAGCTCCAATCGTTCAATTACTAGTCCGTCACAAATGGCTAAAACCAATTGCAATCTTCCAGCCAATCGCTAGACACCTTGACAAACCTAGCCGCAAGGGCTATAAGTCAAATACTTGAGTAAACACTTGATTATCTGTTTTAATACTTACAGAGAGGCTCAATTGCAGAGGACATCATGAATACGTTATCGAAATGCGAATCTGATGAGTATGCTGTCGATTTAATGACTGCCACCGAAGCACGCGCCTTCTTTGACCAACAAGTGAAGGATTCTTTGAACATGGACACCAAGGAGTTCATTGAGAGAGTCCAAGCAGGTGAATACGAAGCAACCGACGATTGCAGTATTATGAGTCTTCTCATGATGTTACCTTTCAGTGGTTACTCCTCAGAATATGCCAACAAACAAGATTGCCGAAGCAAATAAACAGTTCAGCTCTACCATTGGCAAAGCTCTCGACACCTTAACCTTAGAACACTGGAAAGTTTTAAATCATCCCGTACATGGGGAGACAATAAGGCTTTATGCGCTTCCAGGCTTAACACTAAAGAACACTGATGGCGAAAAGACCCTGATACTGTCTGCCTTCATTATTACTCAGATTATTGATAGCCCTGACAAAAACAAAAAAAGGCTGAATTCAAGAGAATACATATACCAGTTGTCTTCAACCCCAGAAGGCAAGCCCCTTTATGAATTTCATTGGCATCCTGAGCAAATCGATCGAACAACTCTTGAGCCAAAGAAACTCGAACCTGGTGAGAATCTGCCTTTCCCTTTCCCCCATATTCATGTCAGGATCACCGATAAAAGCTTCGATAATTTGAACAAGAAGCATATACCAAGTGGCAGAGTCGCTTTTGAAGACGTGCTGCTGTTTTTGTTCACCGACTGTGCGATCAAACCAAATAAAGAAAATTGGAGCAATATTCTTCAAGAAACGCGTGAGTCATTCCGAGAGGCGATGAGCTGGAGATAGCCTGTGCATCTCCAGCCTTCGACAATCTAGCGAAGGAAGCCACCCTCAGCTCATCGCCTCCACTTCGTCTATTAACTGCTGCATCAAGATTTCAAATAAGTCAGCTTCGAAGTCGGCCAGTCCGTAGCCGCTCCATTCAAAGTTGTCGAATCCAGCTTCGAGCCATTGCCCGTATGCTTCTTCGCGCTTGGCCTCGTAGACCTCTTGCGCTAAGGTGATTTGATTGCCGTGGCAGTGCAATGTTACATAGCCCATATTCATGTTCATATTCATGTTCTCCAGTTGAGACTCCTTAGCCTCGCGTCACCAGACAACAGGTGGGGCTGTCTCGTCCAGGTGAATAGCGCAGCGTGCCTGGACTAGACTGGGTGCCACAACCTGTACTATTAAAGACACAGGCAGGGAGCACATATCAGCGCGCTGGCAGCGGGCGCAAACCACCCGCATTAGCGGGCTAGCTAGTCTTGTTTCCGCAGTCCCACCTATGCGGCGGGACAGCCTCTATTGGCTTTCTTGAGCATCACCATCTGAAAGCGGAGGTCCATGTATTTCGCCCAGGCAGCGTCTTCAAGGACAGTATCTTCGGCGTGTATTGCTTGGTGGAATTCAGCGCGAGCTTGATCGATTTTTTCTTGAAGTTCTTTCATTTTGCTGTCCTCTCTCTTTGGTGCTAACGCCAATTTCTGAGGGCATATCGAGCAAGCGAAAAGGGGTCCGAAGGAGCGAGCACCGCGAGCCTCGCCCCTTGTAGCTAGCGCAGATCTGCCCTATTTTCGGCAGTTAGCTCCTAAAGAGGCAGCTCATGCAAGAGCACAAGAGCCAATCAAGCCAACGGTTCCAACAAACCAGCAGGTAAGAAACAGGCACAAAAGATTCACCGCCGGGAATTACTCAGTGGATAAAACAGCTCTAAGTGATCCGTAAACATGCCTTACAAAGCTGTTAATCGGCAGGCATCTTTGCAACAATCGAGAAGCCGTAATCTTGCCAATCTATGATTTGACACACTTTGCCAAAACGTTACTACGAAGAAGACCGCCTAATTGAAAATATCTTAGAACCATATCCTCTTTCTATCGGAAAGAGGACGGGATTAAATGTCGCTCGCCCAGATTTAGCAGCACAGTGGGATCACGACAAAAATGACGGCTACGGTCCTGAAGATTTCAGCCACGGCTCCAATGTAAAAGTATGGTGGTGCTGCTCTGTCAACAAACAACACACCTGGCAAGCCAACATTTCAAACCGTACCGGCGAACAAGGCGCAAACTGCCCACACTGCTACTTTGAGTCCTACGGTCTTGACCTAAGGGAATATCCGCAAGTACTAAAGTTTTTCGATAAATCTAAGAACCAAGACATTGACCCATTTAAAATTCCTATCGGAACAAAAATATGGTGGCACTGCAAAAAAGGCATCAAACACAAATGGTACTCTTTGTTCAACATTGCCGTTGTTGATGCCTTCTGCCCTTTTTGTCGTGGGCGCAAAGCAGCACCAGACAACAATATCACTAACTTTAAAAAGCTCGCTAGAGAATTTCACCCTACAAAAAATGGCTGCTTAGATCCTAAAACTGTTGTGCCTGGTTCCAAGCAGTTGATCTGGTGGAAATGTCCCAAAGGCGATGATCATGTTTTTCAAATGCGGCCCAGAGACCGGTCTGTTAGAGGCTCCAACTGCCCTTATTGTTGTCGTCTTAAATTCTCAAAAACATTCTCTTTGCTCGCTGAGTTTCCTGAAATAGCCAAGCAATGGCACAAAACAAAGAACGGCAAACTAAAGCCAAATGAGATATCGAGCGCATCGAAACAGTCGGCCTGGTGGAAGTGCCCAAAAGGCAAAGACCACGAGTGGGAGACTACTATTGCGTCCAGAACCTACCGTGGCAACGGTTGTCCGCATTGCATCAACAGGGCTCTTTCTGTCACTAACAATCTGGCAACACAATTTCCCGAAATAGCTCAAGAGTTCGATCTTAAGAAAAACGCTCCGGTGACTCCAGATCAAGTTATCGCTAGCACAGTCGATGAATACTGGTGGCTATGCGCGCGTGGTCACTCTTGGAAGCGCCCTGTTTACCTGCGCACAAAACGTGACAGCCGCTGCCCTGAATGCCCTGAATACGGCATGCCTCGTGAAATAACTTCTCTCAAAGAAGCCTTTCCTGAAATAGCAAAGCATTGGCACCCGACTAAAAACGGCGACAAGACACCAGAAAATACTTCTTTCGGCAGTAAATATGTTGCCTGGTGGCTCTGCACCAAAGGTCCAGATCATGAGTGGGAATCTTGGGTCGGTCTTACCACCAGAAAGGGCTACAAGTGCCCATTTTGCGAAGGCAGCAGGATATCTGTGACTAACAGTTTGCAAGCCTTGCATCCGGCTCTCGCTCGCGAATGGCACCAGAAACTAAACGAACAAAAACCGAGTGAGACTAAGCCTGGCTCAGCCTACAAGCCCTGGTGGCGCTGCTCTAATTGCCAGCACGAGTGGCAACGAGAGTGCTATCTAAGAACCAACCGAAAGTCAGCTTGCCCTAAGTGCAAGTCCTATCCCGATTAAGCGCTAGGGCGGTGGGCGGGCAACCAGCGGGCGCAGCCCGCCTATATCAATGGAGTATGATTTCAGCGACCAGACAACTAGCATAAGTTCAACTAAGAGGCCTGTAGCTTTGTCTGTAGACTTGCTTTGGGCATGGTCGCAGCAGCCGCGCTCTGACCAAAGGATAAGGAGCCTTACGGCTCCCAAGCTCCAGAATCGCACGAGTAGTCGTCGTAGTACTCCTGAGTCACTGCAATCATCTCCTCAAGCCGCGCACGCTCAACTTCATCCGTGCATGTCTCTAATGCCTGCCACAATGTCTCTAATTCGCTCATGGTCTGTACCTCTCTTTAGCTTGTTCGCTTAGTCGGCTCCTCCGCCGGTTGCGAAAGGCTCACCGACCAGGCTGTCATGTCAAACCCGCAGTGCAACGGAGAGCGCAGCGTGGTTTGACTTGACTGGCGCCTGGCTCGGTATCATCAAAGCAACACGGGAAGAGCCCTTGCTTAACTAAACCAACCTATTACTTGGTTGACCAGCTGCAAAAGACTTTAGGCGCAGACCTTTATGCCTGCGCCCAAAAAGACCAATTCACTAATACCCGCTACACTATTTGGGGCATGCAAAAAGTGTAGCTCCAGAGTCTCAAAATGCCGAAACTTCAATTAGCCCTCTGGCTCTCCCTTACCTCTTCTTTCTTCTTGCCTCCCTGTGAGGCTGTTCCATGCCTGCTTTGTATACCAAAAACCATTACCGCCGATCCTCCCGAAGTCATTGACAATGGAAAACAAGTTCTAACTACCCCTCGAACAATCCGTGCCTATTACATCAATGGTCACCGCGAGTGGAAAGCTAAAGCCCTGGTGATCAACGGTCAGGTCAAAACAATATTACTCAGAGGCAGCAAAAGACCTTTTACCAGGAGCGAAATCGACAGCTCTGGCTTTGGCTCAGGGATAGATTTTCGTGGCATGCCCTGGGAATTTCATGGCTGGCTAGATCCATAAAGAATGGAATGACGTGAAACAATCTAAAGAAGCATCGGCAATACTCAAGAAGGAAAATACACAGTGAACAAAACAGACCTAGTCGACCTATTAGCCGCAGAAAATCACTCCACTAAAAAAGACGCGGAACAATTTCTCAATTCCTTCATCTCTACTGTTGTCTCCACAGTAGCTCGCGGCGAGAAAATTACTCTGGTTGGTTTTGGCACTTTCGATGTGGCGGAGCGCAAGGCTCGTACCGGCCGGAACCCAAAAACTAGTGAGCCATTGGTCATTCCAGCCAAGCGCGTCGCTCGCTTTAAAGTCGGCAAAGAATTCGCAGAAGCCGTCAACAAAAAACGCAAGCAATCATTGAGACCTGGATTTTACTTACTCATGCCGCTCGGCTGAGTAATGAGCGTAAGCACGCGAATCTAAGTCAGCAAAATCAAGGTTTAGAGCGTCACATACATGCCTAATGTCAGCCAATAAATCAGAGATGCCATCTTCTGGGCACTGCTGCCAATCGGCTCGGCTTGAATGATCGTAGTATCCTGCCGGTCTGCCATGCGTTGGCTTCCCTCGCAAAGCAGCCAAGGCCCTAGCTGCCCGTCTCTTGTTCTCGTATTTCATCTCGTTCTCCTTACTCAAAGCCCTATTTCCTCCGGTCCGCCAACGCGGACCGGCATTTTTTTTGCAACTTAAAAGTAGCCACCGGGCGCGAGCCAGGTGGCTACTGATTTGATTGCCTAACCTAAAACCACAAATGACTATAGTTTTCTCTCAATGAATATAAGCTTGATGCTGTCACGATCACATGATCAATCACCTGAACACCAAGCAGCTCCCCGCCTGCTATCAATCTCTTTGTTGTCTCAATGTCTTCCTTGCTGGCGTCCTCAATCCCTGATGGGTGATTGTGTGCCACGATAATTGCATGTGAATTATTCAACAGTGCCGCTTTGAAAACTTCCCGAGAATGAACCAACGACGCTGATAATGTGCCGTGCGATACCTCATGAAAGCCCGTCACCCTCAGCTTACAATCAAGATGAAAAGCAATGAAATATTCTTCTGAACTGTGCCGCAGCGGCTCAACAAACTGACCAATAGAGTCAGCTGAAGTAATGACAATTGGCTCTGGCCCTGATTCTCTAATCAGTACCAGTTTCATTTGAGGAACAATATATTTCATGTGATTCTTGATCATTCGACTGCTCACTTTTTTACTCTTTGCCTTGCTCTGTGCCTTTTGCTTTGTACGGCGATCTTTAATTACTACCTGACTCGCGCTCCCGCTCTTGCTCTCACTCATCAATACGCTGTCTACATTGCTATTCATTGGCCCTATCCTCATTGCTTTATTGGCTTGTTTTCGGCCTGTTTTTCGCCTGTTTTTCGCCTACTTTTCTGCCTTGACTAAATCGAGTGCGCAGCGCACCCCATGCGGCAATGCCAGTAAAATCCCGCCCCTGGGGCCTCAAGTCCTGTCTGCCGTAGGCACCCGCAGGGCTTGGACATGGACTTGGG
>JBIPOV010000139.1:0-8065 GCA_044378815.1 Obscuribacteraceae bacterium (SeqCode) | reverse complement strand
AAGCTCCTGAATCTTGCGAGTAGTCGTCATAGTACTCCTGAGTCACGGCAATCATCTCCTCCAGCCGCCCACGCTCTGCTTCGTCTGTGCATGTCTCTAATGCCTGCCACAGTGTCTCTAATTCACTCATGGTCTATCCCTCTCTTGTCTTGTTGCTTGGCTCCTTCGCCTGTTGCGAAAGGCTCACCGACCAGGCTGTCATGTCAAACCCGCAGTGCAACGGAGAGCGCAGCGTGGTTTGACTTGACTGGCGCCTGGCTCGGTATCATTAAAGCAACACGGGAAGAGCCCCTTATTACTAAACTAACTCATCTCTTTACTAATAAGTGGAGAATGACTTTAGACCCAGGCTGTCGCCTGCGCCTATAAACTGCAATTGCTATTTAGCAAACTGGATGAATCGTTGGCAAAATCTTTGTTCCGTGTGCCTTGTTGTACTGCGAAACTTGGAAGAATACTTCCATGTAGGCAGCCCAGGTCGAGTCTTGCTCGGCTTGATCGCCATTGTTTACCGCTGAGTGGAATTTCGCTCTGGCTTGATCGAGTTTTCTCTGCATTTCTTCCATTTGCCTGCCCTCTTCTGGTGCTAACGCCAGGGTCTTAGGGCATATCGAGCACGCAAAAAGGGGTCCGCAGGACCGAGCACCGCGAGGCTTGCCCCTTGGAGCGAGCGCAGATCTGCCCTATTTTCGGCAGTTAGCTCCAGGAGGCAGCCATTGGTAAGAGAGCAAGGGAAACCGCATATGCCACCAGTTGACGACCAGAGGAATTAGATTAGAGAGAGATTCAGGCAAGGTATCAATGTTCGACCAGAAGAATAAAAGCCCACTTAGATTTGAATTTAAGGCGAGAGACAATAGAGAATTGAAGGCTCAAAACTTAAGTGGAGCTCTTAGCGCATGAATCAATCGGTAATGCCGTCGATGGCAGCGCAGAAAGCTAAGCGAATGGCTGACCTGAAAAAGAGCAGAAAAGTCTTAAGAGGTCACGTTTTACCCTGGGCTGTTTGGCAGGAGCGGTTGCCCTCGCTGCAAAGCTTGAGTCGGCAAGATGTTCGAGCTATGGCAAAAGCAACAAGCGGCGTCTTTCAGCATGCTACAGCCTCAACAAGTTACGTGTCGGCTCTTGATATTTACAGGTTAAGGCGGCAGTTGCGGTCTCAGGCGATACTGAAAACACAGCTGTTTCCATTAAGGGTGGAATTGATTCAAAAGACTCATGGCTGGCTATTAGACGAGAACGGAGCCGTGTGTATGAAGAACGAACCAGGGCCAAATATTGAGGCCGAAATTGCGAGAATATTGGCCACCCTTAAGATGTTTGAAGAGCTGGAAGTCAATATTGAGAAAGCCTTGAACGTAAGACAGCAGCGCTCTTAACTAGTGATTGTCTGAATGATGCACTTGATTATTTGCTGCTCTAAATTATCGGAATCTTGATATTGGTAAGCACTTTGCATATCGGGATGCGCGTGATTGCATATACGCAGCTGCGATAGCCCTTCTGTTGGTTCTACTTCATTTGTGATGGGTTGCGTATCTGTAGATTCTATTTTCTGAGTTTGGCTGAAGTTGCAAGTAGAAGGCTATGAAAAAAAGTAGCAACTAGAGCATGGAAGATTGGATTCAAAGTGCCGGTGTGAAGACGAGATGGTTTTCGTAAATTTGTCCTGCGTCTGATCGGCCTGACAATAGGAGGAGGGATAATTTTGCTCTCCGATTACCAAGAGTTTTGTCAGCAATAAGCACCGTTAGTAGTGGCGCCTTTTATGGTTGTACATTTGTATCTAGTTATGATACTTTGTCAACAAAATACAACTCTTTACGTTAGTCCTTGGCTCGCATAAGTTAGGAGTAGTCGAATTCTTCACCTGATCGCTGCTTAAGAAAAATGGGTGATTGATGGAGTGTTTTCGCTTGATAAGTTTGCCTATTCATTCCAGGCGAACAGCTCTGACAACTGCTGCTCTAACTGTTTAGTGCCCGAAAGGCCCAGTAATGGATGACGGCCAACAATCTCAGTTTTGGCCATTTTGCTTGAAACAGCGTAGTCGATAAGGCTATTGATACTGATATCCAAACACATCCACTAATTTTCAGGTCACTTCCGCCACCCCCCTCTATTTCAATCATCCATTTCAATTTCCAGCATTCTTCAGAGGGCTGTTGGTGACTACCTTTTGGTAGTAAGTGGATTTGTGACTGCTGACAAATGAATGGCTCTCAAAAAAACAAAATCATCAGGGAAGAATATGGCTACGAACAATCCGCTTGGTATCGACGTTTCAATCTATCAAGACAACATCAATTGGAAAAAAGTAAGAGCATCAGGCATTTTCTTTGCATTTATTAAGGCCTCTGAGGGAGCGACTTATAGAGATGCGAATTTTCGCGCTAACTGGTCAGCATCTCGCTCTCAAGGTGTGATGCGAGGCGCTTATCATTTCTTCAGACCGAACTCATCAGTGGCAGCTCAAGTCGAAAACTTCTTGTCCGCAGTCGGTCCTTTTGAACCAGGCGATTTGCCACCAGTGCTTGACGTTGAGATTCCATCAGCTTGGGGAGCCTCTAAGAAGGCTAATGCGGACAAAGTCGTCGCTTGGCTAGAGGCTGTAGAAGCAAGAACTGGAATGAACCCGATTCTATATATGAGCTATTACTTTGCTCAAGATGTACTAGGTTCTGATCCTCGCTTGGCAAACTATCCTCTCTGGGTGGCAGCTTATGGTAGTTCTATTGATGCACCGGCGCCCCTTCCGCGCTGGACATTCTGGCAATACACCGATAGTGGCACCGTTTTTGGTATCAATGGTGATGTTGACATGAATCAATTCAATGGTTCGTTAGAGCAGTTGCGCAAGTTCCAGAAGCCAGGTAAGCGCCTGACTGCAATAGATAGATTGCTTACTCGCACAGGATTGAGAAAGGCCGCATAGTCTATTGCATAAGGAATAGGTAGTAGTAAGCACCGGATACTTGCGAAGCAAATTTAGAGGCAAGTTAGCGCTAGCAAATTGCCTCTAAATCTATACATTTATGATCATAACCAGACACTACCCTAGCACCGTGGGTGGTTGCCAAAGAATGAAAGTGCCCAACAGTGCTTGTTGTGAGCAGTTGCAAGTTAGCCAATGAAAACTAGCACCACGCGCGGTGTATGTTTTGGTGATGTTGTCACGGTTAATAATGTAGAAAGGATAAGGATTTGTAGTTGCGTATTGATTCAGCTCAGTGCTGTTTTGTAGGGTGCAGAGATATCTATTTAAAACATTCTTTTCCGAGCGCACCAAACCTACAACAATTTAGCCATTACCCTTCCTTTCTTGCATACCTTTATTGGTATGTATTTTGCCAACTAGTTGTTGCGTCATTGAGCAGTTGAGTAAGTTCAAGCCAAGGCCACCTTAGCTTGAATGCCACAGATTGAGTGCTTGCTGGCGTGCGGCAGATAACGGAAAGCGTAAGAAACCAGATTAAGGAATAGGACTGAGTAATGAAACACGCGTACTAAAAACTGAAATCAGAAACAAGATAGCGCAAGCAAATTGCTCATAATCTACACATTTGGACTAATTACCAGACACTAGTGAGCACCGTAGGCGGTTGCCAAACAATGCAAAAGTGGCACTAGCTCTGTATCTTGAGTGATTGCTGTACGACTGAAAGAAGAAAGCACCACAAATGGTGAACGCTGTTGAGTTGTTGTCACGGTAAATAGTGTAGAAAGGATAAGGATTTGTAGTTGCGTATTGATTCAGCTCAGTGCTGTTTTGTAGGGTGCAGAGATATCCATTTAAAACATTCTTTTCCGAGCGCACCAAACCTACAACAATTTAGCCATTACCTTTCTTTTCTTGCGTACCTTTATTGGTATGTTTTTTGCCAATTAGTGTTTTCGCCTGGCCAGGCCATACTGCTGACTTCTTGGCTGACTGAAGTGGACTTCACTGGCAGTTAACCGCAGTGGAACCATTGACAAAGCCGCGTAGAATATCTGATTTGGCAGATCACTTTTCAGGTATTGGTCTTGGCTATAAAGAAAGAACCGGCAGCTCAGGGTAAGCACAGAACAAAGTATGCACCTGATGAATTGGAAAAAATGTTGGCTAAAGCCGCTCTCTTTCTGAGTCGGATCATGCTGATGAATTAGTGCCGGAGTTTGACAGGGTCAAAAACCACCCGCTAACCCCTTGGCACGTAACTCAAGGCTCAAGCATGCTTGTCTACTGGAGTGCCAAGTGCGGCATAGATGGAGAGCGGCACAAGTATCAGACTTCAGTGGCTTCAAGAGTTAAGGCACTGGACGAGGGATACAAGAGCCGGGGCTGCAAGCTCTGTTCTAGCTACGAATATCCGCCAGTGACTCCAATCGTCAAGCATTATCCACAAGTCGCTGAAGAATGGATGGAGAAGGAGAACGGTTTTCTTGTTAAATGGATTGACGCTAGGTCTCAGCGCTGCGGGTTATTTAGATGTATAGACAATCCAGCCCATGTGTTTCGTTGCATGGTGAGAAGCCGGACTGGAAAGACACCTCAAGGTTGCCCCTATTGCTATAGCGGGAGGCGGATAAACCTTAAGGAGTTTCCTGAGGCTTTTGAGCAGTTCGATAGAACGAAGAACAATCGTGGCTATTCACCAGGGCGTATTCCATTCGGGCACAAGGTCTATTGGCGCTGTCTTATTGGCCACCGCTGGTATGCCACCGCAAATGAGACTATTAGGAAGGGCTGCAAGCGTTGTAATGAAGCAGAGCTACCTGAGGACAAACGCACTGTTGCCAGCATTCCCGAACTGAAAGACCAATATCGGCCCTCGTTGAATTCTGGCCGAAGAGCGAATTCAATTAAGCTGAAAGGGAATTCTGGACTTCTCCTTAATTGGGTTTGCACTAAGAACGGGGAGGAGCATTTTTATAAGGCTCGATTGCACGAGAGGCTCAATGGTTCAGGTTGTCGTTCTTGCGCAAAAACAAAGAACTCTAATGAAGAAACTTTGGCGAGCAAAGAGCACAAGCATATTGCTGCAGAGATTGACCGGCTGGCTCATCCAGATATCAACTTAAGAGCAATTAGTGCCAGCTCTAGTAAGAAGCTCTTGTTTATCTGTAGGACCTGCCAGAAGCAATGGATAGCAAGGATAAATAAGCGTTGCATTTTAGGACAGGGCTGTAGTAGTTGCAAGGCAAGAGTGCGGAGCGCAGGCAAATAACAAAGCCATAAGAGTCAACGAGAGACAACAGTGCGCGTTTTGGGAATGTGTCCGATTCAGTATTAATGCGGGTTTTAGGTGACTATTGAAGTAACTTGAGAAATAGACTGAGCGACTGAAAGGGCAACTAACTTACCAAGGAGTTCTAAATGAAAAGCGCTTATAGCAATTACAAAGGTCTCAATGGACAATCGAGAGCCATGCTCAGCAACATTTCAGAGTTGAGTCTATTGGCCACCGGCGAGAAAGAATGTGTAATTGAGCTAGATAACTACTTCGGCACATCTAGAATTGTCTTTGCCGATGGCACAGTAGTTGAGGTGTTCATACAAGAGAAGTCAGGATCGGGTAGTGCTTATCATCCAGCCTATCTGGCTCTGAAGAATGGTCAGGGCAAGGTCATACCGTCATCGCTTTGGTCAAGAGAAGCGATAGATGAGAGTGAAGGTGATTTTCCCCTATATGTTCCACTCTTGGAGGCTCAATATGCCTAGTAGTACAGATTCAAAGTCAACTTTCATGATTGAGATGAGTGAGCATTTGCGGCATATAATCATGAGGCGAAATTACTTGCTTCGGTCTGCTAAGTCAAAGAAGCTCCAATGTAGAGAGCAAATTGCTGGCAAGTCTTGGCTAGAAGTTGACTTCGTAGCAAAAAAGACTGATGTTGTTGCTTGGGACCAAGCACATTATCTTGCTGAGAAGTTTCGGGCTGAACTGAAAGCCGATGTTTTTGTTGAGCCAGCCTATGAAGCTGGTCGTTATCATCAGCAAACAGCTCCACTTGACTGGGGAAAATCGCATTTTGGCTCTGGTGAGCAACGTGACTCCTACCTCGATAACAGCATAGCTCTCGACCCGATGGCAGCCATTGGTTTGTCTCAAGGAGGAAGGCAGAATCGACACGCTGGAAGTCACTTCAGTGTGTTCGGCAGAGGTTCTGGCATCTCAGGCTTTTCCGGAAGCTTTGCTGGCATGCCAAGCGTCCCCAGTATGCCCAACGTTGGCGGAATGCAGAGTCCGACTGATTTTCTTCCGGCTCATGTCAGAGAGGCACTATCGTACGGTCAAAAGTCGAGTGAGATTGTTCTACCTAGCCTTAGAGAGCTAGAAGCCTTTGGTGAGTTGCCAGAAACTACTCAGAAAATGTTTGAAGTAGAAGCTGTGCAATTGCTTCAGGGCTTGACGGCTGGGGTTGAAGCAAGTGAACACAATGAGCAGAGTCTTTCTGCTTTGTCGAAGCTGCCGAAGGTCTCGAAGCGCTTGAAGCAGTTCCTTGCAAAGGCCCTACCTGTAGCAGCTTGACTATGTATTGTGTAGATAGATAGGTGAAGGGCCATGCTCTTCCCTATCTATTTGTATGTCTTGAGAGCGGCAAAATTCAGTGTAAGAGCTCGTATTATTTATGGGTCGCATTGCCATGGAAGTCACCAATAGGCAAAAGTGCGCGTTTTGAGATTGAAGGCCGATTCAGTATTGATGCGGTTTTACAAATCAGTCTGGAAGAGCACATCATAATAATCTGGGTAGCGCGAACTGCTTCTCAGATACCTTGTGATGTTGAAGCCTGTTGTTTGTGTGAGATTTGGTGAGTTTTTGGAGCTAAATAGGGAGTTCTGATTCTGCTTGAGTGGAGCCCCTCTCGTGGCTGAAGGCTAACTGGAGTCTTGCACAGAAGTTGGTTGAATGATTTGCAAGGTCAACCCAGCGAGATAGATGAGATTGAAATATGACTGGAAAGACAATAGATGAGATTAGAGAGATCAAGAAGCGTTCAGTAGTCAGTATTCAAACAGCCAAGGTGGCTGTGGCATTGGTCGTGATACTGCAGGCGACTATTGCATCAGTGTGCTTTTTTGAAACCGAAGAGCAAATGCGGAGTTCAGGAATTCCGGATGAGTTCGAGGGTGTAGTAGTTAGCAAGCAGGTCACGGGGCCGGTAATTGCGTATTGACCGAAGCAGAAAAGTAAAGAACTAGAGGATAACCGGTAGCTGTTAGCGGCTGATAGGGCGCGGAAATCATGAGACTGAGAACGTGCCGTTATGTTTCCCTCCCCCATGCTAACCCATCTAAACCCTCTATTCACCACCATTTCATCAAGTCATTATTCAGGGCATTGTAATCTCATACTCTCTTCTTGACCTCCATTTTTCTAACAGGCAATGCATCTTCCTTTAAGTGCATACAGTTAGATTCGCCCCCAGTTAAAAGATTCTGCGCATTCCTAATGCGCCAGCTTCTTGTTGCAAATGAAAAATACAGAATGCGGATATCCGCAGATTCCTGCGACTTACAAGGATTGAAGGCTTGCAAGCGCTAATTCATCTGGCAAATCATTTCGATTTGCCGAATCAAACCAAATCAAAAGGTAATACAAATGGCTAACAAATATGTTGACCTCGTAAACGGCTCTGACGCGAACAACGGCAGTAGCTTTGCGTTGCGCAAGAAAACTCTCTCTTCGGCCGCAGCTGTTGCCGCCGCTGGTGATACCATCCGCGTTATGGGCAAACCAAGCACCAGCAGCGGTACTGCAACTTGGACCAAAGGCTCGCCTCTGGTCACTCTCTCGGCTGCCATGAACCAGCTTCTGTACGGCGATGGCGCTTGGACAGCAGCTGCTAACGTCACGGCCACGGCCAACACAACGGCCCCGACACCCAAGCAGGGCGTTGACAGCTCCAAGCTCGTTTGCGCAGCAGGCTTTACCACAGGCAAGATGGCACACTTTGCCACTGGTGCACTCAACTTGAGCGCCTACCAGCAAGTGTCGTTCTGGATTCAATCAACAGCAGCTTTAGCGGCTAACACCCTCAGGCTTGACCTCTGCAGTGATGCAGCGGGCAACACGGT
>JBIPOV010000024.1:0-93102 GCA_044378815.1 Obscuribacteraceae bacterium (SeqCode) | reverse complement strand
CAGATTTGATTCACGCTTCTTTCCGACTTCTCCTCGCGGATTAACCGTTGCGCTTCACTACACTTCACCGTCATCAGGCTGTGTAAGGACTTTCACCTCCAGTTGTTGAACATGCCCGGCACACAAGCAAAAAGCCCCAGCCCTAAGGCTGAGGCTTTTGTCTATTGAGACGTCATCACTGATTCATAAAATGGTGGAGGCGGCGAGAATTGCACTCGCGTCCAAAATCATCGAGAAATAAGTATCTACAAGTTTAGTCTGCTATTCCCCCAGTTACCGCTTAGCTTTCGCTTTACGGCCCGCTGAGGTTGGCGCAAACAGCCAACCGGGTTCGCAATTATGTCTTAGCTGAAGCTACTAACTACTAACTTTACTTCAGTGCAACCACCGTGGCTTACCCTAAGGCAACGGGTAGTCAAGTCGCCTTCGAGTCCTAGGAGCCTAAGTTAAGTTAGGCAACCGCAGCTAGGCTGCGGCTAGGGAATTTGATGACATTATTTGCATCTGTGTTTTTGCTTACTTGTTAACGAAGGATCAAGCTCCCCGACCTGCAACTCATGACCCTATAACCCTGTCGAATCTGAACGCCCCCATGCCTTAATATGCCAAAAATGGCAAACATGAATGTACAGAAGTACAAAATCGAGAATCAGTGTTGAATCATCTCAGATAGCTAATTTTCAGGGTTCAAAGGTAACCGCCAGCGAAACTGGCGACCACTGAAATCATTATAGCCTAAAACCGCTACCCTGCCAGACGGCCTAAAACTTCTGCATGACAGTTTAAAACTTCTGCAATACCAGGCCAACCCACTGACCAACGGTCTCCGACTGGATAATCCGCAAGGGGTGACCCACCAGCGATTTCTCCAGCAAAGGCAAGCGTTCTGCCAGAATGCCGGCACAGAGCACGACTCCTTCAGGGTTAAGCATGGCGCTGTAGTCAGGCAGAAGCGCAACAATATCTTCACAAGTTAGGTTAGAGAGCAGCACGTCAAAACGACGACCGGCAACAGCGTCGGTACTACCCTCGATTAACTCAATGCGACCATCCACACCATTTAACTCAAAATCTTTCTGGGCATACTCACAGGCCACGCCATCGGTGTCACAAGCGACGATCTCGCTAGTAGGCTGCAACATCAAAGCAGCAATAGCTAAAATGCCGCTGCCAGTGCCAACATCGAGTACTTTGCCTTTAGGTGGGAAAGATTCCATAGCCCGCAGACAAAACTGAGTTGTGGCATGAAGACCTGTGCCAAAAGCCATTCCTGGATCAATATAAATCTTGAAGCGCCCTTCAGACAATTCACTTTCGATGGGCGGTAATTTATCGACTAAGGTCTCATCGAGATACCAGGAAGGGCAAATGAGAAACTTTGTGCCCACTCTAAATGGCTCGAAGCCTTCCTTCCACTTAGCCAGCCAGTCTTCTTCAACCACATCTTTGCGCTTCAGCGACTTAAGACTTTCGGCCAAACCATATTCTTCCAAAGAGCTTTTGATTTTCTCCCAAGTCTCATCAGGCAAGTGAGGAGAATCAAAAGTAGCTTTGATGCGCACCAGCGAGCCGTTGAGCGGGTCAACTTCGCAGCCTTGAGCGCCACATTGCATAAGCAGCCATGAAGCTAAGTCTTCTTGATCGCTATGAGCTTCAATCACCACTGCCGCCCATGATTTGGCAGGGCTTTCAACTGACGAACCGTCTTTCATTTACTCAACCTCAAGTTCTATTTTCTAAGTTGTCCGGCTTTCCAACGCAAATAATCGGCGTTGCGACCAGGTGGTGCTGTAACTTCATACTCGTGGGTAGTCTCTTGCAATTTTGAATCAAGAGCAACGCGGCGATCGAAGACGAAACATTCACCTTTATAATGAGCGTCACCTACTTCTTCAAAGTAGCGCAGAATTCCACCATCGAGCTGATAGACATTAGCAAGGCCCACGGCAGGCTCTTGCAAGAATAATGCTGCCTTTTCGCAGCGTATTCCACCGGTGCAAAACGAAACTATAGTCTTATTTTCCAATTGTTCCCTAGTGTCACCAGTGGTGCTCATGATGGCATCGGGGAATTCACTGAATTTATCTATGCCGAAATGCAAAGCCCCTTCAAATGTGCCTATTTGCACTTCGTAGTCGTTGCGGGTATCAAGCAAAACAATCTCACGACCGTTATCATCGTGCCCCTGGTCTAGCCAAACTTTTAGAGTCTTGGGTTCCACGGCAGGGGCGCGCTCAGCCGTAGGGTCTATCATCGGATGCTTCATGGTGATGATTTCATCTTTCACCCGCACCACAATGCGCCGGAATGGTTGGTGATCCGAAATGCTTTCTTTTACTGGAATATCGCTGAAGCGACCGGCGAAGAATGGATCACCCTTTAGATACTGAAGAAACTGATCGACTGGCCCGCGTTCACCAGCGACAAAAAGGTTAATACCTTCTTGCGAAAGCAAAATATTACCCATCACACCGATTTGCTCGCAGCGCTCTTTGACTATCGGGCGCCAGGATGCAGCATCGGGGATGCCCACGAACTTATACGCGGCAATGTTTACGATTTCCATAGCCGCATATTATACAGTGCCAGCCTCAGTGACATTTAAGTCACGATGGGGTTACGGCAAAAGACTAGAGTTGCATAGTTACCACCCGGTGAATAAACGATTCTTGCAACCCAACAAATAACGTACATAGATATCGACGAGCCGCGCCTCCGCTAAATTCTCTATAATGTTACTAGGCTAGCCAAGCAATTATTGACAAGATTTAAGCCCCGAAGAATGCCACTAGTGGGGGCGAAGCATACTTTGAAAGCTAACTGAAAGGTTTCTCGAGAGCCTTAGTGGTAGTATCCTCAGGCTGTTTTCAAGGGATAATTTACCCGTGCGTCAAAGTCTTCTCGCCCTTAGCCTCACAATCGCGCTCACAAGCTCTGGCCTCTACTTGGCTCCAGTCGCGGCACAAGAATCGCTAGCTCCAGAGATAACGGCTCCTGCTCAAGGGGTAGCGGCATCGGCTGCAAGCGCAGACTCTGCTGCAACTGAAGTTTCAGTAGACAGCAAACTAAACACCGGTATTACAGTCAACAAGATTGTTGACGGAGAAAAGCCAAAAGTAACAGCCAGCCCCGGCAAACTAAAGTGCCTAGAGTTTGAACACTCTGACAACCCCATTCAACAGGCCGTCTACGAGGCAGCCACCCTGGCAATGACCCGCGATCCTGCGGTGGTCTCGGTCGACGACCAGCTCTCTAAGATGCAGAACTTGGGCAAGCTGCAAAATACCAAAGAAATTTCACGCAACTTCGTTCACTACCTCGTCAATTACCGCGGTGTGGGGCCCTCAAGTGCCGGCGCCAATGCCTTGATGGAAAAAGAGATCAACACCAGCTCTAAACTTTCTACTGAACTTAAATGGGAAAAAGCCATTGACGAAAAGTATGTAGAAATTGTCAATGCCTGTGCCGAAGCGGCAGACGCCCTAGACCGAGAAGCACTAGGCGAAGGCTCTGACTCTGTAACGGAGGTGACCAATACCCTTACTGACTTGGTTGGAAAAGAAGAAGCAGACAAGCTTATTGCGAAATTCCGCAAACTCCGCTCTGAAATGCCTGACTCAATTAAGGCCCAATCAACTAAATCATTTGGCATATCAACCGAGCGCAGTCAAATAAACGCCTTGCAAGAAGCCGTACTCAAGCAAGATCCAATACTTGCCGAAGTAGCAGAAAAGCTCAGTAAGTACCAAGTAAAGAAAGGTACTGAAGTAGTATCAGGCGTAGTGCAAGGCGCTCTTGGTGTCGCTGGACTAGCACCAAGCTTCGTCGGCCCAGCAGCTCAAATTGTAAAAACAGCCTTCATTCTTTCTACCGGTGGTTCTGAAGAAAACAAGCTCTATAAAGAGGTATTTCTCTTCAAGCGTTTAGAAGTACGCTCACGAACCATTAACCATTTAGCCACTTCTTCTATTCGCAACTACAATATCGGCACCTTGACCAATCGCCCCTTCCTGGCCGCTTACTCAAAAGCCTTGATGGAGCAAATGACCGATCAGGCAACAATAGCGAAGATCATCAGCGGTGAAACTGGCACAAAACTAAGTAGCAAGCCTGCCGATGCAACAACAACAACCAAAAGCACAAACCTAGAACTAGCATCAAAACAAGACGTGGCAACAGAACAACTAGAGACCAAGCCTGTTGAAACAAAACAGGTTGAAGCAAATACAGTTGAAAGCAAGCCTGAAGAAAAGAGACCGCAAGAAAGCAAAGCACTAGAAAGCAAAAGCACTGAAGCAAGTGAAGCCGAACTGAAAGACAGCCCAGGCAAGCCCCTAGAAACTAACTAGTCAAAACAAGAGCACTAAAGATAGCTCTCTTATTCAGAAGCACTATGGTCGTCGCTGCCATTTTGTTCGCTTCGGTCATCTGACTCAGCACCACTAAGTCGCTTGGCGCGGGCCTCGGCCTTTTCGTTGATCAGCTTATAAACTGAAGGCAATACCAGCAGCGTCAACAAAGTAGAAGATATCAGACCCCCCAGAACAACAGTAGCGAGCGGCCGCTGCACCTCAGCACCGGTGCCGCTAGAAAATATCTTAGGCAACAGACCAACGGTAGCGACAAAGGCAGTCATCAACACCGGCCGCAGACGAATCAACGCCCCTTTGATTACGGCTTTCTCTATAGGTGCCCCAGCTTTCTCCATTTGCATAATGTAGCTCACCAAAATCACACCGTTCTGAACAGCCACACCAAACAAAGCAATGAAGCCAATAATGGCTGGCACTGAAAGAGTCTGATGCGAAATAAACAGACCGAGTATGCCACCAATCATGGCAAAGGGAACGTTCATCATAATCAGGCCAGCATTGCGCAATGAACCAAACGAAGCGAAGAGCAAAATGAAAATCAAAAGCAGCACAATCGGCACCACCACAGCAAGACGAGCCATGGCTCGCTGTTGGTTCTCGAACTGACCACTCCAAACGACTTTGTAGCCCTTGGGAATGACCACGTTATCTTGCACTCGCTTTTGCGCTTCAGCAACGAAGCTGCCCAAATCGCGACCACGAACGTTCGATAAAACAGCAGTGCGGCGCAGACCATCTTCTCTATAAAGAGAGACATAGCCGCGCTCAAGAGTGATATCAGCAATTGATTTAAGAGGAATTTTGCCACCATCAGGAGCATCAATCAGCATAGACTCAATTTGGTGACGACTGTCGCGGTAATCTAGAGGATAACGCACCAGCAAACCAAATCTTTTGGTGCCTTCAATAACTTCAGTCACTTCACGACCGGCCAAAGCAATCTGTACAACGTCCAGAACATCATCGGTGTTGAGGCCGTGCCGAGCCAGAAGCGGACGCTTCAGTTTGATTTTCAGTTGAGGCAGACCGAGCAATTGCTCTCGCTGCAAGTCGGCAGAGCCCGGTACTTTCTGTATCTCTCTTTTGATTTGCTCGGCTATTTTATTGAGAGTATCAACATCGTCACCAAATACTTTTACCCCAAGATCGGCTCTAATCCCCGCAACTAAGTCATCAATCATATCGGCGATTGGCTGGGAGAAACTGAACATCAAACCCGGTATACCTTTCAATTTTTCAGCCATAAGGTCGACTAATTGTTCTTTACTCTGAGTAGTTTTCCATTGGGAACGGGGCTTCAAGGCAATATAAACGTCAGAAGATTCGACACCATCTAAGCCAGGGCCAGTGCCAGATCGGCCGGTACGGGAGACAACGTCACTAACCTCAGGAAATTCCAACATAGTCTTCTCAATGGCGGCTGCAATTCCTCTTGAATCTGTATGGGCAATACTGGCAGCTAGTTTTGTGCGCAGCAAAATCGGCCCTTCATCAAGCGAAGGAATGAACTCAGAACCAAGAAAAGGCACTATCGCCATGGTTGCCAAAAGGGCAATGACAGCATAAGTAATTATCTGACGGGGATGAGCAACAGCAGTTGTAAGAGCTGGATAATAGACTCTAGTAACCAAAGTGAGCACTTTGTTTTCGCGCTCAACCAGGGGCTTGCGCATGGTCCAATAACACAGCACCGGAATGACAGTGAGAGCGCACAAGAGCGAGCCTACTAGAGCATAAATGAAAGTAAGAGCCAGAGGATGGAACATCTTTCCTTCTACACCCTCTAGCGTGAACAAAGGCAGATAGACAGCAATAATAATAGCCACAGCAAAGACAATGGGGCGACCCACTTCACAGGCGGCATGGATAATTACTTGCAGACTAGACTGGTCATTGACTTCCTCTTTTTTGCGCTCGGCCAGATGCCTGAAGATGTTCTCAACCATGACCACGCCAGCATCGACAATGATGCCGAAATCAACCGCCCCCAGGGTCATCAAGTTGGCGGTCAAACCGGTATATTTCATCAAGATGAAGCTGAAGAGTAGAGAGAGCGGAATAATTACCGAGACAATCAGGGCGCTTGGTATATGCAGAAGCATGGCAAACAAAACAATAACTACGAGCGCACCACTGAAACCCAGAATTTCTTTGACAGTTTCAATAGTTTTTTCAACCAGTTCAGTTTGATCGTAATAAGGTATAATCCGCACACCGTGGGGCAAGTCAGCTTGAATCTCAGCGACTTTCTCTTTGACCTTTTCCACCACAGCCTTGGTATTGACACCTTTGCGCGTCAAGACAATACCAGTAACACACTCGCCATTACCATTGCGCGATGCTGAGCCACGACGAAAAGCTGGCCCTACTTCGACGTGGGCAACGCGCTCAACAGTTACGGGTACGCCGTCTACTGACTTGAGCAAAATATTGTTGATATCATCAATGCTGTTGATGCGGCCCATGCCACGAATAATTACTTCCTCACCGGCATTTTCGATGAAATTGCCACCAGCATTGGCATTATTAGTAGCCAGGGCAGTGACCACATCATTCAAGCTAAGCTTGTAACCATGCAGCTTATAAGGGTCAACTAGCACTTGATATTGCTTGACGAATCCACCATAGGTAGAGACGTTTGCCACACCCGAAACTGATTTCAGCCGCCGAGCTATGGTCCAATCTTGTAGCGTGCGCAACTCGGTTTGATCATTATTTGGCTTCTGCAAATAATACATATAAACGTTAGAGAAGCTCGACACCACCGGTCCCAAAATTGGTCTAGGGCAGCCATCTGGCAAGAGCTTATCGCTCTGAACAAGTCGCTGCATAATCAAGTTACGGGCAAAATAAACGTCCATATCGTCATCGAAGATTGCCGTAACCACAGAAAGACCAAAACTTGAGCTCGAGCGAATTTTCTTGACTTTAGGCAGGCCATTAAGAATATTTTCGATGGGAAAAGTAACCAGAGCTTCCACTTCTTCGGTGGCCATACTTTCTGGTTCAGTAATTATTTGAACCTGGACGTTACTGACATCAGGAAAAGAATCAACCGGCAAACTTAGCATCGACCAGATGCCAAAGCAGGCCAAACCCAGAGCAGCCGCAATAGTTAGCAGCCTTTGATTCAAGGCAAAATTTATCAATCTTTCGATCATTGGAATTTCCTGCAAAATAAAATAGTTCGAGATGCACAGACATGACGATAGGTCTGAACGCCTCAGACAGAATCGTCGTCAACTAATACAAATCAAACTTGCAGTTTACCGATCAGTTCGCGCACGGCCACAGTGTTGGCGGGGCGCTGCAGCTCATCCAGCAGAGCGGAAAGTGACCGCTGAGGCCGATCATAGCCAGCCAAAAGGGCGACCACAAACAAAGCGGCAAAAACCGCTTGTTCGGAGGCAACAAAGCCAAGCCCAGCGATGGCAATTCCATCACCCTCTGAGCGCGCGGAACCGCAGGATCCGCCAACAAAGGGATCAACAGATACTACGTCTTCTAGACAAATATCATTTCTAGGGTCTAGGTCAATGGAACTCAGCAGAGTTGCAGCCGCTGCGAACGACCAGAACTGGGCGAAGAGAAATGCTGCAGTGCAAAGAATTAAAACTAGTTGCTTAGTCGGATTCAATATCTTTGTCGTTCTCAGGATTGTGTCGTTCTCAGGCTGGTGTTCTTCTCAGTTTAGCTAATTCGCAGGTTAGCTAAATCGCGGTTCGGCTCAATCTAATCAGAGAGTATAAAAAATAGTATCACGCAGAACAAGCCCCTAGACCAATAGAGCAAAGACGTTACACAAGGCTAGATGCAAGCTTCATGAAAGCCAAGGCCTCCAAGCGACACCCAGGCTCCGAAACAAAGAATGGTCGTGATAGCGGAGCGAAATCAAAAGCCCACCCCATATAGGGTGGGCCTTTAAAAATCTGCCGGAGGTCGGACTCGAACCGACACACAGTTGCCTGCGATTGATTTTGAGTCAATTGCGTCTACCATTTCGCCACTCCGGCATCACAGTAGAAAACATTCTACACTATTGAATCAAAAGCGCGAAACCACGGTAAACGCCCCACAACTACTTTACAGGTCACCTCTGTGTCAGCAAAAGCCATTACCTGCTTACTTACAGGCTTTGATGCCTTTGGCAAGAACATGGTAAATCCCACTGAACTTCTAGTCGAAGCTTTCCCCGATTTGCTTATAACCAAGCCCAGTGGCACTTCAAAGCGCGCAAAAGAGATTCACATTGAGAAACGTATCTTGCCCACGGCCGGTATCAAGGGCTGGAAAGCATTGAAGGCAGCTCTTGACCACATGGTAAAAAACAGCCCTGGACAACTTTTCGTGGTTATGACCGGCCTTGCCAACAAACGCGAATGGCTCAACCTCGAGCGCTTTGCAATTAACATAAAAGACTACGGACTGCCGGACAACAGTGGTCATCAACCGCTTGATAAACCTATTAACAAAAATGCACCAGAGCTGCTGAGAACAAAAATCGACTTGGCCGCTTTAAATTCGGCAATTAATAAAAGCGGTTATCCCTCGGTCATTTCTAACCATGCCGGAACTTTCATCTGCAATGAGCTCTATTTTCAAGCCTTAAACTATGCCTTAAGCCAGCCTAAAATCAAAGCGGTACTTTTCGTGCATGTGCCAACCGCGAAACAATTTGCCCAATCGGCGGCCAAGTCGAAAAAGAAATCAATTGCCAATGCCGCCTTGAAAGCCTCGACCAGCTCAAAACAAACCGCCTTGTTAGGTGAGGCAGTAGCTGAAATAGTCGAAATAGCCTGTAAACTCGTATAGTCTCTTATACTTTAGGTTACCTAATTTTCGTCTAGTGGAGAATCAAAGTGCGGCAAGCCCAATTATCTCTTTTCAAATCTAGCGCTCTTGCGGTCATGTTTTCTTGCCTGCTGCCACCTCTAGCAGGTCAGGGCTGCCCCGAGCATGGTGCCTCCAAAGGCAAAACGAAATCAATCGACAGCAAAACTATGGCGAAAGATAACTCAAGTGGCAAGAGTAGAGAAGGCTTCAATCAACCTCTTATTCTCTCGGGCTTGAAGCAAATGAAGCTGGTTATTGGTGAACTAGATCAGTTTTCAATCGACCATGGCGTCACTAAAGAGAAAGTTAGACACCTCATGGTAGATGAACTTGTTCCCACTCATGTCACCATATGCGGTGACGACAATTGCTGCGCCAGTGGTAATAGCAGCGGCAGCAAAGAAAAAGGCTGCGAGTCCTCGGCCATCCCAATTCTTTACTTAAAGCTGAAAGCAGTGCCAGATAGTGCGGCTCCTAACACCGCAACTTTTGCCATCAACATGTCATTGGTAGAAAAAGTCAAAGTAGCTCGCAACAAGCAAGTACTAATGGTGGCAGTCTGGTCAAAAGACGCTGCAGGAAGAACCCAAAGCAATATGGAAAGCGAAGTTGACACTCAATTGAAGGAAGTTGTAAGACACTTCCGACGCGACTTTGCCCTCGCTAATAGCGCAGATATCGGTCATGGCAAAAAGCACCCACTCAAGAAAAATGACCCATCGGACATGAATCCAGAGCAAGAGTAGTCAAAGTCTAAAGGCCGAAGCTCTTGCGGGACAAATGCTCGACAGCCAAACAATCAAACAAGCAGCAAGCTCTATACTTGCTGCTTGCACTGATGTTGCTAGCGCAAACAGCTTGGGCCGAAAGCGCAGCCAAGCCTGACCTGAATAATCAAGAAATAATCGCAGTAACTCATTTAGCCTCTCACCGCGAGATACTGAGCCTGCATGGCATAAGAGAAATGGCTATCGGCGTTAGCCCATTGCCCCAAGCTCTCACTCACAGTAGCGACAAAAGCCTAACGGCCGCAAGCCTGTGCAATATATTGAGCAAACGCGCCCAGCCTTGCCAAGTTGAGACTGATGCCCAAAGAGCTACGCACTTATTGTTACTGACCTTGTCGCCACTAGCCAAGCATGACTATCAGCTGGTCTTGACTGTTAGGCCGCTCAAAAAATCGAGCAGACCAATCTACACAATGAAAATGAGAGCGACCATGAGTGGACATTATCCGCAGAGATTAAACGAACTAATAGAACGCGCCTCTATAATTTTCTGGCGCAATTATCAGTTAGCCAATTGAAACAGAGATCAAGAGAAACTAAAAGAGACCAAGACCAGTAAGCCAGGGGCAATGAAATGAAAAAGTATGTTCTCAGCATCGATCAAGGCACCACGAGTTGTCGAGCCATCATCTTCGACAAAACAGGAAAAAGCATCGGTCTAGGCCAGAAAGAGTTCAAGCAATATTTCCCCCGCCCAAGCTGGGTAGAACACGACGCCGTTGAAATACTCTCGACCCAAATTGAGTGCATCAAACTAGCCATCAGTAATAGCGGCATCGATGCCAATGAAATCGCTTGCGTCAGCATCACCAACCAGCGCGAAACCACAGTTGTCTGGGATAGAGAAACGGGTAAGCCAATTCATCACGCCATTGTCTGGCAGTGCCGCCGCACTCAAGAAATAGCCGATGAGCTGAAAGCCCACAAAGAAATATTCCGTAGCAAAACAGGCCTCGTGCCTGACGCCTATTTTTCAGGACCCAAAGTTGCCTGGATATTAGATCATGTACCAGGAGCTAGAGACCGAGCCCAGGCTGGCAAACTCTGCTTTGGCACCATCGACAGTTGGCTGATCTGGAACTTGACTGAAGAGAAAACCCATGCCACCGAAGGCAGCAATGCATCGCGCACTATGCTGTTTGATATTAACACTATGACCTGGGATGATGAACTGCTCAAGCTCGTTAACGTGCCATCGGCGGTGCTACCGCAAGTACTTCCCTCAGATGCTAATTTTGGCACCACCAGAGCCGATTTGCTTGGCTTTACAGCACCAATATCAGCAGTAATGGGTGATCAGCAAGCGGCTCTGTTTGGCCAAGCCTGCCTTGAAGAAGGCATGGCCAAATGCACCTATGGTACTGGCGGATTTCTCCTCGCCAACATTGGCACCAAGCCACGATTTGCCGGAGGTCTGCTCACCACAGTTGGTTGGCAACAGGAAGGTAAAGACCCAATCTACGCTTTTGAAGGTGCCATATTTGTCGCCGGAGCTGCCATTCAATGGCTGCGTGACGGACTAGGCATTATCGAATCAAGCAGCGACACAGAAGAGATGGCAGTCTCCCTCGACTCTAATGATGGGGTCTATTTTGTACCGGCTCTTGTGGGTCTAGGCTCGCCCTGGTGGAATTCAGATGTGCGCGGCACCATCGTTGGCTTAACTCGCGGCGCTACCAGAGCACACTTAGTTAGAGCAGCACTTGAGGCCATGGCCTATCAGGTAGGCGACGTTGTTGAAGACATGAAAAAGAATGGTATCACCGTCAAAGAATTGCGCGTAGATGGCGGGGCTACTCAAAACAACTTTATGCTGCAATTTCAAGCCGATATAATCGGTGTGCCTGTGCTACGAGCCACTCAATCAGAATCAACAGCCTGGGGTGTTGCAGCCATGGCCGCACTGAAGACAGGGTTGATCAAAACCAAGAAAGAGTTTCTCGCTGGCTGGCAAAGCGATCAGGCCCTAACACCATCGGCAGATCGTAAGCAAGACTATGCTGGCTGGCAAGCCGCTCTCAACGGTGCTTTTGCTTGTGCCCAGAGCAACAAGAAAGAAGCTTAATTGGCTGACAACTTAGCTACCAACTTTAAGATGCCCTAAAAGTTCTTGCACACTATCGATAAATTCTTTTGGTGAAATTCGCCCTTTATCGAGGTAACGAGTTAAGCCAAGGCTGAGTTTGCGCCTATCACTCTCGGTTAGCTCCTGAGCGGAATAGACAAGCAGGGGCACGAAAGCAAATGGGCCTTTTTGCAGAACACTAATTACCTCAAAACCATCTAATTTCGGCAGACCCACATCAAGCACAATCAAATCAGGCACGAATGAATCAACTACGTTTAGGGCCTCAAGTCCGTTGCTAGCTTCCACACAAGTAGCACCGATTGACTCTAGCTGCCGAGCAATAACTGAACGGGTTGCTTGATCGTCTTCGATCAGCAAGATGCGGCGAGATGGGGCCGCTTAATAACTTTCTCCACTGATTTGAGCAACAAACTGATCTCAAAGGGCTTAAAGAAACAATCAAGTACCACAGGATAGGCCAGGGAAAGTTTGTCGAGAGCAACACCGGTTGTCACTATCACTGGAACAGCTTCATCGGGGAATTGTTCTTTCAAGTACTGCAAAATGTCTAGGCCATTGCCATCAGTCAAATTAAGATCAAGCAAAATCAAACCCGGCCGCGAGCGAGAAAGAATGGCATTCGCCTCTGATATAGCACTGACACGCACTATCTGGTAGCCTTTCTTAAGCAGTGAAAGACGCATAAATTGAGCAATATTGTCGTCATCTTCGACCAGCAAGATTGTTGCAGGACCAAGGTTTGGAATCAGTGCTTCGTTAACAAAGGAATCGACGATAGGCAAGTCGAACCAAAATGTGCTTCCTGTTGCAGGAGAGCTATATACACCAATCAAGCCCTTGTGTTCTTCTACAATCGCTTTTGATAGGGCCAAACCCAAGCCAGTGCCTTCTTTGGGCCGTGTGTCGGATGAGTCAACCTGTTGGAAGCGCTGGAATAAGCGCGATTGAAGGTGAACAGGAATTCCCGCCCCGTGGTCAGCAACACTAAAACGCAATTCAGAATCGGATTGCAAATGCAAACCGACAATGACGCAGCCACCATCGCTGCTAAATTTAATGGCATTTGAAATCAAATTAGTGAGAACCTGAATGATCCTATCGATATCAACTTCAACAGTGGCGCTAAAGGCAATGTCTTGAATGAGCTGAACGTTCTCGGCCCGGGCCAGGCCATCCATACCAGCTACGGCCCTTGCGACAAGAGTAGTAGCATCAATTTTCTCAAGCTTCAGCTCTAATTTGCCAGCCTCAATTTTCTTGATATCAAGGATGTCGTTAATCAAGCGAACCAGCCTCTCCGAGCTGGTGCGCGCTACGCCGATCATCTCGTGACACTCATCCGAACCCATATCGATTATCTTGTCGTCAATCAAACTCAGAGCACCACGAATAGAAGTAAGTGGACTACGCAGTTCATGTGAAATGGTAGAGTAAAATTCGCTCAAGCGCTTCTCGACTTCTTTGCGCTCAGAAATATCGCGGTAAATAACCGATACCCCAATAGCCTCGCCCTGTTTATCGAGCATGAGCGAACAGGTCAAGGCGACATCAACGACATGACCGTCCTTGCAAAGCCTTACGGTCTCGAAGTCTCCAATGTTCTCGCCCGCAAAAATGCGGCTAAAAATAGTAGTATCTTCTTCTCGTCTATCCTCAGGTAGAAGATTGCTAATTGTATGACCAATCATCTCATCGCCAGACCAACCAAATAACCTTTCAGCCGCTGGGTTCCAAGAGGATATAATTCCTCGTAGGGACTTACCGACAATAGGATCATTAGAATTTTCAACAATCGAAGCCAGTCGAGCTTGCACTAGTTCGCGCTCTAAGCGGGCTTGCTCTGCCATCACTTGTTCAGTAACAACTTCGACAGTGCCGACATAGGTTTCAACACCATCCTTAGCAGCCACCACCCGCGATGCCTTAGTGTGCACCCAACAGGGATTTTCACTATTGATTCTAAACTGCAAGTCAAAATTGCCATCGCCACTGACGGCATCTAACCAAGCTGTTCTGACGAGTTCAAATTGATCATCGGGAACAGTATGACTCCAACGATCTCTTAGTGCCTCTTCATAACTCAAATCAAAAATCTCGGCAAAACGCATATTGATATAAATACACTCGCCGTCTGGCGCAGCTTGAAAAATACCAAAGGGAGCCGTTTCACAAAGCACGCGATAACGGTTCTCGCTAGCATCTAACTGCCCCGTTCGCTCAGTAACCAGCTCTTCCACTCGCAAGCTAGTCACTTCTAACTCAGCTTGCTTATTGGCATTCGCCATCATTGCACTGAGACTCTGGTAGCCAGCACTAATCAAAAATATATCTTCAAAAAGCACCCACCAAATGTGTTCGACAGAGCGCCAGGGGCTGGCGAACGCTACACCGTAGATAGACTCGGGAATGTATATTCCTCTAAGGGCATGGTCGAATAGTGTCACCAATGACGCCACCGCCAAAACACGCCAATCACGGTAAAAAGAAAGAAACGCTAGGGAGCCAAAAATATGGAAGTGCGTCTCAATACGACCACCGGTGAGGTGAATAAGCATGCCCGAATAGAGCATTTGACAGACCGCCATAACAAAGCGCGTGACCGGTTCACCGGCATGCCGGAAAGCCAAATAAACTGGAAAGGCGGTTATAACTGAACCAAAAACCGTAACAAAAAAATGTGCGGATGGATAAAAGCATCGCGGCCAGCCCAAGTGAAAGGCGAGACTATAAGAGCGACCAAGATGCTGGCCAACCATTGTGTAATCATCAGCCAGCCAAACATCCTATCTGTCTGCTGACAAACTGATAGCCGCTCGTGCTTATAAATTCTCTCTGCTAAGGGAGAGTTGGCAACCAGAGCCTTGGCATTAGTCCAGTCAAAAACCTTCACCCCATCAGATTTAGTTGTATTCACTGATTAGACTCCAGAGAACAACCGAACACAGGCGTCTTATTGACAGCAGTCTGTCCACTGGCGATACATTGACGCAAGGCATCAACTCCAGCATTAGCACCAACTTCGCCCCGGGCCGCTGTAACACCCCCGCTAAATAGGCAATTTCCCTGGCTATCAAAAAGCAGTGTTTGCCCAGAAGTCCGTGCACCAAAGCGCTGCGACTCAACATCATCTTTATCAATTGTCAGTTGAACATTCGGCATACTAGACAAAGAATCAAGGATGGCACCCTGGGTAAAGTCAGCCGAGCACCCACGCGGCTGGGAAACCACAGCATAAATTGTCAGGTTAGTCGAAAATTTACTTTGAGAAAGGAGTTCCTCTAGCTCACTTACGGTAGCTCTAGAACATGGACAGCGGGGATGCAAGAAGGTAATTAGAGTTAAGCCGCTGCCTTTGGCAAGCGAACTTTGCACCGGGAAAGCTCCAGCCGATATGGCACTTTTGGCCGGCGCCATCGAGTAAAAAACCATAGAGCCATAACCAATCAAAACAAAAACGACCCAGGCAATCACAGCACGCTTAAGCCCATGGCCCAACTTGGTAAATTGCGTGGTCAAGCTATGATTGGACACTGGCTTGATTCTCCAGAAGGCCGATTAAATTTAACTAGGTTACTGGTCACCAGAGCTCACCAACAAGTCGCTGCTAAGTTCAGAGTGCGATTCTGAACTGGCATTGCTTGCCTGCCAGCGTTCATAAATACGGCGGACCTCATCAGCCAAATCTTTGGGATTAAAAGGCTTGCAAATTACTCCAGCGGCACCCAAGTTTAAATATTCATCAACCTCATGGGACATTACCTTGGCGGTCATAAAAATTACCGGCAGTTTTAAGTTTGGAAATTGCTCTTTAACCGTCTGAAAAGTAGTTGGACCGTCCATTTCGGGCATCATTACGTCAAGAATGAGCAGATCTGGTTTGCCCTGATTGAGAAGGGCAAGAAGTTCACGACCAGAAGCAGCCAATTCTACTTGCCATGGACCTAGCTTCTTTAGGCTTATCTCAGCAATCCGTCTGATATTTGGGTCATCATCGACCAAAAATATTTTCTCAATCTTCAAACAATCATCCTCAGGCCATACAGCTTTATGCCACGTTGCACAGCATACAAGCGCTAAAGTTAGCCCATTGCCAACCTCAAATCATTTAGTGGCATCGGCCAGCGCTCGAGGCAAACCTTCATGCTCAACAACGGCGAATGGTTCCACCCTAACGATATCAAATTTGGCCCCCTCGCTCGCCATATTGCTATCAAGCTTTGCCAATGTGCGCGCACCGGCCTCTTCATGGCCAATTTGGAGGAAATTGACGGTGATTTCGCCAGGCGAGTTAATCATCTGAGAGGCACGCGAAATGGCTGCAATCAATGCCCCTTTATCGCTAGGGTCACCATCGGTGACCACCTGCACCAGCAGTTTGCGGGTATTAGGATTGCTCGCCCGGCGGGCAAAGTAATCATCAAAAACAGCCTCCATTACTTTGCCAGTATAGGTTCCACCCGACGGACTATTTTCGCCAAAAATACGGGTGACATAACCTAGATCGACATTTCTGAAAATATCATAGTCAGACGAATAAAGGGCAACAGTAATACCAGTTTTGAACACAGAACTGATTTGAGCCGTAAGCGACATCATTTGATCTCGGCACCAGTCCCAACGGCTCATCCCACCAGGGCAGTCACGCTCATCCATCGAGCCAGATTTATCAAGAACAATAACCACATCATACTTAGAGAGTGTGGTTAGTTCGCTGCTCGTGAGAGGCCGAGCAAACTTGCTGACAAAAGCCGGTTTACCTAGCGGTTTATCTAATGAATTCTTCAATGACGCACTAGAGGAAGCCGCGGCCGATGCACTGAACTGGCCAGAGCTAGAGCTATTGTTATTTCTAGTGCTAGAACCAGCATTGATGGCATTGACGACTTGAGCGCCAAAGCGTAGGGCCTGACCAATGTCAATCTTACCTAGCACGCCTGCAGATGCCGGACCTGAAGGTTGACTAGAAGACTGGCTGGAAGCCTGATTAAATACTTGATTGGCACTCCCAGCGCTATAGGAGCTTGGAGGAGAGATTGCTGGAACAATTTGTTGAGGCTGACGAACTTGTGAAAATGCAGCTTGCTCATCAGCAGAAAACAACGATCCCGAGCTACTAGGGCTCGGGGCCACACCAGGAGCTGGACTACCTACAACTGGTGGGGAGGGCCGAAGCAAGCGAGAAGCACCACCAATAGTACTATTATTGATCACCGATCCATTGAGAACAGAAGCACTAGAACTAGAAGAAGAACTGCGCTGCAGGCGGGAAGGAGCAATGGGAGGGGCCCCCTGGGCCGAGACAGCAGCAATACTGCCGACTGAAGCGGAGGCAAGAAATGCGATAGATAATAATGCTTTGAGTTTCATAACTAGTTATCTACCTAATTATCACAAGACTTGACGACGCAGGAGAAAGCCTCGATGTTCCCCTATTTTAACGTCACCGGCTTAGCCTCGACCTTAATTCGAAAGAGTACGTAAGGCTTCTGCCTTTTATCGACGCCGTCATGAAAGCGCGCCTGGCGATGCAATTGATTGACGATAAAGTACAAATAGCCGTCCTGAGCAAGACAGAGAGTATCAGGCCACAATACCCGAGGGTCGCAGACCAAAGTCTCATCCTTGCCACTGAGCGAAATACGATGAATGGCGTTGTGTTCATAATCACCGGCGTAGATACGATCAAGGCTATCACTTTCAAGGCCATCCGAAGCACCTTTAGTAATGACATCGCAGACAGTTTTTGCCACATCATCTTCGCTAACAGTGCGGTCACAAAGAGCGTCAACACTGACGCTATAGAGCTTGCGACTCGACAGCGGGCAATAGAACAAGCGCTTACCATCAGCACCAATAGCAATACCATCACTACCAACACTTAGACCCGGCAACGGTTCGCCTTCCACCATGGGGAGAAAGCCGCTGACAGGCCGAACGGAAACATGGTCACTTAAGCGTCGCCAGCTCTCACCGCTGGCTAAATCAACCACGATTATGCCGGGGGATTTGCTGGAAGAATCAGTTATAAAAGCCATTCCGGCTTTGCCGCGACTGAGGTCAAATCGCACGTCATTCAAATACGAGCCCGAGAAAGCCGTGCTCTCAGGCATGCAGATAGTCTGAATTACTCTATTGCTAGAAAGATCAACGCAAACAAGCTTGGCCGACTCCCTAACCACAGGCTCAAACTTCGGGCTACCAGTGTCAAGCAGCCACAAACGGTCTTTGCCGTCCATCACCACAGATTGAACCGATAGCAAATGATCTCTGACACTGCTGAGGTTGCAGCGATTAATCTCGGCGCTAGGATAGGCAACAGCCTTTCCTTGTACCAACTCAGCCACTGTAAAGGGAACATCATCGCCCCAGCGAGGAAAATTGACAAATCTGCGCCCCTGGGCCGAAACAGTCACCCCGGTTGGCATTGGGCCATCAAAAAAGGCGACCGGCTCTAACTTACCAATAAATCTTTGCGAGGGAATTACCCTCGGTGCTGCTTCGCTAGCCAGTGGATAGGACAAATTCGAAAGCAGAGCAAGAAGCAAAGACAGAGCTATAGAGGCTGTTACCAGCGCTGACAACACTCCAATTCTTGCCCCTGCCCGAATCACTTGTGGTTGACGAGACATAAAATTCACCCACTACATTTAAGACCTTATTGCCTGAGGATCATATAGAATCTACGGTCAAAAGCACAGCCGTTAAGCCAATTAGACAGGACCTTCCATTTGGACTGGACCTGACAATTAGCCAGGCAAGCAGCTCTGGAAAGCTTGACTTTTATAGACGACCGGTCTATTCTTTGCTTTCGAATGATTCAGAGGAGAAATATATGTCGAACAGCGCCAGTACTAAAGAAGAAGCAAAAGAAAGTTCAAAAGAGCTGCAAGACAATACGGCATCTAACCTCTTCAGCCCCTTTACCTTGCGCAGCGTCACTTTGCGCAATCGCATCGGCGTCTCACCCATGTGCCAATACGCCAGTGTTGACGGCTTTGCCAACGATTGGCACCTGGTGCACTTAGGTTCAAGAGCTATTGGCGGCGCTGGCCTGGTTATTCTTGAAGCCAGCGGTGTTGAAGCGCGAGGCCGCATTTCTCCTGACGACCTCGGCCTCTATAAAGACGAGCATATCGACATGCTCAAGAAAATTACCAGCTTTATCGAACAGTATGGGGCCGTGCCAGGCATCCAAATCGCTCATGCTGGCCGCAAGGCATCCACGAAAAATCCCTGGAAAGTCGGCAATCGTCACGAGAAGCAAGAAATTAGCGAGGCCGATGGCGGTTGGCAGCCAGTCGCCCCTTCCGCCGTACCTTTCACTCCCGGCGCTCGCGCCCCGCACGAATTGACAACGGCTGAAATAAAAGAAATTCAGTTGGCCTTTCAAAGCGCAGCCAGCCGCGCCCTCAAAGCCGGTTTCAAATGGCTAGAAATTCACGGCGCCCACGGCTATTTGCTCAACAGTTTCTATTCACCCCTAGCTAATTTCCGCACCGACGAATATGGTGGCAGTTTCGAAAATCGCAGCCGCATGATCATTGAAACCACCAAACTGGTGCGCCAGGTTTGGCCTGAGCACCTGCCTTTAGCAGTGAGGCTGTCAGCCTCTGACTGGGTTGAAGGCGGTTGGACAGTTGATGATTCTGTGGCCCTGGCTAAAATCTTGAAAGAGCTTGGTGTTGATTTAATCGACTGCAGCAGTGCCTATGTGCGCCCTGGCGATCACTACTCTTATGGCCCAGGCTGGCAAGTTCCTTTAGCCGAAAAAGTGCGCGTCGAAGCAAAAATAGCAACAGCAGCCGTAGGGATGATCACCGCAGCAAAACAAGCAAACGAAATAATTAGCAGCGGCCAGGCTGACATTGTTCTTTTGGCACGTGAATTAATGCGTGACCCTTATTGGCCATACCACGCAGCCCAGGCTCTTGAAGAAGAACTTGGCCTCAAGGCAAAATCAGTTCTACCTGCCAACTACTCATACGCAATCTAAACTAAAGGGTGAGAATCAAGTGTCAAATATTGCCACAACAAATTTCAAAGCTTTCCAACTTAACAGCTTCAAAATAGAAGACATTGTTGCTAGCGAAAAATCAATTAAACGCCCCCACGGTACGCAAGTATTGGTGCGGATTAAGGCCGCCTCCCTCAACTATCGCGACATACTAGTATCGAAAGGCTATTACAGCAAAGCTCTGCCACTACCTGTAGTGCCGCTTTCTGATGGGGCTGGCGAAGTAGTAGAAATTGGTGGCTCAGTCACTCGCGTCAAAGTGGGCGACCGTGTATCACCAAATTTCATGATCGATTGGATTAGTGGTGAAGTCGACAACGCCATGGCGAAAACCGCTCTGGGAGGCTTTGTCGATGGCATGCTGCAAGAGTATCGCTTGCTTGATCAAGACTGCCTCACCCACGTACCAGACCATCTCAGCTACGAAGAAGCCGCCACCTTACCTTGCGCTGCCGTAACAGCCTGGCATGGCCTGGTTGAAAACGGCAAGGTCAAAGCCGGAGAAACTGTGCTAGTTATGGGCACCGGTGGAGTTTCCATCTTTGCCCTGCAATTTGCCCGCATGGCTGGCGCCACAGTGATCGCGACTTCTAGCTCTGAGCAAAAGCTAGCTCGCTTAAAAGAAATGGGAGCAGCTCATACCATTAACTACAAGAGCAACGAAAAATGGGACGAAGCAGTTCTCGACTATACCAATGGACGCGGAGTTGATCATGTTATCGAAATTGGTGGGGCTGGTACTCTTGATCGCTCACTCAATGCGGTTCGTATGGGCGGCCATGTCAGCTTGATTGGTGTGCTTGCAGCCGGGCAGGTCAATCCTGTTCCAGTCCTTATGAAGTCTATTCGTCTACACGGTGTATTTGTCGGCTCACGCAGTATGTTTGACGACATGAACCGAGCAATCACCGCTCACAAGCTTAAACCCGTCATTGATAAAGTATTCAGTGCTGACGAAATCGTACCGGCTTTGCAATATATGGAAAGTGGCAAACACTTTGGCAAAATCGTCATCAGTATTTAGACTTAAGCTTAGTAAGACATGACCCGGCCGTTGACGTTCTTGCTTGCGCTCGATGAAGGGCTGCTGCCATATGATGGCATTACTTTGCCATAGGTATTGCCGTAGCTGCTGCCGCTGTAAGAATAGACGGCGGTTTGCGGGTGAGCCTGAGCAACAATGGCAGGGCGAATGCGGCCGCTTAGGTCAGAGTTGGCAGTGTGAATATCACCCCAAATGTTCTTGTTAGCGCGAGGAGGCAAGACTTTAGGCTTGCAATCGCTGGCTGTGCGAGGCATAACGCTGTAGCCAGTGCCAGCACGGTTAATTACTTTGTAAGCAGCCTTGTTGCGGTCAATCTCGGTCCAGTAGTAATGCTTAAGGTTGTTCTCTTTTTCTACTAAAGGTTGCTCCCAGCCCGAGCGGCTGCGGTGCTCTTGGACCACAGCAGGTGCCCCTTCCGCTTGCTGCACTTCCTCAATCATTTGGGCCTGGACGGGACTAACAAAGACAAAGCCCAAGGCTAGGAGAGTAGCGAAAATGATGGCAGATACAATTCTATTGAGCATGGCAGTGACCTCTCTGACAAGGTTAAGAAAATGGTTTTGGACCAGAAATAATTGGTAAGGGGGAAGCATTTCCTGCTTCCTCTCTATTAATAGCGACAATTTGTTATCGAGTTGTAAACAGAAGAGCTAATTTTCAAATCAGAGTTAAAAATCACCCTTGAAACAATGCCAGAAACCCCCAATACTTAAACTCGGCAATCCTTTTCTATAAAGGCACACATCTATGTCAGGGCTTCCTATTGTTCTTGTAGTCTGCCTCGGTTCAGCTATCCTGGCCATGGCGAGCTTTACCCTAACGCGCAAGCTCCTCAAGCCCATCGATATTAGCGAGCATCAGACCTTCTTAGATGCCATGTTTAATATAGTTGGCACCCTTGTGTCTCTAATACTCGGCCTGCTCGTAGCCGCCGCCCTCGATCAATACCAAAATCTGGAAAGGGCTGTAGATAACGAAGCCGCCAGCGTCTCCGAAATTTATCGTTTTTCTCGAGGCTTGCAAGAGCCATCTCGCAGCCAGATACAAGGCTTATGCGAACGCTATTGCCAGCTGGTAATTTCAGATGAATGGCCCGCCCTGGCTAAGGGCAAAGTAAGCCAAGCCGTATTTGAGACTTTCTGCCTCCTGAGCGACGAAGTGGTCTTGATTCGTCCCAGTCATGACGGCGAAGCCAATCTCCAGGCAAGCATGCTGGAAAGTCTCGACGTCGTCGGTGCCGGCCGGCGCGAGCGCTTGCTCACCTTAAACAACACCAGAGAACACTTGTTGGGCCCGATTCTTCTAGCCGGAGCGATAATTGTGCTGGCCTTTGCCTTCTTCTATGTCAAAAGAAACTCACTCTTCCACTCGGTGGTTATTGCTTTTGTCGCCATTGCCTTAGGGGGCAATATGGCTCTAATTTATGTACTGAGCAAACCTTTTGATGGCGAGTGGAAAATTCAGCCCCGGGCCTTTGCCCTCAATCTAAAGGCCAGACAAATGTTGCGCGAATCGACCGTGCTCGACCCCGCCCAGGCCAAATCTATTCCCCTTAAGCCGACTACAAAACTACCCCAGCCGATTCAGCCCTAAAGTGCGATTACCAGCCAGAGGTTTTTACTGATCTAAAATGTAGCCGCTGCCGTGGATAGTTCTAATCAATACAGGTAAGCCTTCGCGGTCTATTTTCTTACGCAACTTATTTATATGCACCCGCACTGTATCGTTGGCGGTGTCTTTCTCGTTAGACCAGACTTTATCGAGTATCTCGTCTGAGCTAAAGACCCTATTGGGATGGCGCATAAAGAACTCAAGCAGAGCAAATTCTTGGGGCAATAGCTTAACTTCGCTGCCCTCAATTAGAACTTTGCGTGAGGCTGTATCAATAGTCAAATGCTTAGCCACCAGCTGCTCTGAAACAATCTGAGCGGGCCTACGCATTAAGGCCTTGATACGCACATTTAGCTCTTTTGGGTGGAAGGGTTTAGTCAAATAGTCATCAACGCCCGCATCAAAGCCAGCGGTTTTATCATTGATATTGCCTTTGCCGGTGAGCATGATAATCGGCAGCATCCCCCCGCCCAGGCGGTAGCGCCGACAGACTTCAAAGCCGTCAATATCAGGCATACCAACATCGAGAATAACCAGGTCATACTGATAAAGCTTGAGGCGCGAGAGCGCGTCTTCGCCGCAGTTGGCACATTCAACGATGTTACCTTCAGTGGCCAACCACTCAGATAAGATAGAAGTCAATTCTTCGTCATCGTCGACAAGTAAAAGCTTGGCCATGGCTGTAGCTTAACACCATTCATATTTTTGGCAAAGTACATCAAAAAAAGAGGGCCGACTTTGCAGCCGGCCCATACTTTTCAAGAAGTTGCTAGTTAATCCCAGCTGAGCGCACCACCGGTTTGGTAGTCGATAACGCGAGTCTCAAAGAAATTCTTCTCTTTCTTCAAATCGATCATCTCGCTCATCCATGGGAATGGATTCTTAGCGCCTACATATTGCTCAGGCAAACCAATCTGCTTGAGGCGGCGGTTAGCAACGAAGCGTAGATACTCAGAGAACATCTGGGCATTGAGGCCAAGCACGCCGCGTGGCATTGTATCCACGGCGTAGGCGTACTCTAGCTCAACACCCTCTTTGACTAGATCGATGATTTCTTGCTGGAATTCAGCGGTCCAGAGGTGTGGGCTTTCGAGCTTGATTGAATTGATCATATCGACGCCAAAGTTGAGGTGCATTGATTCGTCGCGCATGATGTACTGGAATTGCTCAGAAGCACCAGTCATTTTGTTCTGGCGGCCGAAGCTCAACATTTGCACGAAACCAACATAGAAGAACAAGCCTTCCATAATTACATAATAGCCAATCAAGTTACGCAAGAAGCGGCGATCTGTTTCAACAGTACCAGTCTTGAAGTCAGGATCAGCCAACTCTTGAGTGAACTGCAACTGGAAGACATCTTTGGCGTAGATTGACGGAATCTCGCGGTACATGTTGAAGATTTCGCCTTCATCAAGAGCAAGACTTTCTACAATATATTGATAGGCATGAGTATGTACAGCTTCTTCAAAAGCCTGACGCAGCAGATACTGGCGGCACTCAGGGTTAGTGATATGGCGGTAAATTGCCAAGACTAAATTGTTTGCTACCAGTGAATCAGCGGTGGAGAAGAAACCCAAGTTGCGTTTGATAATGGTGCGCTCATCAGCACTAAGACCATTAGGATCTTTCCAGAGAGCAATGTCGCGACTCATGCTGATTTCTTGCGGCATCCAGTGATTAGCGCAACCATCCAGATACTTCTGCCAGGCCCATTCGTACTTAAATGGCACAAGCTGATTGAGGTCGGCGCGGCAATTGATGATGCGCTTTTCGTCAACAGTAATGCGCTTGTCAGTGATTTCAATTTGCTCAAACCCGGTGGCGCCAGCGCCACTTCCGACAGTAACCGAAGCCGCTGGCACAACCGAAACACTGGAAACCACTTGATTTGTCGGCTGAGCGACACTAGCCGCAGCCACTGGGCTCGGTGCGAAATTCAAAGTGGCGGTCTCGCCCCCGGATTCCAAAGTTGAAGTTGAAGTAGAAGCTGTATTTGAAACTGGAACGTCATCAAAACTAAGCATTTTTTGTTTCCTTTTCTAAGGCTAAGAATATAAGTAGAGCGATTGCGAAAGTCTTCTTTCTAGGTTGTCGGATAGAAACTACAGAAAACTATTGGCAGGCCTCACATTCGGGATCGATAATTGAACAAACTTTTGGCACTGGAGCCGAAGCTGTTCCCTTTACTTGTACTGATTTAGCACCAGAACTGGTGACTGCGTTAAGAACGCCAATTTGAGTTGTGGATTTTTCTGGAGCAGTGGCAGCGGCCGTTCTTAAATAATAGGTAGTTTTTAGACCTTTGGTCCAAGCCATTTTATAAATTTCGTCCATTTTCTTACCACTTGGCTCAGCCATATAAAGATTCAAGCTTTGAGCTTGGTCAATCCATTTTTGGCGGCGCGAAGCTGCTTCAATTAGCCAACGAGTATCAACTTCAAAAGCAGTGGCATAAAGTTCTTTGATATGGTCAGGAATACGGTCGATTGGCTGTAGAGTGCCATCGAAGTACTTAAGGTCATGCACCATAACTTCATCCCAGAGGCCCAACTCTTTGAGATCATCAACGAGGTAAGTGTTTACCACGGTGAATTCGCCTGAGAGATTCGACTTAACGTAGAGATTCTGGAAAGTTGGTTCAATCGACTGACTGACGCCAACAATATTAGAGATGGTGGCAGTAGGAGCGATTGCCAAGCAATTGCTGTTGCGCATGCCGTATTTGGCAACACTCTCACGAACAAACGTCCAATCAAGTCTGCCACCACGCTCAAGATCTAGAATCTGACCACCAGCAGCTACACGAGCCTCATCTACAAGAGCGAGAGAATCTTGGGGGAAGATGCCCTTGTCCCAGAGAGAGCCTTTGTATGAATGGTAGGTGCCACGCTCACGGGCTAGTTCGCTAGAAGCAAAGATTGCATTCATGCTCACAGCTTCTTGGCAGTAATCGGCAAAGTCGACAGCTTGCTGACTGGCGTAAGGAATGCGCAACTTCAATAGAGCGTCTTGGAAGCCCATTACGCCTAGTCCGACTGGACGGTGACGCACGTTAGATTGTCTTGCTTTGGGCACGCTGTAATAGTTGATATCAACTACGTTATCAAGCATGCGCATGGCGGTCTTACAAGTTTTGCTCAACTTCTCTAGGTTGAGGGCACCATCAACGATGTGAGCAACCAAGTTGATTGAACCAAGATTACAAACGGCTGTTTCAGTCTCAGAGGTATTGAGAGTGATTTCAGTACATAGGTTTGAGCTATGCACAACGCCAACGTGTTGCTGAGGGCTTCTCAAGTTGCATGGATCTTTGAAAGTCATCCAAGGATGGCCAGTTTCGAAGAGCATGGTCAACATCTTTCTCCAGAGAGAAACAGCTGGAACGCGCTTGAAGAGTTTGATTTGTCCGTTATCAGCCATTTGCTCATAACGCTCGTAAGCGTTCTTGAATGGAATACCGAACAAATTGTGCAAGTCAGGAGTTTCTTCAGGGCTAAATAGTGTCCATTGGCCATTCTCCAAAACCCGTTGCATGAACAAGTCAGGAATCCAGTTAGCACTATTCATGTCATGGGTGCGGCGGCGATCGTCACCAGTATTCTTGCGCAACTCCAAGAACTCTTCGATATCCATGTGCCAGGTCTCGAGGTAGCAGCAAACTGCACCTTTGCGCTTGCCGCCCTGGTTAACAGCAACAGCAGTGTCATTGACTACTTTGAGGAAAGGCACTACACCTTGGCTCTTACCGTTAGTTCCAGCAATATGCGAACCAAGAGCGCGCACTGGTGTCCAGTCGTTGCCCAGGCCACCGCTGAACTTAGAAAGCAAAGCGTTTTCTTTCATGGCATCGTAAATAGAGCCAAGATCATCAGAAACAGTGGTGAGGAAGCAAGAAGAAAGTTGGGGGCGATGAGTACCGGAATTGAAAAGTGTTGGGGTGGAAGAAACGAAGTCGAAGCTAGAGAGCAAGTTATAGAATTCGATTGCTTTGTTCTCGCGTTCAATTTCGTTTAGAGCCAAGCCCATAGCGACGCGCATCCAGAAAGCTTGAGGCATTTCGAAACGCTGACCATCAGTATGGAGCAAGTAACGATCGTAGAGAGTTTGCAAACCAAGGTATTGGAATTTGAAATCGCGATCGCCATCAAGAGCGGCACCGATTTTTTCTAGATCAAATGTTGCCAAACGAGGATCAAGCAAACCAGCGTGAATGCCTTTAGCAACGTAGTCGCCAAAGTAAGTGGCATAGCGCTCTTTCATGGCACTCTGACTAAGAGCTTCACCAAGAATTTCTAAGCGCATTTGGTGCAAGAGCAAGTGCGAAGTGACATAGCTATAAGCTGGGTCAGTTTCGATTAGTGCACGTGAGCTCATGATTGCCGAGCGAATTACCTCGCCCTCTGGCACGCCTTCGTAGAGGCTCTCAAGAGTAGATTCAATAATTTTGCGATAGTCAACAACATCGCCATGAGCGACACATGCTTCTTTAACAATGACATCAAGAGCAAGATCAGAGAAAGCAACAGTGCTGCCATCGATGCGAGTAACTGTTGGCCCTTTGCTATCGGCTTGTACTGTGGCTGGCAGAGCAGCTTCGCGCTCAGCACGCTCTTTCGAACGAGCTTCACGATAGAGAACATAGCCACGGGCAACTTCTTGCTCACCAGCTCTCATCAAGGCCAATTCAACCTGGTCTTGCACATGTTCAATATGTAGCACTCCGCCTTCAGGCAGACGACGCATCAAAGTTTCTGTGACCTGACCTGTCAATTTGTTGACCAGGTCTCTTACTTTCGAACTGTCGGAACCATGGGTGCCTTCAACAGCGAGAAAAGCCTTGGTGAGCGCAACTGCAATTTTAGAAGGATTGAACTCAACCACATTGCCATTACGTCTTAGCACTTTGTAGAGCACAAACTGGCTGACGAGAGTTTCGCTCAAACCAAAGTTGGCACCAGTGCTAGTTGAGGGCTCAGCATGTGTGGGGGCAGCTGCAAGGACTTGGCTCATTCTTCTTGTTCTCCTGGTGATGACCTTAGTTAGCTTATTGTTGCGTTCCGAAAATAAGACCCTCTTAGTGGTTCTTCAAACCAAGAGGGTCGGCAATGCAAAGCAGATAATTGCTTGCAAGACGTACCCTCTTACTCCACGAAGATGGTGTCCGAAGTGCCCTGGTGGGTAGCCTGACTCAGGATTTTCATCCAATTACAGTTGCGGGACAGCGATGGAATTTCACCATTCTTCCCCCACCAGATCAGTTTTACTGGTCTTCTCGTCAGCCAGTTAAACCAATACAAAACAAAAGCTGGGCGATGGAAAATCGCCCCTCTCAGGTCAGCAAGTTACCTTGTTGTGCCTAGGGACTATTAGATTTGTATTTGTTCAACCGACTTAAGAGGAGCCTCGAACTGATCCCTGTTTTTTCAGGGCACTCAGTTAAATTTTGCGATAAATCTCCTGTAGTCGATTCGCATTGACAGCAAGGTAACACTTGCAAAAGATCAATACAAGCCTACCCCAAAACGATTCTTGAAACGGCTGAAATCGTTGTGCCCATAACGCTTGGAGCATTTGCAACAAAGTATGACCAGTTCTCTACATCCACCACTTGTGACACCACCGCGTATATGCTTTTGCGCATAGCAAATATGCACTAGTAGTGCCACGTGATTCACAACACCCAATTAAATTTGCGCGGAGCAGATAACTCTTCGATAATTTCCGATAAATCGGACGCTTTGTGGGTATTCTCTCATCTAAATTGAGTGCTGATTCACACAAGATTCACAGCAAATATAGAGTCGCAATCAAGCGCATATAGACTTGATTAAACTCATCTCAAAGTGGCCCACCATGAGCCTTTGCGAGATCAACTATGGAAGGTAGAATAGTGCCGCTCTTACCCGAGAGAAAAACATCGACGTGATCAGACAACGGCGTGCGCTCTATATTGATTTCAACTAATTTGGCACCATTGCCCTCGGCAACATAGGGCAGCGAGATAGCTGGTTGAACCAAAGCAGAAGTGCCAATCACGATAAAGAGATCGCATTGTCTTGCCGCTTGCATAGAGGCTTCTAGCGTAGTTGGATCTAACTGCTCACCAAACCAAACAACATTGGGGCGCAACCTTGAAGAGCAGCCACGTTCAGAATCACCATTACAGATCGGGGGTTCATTCAGTTTGTAGGGCACTTCTGAAGCCTGATGCCCATGGTCAAAGCAACGGAAGGTAGTGATATTGCCGTGCAGTTCCAAGATGTTTTGAGAGCCCGCACGGTGATGCAGACGGTCAACGTTTTGGGTAATCAAAGTGAATGGTCGCGGGGCAATTAGTTTTTCAATTTGAGCCAGGGCCAGGTGACCGGCATTGGGCTCAACACCTTCTACAAGGCGGCGACGCCAGTCATACCACTGCCAGACCAGCTCAGGGTGCTTACGAAAGCCCTGGGGGCTTGCCAATTCGGTAGGGTCATACTTTTCCCAAAGGGGCGCAGGCTCGTCTTTTTCTGCAGCAGTGCGGGCAGCTTCGGCGCCGCGACGAAAAGTTGGCACGCCACTTTCGGCCGAAATGCCAGCACCAGTCAAAACGGTGAGCCTGCGGCAATTAGTTATCCAATCAGCGACGATTTGAAGACTGGCGCTGGGAACATTAGTACCTGATTGCATGATTAGCGGCCTATCTCATTTTCACTTTTGCACTAGTTTCCATGGAATCCATTTATTTTGCAGAACTTACATCCTTGCATTCTACAGGCGATTTTAGCCAGAAAAAGTCACTGGGCTGGAATAGAGACCCCATCCTGGGCCACTGCATGGCATTAACAATCACTATTAATAGATCAGAAGCAAACTGGGCTGCCCCCTGATTTCCTGCTAAATTCCCCCTATATCTAACCAGATTGAATATTTTGCATTTGGAGGACCTATTAATGGCAGTTGTAGAAGTAAAGGCCCGCGCCGACCAAGGCTATCGTCAAGAAATCACATCGAGTGCCCACTCTTTCGCATCTGATGCGACTAAAGAGTTTGGCGGCGGCGACTCAGCACCAAACCCACACGAACTTCTTTTAGGCTCCCTTGGCGCCTGTACTGCAATCACAATGCAAATGTATGCCAAGCGCAAAGGCTGGGATTTGACAGCAGTAAACGTCAAATGCGAAGAAAAGCAAGTTGAGAACGAAGGCAAGAAATCTAGCTTGATTACTCGCCACATCGACATCGAAGGCAACCTAACTGCCGAACAAATCGATGGCCTCAGAGTAATTGCTGACAAGTGCCCCATCCACAAATTGTTGGAAGGACCAAAGCAAATCCAAACTGAAATCGCTCACAAATAGTTGAGCGCTTAAACGGAAGAAATAGATGGAAGGCTCAGAGATTCTTTCATTAGAGGTAATCGAAGCTTCGCTCTCGACCAAAATAATTGGCCGGGCGCAGCATTTAGATTCAAACTTATACAAGAACGAACTCTGGGACGAAATCGATTCAACCAACACGAGAGCGGCCGCGCTTGCTGCCCAAGGTTGCCCTGAAGGGGTAATGGTAATTGCCCGACAGCAAACCGCAGGGCGCGGTCGCCTCGGTAGGGCTTGGATTTCTCCACCCGATGCAGGCATTTCTTTTTCAGTTGTACTGCGCCCGAAAATTGAATTATCGCGTTTGCCTTTGATTACTCTCGCCACAGGCGTGGCTGTAGCACAGGCTATTGAAGCAAGCGTTGGCGTGCGCCCCGGTCTGAAATGGGTCAACGATCTCACTTTATCTAGCCGCAAACTTGGTGGCATCCTCGCAGAGATGCCAGGTCAAGCTCTGATTATCGGTATTGGCATCAACGTCAGACTGAAAGTCGATGAGCTACCAGAGGAATTAAAAGACAAAGTGGAATGGCTAGAACGAGCTGTCGGCGGCCCCGTTGACCCGAATCTAGTGGTTATGGAATTGGCCCACAAACTAGAGGCACAGTACGAATTATTGAAAGCCGGCAAGACTGAAGAAATACTAGGACTCTGGCGAGCTTATTCAGTCACCATCGGCCAAATGATTGAAGCACGTAGTGCCAATCAAGTAATTACAGGCAAAGCAATTGATATCGCCGATAGTGGCGCCCTGATTGTTGAAGCAGAAGACGGTACTCGCACAGAATTAGTAGCTGGCGAAATCTCATTGCGGCTACAAGACGGCAGCTACTGCTAATTGGCCGATACGCGTCACTGGGTTAGTAGTGAATCACTGAGTAGACATCAAGCTCTTGATCTTCTAGCAACTTTTTGCGGCCATCGAGAAAATCGAGTTCAACAATGAAACCAGCACCAACTACATTGGCTCCAAGTTTCTTCAAAAGATGCTTAGCAGCAAGTGCTGTGCCACCAGTGGCAAGCAAGTCATCAATAATGATTACTCTGTCTTCTGGCCCTACAGCATCTTTGTGAATCTCCATAGAGTCTTCACCATACTCAAGGGCATATGAAATCTTCTCTGTTTGCCATGGCAATTTGCCTGGCTTGCGAATTGGCACAAAGCCAACATCTAAGTGGTGGGCAATTGCCGGTGCAAGAATAAATCCGCGGGCTTCAATGCCAACAATCATAGTTGGCTTGAGTGTTGCGCAATGGAAAGTGAGAGCATTGAGCACCAGCTTGAAAGCAATCGGGTCTTTCATAAGAGTGGTGAGATCTTTGAAGACGATTCCCGCCTTAGGAAAATCAGGCACATCGCGAATAGTGCTCTTCAACCAATCTTGTTGTGCCACAGGCAGCGGCAAACCGATCACACTGTGCGTTTTTTCACTGGCGGTCATGCGAATAAGGTCCTCAAACTCTAAAAGAAACTAGCTACTTAATACGGCGGCTCGGTAGCAACCGTCACTGCTCGAATAGCTGGAGAAACAACTTCTTCAGATGCTTCAGGCTGTCCTGGCAGACCCAACTGATTAGGAATCAGTGCTAATTGTAGCTCCTTAATTGAGCATTCCTTACACCAGAGCCTGAATTTCCTTACCTGGTCTAGGGTTTGAGCCAGTTGCTTGTACTCAGGGGTGTCCTCAACACGAGAGGCTGGCTCACCAAGCAAGTCAAGATATATCATGCCATTTTCAGAGAACCAATCGACCCAGTGCACTTTCTTAAAAGCGGTCAGGGCAAGGGCCACTGACATCTTACTAGCACCCATGACATTTGTGAGCTTGTCACCTTCTACCTGGCCATCTTTCTGATTTATTGTATAACGCACAAGGCCGAGCAAACGTTTGAGGAAGCTAGCAGGCTCCTCTAATTCATCATCTTCGCAACCAACTAAGTAGATATTGCTGGCTCCACTATCGCGCAACAACTCTTGAAAAGCCTTGAGCGATGGTGGGAACTGCCAGATCAAAAGATGATCTGTCTTTTTAGCGGCTACTTCCTGCCTATCAAGCAAATTGACTCCAGAAAGCTTAGGGCAAGATTCGCCAAAGACCGATAGCTCTTTGCCTAATTTAGCCTGGGCTTTCTTCACCACTTCAGGGTTAGCATTGAAAGAACGCAAGTCTTTGAAAGTAAACTTGAAGGCGGTTGGCGTTTGTGTACCCGGATGACTAGAGGCCACACTAGCGGCAGGCTCAGCACTATATTCGCTGCCAACAGTTCGAGTTGAAGTGGCCTTGGGCTTATCTTGAACAGCTTGCTTGCCCATAGTGGCCTGCAGCTTCGCCTCATCTTCAGCTTCTTGGGCACGAGCCGCGTCACCGGCTTTACGCCAATCACAAAGAATTAGCTGCAAGCGCTCGCGACCATTGAAATTGTTGATATCAGGATTGAACGCTACATCGATTTCATCGCCTTCAGCAGGAACTCGGCCGCGGGTGCTCCACATTACTGACTCAAACTCTTTGCCTGAGCCATAGTCTTTGAACATGATGCGACTGTGTTTAGCTTCTTTACCAAGTGGCCGGGTGGAAGTCACTACCATTTTGCTCATAGACAAAACAGGTTTGCGATTTGACATGCCAAATGGTGCCATGGCATTGAGCTCGCGCACCAGATCTAGTGACAGAATCTCAGGCTCAACTACGCTGTCAATTTCTAGACGGACACGCATATTTTTCTCGGCCAAGAATTTATTGCAGCTGGCCACAATACCGCGGGTTGCCGCTTCGGCTTTCTCTCCTTCAATAGAGAAACCAGCGGCCATTTTGTGTCCGCCCCATTTAATCAATAGATGCTCATTGGCTTTCAATACTTGATACAAGTCAATTTGCTCAACGCCGCGAGCAGAACCACGCACCATGTTGTCTTCTGGATCAAACTCACCAATAAACACTGGGCGCTGAAAACGCTCGACCAGGCGAGAAGCAACAATGCCGACTACACCATGGTGCCAGCCCTCGTTGTAGATAGCAATGCCTTTATCGCTGTTCAAATCACAAGTGGTGAGAACCTTGGCTTCGGCCTCTAAATAAATACGTTCACAAAGCTCTTGGCGACGGGCATTATCACGCTGCAGTTGCAGTGCTAACTCTTCGGCGCGTGCGGCATCATCAGTGGTGAGCAACTCAACAGCGACATTAGCATCAGCCAGGCGACCTACAGCATTAATGCGCGGTGCCAAGCCAAATCCAACTAGATCGGTATCTTCTTTTCCACCCACCTGAGCCAACAAGGCACGGATGCCCGGGCGAGGAGAACCAACAAGTTTAGGCAAACCAATTTTGACAAGATAGCGATTCTCGTCGACTAGTGGCACCAAATCAGCAATCATGCCGAGGGTAACATAGTCTTGCAAGGCTTCGACTTCGCTTGAACGATCAAACTTAGCCAGCAGTGCTTCGCAAACTTTGTAAGCAACCCCCACCCCAGGCAGATGGAACAAGGGATGACCCTCATTCAATAATTTAGGATGGACCACGGCCACGGCTGGAGGCAAGAGCTCAGGCATAGTGTGGTGATCGAGTACGAGAGTATCAACGCCCAATGACTTGGCAAGGTTGATCTCAGAGAAGTTAGAAACGCCGCAATCGCAGGTAATTAGTAGCTTGGTGCGATGCTTACTGGCTAAGACGCTGACAGCCTTCAGATTAAGACCGTAGCCCTCGGATGAGCGGTTGGGAATATAGAAATCGACATTGGCATTCAAACTTCTTAGAACAGAAAGAAGCACCGAGGTGCCAGTAATGCCGTCAACGTCGTAGTCACCATATACGGTGATTTTCTCGCCTTTGGCAATAGCGGCGCTCATGCGCTCAACGGCCTTTTCTACACCAGGAAGTTCAAAGGGAGCGGTAGGAACATATTCACTTTCATCAAGAAACTGGCGTACGGCGGCTGCTGTGGTCAGGCCGCGGCGAATCAGAACTCTAGCTAGAGTGGCCGAGCCACCACAGGCGGCCAACAAATCGGCACTGGGCTCAACGTCTGGGGGAAAGACCCAGAGCTTAGCCGGCAGAGACACTGGCATGACCATCGCTTCAGCTTGACCACTTTTATTCGGCTCGAGCATAGACCACCCCGTTAAAGCATGCCCCAGATAGCGAATGTTATATATATTCGGGATACATTTAGAACATATTCGGTATCGAAGTAGGCACCACTAATGATGCGTTTTTTTTGTTATATCCAATCTTTCGCTATGCTAACACGAAACCCACCCCAAACCCAGTGGTGAAGGGGATTTAGAGAGAGCGAAAGTCGACCTATTACTTATACGATCGAAAGCTCAAAATAGTTCAATCGCATATACGGCGAGAAAAGCTACTACTTATTAAGGTCGGGGTCCATGACATTGATTACTTTTTTGGGCTTGGGCATATTAGGCCAGCCCCTCAAATCATATTCAATGATGGTGGTTATGACAGGAAATTTCGGCCATGGTAGAGCCCAGCCAATAATCCACATTATCGGCAAGAGCACGACATGCAAACTTAGCGCCACAAAAAAGGCCTGAAACAGAGTAGTCTGATCCTTAAGCCAAGCGGATATAGTTTCAAGAAAAAGGTCCAATTTCACTAATCAAATCGATGGTGCTACTATGTGCCATATTACTTGATACGCGCCGGATATACACCATGGCAAGCGCCTCTAGAACTCTTATTCTATCTATTGTTATGAGCCAGGCCCTAATTTGCCCAGCATTTCCCACTATGGGCGAGCAGGCTGCCTTTGCTTTCGGCAAACAGACCTCAGAAGAAAAATCCGCCGACCAAGCGATAAAAGCCGAAAAAACGGCCAAGGACGACAAAGCCAAAAAAGCGACTAAAGCCGAAAAAGCTGAGAAAACGGCCAAAGCAGACAAACCAGAACAAACCGCCAAGGCAGACAAGCCTGAGAAGAAAGAAAAGAAAGAAAAAAAAGTCGAACTCACCGAAGAAGAAATTGAGGCAGAAAAAGCCTACGCCGAGCACCAGGCCAAACTCCAAGCCCTGCTCAAAGAAGTAAAAACGCCCTTTGGCAACCAGTCAGAGGTGGAAGAGCAAAAGGCAGACCCAACCGCCCCCATGACATTACCGGCCACTGCCCGACAACGCAGCCTGGGCCGCAGCCTCAGCGACCGCTTATTGGCTTCAAGGCTATACCTGCCAGGCCGGCTCGTGATTGGACATCCCGCAGAATTCACCATAAAAGGCCGCCCCGGCCACTGGGTGGCTCTAGCCATGGCTGACCGCGACAGCGGAGCCAAACCAATTAATGGTCACACGATTAGACTCGGTCCAGATAGAAAAGTTATAGCCCTTGGCAAGATTCCCGAATCAGGCGTATTGCCCTTGAAAATTTATGCGCCTGTAGCTGGCGACCTGATTGGCCAAAACTTATATTTTGAAGCGGCCATTTGGAACGAGAACGACCTCAGTCATGTTGAGTTTGCCCAAACAATTACATCCGAGACCCAAACCAACGGCAGCAGCACAACCACAAATGCTGTGCTTGTGGCAGCCGAAGGAGACCACAAGCGCGGTGTAAGAATCGTGCCCGACTCAGCAGTGCCCATGTATCAACGCGCCAATATGGGTGGAGTGACCCTAGACTCCGGCAAACCTTAGCAATGGAAACCCCAATGAAGATCCTGCTTATTCCCCTCGATGATCGTCCGGTCACCTATAGCTATCCGCAACTTTTGGCCAAGCTCGGTGGTGCTGAAGCAATTTTGCCACCGCGCACTATGATGGGCTCCCTCAGCCGCGGAGCACAGATAGATGAACTATTTAGTTTTTGTGAGGGCTGCCTCAGCCGCAATGAAGTAGACGCAGTATTAGTCTGTCTTGATAGTTTGCTCTACGGCGGCCTAATTACTTCTCGCCGCAGCACAGAACAAGTGAAGACCATCCAGGCTAGACTCGATCGTCTGAAAAAGTGGAAAGAGCTGAGCAGTAAACCCATAACTATTTACGCGCAATCAAGCATCATGCGCATCTCAGACAACTACGATAATACCGAAGAAAAAGAATACTGGTCGCGCTTTGGACGCGAATTATTTGAATGGTCGGCTTGTTTGCATCGACTTGCCAGCGGTGAGAAACTTGCCCCCGGCCTACTCGAATCGCTCGAGCGCCGCATCCCAGCGGACATTCGCCAAGACTATCTCGACACTCGCTTCCGCAATTTCACCATCAACATGACCGTGCTCAAGTCGATGGAAGACGGCTTAATTGATCACCTGGTATTTTCACAAGACGACTCTGGTGCCTGGGGTCTAAATGTCGGCGAAAGGGATAGACTAATTAGCGTCAGTCAGCAAATGTCGCTACAAAATAAAGTGAACATCTATGCTGGCGCCGACGAAGTAATGTGCACCCTGCTAGGCCGCCTGCTAATGGCCGAGAACAAGCCCTCGCTTCAGCTACAATTCAGCCCAGAGAACTGCAGCACTGTGGCCAGCCGCTACGAAGGACAAGATATTGGCACCACTGTTCAAGCTCAAATCAAAGCTATCGGACTAAATATTAGTGCTAACTCAAACGCATTAACTATGATTGTCCACGGCCCCAGCGAACGACAAGGCGACCACATAACTCTACCTGGCTTGCCAGACTTCAGTTACATAGACAGCTCTAAGGCGGCCGCCAATACAATCAATTTAATTGAATCTGCCCCGGGTTTCGTTATTCTTTGCGATGTGGTTTACGCCAACGGCGGCGATCCAATATTGATGGAGCAGCTAATCAAACGACCTGAGCTTCTCAAAAAAATATGCTCTTACGCTGGCTGGAACACCACTGGCAATACCATCGGCAGCGCCCTGGGTACTGCTGCTTGCACAATTGCCGGACTGGAAATCAACAACAAAGCCATCAGCGATAGCCAGAAACGCAGCCTGTTTACTAGACTAGTTGACGACTGGGCTTATCAGACAAAAGTGCGCAAAGAACTTCAAGGAGAGCCATCAACACAAAAGCTGGCCGAATTGATTTCGCCATATATAAAAACAGTAAGTGCCGCCCTGGGTTTTGAACCAAGTGTCCGACTTTCTTTTCCCTGGCGCCGAACATTTGAAATCGAAATTGGATTTGAAGGGGGCTAACACGGAATGGCCAGAATTTTGCAGAACAAAATTTTTGACAAAAAACTGTTGACCACCCTTGCAGCAGCTAGCCTGCTTGCTAGCCTATTGACACAGCTCACTTTCCCCCAAGCAGCTGAGGCCATCGAGACCTGGGAAAAGCTCGACAAAAGAATGAAAGGCCAGGTTGTCCAGCTCAGCGTCGGTCTCAAGATGAAGATCAAAGACAGCCTCTGGGCCTCACTTGCTGATGTCTCCCCCAAATATCGTTATCCGGTCTTTAGTGCCTCCGCTCGCGACCCAGGCTATCGAGTAGTGTCTTACGGCTCGGCTTTTCCCATCAAAACAATTGCTGGCGACAAATCAAAAGCCTATTTTCTCACTAACGAACACGTCGTAGTCGGAGCTGATGAAATCATCAAAGAAAGCCAACGCTTCTATGCCGGCATGCGCCTTTACTGCGAGCAAACTGCAGCTGGCCGAGATGTGGATGGCCGCTTCCGTGAGATCTTGCAAATAATCAATTTGAGTACAAAAGCCAGTCGTTCCACGGCCGAGCTTAGTACCTATCAAGCAACGGCTGATGCTGTTTGGGACACCTACGAGACCTATTTGTCAAAGAAAGCCGACCCAACTAGAGCGCTATTCAACCGCTATTTGAGCCAAGTTTCAGTAACCAGCGAAGTCGGCTATTTCTTACACGCCGCCGGCCCTGTATCGCAACCGCCCATGGTGGCAAAACTCTTCAAAGTAGCTAAAGCTGATAAAGATCCAGATATTGCTATTTTGGCAGTAGAGAAATCGACCATAGCGCCAATGGAGTTTGATACTATCGCCGCCAGCGAAGGTCAAGAAATTCAGGTTATTGGCTATCCAGAAGCCTCCGACCAATTAGATTCTGACTCGGCCAATTATTATGCACCGACCTTCACCAGCGGTCGCATCAGCCGCTTAGCACCAAGAATGCTGCAAGTAGATGCCCCCATCACCAATGGCAATAGTGGTGGGCCAGTTGTTAGCCTGCGTGGAAAAGTACTGGGAGTTGTGGCAAAACGCGCCCGCACAGAACGGGGACAAGAACTAAACACTTTTGGCGGAGCCATAACAGTGCAGTCGATCAAGAACTTTGCCCCAGATCTTTTTGGTACTTCTCCCTAGGAAGCCACAGCAAGCCCTAAAGGCTATGGCTTCTTCTTCAAGAAGTCCATGTCCGACTCGCCATCCATGCTGTCATCCATCAAAAGCTGCATTTCAGACTTCACCGGTCTAAAACCAACGGGTGGATCAAAGAACGATGCTGGTTTCTTAGTTGATGTCACTTTGAGCGTCTCGTAAGCAGTATCCATCAGACTATAAGAACCTGGCTTGAGCACTTGAAACTTCAAGACCATACCTTCTTTGACGTCAACTTTGACCAGGTTTTTCATCACCTGAAATAACTCTTGCGGCGCCGGAAATTTCTCAGCAATCCAGACGACACCAGCTTTATATGGCTTATGTGGTTCGCCCTTATTGAAAGGAGCGACAGGGGTGCGAATTAGCTCGGCTTTGCGACAGTTATAACCAGCGATTTTCTCGTGCTTACCAGTCTCTTTTAACTTCAGCTCGTCTTTTTTGTGCACTTTCTTTGGCGTCTTCAACTCAAAGAAGCCGTCCTTCCATGTTTGATAATCGCGCACCAAAACAGTTTTGGCCTCGGGGTTGAAGCAATAGCTGTTCCATTTAGGAGCAGAAGCCAACCAACAAATACCAAGTTTTTCGAGAGTAAATTTGAGCTGTTGCTTACCAACCACCATATTCATCGGACCAGTCTGAATTGCATTTTGTTCAAGCAAAACAACATCGACTGGAGGACGCGTATCAGCTGCTTGAGCCTCAAGGTGTGCACTGCTGAAGAAGCCCCCTAGGGATAAGGTGGCAAAACTCAAAAGGGAGATTTTCAAGCCAACCACTTTTGCTTTCAAAAATTCGTTTCTTGTTCTCATCTTGGCAATTCCATTGGTGGTGGCTCAAACGACCAGAGTGTAAAAATATGCTTGTCAGGCTTATCGGCGGCTTCTTGAATAATTTTGACCAGTTCTGGCAAAGATTTTACAGGCTGATCGCTCATGACTTCTACCTTGTCTTCATCGCGCTTCGTGGCAATGATGGCTTTGCTGTCAGTCAACTTGTCATCATACACAATACAAGCAGGCGGATCTTTGGCATCTTGTAGGTGGGCAAAAATTACCCCAGGAAGACTACGCAACTTCAACTCAATGACAGGAATTCGGCAGCCACACTTAATATTGCTAAAGAGCACTCGCAAAATATGCAAAGAGCTTGGGGTGGCATTACTGCTCAAGATCTGACCGGCATAACTGAGAGCCTGGGTGAAAATTTCTTTGTGCCCACGTGGCTGCGGCTTACCACCTACCAATTGCACACCGACATATTGTTTGACCAGTCGATTAGCTTCGTCGAGATCATTTGCCGCAGCACGATTACCCACCAGAGCAAGCACCGATGCGCCACTAGCACCTGAGTACTTAATGGCCTGCAGATAAGCTTTGGCAGCCAAATCGAGTTGACCACTGGCTTCAAGATTGCGTCCCAACTGATAGAAGAAGCGATCAGCGCCAATAAAATTACTCTCGCAAATTGCTTCGAGACTGGTTAACTCCTGGGCGTTCAACCTTGCTGCAGGCAAAGCCAGGGCAAGAGCAATTGACTGATCTAACAGCTTATCGGTCATGGTCGTGGGCAAAAGTTCACGCACGACTTTCAAGTTGTTAGCAGCAAGGGCCGACTTGAGCCGACCTAATTTGACCACATAATCTTCGGGCTTGAGCTTAAGAGCATTGCCAAAACAATTCTCAGACTCTTGGTTCATTCGCAAAACAAGATAGGTCGAGCCCAGGGCAAACCACTTCTCAACACTATCATTTGCTGTTTGACAAGCAAGCTTCAATTCGCGCTCAGCGATGACACGACCATCGGTGCCATCAACTGCCAAGCACTGCGCAATGCCAAGATGGGCCCGCCAATCGCTAGGGTCGACAGCTAAAGCGGCGCGGTATTTCTCAATGGCATTGGCGCGCTCACCGTTTCTCTGCAACAGCGAACCAAGATTTGAATTAGCAACAGCGTTGCGTCCATTAATCTTGACAGCAGCACGAGCTGCGGCCAGAGGATAGATCAAAGGCTTTGTCTTGAAGAGCAAAACCGATTGATATAGATGGTAGAGAAAACTATCAGCTGAGATCTTCTGAGCGTCTTTGGCCACATTCAATGCTGTCAGGGCTTCTTCGAACTTACCATCGCGATAGAGCAAACCCACCTGATTGAAAAGCAGTTTTGAATCTAGACTTTCAACCGGCGCAGCAGCCGCACTTTTCTTTGAGGTCGCGTTGGTGGTGGCAGAGTGAGCCCCCAAGGGGAAAGAAGAGAGCGAAAGAACAACGCTCAAAGCGACTAAAGACTGTAATTGCTTGCCCACAGGTTACCAATAGTAAGGCCATAACTAGCCGCAGTTTAGCGCATAAAGCCTAAACTCGCACCCTACTAAGGTCAATTAATTAGTACTGCTGCTCAGAAAGATAGGCTGATTGCAGTGCCTTATAGGCAATAAAGCCATACACGAGGAAGAGCACAAAGAAGCCAACGAAATAGAATTTGAAGCCAAATCTCAATATTGGTCGCACCAACATGTCGATAAAAATTAAACCGGTTGCCGCGCCCATAATTTTGCCTCGACTGGCTTTAATTCGCTACCCCAAACATTAAATGATGGGAGACGGCAATATCGTATCGCGTGCGACCGCCACTTGTTGCGATAAAGGAGATTAAATCTAGCCCTTGACATTGCCCTTCTGAAAAACATCGCAAGACCGACTAAAATCATTAGCGCAAGCAGCATTTTATTGATTGGAGTAGTCGATGTCAGGAAGATTGATCAACAGTTTCAAAACAGTCATGGCCCTTTCCTTAGCGATTGGCTCAATGGCTGGCTGCGCCAGTATTGATGCTCCAAGTAAAAGTGCCGGTAGTACCGCAACAACTACAACAACTACTTCAACAACAACTAGCTCCAGCTCTGACTCACCGATTCAGAAATGCGATAGTCAATCACCGGGGCCATACAAAACTGTCACCGTCAATGGTGCCGAAATGCGCCAGGGTCGCTATCAAGTTGGTAAGCCCGGGGGCAAACTAGTGCGTTCGATCGTGGCCTCCAACCCTGCGACATTCAATTATTGGGCTGCTGCCGATACCTCATCAAGAGAAATGGCATCGCTAATGTATGCCGGCTTGCTCGATATCGATCCATACACTGGCGAAGTGACACCGGCTTTAGCTGAGAGTTTTACAGTTGATCCGGATGGTCTTACTTACACGACAAAATTGCGCAAAGGCTTGAAGTGGTCAGACGGCAAACCAATAACTGCCGAAGACGTAGCCTATACATGGAATACCATTATCAAAGGTGGCTATGGCAATTCATCCCTTCGTGACGTCACCACAGTCGAAGGCAAATCGCCAGTAGTAACAGTTGTAGATGAGCTCACCAATAGATTCGTCACCCCAGTGCCCTTTGCGCCCTTTGTCAGGGTCATGGGAATACCCATTGCCCCCAAACATATTGTCGAACCGGTCATCAACAAAAAAGAAGGACGCAAGCTCTTTAGCAATCTCTGGACAACAGAATCTAAACCAGAGAGCTTTGTCACAAGCGGCATGTTTACTCTTGAATCGTATGTACCTAGCCAGCGAATTGTTTTCAAACGAGCAAACAATTATTACACTGTCAGCCCAGAGGGTAAGCCCCTACCTTACTTAGAGCGCATTACTTATTTGATAGTGCCTGAAGTAAATACCAACTTGCTTAAATTCAAGGGCAAAGAAATTGATATCACCCCGGTGCGCTGTCGCGACGCTGGCGATCTAGCGACGATGTCGAAAGAAGGCAACTTCAAACTCTACGACTTTGGACCTAGCCAGGGCAGTACTTTCATCATGTTCAATATGAACCAGAGAAAGAACCCCAAAACAGGCAAACCCTATGTTGATCCAATCAAATCGGCCTGGTTCAACGATGTTAACTTCCGCCAGGCAATTAGCCACGGCGTTGATCGCCAATCAATAGTTTCAAACTATTTCAAAGGCCTAGGTGATCCTACTTTCTCAGCCCAAGTGTCCACCAGCCCTTTCTACAACAGCGAACTGAAAGCCTATGGTCGAGACGTTACTGTCGCTAAAGACTTATTGAAGAAATCTGGCTTTAGCTGGAACAAAGAAGGTAACCTTATTGACAAAACTGGCCACAAAGTCGAGTTTGATTTGCTCACCTCAGCCGGTGGCACCTACTACGAATTCGTCGGCACCAACTTCACCAAAGATATGAAAGAACTTGGTATTAAAGTCAATTTTGCACCGATCGATTTCAATCTGCTCTCAGGCAAAATCAACTCATCTTTAGACTGGCAAGCGGCCCTCTTCTCCCTTAGTGGCGGCGATCCGCTAGAGCCGAACGACAGTGCCAATGTTTATAAGAGTGATAGTCGTTTGCACCTATTCGATCAACGTCTACCCGACGAAAAAGGCGAGATCAAAGTCAGTGACGCCAGACCCTGGGAAAAACAAATCGACCAGCTCTTGGACAAAGGTGCAATCACATTCGACAAGGCTGAAAGAAAGAAAATCTACAACGAAGTGCAACAGATTTTCTATGACCAAATGCCTTTCATCTATCTAGCCTCACCTAGAACCATTGTCGGCGCTCGCAACACAATACGAAACTATGTGCCAACACCAATGTCGCAGCCTGCAGCAGGCTTACACAACCTCGAAGAGATCTGGGTACAGTGAGATATAACAGAGGCCTTAAACTCTTCAGCTCATTTGCGGCTCTCCTCTGCTCTGGAGTTCTGCTTAACAGCTGCATCGCCCCAGCACCACTGAAAACTAGTGAGAAGCCCGCAGCTGTGGAGACGGCAGACAAGTCTGATCAATCGATCAATTCAACCGTGCTCTACACTCCCAAGCAAGCTGAAGCAACAAAACCGCCCTTTCTCTTTCCCAACCCTGGCCCATTCAAGCTGGTCAAAAAAGACGGAGTTGAATATTGGCAAGCCCGGGGCGAAGTAGGAAAGTTTGGTGGCTCGCTCAAACTAGGTAGCTTTGGTGGCGGCCCAAAGACCTTCAATGCTTGGGACGCATCGGATGTTGAAAGCCACGGCATCGGCATGCTGCAGTTTGACTCACTGGTTGACTTTGACCCATGGACAGGTAAGGCCATTCCCAAATTAGCCAAGTCATACAAAGTTAGTGCTGACGGCCGCACCATCGACTTTGTTATGCGCAAGGGTTTGAAGTGGTCTGACGGTCATCCACTAACTGTGGACGACGTGGTCTTTACCTACGCCACCCTCATAGGCGATGGCTTTGGTGAGACCAGCTCACGCGATACTATTTCTACCCCGGGCGACTATCCCAAGGTCGTCAAAGTAGACGAAGATACAGTGAGCTTTCGCTTCAAAAAACCATTCTCACCATTTCTGGCCAACTTAAATGCCACCATGGTGGCACCAAAACACATCATCGAACCGATTACCAAACGTTCAAAAGCTGAATTTCATAATTTTTGGAATATCAATGCCGATCCCAAGACTTTTGTCGGCTCGGGCCCAATGATTGTCGAGCGCTACGTAGCTGGGCAGCGCTTAGAGTTTAAGCGCAACCCCAATTATTCATTCATTGATAAAGAAGGGCGTCAGTTACCCTACTTAGAAAAGATGGTGATTGGTATTGTGCCCGATCAAAACACCATGATCATCAAGTTTTTAGGTGATGAAATCGACTTGCTCGACAATCGCTCAGTCAGAGGAATTGACGCCGCACTTTTGAAGCAAAGAGAATTAAGTGGCAATTTCACCATGTACAACCTGGGCCCAGACGATGGCACCATGTTCTTGATGTTCAATCTCTGCCAGCGCAAAGATCCCAAAACAGGCAAGCCCTATGTCGACCCGATCAAACAAGCCTGGTTCAACAATGAAAAATTCAGATGGGCCATTAGTCACTCCGTTGACCGCAAGCGCATTATCAACAACGTGCAAAAAGGGGTAGGGTACCCACTTTCAACCAATGAAACTGAGGCCTCTCTCTATCTAAACAAAGATCTAAAGCAAATTGAATATGATCCAGCCCTGGCAGCAAAGCTCCTGGCTGAAGCTGGCTTTGTCAAAAAAGGCGATGAACTTTTTGATGCCAAAGGCAATCGTGTTGAGTTTGATCTCATCACCAATTCAGGCAATACCGGCCGTGATGCCTGCTGCATCACCATCAAAGAAGAGTTGAAAAAGCTTGGCATTAAAGTCAACTATCAACCAATTGAATTTAATACCATGACCAACCGTGTGCATACCAGCCTGGACTGGCAAGCCATAGTTATGGGCCTGAGTGGTAGCCGGTTTGAGCCCTACGGCGGGGCCAATGTTTGGAAGTCTGATGGCCGCATGCACATGTTTGACACCCGTCTACCAGACAAAAATGGCCTGGTAAAGGCGCCAGATGCCAGACCCTGGGAAAAAGAAATAGACAAATTGCTCGATACTGCTGCCGGTACCATGGATGAAAAAACAAGAATCGACTGTTACAACCGTTTTCAAAAAATTGCTTATGACCAACAGCCCTTTATCTATATCTATACCAACATGGTATTGACGGCTGCCCACAACAAACTGGGCAACTACAAGCCTTCTCCTTATGGCATTTATTACACGCCCAAAGGAACTTTGCACAACATCGAAGAGATTTATATTAAGGGAGCCAAGCACTAGTGTCGACACCTGTCTACATCTTCAAGCGAATATTGCAGGCCCTCCCTCTGCTCTTCTTGATTTCACTGATGGCTTTCACCATGCTGAAGTTATCGCCCATAGATCCGCTGGCAGCCATGCGTGCCAACCCATCGGTCTCGCAAGCGGCAATTCAAGCGGAAGAAGAAAGACTAGGCTTAAACAAGCCAGCCCCAGTGCAATATGCCATCTGGCTGACAAGTACACTACAGGGGAACCTCGGTGTCTCCACCACCGGTGGCTCCGTGGCCATCAGACTAATGCAACATGCGGGCAACACTCTTTTGCTCAATGTCGTCACGCTCTTCTTCACCTGGTTGATTGCCCTGCCAGCAGGCGTTTACGCCGCAGTACATCGGGGCAAATTCCTCGACAAATTATTTGGCTTAATCACAGCCATCGGCATGTCGATGCCAACATTTTTATTGGCTTTCCTTTTCTTGATGTTTGCCCTGGCCACTCATTGGCTGCCCATTGGTGGCATGACCAGCTCAGATTTTGCCGAGCGCGATACTCTCAGTCAAATACTCGATATTGCCTACCACCTGATTATTCCAGTTTGCGTCCTTACCTTTGTTTCGCTGGCTGGCATTCAAAGACAGGTGCGCAGCAACCTCTTAGACGTATTGCGAGCAGACTATGTACGCAGCGCTCGGGCTAAAGGTCTGAGCGAAGAAGTAGTGATTTACAAGCACGCCTTACGCAATGCCATTAACCCACTGATTACACTTTTGGGTTTTGAGTTTGCCGGCCTCCTTAGTGGTGCCGCTCTAACCGAAATGGTACTAGCCTATCCTGGTCTTGGGCGATTGACTTTAGAAGGGGTCTTGACCAAAGACATGAACCTGGTAATGGCCTCGATTATGCTCGGAGCTGTGATGCTGATCACGGGCAATCTTGTGGCCGACTTGCTACTGAAATTTACCGACCCTCGTATCACTGTTGAATAACTTCGATTTAGAAAAAGGAACCATATAGTGGTATCGTCAGCAGCCCCTCAAGTATCAGCCCCGGCCAGAGTAAAAGCCGATCTCAAACATACGATTTTAAGTCGCATGTGGAAAGACAAAGTAGCTAGAACAGCTTTGATTGGTCTCTTTCTGCTTTACTTTAGTGCTCTCTTTGCTGACGTGCTGACCCCCTATGGCATGGAATTCAACGACCCCAATGTCGGTAATGCTCCAGCGACTTTGCTGCATATTCACAATGACAACGGCGAGCTTTGCTTACCCTATGTCTATCCAGTAAAGCAAGAGAATGACCCAACAACTTATCGCCAGACCTTCTCCGAGATAAAAGCTATTAAGTATCCAGTCAAGCTCTTGGTCAAAGGTGAAAGCTACAAACTGCTCGGCTTAATTCCTATGGACTTACACTTGTTTGGCGTAGATTCGCCCGCTCGTATTTATCTGCTCGGGGCCGACATGAACGGTCGCGACAATTACTCTAGGCTCTTCTTTGGGGCACAAAAGAGTCTTACCATTGGTTTCCTTGGTCTCTTCATTGCCTTTCCCATTGGTATCTTCTACGGTGCCATGGCCGGTTATATAGGCGGCATGGCTGACAATTTGATGATGCGCTTTGCTGAAGCGGTGATGTCAATTCCCAGCTTCTATTTATTGATTGGTCTAGCAGCCGTACTGCCATTAGGAATGACTAGTTCACAACGTTTTGCTCTAATCACGGTAATTCTATCTTTCATCAGTTGGCCGGGCCTTGCTCGCGTCATTCGCGGCATGGTGCTCTCAATTAGAGAAGAAGAATTTGTGCAAGCGGCTAAATCAGTAGGCATGCCTGAAGTCACTAATATCATCAAACACGTCATTCCCCAAACAGCTAGTTATGTTGTTATTGCCGCTACCTTGCAGGTGCCCAATTTCATTCTAGCTGAGAGCGGCTTGAGCTTGATTGGTCTAGGTATTCAGCAACCCGATGCCAGCTGGGGCAACATGCTCAAAGCGGCTATGGATCAACCTAACGAGCTACTGAGCCAGCCCTGGTTAATTGCCCCTGGCTTCCTCATTTTCTTCACCATTCTCTGCTTCAACTCAATTGGTGATGTGTTGCGCGATGTGCTTGACCCTAAACTCTCTGGTGGTCGCTGAGCATGAGCATGAACATAAACGAGACAGTCATACACTGGATTTTAACAGCCATAGTTTTAGGGGCAACCCTAGCTTTAAGCATCGCCGCTCTAAAAAATCGCAAGGGCAAAGGGGCCTACCTCTGCGACGACTGCCGCTTCAACGACAGCGAGAAATGCCTAAAACCAGAGCGGCCCTATGCCGTTGAATGCACCAGTTATCGGCCTAATCTGAAGCAGAGCTAGAATTACCAAAACAGCTTACATGGAGAATGTTCATGCATCTTTCCATCATTAGAAATCAAAGGTAAATCCATGAGAATTGCCGTAGCAACTATTGCGCGGTCAAATGGATCCGTATGGTAGCGAACGTCATAAAAAGCCTTAACTGCCTCGACATCAAAGGGCAAGGGGTTAATAGCTGGATATTGAAATAGGCAATCAATCCACTGCGCAAATGGCTTATCAAGCTCAATATCGTTATCTTCAACTAGCATAGCCAGCTCCCAAAGAACAGGAGTCGGTACGAAGATAGTTGTTTGAGTACTAGACACAGCCTCCTTAAAGGCGGCCAAGGCTTTCTTCCCTAAACGTTTTCCACCATCGCAGAAGAAGTAAATAATCGGATGAGTATCCGTTATCAACAATCTCTCAGTCACAATTTACCAGCGGTTTCATCGAGAGACTTCGCAAAACGAGCAGCTACTCTCTGGCTAGCGGCCTCAAGATTGTTTGTTTTGATTCTGATTGAACCCATCAAATTTGGTGCAGGCAGCTGAGCTGAAGCCTTTGTTAGCATACTTAGCTTAGCTGCCAGCGCCACATAATTTTGATAGCTCAGAAGCACCGCCACAGGTTTATCGTGATCGGTTATCTCGACAATAGAGGAAGTTGTACTTAAGGCATCAACCAAAGGGAAAAACTCCTTGCGAGCTTGTGTCTTTCCGATAGACTGCTGCGTGTAACCCATAAGTGCAGCTGCTTGTTTTTCAATATCGTCTAGATTTGGCAAAGGCGCACCTAGCTATGGCAACAAAGCACTGCAGATTTATAGTCCCTATGATAAAAATCCACAGCGTACACACCTAGTGTACACTTTTGGCGACAACTTGACAAGGCTCAGTTAGCTCTGTCTCGCACTATGGCTGGCAATGGCTCCAACCGCTCTTTCAGTGCAGCCCGAAGCGGGGGTGATTTCTCTATGGCCTTGCTTATACACTCAGCCAGGCGAGTGCCACCATCGGCGTTAAGGTGAACAGTGTCGCAAAAATCACCAAGAGAAAAATCAGGCGAAGCCGAAAGGTCTAGATATTCTGCACCGCTATATTGACATTCTGCAGCTAAGCGACTGCGAAAGGCTTGCCAAAAATCTCTAGATAGAAGCTGGCGATTCTCCTTTGTCAGCGGCATTCCTACTACCAAAACTTTTATTCCTTCTTGCTTTAGCTGTGCCAAAAAGGAGTGCATAAAGTTGAACTGAATGTCGTACGAAACCGGATATTGATCTTTATATCGATGCTTATAATCAAGACTATTGTCGACATAAATCTTGGGCAAATTCGGAGTGAGAACTGCTTGACCAGGCTTGAGATTACCCCCGTAGGCGCCCATAACAAATTTGACTTGCTCAGCAGCAGAAGCCGCGGCACTTGTTGCCGTTGATGGAGGCTTAGAAGCAACGCCACCGCCAGCAGTGTCAGCCTCTTTGAGCTTTTCTACTAAGTGCTCAATCGTCTGATTGAAGACTGCCAATAGACTGCGCAGGGGGAGTTCGCTAGATACGAAGTAAGTAAAGCGTGACCAGGGATCATGAAAAGCCCAGCCAGTGTAGGCGCTCATATCAGTGTATTGAGAGAAAAAGCGATATGAATCAGTGGCACCAGCTGAGGGTAAAGTATTGTCGATAAAATCTCGCGGAGAAACCGTCAGGACTAGCAGAGCCGGTTGGTGACTGGGGCGAAAGAGTGCTCGCGAAATAGCAAAATGATCCGAAACCATGGCCCCCGGTAGGGCAGAAAGAAAAACCTCAGCGCCGGGGCCAAATGCTTTAGCTAGATCGTTCTCTAAAGTAAGGCAGCGTCTATTGAATACAAGGTCGACAGTTTTACAAGAGGTATTGGCATCAGCGGCCTGCAAGCCCCCAATTTGAGAGCTGCCACAGACCACAACATCTGGCACTCTGACACTGGCCAAAAAGGTACGAGCCAACCACCAACTAGCGGGCTTTCCTTCTTCTAATATTTGGGGTGTTAGATTAAAGTCAGCTAAAGTCAATTCTGGTTTAGCAGCAGGCACCAGAAAGGAAGCTAAGGCCACATTGACGAGAGCAAATAGTAATAGAGCAACAGGAAAGCGAGGAACCATTGAAAGAATTTTTTTTGCCGCTTGATTGAAGACTGTCTGACTTACAACAGAACAATACTACAAAAAGCACCAGACCCCTGTGCCGGTTCACACACCGGGCTCACAGGGGTCTGCTCCTAACAGATTGCCATTACAGCAATCGACGGGCTTTCACTGTATCGAGACGAGAACCGCTCTATGTGCTTTAAGATTTACTCCGGGATCCATTACTGGTGGCCCGCTGACAGGAGAGCATTGGCTTCGTGCGATATGTTTTAATTATAGCAAGTTGCCAAGACCTGACAAGTCCTTTCAACATTAGAAATTATCGGACCATCTACATATATAGGGGATATCCCCAGACCTGAGCTATGCAAAGAGTAAGCAAGGCAAACAGAGCACCGCAGGGTGCAGCGATTCACCTAAATAGTTGGTGAAAAATACTAGTGTTTTTCCGCTTTATTGTCTTTCTGCAAAAGCGAGACAAATACCTTGACCAAACGAGGGTCCCATTCCTTGCCAGCGCCATCCTGAATGAGCTTAAGAGCAGCCTCATGACTGTGGGCTTCACGATAAGGTCTATCACTGGTCATGGCCGTGTAAGCGTCTACCAACGAAACAATGCGCGACTCAATTGGAATGACATCACCTTTGATACCATTGGGATAACCGCTGCCATCCCAGTGTTCTTGATACGCTTCTACGATAGGAGATATTTTGGCCAGTACTTTGGCTGGTTCTAAGAATTTAGCGCCAGTATGCGGCACCTGATTAATGTAGACCAAATCTTCATCAGACAATGGCTCAGGGCGCTTCAATGTTTCTTCCGGCACAGCAATTTTACCAAGATTACATAGCACCGCCGCTAGTGACACTACTTCGGTGTGGTCTTTTGTCAAATGCAGTGCCTGAGCAATACGATTGGCATAACCGTAAGCCCGCGACGAACGGTCGGGACCATAAGACGAGCGCTCTTCCACTGTACGTATTAGCTGAGCTAACATTCCGAGCAGACCCTTCTCGCGAATCAATTCGACATCAAACTCGGGCACAAGATTTGCCAAAGGAGCAGCAGTGGCAGCAGGCTTCTCCACCACAGGTCCCATGCGATTGTCTACTTTCATCGCTTTCTTCAATTCTTCTTCACCGCCAGCAGCAAGACTAGGCATCAAATCTTCAGTGACTGTGCAAACTTGGTTACGGCCTCTATGCTTTGCCAAGAATAGAGCCTGGTCAGCTAGCTCAAAGAGCCGCTCTTTGTCTTGGGCGTCGTGGGGGAAAGTAGCGACACCAACTGAAGCGGTGACAATGCCCCAACCTTCTACTGGCTTCTCCCGCATGGCAGCACAAGCTCTCTCAGCCACCATCTTGGCCCATTTCAAATCGGTTTCAGGCAAGAGTACAACAAACTCCTCACCACCAAATCGGCCCACAGTATCAATTTCACGCACACTGCGTTTAATCACATTACCAATATGGATAATAGCGGCGTCACCAACGTGGTGACCCTTACTATCATTGATGCGCTTGAGATAATCTAAGTCGACGATGATAAATGAGAAGGGGTGACCGAAGCGTTGAAAACGATCAATTTCTTTAGTCAGTTGCTCTTCAAAATAGCGGCGGTTAAACAAACCAGTCATCGGGTCAGTAATCGCCTGTCTCTCAACAGTAGCGAATAGCTCAGCGTGTGAGATCACCACACCAACCCGATCAGCCAAGTCAATCACCATGCGCATGTCTTTGTCAGGGAATGACCTAGTGCGATCTTTCGCCACAAGCATCAGGGCGGCTTTAAAGTTATTGCCTTGACCTAAAGGCACGCATATAGCCGAGCGATTGTCCCACTCACTCGACAAGATATCTGGCTCTAGACGGGTCTTAATTTCTTCTGGCGTGACAAACACAGTTTGTCCGTCTCTCAATTGCTCAAGGGCGCCAGCAAAAATACGGTCGGCAATCATATGAGCCAGAGGTTTAACTACCTCGTCATCAGGATGACCGTAGTCTTCTGGATCCGGCGGCTCCGGCTGAGGAAACTCCTCATCTATACCAGCAAACTTGCATTTAGTGGCATCATCAGTAGGGCCATCGTAGAGAGAGACCACGCACAAATCAAGCTGAAAATACTCTCGCACCGAGCGCACCAGAGTATCCATGATTTGGTCAGCTTCTTTGAGCGAACGTTTGATTTCAACTGATACTTTATTGATCAAACTCTCGCGCACCTGGTCAGCACGAATCTGCTGAACAGCCATGTCTGCACGAATTACGTTAGACAAATGCCCGGCAATTGTTAGACCCAGTTCTCTATCTTGAGGCTTGAATTGTGGTCGCTTCGGTTGTCTTTGCCATAGTCCGATAACACCCAGGCGTGTCCCCTCTGATATAAGAGGAAGCACCAGAGCCATATCGTGGCCGAAGAAAGGATCGCCCTTTCGTGAATATTCCATATTCACAACTTTGCCGCGGCCAGACTCGAAGACGGCAACAAATGGATTGTCTTTATTCTCCAGCTCCACAGAGCTTTCCTTATCGGCCCGAATCTGCGGCTCCAGCACTCCACTATCTTGGTTAAACAAATAGATTTGCGAGTGAATGAAGCCCATGTGATCGGCCACAAGAAGCACTGATTTAACCAGTGAATCACGACTGGTCTGGCCCTTAGAATCGCGGAAGAGACTAGCGATCTCATTGATCAGCTTCATTTCTTGCGCGTCCATTTCAATCTTCGATTGGTCGAAAGATTGTTGCACAACAACTGAAAGCATTTCAGCTACTTTCTGCAGCACGACTGCATCTTCAGTTGTCCACTCCCGCGGATTACCACACTGTTGCAGCTCCAAAAATCCAGAGAAGATACCACGAGAGCGAAGCTGAACCATCAGGCGTCCGCGCACATCACCTAACTCCAGCAGCGACGACAGTGTGCGTGAGGTCTTGTGCAAATCAGTATCTTGCGCCGTGTCCGGAATGCTAATAACACCAGCACCAGACTCATCGGGGAAACGCGAGAGAAACTCAAGCACAATCGACATTGACTCTTGCGAATTGAGTTGATTATCGACAAAGCAAGTATGACCAGTAATCGAATACTCGTTAGTGACTACCAGCTGGTCACCAACCACTTTCCAAATCAATCCACGATCAGCTTTGAGGACATTGGTTAGCACTTCAATGGCGTACTGCAAAATTGAAGTGAGGTCGCTGGAGTGCCTGAGCTGTCCAATAATGTCACTAATAATTGTTTGAGCAGCTGGTGGAATCAGATTTTTGGCGTCGGCGTCGGTGGTTTTGACAGCCTTAAGATTGGTGCGTGTGCCGCCCTTACCGCCCTTGCGAGTCTCACCGGGAGTGTTAACGCGAGAGTCAGATTGTCCATCACCTTGAATAGCAGCATTACTGCCATCACCATTGACTCCGGCATTGACTCCGGCACTAACTGCACCGCTTGGACCACTGGCAGAATTCGAATTACCAGAACCAGCTGCACCACCATTGACGTCGCCAGTTCGTGTCGGGGAACCTGAAGGCCCAGCATGCTGACCGGTAATAGCCTGATTGCCGAGGGGAGAAGTCGGGGCAAAGTTCGAATTGCTGGCCGAAGGGAAAGTTATGCCGCTGCTATTCAGCGGAGCTTGGAAAAACGAAGCATCAGGTGGTGGCAAACCTACTGCCAAATGCTGGGCAATGATTTTGTCCATCTCTTCTTTGCTTAAACCACCAAACACAGCCTGCATAGGCGATGGATTGGCATCAATTGGGGTGAAGTTAGAAGAAGTAGTAAGTACGTCTACGGCAATGGGCGAAATTTTGTTCGGGCCCGTAGTTGATTGGCTGGCCTGAAGGGCATGCTCCCCGCTGACGTTATTATCGTAGTAAGAAGTATTGGCGCCATCACCTTGCAAAATCAAGCCTTGCTGAATCGGCGCTTTTACCACCGGCCATGCCGCTTTCATCCGTTGCACAGATGCCGGTGAGCTTCCGCCCGGCCCAAGAGAGACACGACAATCTTCAAGACGATTGCTCTCAGATAGGTTGAGAGACTGCCAGATAGGCAAGAGGCGGTTAAACGACTCACGCACAATGGCCGGTTCCATAGAACCAGTGCACTGATATTTCTCTGAGTTAGGCGACTCCATTGCTTGCTGGCCATAGACAACAATGGAGAGCCCAGGGCTCTCCATTAAAACACACCATTCATCAGGCGAATCTTGTCTCTCTTCTGAGAAACAAGAGACACAAGTTGACTCGCGCAGCAATGTACCGAAGTAACGCCCACCAGGCAAAAGACGGGCGGCACTCTGTCGACTCCAATAGACGATTACTGGCGCTAATTTTTGGTCAAGACTAAGCTTTTCTAGTTCACGAATAAAAGGCAAAAAACTATCGGGCGCCAAAATACTTAGGGGCAACGCCCCAGCGCCGGACTGCTGTACCAGCATCATCTGCAATTGTATGCGGCCGGACTCGTCCGTCAATTTCTGTTTACCAGCGCTGAACTAGTGAAAGTAGAATGTTCAAATCTAGATACTAGATTTTAATAGGTTTCCTGCCTAAATAGATACCACTGTACATATGGGCTTAATCTCAGATAAGCAGACTGTGACTTAATGTTACCCTTTACATCTCTTCTCAAGTGCCATAGCTTGAGAGGGTCAGTGCTAACATGGGTCATCCCGGCCAAATCCAAACGATTTGGCTAATAAGGCTATACGAGCGAGAATTTTGAATTTGACGATGACTAAAGCTAACGAAATAGCTAACAGCGAAAGGCAAGATGGGGCAGGGCTGCCTATCGAAGTCGTCTACCAGGAAAACATCAGCTTCTGGGAAAAGGCGTGGAATATGTGCAAAGTGCCATACACGCAATTACCTGACTTGTCTTATATTCCGCGCATTGCCGCTGAATTGAACAAAACCGGGGCGAAAAAAGTACTTGACCTCGGCTGCGGTTCAGGCTGGTTGGCGGTCTACCTGGCTCGACAAGGGTTTGAGGTTGTGGGCGTCGACGTCTCAGCTCAGGCGATAAATCTTGCCAATACCTGGGCTTCACAAGAAGACCTGAAGATTTCCTTCGACGTAGCTGATGCTTCGCAATTGCAATATCAAGCGGGCAGTTTCGATGCGGTAGTAGCCAATTCAATATTTGAGCACTTTCCTATTAAGCAGGCCCAACAATTGACTGATAAAGTTTATTCAATGCTCAAAGACGGTGGCGTTTTTATCGGCTGTTTTGACAAAGTGGGCGGTGGGCCAGGTGAGTATTACACCCTCGATGACGGTACCCATGTTTATACAGACAAGGCCCGCAAGGGCATGATGTTGCGCCGCTATGAGCTAGACGAGCTGCAAAATCTCTTTAAAGCTTTCAAAACCATGGAAAACGATGAAGTCGATGGCGGCTCAATTTTTCTTGTGGCCAATAAATAGAGACTCTGGTCTCCAATTCGACGCTCACGCACACTTTAGCTCTGTCCACATGCTGTCAAAAATGAAGATGGCTGAACCGATCTCACCCAACTCTTCACAACGCTCCATGACATGAGCGGGTGGATAGAGATTCGGGTCCTGTCGCAAATGGGCGTGAACCAGCTTCCAGGCTGTCTCATTGGCAATTGCATAATTAGTAAAATTAGCACAAGCGGCTGCCACAGCTGGCTCCAGCATATAGTTTATCCACTTATAGGCAAGATCAACGTGGGGAGCCGTTTTCGGTATGCAAAAATTATCAGTCCAAATCGAAGCACCATTGCTAGGAATGACATAACGCAAATCAGGATTGTCGCGCCGCGCCTGATAAGCATCGCCGCTAAATACTTGCGACAAATAAGAGTCACCACTGGCTAACTCAACAATTACTTGATCTGATGTATAACACATGGTGAGCGGCTTCTGCTCAATCAGCTTGGCCGTAGCGGCTGCAATAATTGGCTTCTCAATAGTATTGTAGGAATGTCCCGCCATCTTTAATGACATACCAATCACTTCGCGGCCGTCATCAAGCAAAGTCATACGCTGAGACAGCCTTTTGTCCCAAAATACTTCCCATGGCAGTGACAAATTAGACGAGTTCTTGAGCAAGCCCAGTTCAGTTAACTTGGCCAAACTAAAACCTATCCCGGTGGTGCCCCAGGTATAGGGCACACAGTGCTGCAAACCAGGATCGAAGGCCGAGTTAGTAAAGCGCGGCAGCAAATGAGCTAAACCGGGCAAACGACTATGATCGAGGGGCGAAAGAATGTCTAATTTGTTTAATTGCTTGACCATATAACTAGATGGCACAATCACGTCATAGAGGCTGCCACCAGCTTGCAATTTGGCCATCAGAGCTTCATTTGAAGCAAAGGTGTCATAGATGACTTTGCAAGAATAGCGTCTTTCAAATTCGGGGATGGCATCAGGATGCAGATAGTCAGCCCAATTAAGAATGTTGAGCTGCCGCTCAGCGCTGCCATCCGACGATCTTGAATTGCAAGCTGACAGCGCCGGGATGAGCAGCATTGAAGACATGGCCGCAAGCAATTGCCGACGATTCAATTGCATTTGCTCAAAGGGCGCAACCATAGTTTTCCTTATATCTCTAAGGTCAGGCAGAGATGACAGTAACCGACTGGGGAGCGAAACTAAGATATAACTCCGCACCAGCTATCTGTTCAGCGCTTAAACACTGCAAAGCGGAAGATGGCACCACGGCTCGCAGCAAAACGCCCTCAGCGGTGCAAGTGAGCTTTAAATCTACCAAGCTACCAAGGTAAGAACTATTGCTGATACGGCAAGAAATGATATTCTCGCTAGAATCAGGCCTCTGTGCCATTAATGTCACTGATTCTGGTTTAAAACAAGCAAAAGCATTATCACCCACAGCCAACTTTGCCAGACTGATACTAGCAGTGGTGTAAAAACTAAGCACACGACCAATAGAACAATCGAGCAGCACAGACTGACTATCAATAGAGACAACTTTTCCAGCCAGCAAATTAGAGCGTCCAATGAAACCGGCAGTAAAAGCAGTTTTAGGCTGCTCGTAAATTTCTGCAGGCGTACCAACTTGCTCTAAATTTCCACCATTGAAGACAGCTACTCTGGTAGAAATAGCCAGTGCTTCAGCTTGATCATGAGTAACCATAACAAATGTCAGATTCAACTCGCGCTTTAAGCGCGACAACTCTTCTTGCATCTCTTCGCGAATACGCACATCTAAAGCCGAAAGCGGTTCATCCAGAAGCAGAACCACTGGTCGCATAACCAAGGCACGAGCGAGGGCAACTCGCTGCTGCTGACCGCCCGAGAGTTGAGCTGGCAAACGCTCGGCAAACTCACTCAAACGCACTATTTTAAGGGCTTCTCTGCTCTTTTCGCCAATCTCAGAGTTACTGTATCGTTTTGCCGAACGCAAACCAAAGGCAACATTCTCTAAAACCGACATATGAGGGAAGAGAGCATAACTCTGAAACACCATATTCACTGGTCTTCTATAGGGCGGCACCCCTATAGTTTGTTTACCATCAATGAAAATGTTTCCACTGGTAGGTTCTTCAAAGCCAGCAAAAATTCTAAGCAGCGTTGTTTTTCCGCAACCAGAGGGGCCAAGAAAACTATAAAATTCACCAGGAGCAACATCTAGACTAATATCGTTAAGGGCATTATTAGCGGCGCCATCAAATCGCTTTGACACTCGATCGGCCACCAGCACAGAGGCTCTCACACTACCAGAATTCTGCTTCACTTCTTCCACTAGCGCTTCTTCTGCCCAGTTTTCATATCACGAATTAAATAAGCAATTTGCAAGTTGAGCAAAACTTCTTGGGAGTCAATATCGACCTTAAGAATGTCAGCAATCTGCTCTAAACGATAGCGCAAAGTATGGCGGTGAATGAACAACGAACGAGCCGTAGAATTCAAGTTGGCGCCATGCTCAACATAAACTCGCAGAGTTTCTACCAACTCAGATTCCCACTCTTCGTCATAGGCCTCAAGCAAACTCAAATTTTCTTCCAAGAATCGATCTGATTCAGGGTGATCAATAATCAAGTAAAGTAAGCGCTTGATGCCAAGCTCAGCGTAGCCAAGAAGAAACTCACCATCGGCATCAATCATAGAACCGACTACAAGGGCCTGCCGCGCCTCCCCGTAGGCATCGGGCAAATCAAGGGCGGTGGTAATCAAACGACCAGCACCTAGTCTTACTTTTACACCAGGATTAAGTTCTTTAATGCGAGCAGAGAGAGTCTCAGCGTGAGTAAGCCAGGGTTCAGATGACTTTTCTTTGTAGGGAATAACAAAGGCGCGCATGCCCTCGGCTTCACACGAAATATATGTATCATCAGGATAAGCCACAGCAGCTGATGGTGAAACAGTGGCCTTGCCGTCTTCGGCAAATCGAGCATCCACAGCAAAAACGAGAAACCCATCGCACAGGTCAAAACCAAAATGCCGATCCAGCCTTTCTTGGTCAGCGGCAGAAAGAGTACGGCCAGAAAGCAGATCCTTCAACAGGGTTTTCTGAGTCACTGAAAAAGTGGGCGAATCTTTTAGACGATGCGAAAAGTCGACTTTACAGGCCAAAGTAAGGGGATGCATGTACTCACAGAGGGCAATCTCATCGTCTTGAGGTCGAATCATAACCGAAACGTAACCAACTAAAACGTCGCTCAGCGGGACCGGGAAAACCAATCTCCGCCCCAGTTTAAACGGTGTCATGTTAACTTCAGAGGTAATGTCGCGATGAGGAGCAGTACCGGGCGTTAGGGCCTCGCGACTCTTTTGATAAGAACGCAGAGCATTGGCTCCTTCTTCGCGCAAATTGCGTTGCTGAGCAGCTGGCGTAGCGCCCATATTACGAGCGGCCAATACTTTGAACTCGGCAGTTTCAACTACCAGCGGGCGATTAAGCCAACCAGAAACAGTTTCCACCAGACCATCCAAACCTTCTTCAAGGACAATGCTAAGCATGACTGAATAGAGGCGAGCAGAAGAATGCTTCAACTCGCGCAAGAAGACAAAACGGAAATCTTCGATTACCTGAGCGGGATCGCCATAACTCGGCACGACTATCAAGGCAACGGAGGCATCCTGACAGCGCTTAATTAGGCGTTGCACCCCAGCGTCAACTAAAGAAGGAACCGCATCAGCAGCAGCACTATTAGCGGTACCAGAACTAACATTAGCAGAAGAATTAGCCTTAGAGCCGGCCTTAGCTGAATTATTTACCGCACTAGAACCGGTGGCATAATCAGCACTTGTCTTGACAATAACCAAGGCCGACAACAGAGGAAGAGTAGACAGCTCCACCTTGCTCAAAGCATCAGAGCGCGTCACCACCAAGCTGCCAGCCCGCGGCTGAGTGCCGATTGTAGAAATTACTTGAGAGACCTGCCGATCAAGCAAATCGCTGCCAACAACCACTTGAGCCTCTGCCAAAGAATCAGAGGTCAGCAGTTGCCTGACGGTAGGATGAATCGAATATGGTGCCTGCGACATACCATCCCTTTGCTTGGGCTTTTTTGAAAAAAAGCATCCTTTCTTATCTTAGCCGAGCGAGAGGACGATTTGGCAGTTATACTGCTTAGACAACGTATATACATTTGGTTTGATAGATAAAACTTTGACTTTTCAGTAGATTTTGGTCTCTGACCTATTGAGGTTTTCCGCCGTTTGAGTAATATTTAATACAGTCTTTTCTTCCCAGAATTTTTTAGCCTAGAAAGAGCTATCGATGAACCGCAACGAGCACGCCCAAGCCCTTGACACAAGATTACTCGGAATTTTCGAACACAAAATCTTGGAATTCACCAAGTTTTCTGAAGAAAATCCCAATACAGCAGCCATCACCATGCTGATTGCTGGTCTGTACCGCGACCTGGCCAATATTGTCAGAAACTAGATTGTATCGCCAGAAACAATCCAAGAACGCAGCAAGAGCAAACAATTAAGAGGGGCTTCGGCCCCTCTTTTCTTTATCGAATATGAGTATTTTTCCCATTTACAACAACGTGGCGCTAAGTTAATCTCAAGCCCATCGGAGCGAATCTAGACTAAATCAGAACCAAGAAGAGGATAAGTACTGAATATGGACGGATTGTTTTATCTGACCAGCGCCTTAGTAGCTATTTTCATCTTGGTCTTTATAGCCGAGTCTGATCGCCTGCTCTCTTACATCAAACCAAAGCCAAAGAAAGTCAACACTAACTGCTGGGGTACCTACGAAGGGGTGCACTCCACAGCTGTAGTCGGCACCATGGAAGTGAAACCACTTTCTGGCAAACAAAAAATTATCGGCGGCAGTACCACCTATGCTGCTGGACGCGGCGTTAAAATGAACGGCAGCTGATCAAGAAGACTTATTCAAAAATGCAAAAAAACAGCTTTTTCAGGCTTTCGCCGCGGCATTACAGCAAGCTCAGCCTGCTTGCCATCGCCCTAGTTCTGTTTCCGCCTCTGACTCTAGCCCACTCGACTGTAGAAATCGAGGCCATGCATAGCAAGGCAGACCATAGCCTGCCACCGATAAAGGAAGCACTCAAATTTAGCTATTCAAAAGAATCAGAGAAAGAATTTGACCAAGCCGTAGCCCGAGGCAAAGCGGCCATAGACAAAGCCCTAGCTGAGGCAAAAACCGCCAAGAAAGAAAAAGCCTTATGCATCGTTTCAGATATCGACGAGACCATTCTCGACAACCGGCCTTTCATCGAAAAAGAAGTAGCCAAAGACGTCAAAGAAGTTAACTGGGATGGCTTTGCTGCCTGGGTGAACGAAGCGGCCGGCAAACCACTGAAACCGTCAATCGAGCTTCTAGCCTACGCCCGAAAAAAGGGTCTGGCAGTGTTTTTGATATCGGGTCGCGTAGAAAAACTGCGTCAAGCCACCATCACCAACCTGGTCAAATATGGTATCGCCTACGATGGCCTCTACCTGCGTGGCAATGAAGATAAAAGCTCCGCTATTCCGATGAAGTCAGCCTATCGCAAGAAAATCGAAGATATGGGCTATGAAATTGTCGTCAACATTGGCGACCAGTACTCAGACCTTAAGGGCGGCTACTCAATAGACTGCGAAAAGCTGCCCAACAAGATGTATTACATTCAATAATTAGCGTGCTAATCGACCAGAAGTAATGGTGTCATAGCTAATCACACCAATATCACGTAACAACTGGGCCTGTTGAATATTGAAAGCAACGATAGCCTGAGCCTTGCGTACGAGGGCCTGAGTAAAGTCACGCTGAGCATTGATGACGTCAATGTTGGTACCCACACCATTGGCCAATCTCACCCGCGACAATCGCAGTTCCTCTGCTGATGACAATACTTCTTTGGTGGCAACTTCAATTTGCTTTTCCGCTGTCAAACTCGTCAAATAGCTGGTACGAACTTGCTGCAACACTGCAATTACCTGCTGGTTAACTCGCAAGGTTGCTTGCCTAGCTACCGCGCGTGCCGCTTGGATATTCGCTAAGTCTGGCACGCCCATACCAAGGTAGTTCCAATCGACCCGCATACCGATTTGATAAGACTTACGCAGACTGCGGTCAGTCACTTGACTGGGGTTATAGACAGCCGCCACAGGATAAACCGTCTGCGGTGCGCTGACCACACCAGTAGAACCATTAGTGGTGATTGTCTGGGCAGTAAAACCAGCCCCTTGAATTGGCACAATTGACAGCGATGGGATGCTGTTGCTGTACTGATTAGTTAGAGTTTGACCGTTGCCGTTATAGCCGCCGAAGAACTGAAATTGCGGATACAAAGGCGCAGCCTGCACCTGAATATTACGCTTAGCAGCCATGCGCAACTGTTCGTACTGCTTCAACTCTGGCCGATTGAGGATGGCGAGATTAATCAACTGATTGACATCAATCGAGGGGTCAACCAGACGCACCTTGCGTACTTCCGATTCAACTGAGAGCAAGTTAACTGCGCTATTTAAGTTAAGGGCCGTGGCCAAATCAATGGCTGTTCGTCGCAGGTCAACTTCTTGAGTAAGAAGAGCTTGTTCATCTCGAGCCAGCTGCGTTTCTGATTGCAGAACCTGAAAGCGTGTACCAGTGCCAGCACGCTCAAGCTGCTGATTCAGTAAAACTTGTGCCTTAGAAACATCTACAGCTCTCGTTTGAATTTGCAGTAGAGCCTGATTCTGCACCAAGTTGTAATAAAGCTTGGTAACGTTAAGCAGAGTGTCGTTTATCGAAGCGCGCAGGCCCTGTTTGGCAGCGCGGTAGTTGTGCATATTGGCCAAGGAGCCAAACATCACACTGCCACCACGAAAACCAAAGTAGCGGAAGCCAGCCGTGGCAGTAGCGAAGGGGTTACCGAAAGAAACTGGGATGGTACCACCGATCAAGGAAGTACCAGCCTGGTACTGAGAGTTGTAGCTCATTAAGGCATCGGGCAAAAATTTGCCTAAAGAATTGCCCAGAATCCACTTGTTTTGAGTAACAACTTCGCGCTGAATACGAATGTCGAGAGTATTATCAAGCGAGTATTGCACCACTTCACGCAATGAAATGGGCTGCGTGTAACTGGCTTCTAGTCTTATTGGTGGCAATTTAGAGCCAAGCGACATGAGCTGATCGCCCATGGGCAATCTCAATTCAATTGCCTCACCCTGTAAAAAGCGTTTGCGAAATTCATCTGCCTGTGTGTTGACCACATCATAGTCACCCTGCCGTTCTTTGGCAGTTAAACCAGAGGCATCCATAGGGAGCGAAAGGGCTCCGCTAGGTAAACCAGTCTTAGTTGTGGTGGGCGTATTAGCCGGAGAATTACTTGGAGCAGTTAAATTGCCATTGTCCACCACCGCATCCTGAGGCTGCAAACTGTTGTCTAGGGTGGGCAATGGCGGACGGAGCGGGGGAGTGGAACTGTTCGTACTACTAGAAGATGGAGCTGTGACGGGCCTTACAAGCGGAGCAGCGGCAGGGCTGGCTGGAGTCTGATTTCCAGCGGCAGTAGCGCTTGAACCAGTACTAGTATGACCAGGAGTATAGGGGTCTTGAGCCATTGCCCCCAGACTAAAGCCAGTGCAAAGACTCTGCGCCAGTGCAAAAGCCATGCCAAAACTAGTGAAACGCTTGTTCTTAGTAACTATGGGGGACACCTTCATATAACTCGCTCTGAACCTTTGAATTATATCCAACTAATCGACCAGTCAATTATTATTTGACCAATTTTTGCACAGCTTTAAATCTTTCGGTTCCAGATTCCACCAGCATTTCAAATAAGCAACATTCCACAGATGACGGCAAAGCGCCTGCAGCATACATTTTGGCTAAGCCAACCAATTTATTTTCGGCTGAGCGACTGCTCAAAGCATCCGTAACTAAATGAACTTGATACCCCAAGCGCAAGAGGTCATGAACCGTCTGATTAACACAAACATGGGTTTCAATACCGCAGACTATAACTTGATTGCGACCGAGCTTGGCCAGGTGGCTAGCTACTTCAGGAGAACCAGTGGCACTAAAACAACTTTTCTCAAAATTAACCACGTCAGGCCGAAGCTTACTCTTAATAGAAGCAACGGTCTCGCCTAAGCCCTTGCGATACTGCTCGGTGACAACCACTGGCACAGAAAGCAGTGCGGCGGCATCAACGAGGATGCCGATATTGGCAACCATCTTTTCAAAATCAACTATATGGCTGGCAAAGCGCTCCTGGACGTCGATTACCAGAAGCACTGCTTGCTCAGCATCGAGTAAGTTCTTATGCCTTTCTACTGCCATTCTTTACCTTCTATCTCTCAATCATGAGACTAACAGGCCACCTGGTCGATTTTGTGAATATCAGCCCATAAAGCCAATCTATTTTATTTAGTTTGGTTAGGAAAAACTCAGCTTGCGCCTTTAGTTCATCGGGAGGAGACATGTTCGCCAGTAATTCTAGCACTCAAAATGAATGAATTCATTCACTAATGCTTTACGGTGTTAACGAGCTGTCATCGTTAGGTTTTCCCTGGCCCAAATTATGTGATATAACTGCAATTCAACCCAACGAACTATGGTCTTTGGGGCGTTAGCGCAGTTGGTAGCGCGCTTCAATGGCATTGAAGAGGTCACCGGTTCGAATCCGGTACGCTCCACCACTTTAGAAAAGGCTTTCAGGACTACCTGAAGGCCTTTTTTTTATGGCGACAGCAATCGCAGACAAAAATAGCTAAAATGCTTCAGTTACCTCAAAACAAGCAAAGCCCTTGATAGTCAAGAAAAACCAACAAGTCAATCTGCCGGCGGTGGCGGTCACTTTCGCCCTAGTTGCCTTCGGCTTGATTATGACTTTTGTGCAAGATATATCCAGAGCGCCAATTTATATACAAGCCTACCTCACCCAAGTGAAGAAGCCTGAAAGACCAGAGTTTAGTCAGTATGACCTCCTACTCAAAACTTTTGCAAAAGACGGCCGCGTAGACTACAAAAATCTGAAGACCAGCCCTTTGCTGCAAACGGCCATGGACGAGATGGCAAGCACTAGCCCAGACAACTTCAAAAGTCTCGACGATACCATTTGTTATTGGATGAATGCCCACAATCTCATCGCCATCAAAATCGTCTGCGACGAATATCCAGTAAGTATGCCGCTCAAACTAAAACGCGAATTCATTGCTCGCCCTTTTGTAGTTGGTGGCAAAGCGCAATCGGCCGAATCAATATGGGCCGATTTTATTCATCCACACTTAGTAGAAAAACGAAAAGAAAAAGCAGTGCAAGCCGATACCATTTTTCTTCTCTGCCGCGCCTACCTTGGCTATCCAGAGATAACTGATCACGCTGTCACAGCCGAAACGCTAAGGGCTGACGTAGAACACAATGTTGATAAATTTGTTCACTCTCCGAAAAATTTCGACTACAAACCAGAAGAACACGTATTTGCTATCTCGCGCTTCTTTCAATTTTATCGCGATGTCTTTGGCCAAGGCTTTGAAGATCCCTGGGCCTTTGCTATGTACTATTATGACAAGTCGGACAAAGTACCCTTCGAGCCCAGACTAGCCAAAACATTTATACAGAACTTTGATTGGAGTATTAATGACACTAGCCACTAGAGTCGCTACTGCCTCATTGGCTGCCTTGACAGTTAGCTCCTGCGCCAACGCCCAAGTATCTGATAATCTTAGCGATTCTTTCAAAAGCACCACAAGCAGTACCAGCCCAGCAGTTAAAAGATACAAACGACCAGTACTTGAGCCAAGCAAGCCACTTCTGATTGTTTATCCTAATACCGAAGGCACAGCAAAAATTGCGGCTAGTAGCTCGTTTTTGATTGGCTCTACTTATCCTGGCTTTTCCTTAACTGTGAATGGTGAGAAAGTACTGACCAATAAGGAAGGTTTTTTTGCCCACGTGGTGCCCCTAACCAAAGGCAAAAATAAATTTGAAGTAAAAGTCTCTGGCAGCGACGGCAGCCAGACCTATAGCCAGGTAGTGGAAATAGCTCGAGAAGGTAGCCCCCAGAGCTTATCACCCTCAAGCTTTGAGTTCGTCCCACATAGCTTTGAACCCAAAGAAGACCGGGGTCTCAATGTTGGTGAAATAATTGAATTTGCCGTGCGCGCCACACCGGGCAGCCAGGTGCATGTCTTTATGGGCAAAAAACAGATTGCCCTGGCCTCAATCGCCAGCTTAAAGTCGAGAAAAGCTGGCACTACACATAGTGGCATCAATCGCGGTCTAGAGGCTGCCTACGGTCAAGTCTTTCAACGCCATCCAGCAGCACAACCTGACTTATATGTCGGTCTCTATCGCATCGAAGCCAATGACCAGTTTTATCAAGAGCATCCCCGCTATGTCATGCAAAAAGAAGGAAAGAGCCTAACTGTTGCTAGCCCTGCTGCAATTACAGTTTTGCGCCAACCCCAAATTGCTCACACCATTCATAAAGACACCATCACCAGAGTGGCCCCAGATTTAGCGCGCCTAACGCCACTGCCTGAGGGAGTTCGGCTGATCGTCGACGGCTACCAGGGCGAGAATATTCGTTGCCGCTACGCTCCCAATAAGCATATCTGGATTAAGAAGGAAGATCTAAGTCTAGGAGACAGTAGTGGCCCAGCACCAGATTCGGTAGCACGGACCATACAAGTAAAAGAAGATAGCTATGGCGAAACCGTAGTAATACCGCTAAACCAGCGCTTGCCATTTTTAGTAGAGCAGAACCTCAAAACTAATCATCTAAATGTCAAAATCTATGGGGCTTTAGCTGATACCGACTGGGTTTACCAGGCACCAGAAGGAGGCAATTCCAAGCTAATTGAAAACATCAGTTGGAAGCAACCCGAAGACGGTGTTTATCAAGTCGATATTGATTTAGCCGGCGCGCGACAGTGGGGCTATTTCGCCGACTTTGAAGACAACAATCTCAATTTGCACATTAAGTATCCACCTAGATTGAGACCAATAACCGAAGAAGCGTCCATGCGCCTACAAGGACTAAGAATTTGTCTTGACCCTGGCCATGGTGGCAAAGAAACAGGTGCGATTGGCCCATCGGCCATTCGCGAAGCCGAAATTAATCTAGCTATTGCTCTCAAATTCAGAGATCTGCTTGTGGCCGAGGGAGCCACTGTCTACATGACCAGAGAAGGCGATGTCGAAGTCTCACTCAATGATCGTGTCGACTTTGCCAAAGCAAAAAATGTCGACCTGCTAATTTCCATCCACAACAATGCCCTGCCGGATGGTCGCGATCCCAACAAAGAACACGGCACGTCCAGCTACTGGTATCACCCGCAGTCGCAAGAATTGGCAGCCAGCCTCAAAAACGCTGAGGCTAAAGAACTTGGCTTTCCTGACATCGGGGCGCGCTATCAGAACCTGGCTCTGTGCCGCCCAACCAATATGCCAGCCGTCTTGGTAGAGGTTGGTTTTGTTTGCAATCCCGATGAATATGCCAAATTAATCAGTCCAGCCAGTCAACAGGCCGCTGCACAGGGCATGCTAAAAGGCCTGATTAATTACTTTGCGAAAAAATAGAGAATAAGCATGCCAGAAGCAGAAAGAGCACTAGCTATTGACATTGGCAATTCTAGAATTTGCTGTGGTCTTTTTATTGGCGGTCAATTAAACGAAACTTGGAACTACAGCACAGCCGATCCCGCCACAGCTTCATCACACTTGAATAGCCTGCACAACAAATATGGCCGAGGATTAATTGCAGTATCGTCTGTGGTGCCTGGAGTTCTACCCAGCCTAATTGCGCAGTGGCCCAACGCCAAAGACAAGATATTTGAAGTCTCGGCCAGGAGCCAAACACTGATTAGTGGACTCTACGACACCATGGGTTCAGACCGAGTTGCCAACACCGCTGCAGCTTTCAAGCTTCACACCATCGATGCCGAAGCAGCTGTTGTAATAGATTTTGGCACTGCCACAACACTTACTGCCGTTAATAACAAAGGCAATTTTCTTGGTGGCATGATTACCCTGGGGCTGACCAAAACTTTTCAAGCTCTGCACTATTCAACAGCGCAACTACCCGAACTCTCAGTACAAGAACTCGAGAATCTCTCGCTCTCTTCACCTCTGGCCTTTGATACCCAAACAGCTATAGAAAGAGGCTGTGTTATCGGACACATCGGCATGGTTAGATATTGGCTCGAACGTGCTCTCAAGAGCCTGCCCAGCAAGACTACAGTGGTGGCAACAGGAGGGCTGGCACGATTGATTGCACCAGCCATCAAGTTGTTCGACCATGTAGACGTTAATCTGACTCTAAAAGGAATCAAGATTATTGGCGAGGCGGCAGCGGACCAAGTGGGTCAAGTTTGAAACTTTGTTCAAGTTGATCGCGGTACGCCATGTTGGTGAGAGCTTCTACTGAATACATTTCATCATGCCAGTAACTTGCTTCAAGCTCTTTCAATTCTTCTAAACGCTGGAGCAAATTGGCTGGTATAAGCTCGTCTTGCATTAAGTCCTCAGTTCTAGTTTTAAAAGATTCCACTCCTTCAGTTTAGTTCGCTTTATCGAAACCGCAATTCTTGACTTCCGCGCATATACAATAGAAACCAGCGCCAAATCAGGTTCTTCAAAGTGCCACATAAAATCAAAATCTTAGTGTTTTCGAATATATACCAGTGCCCCACCTCAAGGTAGGCTACTAAGCTCCCCTTCGATACACCGTTTTTTATCGGACCTTTGCTAAGATGGAACTAAGAAAGGTCCTAAGAAAGACCCTAAGATAGTAAAAGTCCGCCAAGTAACCACGAGTTAGTAATGATGAATTTAAAACTTCGACTTGAAAGACTCTGCGACACCCGCTCTTGGGTGCGGCTCCACTTCATGGACGGCACCAGCCTAATTGGCCGAGTGCTGCGCATTGGCCAAGATTATGTAGAGATTGAGTCATTTGGAGAAGCTGATAGACACGGCACTCCAGACTATTCCAAACATCTCATCCCTTTGGCCCTAATCAAATTTTTGACTATAGAATCAGCCCGCTTTGCCGAAGCTGAAAGAAGACGCCTAGATTATCTGTCACAGATAGAAACCAACCCCGATGCCATTTCGGAGCTAGAGCGCTAGAGCTATGGTTCTGTTTGCTAGCTTTTTGTAAGAGCGCCGGCTTTACGCTTAGCACTCCAGCCCTCAACATTGGCTTGCTTGGCCCGGGCCACGGCAAGGGCACCATCTGGCACAGCCTTGGTGACCACACTACCGGCACCTACCACAGCCTCAACCCCAAGCTCTACCGGGGCGACCAGAACAGAATTACTACCAGTAGAAGCCCCATCGTTGATAATTGTGCGTGCCTTTTTCTTGGTCAGATGGTCATAGTTAGCTGTAATTGTGCCAGCACCGATGTTGACGTGGTTGCCCAAAACAGCGTCGCCGACATAACTAAGGTGCGAAACATTACTGTGATGGCCAATATCAGCCTTCTTCAATTCGACAAAGTTGCCTACTTTTGAAGAATCGCCTATGACATTGCCCTCGCGAACATGGGCAAAAGGACCAATCTTGACACCATCGCCGATAACCGAATTGTTCACTTGCGAATTGTTAATGCTGGTGTTGTTACCAACTTTCACCACACCCCTGATTACAGCAAAGGGTCCAATCTGGCAATTAGAGCCAATCTGGATGTTACCAATCAAGTAGCAACCAGGCAGCACAACAGTCTCTTCGCCAATACTTACCTCTGGTGCAATCCATGTGGCACTTGGGTCAACGATAGTCACACCTGACTCTAGGGCCAATTTAGTGGCAGTTATATCGCGCAGGTGAACAGTTGCTTCCGCTAATTCCACTCGTGAATTAATACCACAGACTTCTCTAAAGTCAGTCAATACCTTTGTTTCAGTAACATGATTGCTGTGATAGGCCCAAGCCACGAGATCAGTCAGATAATATTCTTTCTGCTTGTTATCGCAAGAGAGCGAGCTCAAACCAGCAGCAGCAGCGGGCCACTCGATGCAATAAATACCGGTGTTTACTTCATTGATTAGCTTTTCGCCAGGAGAAGCATCTTTGTCTTCAACAATGCCGCGTACTTTGCCATCCTGGTCACGCACCATGCGGCCATAGTTTTTAGGGTCAGGCACTACAGTGCTCAGGGCCGTTATCACTGCTTTCTTTTCCCGATGAGTAGCCAAAAGCTCTGCCAGGGTATTACTTTGCAAGACAGGAGCATCCCCCACTGTCACAATGAGCGTGCCTTCAAATCCATCTAAAGCTGGCATTACCTGCATCACAGCATGACCTGTACCGAGCTGTGGTGACTGCAAATGGGTAGAGAACGGGCAGGCTGGAGGATTATTCACAACAAAGTCAGTAACAATATCAGCCGAATGTCCCACTACTAGATGCAAATGCTCTAGACCTTCACCCTCAACAGCAGCACCAACGGCATCCATTACTCGACTTAATATGGCGCGACCAAGAACTTCATGAAGCACTTTAGGCTTATTAGACTTCATCCGCTTGCCCTGACCGGCAGCCAATACAATCGCTCTAACAGGTCGCATAATCACTCCACTTAGCTAATGCAAGCAATGATTATAAGCCGTAAAAGCAAAAAGCCTCACCAGAAGTGAGGCTCTTTTGAAATGTCCGCAGTGTTGGTGCCGCCCCAACAGACTCAATCCCTTGTGTCTCTCGTACTGGAGTTCCTGCGATGAACAAGGCTAATCGTATCCAACCCTCCACACTTTTGGCCGCCTTTTAACCTTTCGTTTATTATGCCCGTAACAAGCGTAATATCTTGTGGCATATAGATAGTGAGCCCAAATACCAATTATCAGTAACTATTGGTATCAACAGGCGACTATAGAGAAATAGACAGAAGGGCACTAGAATTGTTTCCCCTCGTAACAAAAGAAATGTTGCACAAAAGAAAAAAACACAGTCTTACTACCCGAATATTGCTGCTATTGGCAATGGTCGCGCTCGTCAGCCAAGGGTTGATTGGGGCAGCGCCAGTTGCATCAGCCCAATATCGCAAAGCTCCAGCTAGGCCAGCGCAGGCTGGTGTCTATCCCGAATATCGCAGTCGCTTTGGCACAATTCACTGGGTGCGAGACCAAATGCCCCTGAAGGTCTATATCTCTCCCGGGCTAACTCTTGACAGTATGATAGACCCAAATTTGGGAGTGCCCATTGCCAACACCGATAACCTGGCAGCCTGGCCTAACCTCGTGGCTAATGTGGTCAGCAATCCGGAACAGTTTCAAGCCCTAAAACGAGCCGAAGGCTATGTCGACGGCCACTATCAAGCAGTCCTAGAAGGGGTCTTGTCGTGGAAGCAGTTCGAACGCGAAGGGCTATTTTCTTACGAGCTCACTCAAGACCCCGGAGAAGCGGATATCTACGTCTTCTTTACTAATCACTTTGTCACGAAAAGCGGCATGGCCCTCTTTGCTCAAGACATTCGCGGCTACACATCAAAAACTAACTTTCCTTATAAAGCAATTCTTGCCGGAGGCCAAGCAGATTTCAAACCCGCCGTCATAGTACTTAGAACCACAGATGGACAGGGCCAGCCCATGTCACTAGGCCGCCTCAAGGCCGGAGCGACCCACGAATTTGGTCATGCCCTGGGTATTGAAGGGCACAGTACCAATCCGCAAGATTTGATGAGCGCCTACTACGGCAGAGGAGTCATTTCACCCAACGACGCAGCAACAATCAGGCACCTCTACCGTTTGACACCAGATTTAATACCATAAGATAGTTAGCACATGAAAGGCTCAGACGATTATGCAAGCAGAAGACCGAGGCCTCGTCCCTCGGTGCCACCGCCTACGTCCAGCCAAGAGTCCGGACGAGAGTTTTTGCGAGACAGCAGCCAGTATGGCAAAGGCCGTGGAGAACTTAGCAATGCTAATTTAGACGACGAGTATGCTGATCACTCAGCTGATGAACAAAACATAGATGCTGATTTTGCCCGGTCAAAGAATAAGTACTCTTCTGACGTGCGCAGGCAGCCAAGCACAGCCGGACGAAATATACCCAGCACTAGTAAAAGCAAAGGCAAAACTCGGGCAGAAAAAGAAGCCGAGAAAAAAGAGAAAGGCAAACGCCTCCGTACCTTGCTAAGCAATCAAGCAATTTGCTTGGTGATTATCTTCGCCTTGGTAGCAGGCTTTAACTGGATGGCCGCAGACTGCACAGGTGAATACATTGCTCAAGAAAATGCTCTCGGCTTGGTCAAACTCTCCCTCGTACGCGAAGCTGGTTACATCGATGGCGAGCTTTCATACAAAGACACTACTAACTTAGAGATGCAGCAGGGTGACCAGCCTAAAGACCAACAAGTAGATCTAACTTTCATAGCCGACAAAAGTAAATTAACTAGCCGCTGGCTAATAACTCGAGCACGCTTTATTGGCACTATCGATGGTTCAATAGCAGAAGGGGCAATTGTCGATGCGAGAGGCAGCCACAATGTCAAATTGACCAAAAACATTGTTGCCTCGCTCTTCAAACAGCTGCAGCATCACACACCTTCTGTGCCGCTACCGCGGCCACCCAAACTTTTCCAAATACCAGATACGCCAGCGCCACTACCAAACGAAACAGACTCAACCAAACCCTTTACATACGGCGGCACCGCAGAACCGTCTAAGGCGCGCTAACCCTGGCCTTTTACAGCAGCAAAACTCTGCACGCCATCACTACCCAAAAATCCAGCGCGCTCATGACTGAGTTCGATCACCGTGGCAGCAGGCGGACAGAACAACCTGATATTGCTGCGCGGATCGGCACCTAGCCCCCGGGATATATGAATTTTGGTACCACCAACATCAAGCATGCCCGATGCGTTTTGGCGCGGCAATTCAGAATCGGTAATGATTGCTCCGAAACCAGGCAATCGTACCTGACCACCATGGGTATGGCCACCAAAGGCCAAGTGCAATCCTGCCCGTGAAAGCATCTCTAGCTGCCTTGGCAAATGGAAAAGACCTAGTTTCAAGGCCCCGACTGGCGCAGACTGCATTAGTTTTTCTAATTCCGCTTCTTTGATACCGGGATAATCAATGCCAGCAATAAATAGATTTTCGCTGGCAATATAGTGAGACTGGTTAATCAGTACTTTAAAGCCACCGGCCTCCAGAGCAATACGATGAGGCTCGACATTGTTGCGCACTGCTGGATGGCGATGCTGACGGAATATCCGCCCTAGAGTTTTGTTGTAAATCGAATAATCATAGTAATCATGATTACCAAATACAGCATAGGCACCCAAGCGGGGCTGGCGCGAAAGCAATTTAGGGCCATATTTCAAGCCATCAAGAAATTCGAAAACATCGCCAGTGAGCACGACCAAGTCATAATCTTGATCAGTAATAGCGCGAATGAATTCGACTTTCTCGTCATCATTACCTGACAAATGCAAATCAGAAAGATGCAAAATTTTCAGAGACTGATGGCTGACAATAGCACTGCCAGTAGTATCAGACCTTGTCTGAACACCGAAGCGCTCAAGGCGATAGCGCCTAGTCTCAACTCTAGTGCCATAGTAAAATAGCCCCAGACCCAATGTGGCCAGAGACAGCCCAGCTAGACCAAGGTAGAGCTTATAGCGCCCACTATTGTCAGACTTAGACACTTTAGACAAACTCTTCCACCACGTGATAGCGCTCAGAGGGCTTATTACCGGGCACAGCGGTAGGGCGCGCCGCTGCATCAGGAGCAGTTAAGGTATTGGCCAACCAGCGGAAAGGAAAAGCAATTCCCACCATTATTAGACTGCTGACGAAGTCATAAAACAGGGGATACCAACTCATGTTACGGGCATGCTGGAAGACCCAGGGCTGCCAGGCCAGGGAAGCCCGATTGCCATCAAGGAAATAAGAAACTAGACAGCTGCCTAACAGATAAAAGATACCGGAGAGGTGCACGACAATCAGGCCAGCAATAACCGACATCAGCTGACTGACACTGGTGCGCTTGCCTCGGGTAATCATTCCCACCACAGCGGAGGCCGGAATTAGCGCCAACAGGTAGCCGAAACCAGGCTCAAGATAATAACCAACACCGCCACCAGAGGCAAAGGCGTGGATGCCGAGAAATGGCCCTAAAACTCCCAGGGCAATGAAGGTAGCGCAGGCCGCAGCACCAAGCAAAGGCCCCAGAACATAGCCAACAAAAACTGCAGCTGCAGCTAATGGCATATAGAAAGTTTTGCGCACTGGGTTTGTCGAAGCCTTAAGCAGCGGCACATAGGCTTCGACTTTGCTCTGATAACGCTCAGGCACAATGTTGAAGGCATAGCGAATTTGGTTCTCAGCAAAGCTGGTGAAATTGCGCTTGGTGGCAATAGGCACTTCAAACGACGTAAAGGAAGCGAGGAAGAGCAAGAGCACTCCAAGCAAGGTGAGTACGATCTGGCCCAAAAGTGACCGGCGTCTTGTGCGCGGCGATATTTCCTGGGCAACTAAACGCAATTTTCCACCTCGTCTGAACCGCTCTATTTTCGTTCGCCGCCTTATGACAAGTCAAGCCCCGCTATATCCAGAGCATGCATAGAAGTCATGTCTTTTTCGCAATACTTTCAGGTTTAAGCAAAATTCGTATCGGTTACAGTCAAAGCAGGCGGGATAAAGAGCTCGTCAAGAGACTCCGGGCTGAAACTAAAACCTGGTATTAACGAACTAACATCTCTCTCTTTCACCCGTTTCTTAAATAAAGTGAGGAAATCTGGTGACGATAGTCTATCGGTCCAGAGCACAAGAGCGTCTTCGCTATTATCTTGATAGTAATTGCGCCGCACGCCAAGGCTACGGAAACTGTATTTGCCATACAAACGTTGGGCTGACTCATTTGATACTCGAACTTCTAAGGTGATCCAGTCAGCTCCGACTTTGCGCGCTTGAATGATGTCGTTAACCAATAGACGCTCACCAACATGCATGCGGCGGAAGTCTGGATGCACAGCCAGAGTGGTAATGTGAGCTTCTTCGCCAATCAACCAGAAGCCGGAATAACCCAAGATTCTTTTGTCCTGGCAAGCGCGCGCAGCAAAATAGTGACCAGTAGAATTTGTTAGCTCATTAGTAAAAGATTGGCGCGACCAATGATGAGAGCCGAAAGCCACGGGTTCTATTTCCATGACTTGCTCAAGATCGCTCAGAGTTAGAGCGCTTATCTCAACTAGATTCGACTTTTTCGATGGCATCGCCGTTTTTCAGTGTCACAGATGCACCCCGCAAATAAAGCGGCTCGGTCAGCCGATAATGAAATGCAGAAGCGCCCAATCCTTTCAAAGATACCCGAAGCCAGGCCATTTTAGCTTGTAATGAAGCAATATTATTAACGACAGCGCTTAATTGCGCCCGCCAAACAGGCTCAGCTTCACCTGGTAAAGCCAGCAGCTTAGCCATAACGGCCGGATCGACATGCCAGAGCGGACATAGAGATAACTTCTCTAGCAGACTCTCGTAAGTTAAGTAAACCGGCTCTTGCACAGGCACTAAGTCATAGTAGGCAAAAATCGGCTCAGGGCGATAGACGGCAAGATAGCAATGGCTGCGGGAGGCCGCCTTGATCACACCAAGGCGTTGCTGCAAAACTTCCGCTGGCGCCAAACCCGAAAGGGTTTCTTCGAGTAAATCGAAACAGGCCACTTCTAGGGAGTTCAAACCAATAAGCGGTAAATTGAGAGCCTGTGCCAGAGTACGGGCGGTGGTAATGGCTACGCGGATGCCGGTGAAACCACCAGGACCAATGCCTACGGCAATGGCACCAAGATCAAACTTGCTTAACTGCTTCTCGCTCAGCAGCCTATCTATTGTTGGAATTAAGAGACTGACTGACTCCTGACGATTGGCCTTTTTGGCACCAACCATATTGCCACTAAGGGGCAAACGGGGATCATCGACAGCTAGCTCAGCAAAGTCAATGCGCTCACTGGCTAGCAGCTCGCCCTGAGGCTGCTGGGAAGCTCGTTCTAAAGAGTCGCCTTCAAACAGAGCGACTGTCAATTCACGCCCACTCGTATCAAAGGAAAGAAAGAGCATTATTTTTCTTTCTTCTGCTCGTCGTCACTTGAATCTAAAGAATCAGAACCGTTCGGGCTGTCTGCCCCCTCGACTTGACCTTCAACTTCCCCTTCGACTTGTCCATCAACTGGTCCATCAGCTTCACCCTCTGGAATCTCACCACCGAGCAAGTCGTTGACACCCTGGGCGCCGAGCAGAGCCTCTAGGTCTTCAATACTGATAAAGCCATTCTCGCCATCAGGATTAATGCCTTGAGCTTCTTGTACTTGCTTGATGATGTTGATCAAGTCTTCAGGAGTCATGCCTTCAGGCAAGTTCTCAAAAGTAAGATTGTCGAGATCATCAACATCTACCGATTGCGGCTGTGCCCGGAAGAGCTGCTGAATTGACTCTGCTTGGATGCTGCGCAGAAGTTGATTGAACATATTGAAGGCTTCGCGCTTATATTCTTGCAGCGGATCTTTTTGACCATAGGCTCGGAGCTGAATCCCTTCACGCAACAAGTCAATGTTGTGCAAGTAATCAACCCACTTGCTATCGATGTTGTGCAGCAATACCTGACGCTCAAATTCGCGCATATCTTCAGTACCAATATGCTCTTCGCGCACCTTATAAGCTAGCTCTACATCTTCCCAAAGCTTCTGTCTTAAGTCTTCATAAGCAAGACCCTTAAGCTCTTCTACTTTAACTTCAGCCAACATCGGAATATCAACGGCGAGGTTGCGCAATACTTCAGGAAGTTGCTCATCGTCCCACATATCGCTAGATGAGTCTGGATCGATTTGAGCTTCGAGAATCAAGTCTAGGTGCTCGCGCAGCATATCGAGCATACCCATTTTCAGGTCAGCTTTCTCTAAGATGCGACGACGTTCGCGGTAAATAACTTCACGCTGAGTATTGAGCACATCGTCGTATTGCAATACATGTTTTCTGGTGTCAAAGTGATGAGCTTCAACTTTCTTCTGGGCATTTTCAATAGACTTACTGACCATGCCAGATTCAATCGGCATATCTTCATCGGCCTTGATCATGTCCATCAAGCGCGATATAGCAGCTCCGCCAAAAATACGCATCAGTTGATCTTCAAGAGACAAGAAGAATCGAGTGGTTCCAGGGTCGCCTTGACGGCCAGCCCGACCGCGCAACTGGTTATCGATTCTTCGAGCTTCGTGCCTCTCTGTACCAATAATGTGCAAACCACCAACAGCAATAACTTCGTCGTGCTCTTTATCGGTTTGCTCTTTCATTTTCGGGGTCAATTCTTTGACCTTGGCCTCATAAAGAGCCAGTCTTTCTGGGTCGTTATGCAGCTCTTCTTGATCGGGAAACTCTTTCAGCAGTTTTTCTTTAGCGAGATATTCGGCATTACCACCAAGCAAAATGTCGGTACCACGACCGGCCATGTTGGTAGCTACAACTACAGCACCCTTACGACCTGCCTGAGCAACAATCATCGCTTCTTTAGCGTGTTGCTTAGCGTTCAGTACATGGTGATCAATACCCTTGCGAATAGCTGCCACAACTTTAGCGGTGCGCATCATTGAAAATAGTCGCTCAGCCAATTCCTCTTCTTTAGGAAATTCGCTTTCGGCCTTTTTCACAAGCTCTTGCAGTTTATCAATATCGATCTGACCGGGGCGCTCAAAGATTTTGCGCAGGCCATCAATGGTCTCACCACTGTGGTTGCGAGCCTTCATGTGAGTATCAATGTTTTTGATTTTCCAGATCAAATACTCGCCCATTTTCTGGGGCTTGCTCAAGAGCTCGTCAATTAATTCTGACTTTTCAATCGAAACTGTACCAACAAGAACGGGGCGACCCAGCTGGTGCATATCCACAATTTCTTCGACAACAGCGATGTATTTCATGCGCTCGTTTTTGTAGATGATATCTGGATAGTCAATACGCTGGTTACCACGGTTGGTGGGAATGGCCACCACATCAAGGTTGTAAATTTTAGAGAATTCAGAGGCTTCAGTCATAGCGGTACCGGTCATACCAGCCAGCTTTGGATAGAGCCTGAACAAGTTCTGATAGGTGATAGAAGCGTAGGTCATGGTCTCTTCTTGAATCGGCACACGCTCTTTCGCTTCAATTGCCTGGTGCAGACCGTCGCTCCAACGGCGACCTTGCATCATACGGCCAGTAAATTCGTCAACGATACAAATTTCAGGCTTGCCTTCTTCGTTTGGATGAATGACATACTCAGTATCAATGAGATAGAGCTCCTTGGCCCGTAAGGCTTGCACTAAGTGGTGCGAATAGTTATGGTGCATATCAAAAAGGTCAGCAACATCAAGCATTTTCTCAGCATTGATGATGCCTTGCTCTGTCAGCAACACGTTGCGTTGTTTTTCGTCAACCCAATAGTCGCATTCTTCATCGTCTTTGTCTTTGCCACGCTCAAGAAGCGGGGCCAATTGCGACATGCGAACATAAAGGTCGGTGTGTGAATCGCGAGGAAAACCAGAAATGATCAACGGCGTTCTGGCTTCGTCAATGAGGATGTTATCGACTTCGTCTACAATGGCAAAGTAATAGGGACGCTGCACTAACTCGTCGAGAGACTTGCGCATATTGTCGCGCAGATAGTCAAAGCCAAATTCATGGTTGGTACCATAGGTAATATCAGCACGATAAGCCTGATATTTTTCGTGGTCAGGCTGGTGCGAATAAACTAAACCAGTGGTAAGACCGAGGAAATTATAGAGGCGGCCCATCCACTCAGAATCTCGCCGGGCCAGGTAATCGTTAACAGTGACAACGTGAACACCACGACCGGCTAGAGCATTGAGGTAGGTCGGCAAGGTAGCAACCAGGGTTTTACCTTCCCCTGTGCGCATTTCAGCAATTTTGTTAAAGTGCAGAGCGGCACCACCCATAAACTGCACGTCGAAGTGACGCATTCCTAGAACGCGCTTACCAGCTTCGCGACAAACAGCAAAAGCCTCAGGCAAAATTTCTTCTAGAACATGAGCCAGCACAATGTCTTTCTTGGTGCGCATCTGCCCGGGCATTTTCGGGGTTTCGTCAGGAATGAGCTTAACGTCTTCGACGTCTTTAAGAACGTTGGCGATTTTGGCCTTAAACTCAGCTGTCTTACCTTGCAGCTCTTCATCGCTAAGCTTTTGCATGGCGGCTTCAAAAGAATTGGCCTTATCGACATAAGGTTGAAGATGCTGTACGCGCTTTTCGTTGGTATCTCCGAACAATTGCTTGAGAAAACCTTTTGCCTTCTCTTCCAGAACGTCCAACATCAGCTAAATCTCCCACCAATAGAATGCATCACGGCGTATCTTACCGCTAAAAACACTTGCGGCGCCGTCAGTACCACGGCTATTTTAACATCTTGCAGTATCCCTCTTGGGATGCTCAGAGACAATTACGCCTGCTATCATTGGCTCATAAGTGGCGCCAATCGGCACCCAGGCTAGATATGAACAAAACTGAATATCATGGACAACAACAATGAACGAGTCGAAGCCAAACACTGATACGAACGAGCAGCCCAAGAAAGCGCTCTCTGGCCTTTCTCTGGAAGAATTGACTAAATTTGTCAAAGAGCAAGGGCTGCCTGCCTTCAGAGCTAAACAAATTCACACCTGGATTTATGTCAAATATGCAAACTCTTTTGACGAGATGACAGATCTCTCAGTTGAGTTGCGAGAAAAGCTTAATCAAGTAGCCCAAGTGCCTTTGCTCAAAATTGCCCACCTCGAAGTAAGTAGAGACGGCACCCGCAAATATCTTTTTGAGCTACCTGACGGCAAACTAGTCGAATCGGTACTTATGACTTTTCAAGACCGCCCCAGCCTATCGGCCTGCCTCTCGTCACAAGTTGGTTGTGCTGTCGGTTGCACGTTCTGCGCCACTGGCTATTTGGGCTTCAAGCGCAATTTGACCAGTCAAGAAATTGTTGACCAGGCCATGTCTATTCAGCGCGAATCAGGCCAACGCATAGCTAACATCGTATACATGGGCCAGGGCGAACCCCTGCTCAACACTGAAGAAGTAATCGCCTCTATTAATGTGGTCAATCAATCGGTAGGAATTGGTGCTCGCCACATTACTGTATCGACCTCGGGCGTAGTGCCAGGCATCAGGCGGTTAGCCCAAGAGAACTTACCGGTCACCTTAGCTCTATCGCTTCATGCCCCCGACGCTTACACCCGCGAAGAGATTGTACCTATTACCAAAAAATGGCCTATCAACGAAGTAATGGCCTCAGTGCGCGACTACTACAAAACCACAAAGCGACGCGTGACAATTGAATATGTTCTGCTTGAAGGAGTGAACGACTCAGTGGAACAGGCCAATCAGCTAGCAGAACTAGTGAAAGATTTGCACTGCAATATCAATTTAATTCCCTTCAATCCCACTAAAAACAACGAAGGCGAAATCATGTACGGTCGCCCCGAAATGCAGGTACAGCATCGCTTTGCTAATGCCGCAGGGCGCACCGGCAAAACTGTCACTATTCGCCTTGAGCGTGGCACTGATATTGACGCGGCCTGCGGTCAACTGGCTAACAAGTTTGCGCAGAGCTGACACTGCCAAGCTGATAGACACCAGGTTAAAGGCAAAAAAATATTCCAGGCCACTAAAAGCAACGTGGAATATAAAGTAATCTTCTTTACTGTCGTTCTAAAAACTATCTATTAGACGAAGCGCTAATAATAGCATTTTGGGTAACAATCTCTTCTGTAGAACTAGCTCCGCCTTTCGGACTACCAGCATTGGCTGCATTAGCAAGTCCAAGGATTGTTATAAACAAAGCCAAACCCACTAAACTCAAGAGCTGTCTCTTCTTCTCGCTCATTTTCCTCTCCACCAAACTGTCAAAATACTAGCAGAGAAGCTCTCATATCCGCCCCCCTGACAACACCAGAACAACTTTGCTTTCTTCAAATTTTACAAACATGCTCAATGCCTGCGCAGATACCAAAACCTTAAGCTCGTCTTAGCAAGATAGCCGAAAGAGAACCCAAAACCGTGAGCATAATTAACGGCAGATAAGCAGCGAGGGTTCCATCTATACGGCCGTTAACAGCCAAGGCCATACTTATCTCTTGCAAAAGAAAGAAACTGACAATCAAGAAACCGCCATAGATTAAGGAAAAATCTGCCCCTTTACGCTTGCGAAAGAACACCATAGGAGCAGCTGCAATAACCAAGAAAAAGCAGCTCAGCGGATAGGCAAACCGGCGGTGATATTGCAGAGCAAGAAATGGTGGCACTGCTACCGATGCTCGCTGCAAAAGCTTTATGTTCCCGAGCAGTTCGCCACTAGTCTTATCCATGGTAGTTTTGAAATTCAATCCAATGGTTTTGTCTGATTGCACCACAAACGGCAATTGCATTGACTGAAATTGCATCTGCACACCACTTCCAGCAGAAACCGAGAGGGGCTCAGTGCTATCAAAAAACTCAAAAATCTTGCCGTCGTGAAGCGTCCATGAACAGTTAAGCCACTGGGCAGAACCTGCATAAACAAGCTTAACCCCGTTTCTGTTGGTCAAATCAAAACAGACCAAGGTAGAGACTTTCTTCCCCTGATCAGCGCCAACGATTTGCTCCTTACCTAATTCAATAATCTTAGAAGTGCTTACAACTCTTCCGTCGCTGGACTTCTCTTCCAGCCGCAATTCTGAGCGATCAGGGAAAGGTCGCTGGGCTTTATTGGCAGCAATGATAAATAAGCGACGAGCAAGGTCTCGACACTGCGGTGCTGCATATTCAGAAATAACGAAAGCTGCTGAAGAGCTAAGAAAACCCATAACAAGAAAAGGAGCAAGCACCCGCAGAAGAGGAACGCCAAGCAATTGCAAAGCCATTACTTCGCAATCACGACTGGAGCGAATCAAAACAAGCATCACAGCCATGACTACTCCAGATGGCAGACAACAGACCATACCAGTAGGCAACTGCAAAACCATAATTAGCAAAACAGTCTGCAGTGACAAACCAGATGCTGTCGTCATATCAAGCACATTTTTAAACTCAGCAGTGCCGTAAAAAATACCAATAATGGCAAAAGTGCCAACAGCTAGCACCTGCAGAGTCTCGAGCATGATATAACGATCATAGAGCTTCATTTTGGTTTAGCCTCAAAAGCACCAGCGCGTATACATCGTTATGTCTTGTTCGATGGGCAGCTCAGCGCTTATGAAAGCGGGTTCTTCCCGACCAGCCTGGCTAAGAATATGACCGCTTGAATCGATAATTGTGGAGGGCCCCAAAGCTGTAGCAAAGACAAACGAGCGGTGATTCTCAGCCGCTCGCATAACGCAAAATGACACCATCTGATCACTTAGAATTGAGAGGCGAAACCAACTATTGTCACTTGAATCGGTTAAGACTTGACCTCCAGCTCTGACTCCAGCAGAACAAATCTGTGGAGAGAGATTCTCAAAACAAATAACTGGAGATACCCTTACCTTGCCTAGATCAAAAACTACCGGTGTCTCCCCTGAACTGACATCGTTGTACTTTTTACTTAGGCCGTAAAGCAAAGTACCAAGTGGAGTCCTTCGAATCCAATCAGGAGTGTACTCGCCCACCGGCACAAGATAACGCTTGTGATAAATCTCAGGCAAAACTTTGCCATCCTGAGTAAAGGCACAAACAGAATTGAAAATTCTCTCCTGTGGATCTCTATCAAAAATTCCCACCACCCAAGCTTGCTTGTTTCTGGCAGCAATTTGCGAAGCCAAGTTTAGGCAGGCAGCATTGGTTCTAAAATTTAGCGCAATAGACCATTCAGGCCAAACACAAACAGAATTGGCTGGACACTTCGCACATAATTCAAAATATTTATTGAGTAGATCAACCACGGAAGCCTGATGCGATTTAACAGAACGCCCCGCCTGCACCGCAGAAAATAAAAGTGTTTTCTTATCAGTATTTCTCTCGCGTTCTAAGCGAGAAAATCCAAACCACAAAAGCATCAATGAAACTAAAACAGTCAACGATGTATGGGCAAAAACCCTTCGTCGATTGGCAAAAGCAATTGCAGCAAACCGCTCTCGGCCTCGGGCATTAGAGGCCAGCAGTGCAGCAAGATTAGCGTTTACCAAAATAATCCAAGCACTAATGCCAACTCCACCGATAAGAGAAGCACTCTGCAGCACAACCAATTGCTTGTATTGACTATAGTGCAATGACGACCAGGGAAAACCCAGTAATTGAGTGGTGTTGCACATACGATCTATCAGAACCCAAGCCAGCGGAAGCACCACAAATGTGGGCCAATGCCATTTTTTTTCAAGCCTGACTGGCAACCAGCCACTAACAAGAGGTAGGGCTTTGATGATACAAGGGAAAATCGAGACATACACCCCCTGCCAGGCCGCCAGCACAAGCCAAATAGCGACATCAACAAACTGGGGACAGAAGGCAAACGTGCCTTCGCAATAGACAGAACGAAGTGTAAGGAGCCAACTCAAATAAACAAGGTTATAACCCATACCGAAGCAAAAGCCACGAACGCCGGCCAGCCAAGGACTACCGGAGGCAAAGGTGAGCAATAGCAGAGTCGTCAGCAAAAACCAAGGCAAATACCACTGCTCCAGACCAGGTGCAGCTAAGCCAAGCACAGCGCCGCAAACGGCCGCAACAATGCGAAAGTACCATTCAGAGCGACCCGAGTACGGCACAGCGGAAAGAGGAGAAGCCTCATCTCGTTTATGAGCGGAGATTAAACCAGACACTAAACTTCGCAAAAGCAAGGAATTCGAATACACCTTAGCGCACATAGAGTGCTAAATACCAGTAGTCAGGAGTCATTGGAGCATCAAAGATTATCATGTTGGCCAGAACGCTAAGAAAGTACACATGACAATTGCGCCTTCAATCTATAGACTGAGTCTCTATCTAAAGACGCACCTTAACGTGAATTCAGGTAGGTTTCTAAACAAATAGCCCAAGTGAAAGAATGAACCCAGAAGTCAAATTTCTTACAGACGCCGTGGCCGTGATCTGCTTTTTGATCACGCTCTCTTACTATCTTTTGCTCTTATATAAGCCAATGAGACGCAAGGCCGACCGTTCATTTACTAGCCTGACAGTAATTGTTCCAGCCCACAACGAACAGCGCTACATAGAAGCCTGCCTACAATCTGTAATTAAGGCTGAATTTAAAGGCGAAAAAGAAATCATAGTTGTCGACGACGGCAGCACTGACGGCACAGCCGAAATTGTCTCGCGCATAAAGGCCGTGACACTGATCCGGCAACCGCACCGGGGCAAAGCTGCCACTATGAATATGGCCATTGCTAGAGCCAAGGGCGAGCTTGTTGCCATTATTGATGGTGACACAGAAATAGATGCTAATGCTTTAGAAGAAATGCGCAAAGACCTAGAACAAGAAAAAACAGCAGGCACCACCTGCCCTGTGGGAGTGAAGAATCGCAACTTCGGGCTACTCATGTGGCTGCATGTAGAAGCCCTTTATGCCTCACTTTTACGCTCAATTATGACTAAAGCAAATGCTAACATTGTCAACTCAGGTCAATGCGGAATGTTCCGCAAAGAAGAGCTGGTCGAGTGCGGTGGCTTTTCCACACGCGGTCTTTCCGAAGATATGGACATAGCAATTCGCCTTGTCAGAGCAGGTTATCACCTTGCACTCAGCGAAGGCACAATGGCTCACACCAACATGCCTGACAATTTGGCCTGGTTCTGGCAGCAGAGGCTGCGCTGGTTTCGCGGCAACATAAACATTGTTAGGCGTCACACTCGCCTGAACACTGGAATGATAGATCTCTACAGCATGCCCCTAGTAATATTTGGCTACGTTCAGTCTTTGATTATGGGTGGCTTTACGCTCTACAAAATCATTGACGGATATTGGGCTCAGGTGCACGCCTCCGGTCAGTTTTTGAACTGGCCCATTGTCGCCTTTCTTATCGATTGGGTATCAGCGGTTGGTACAGTCAAATGGACCTTTAGACTTATGACCGGAGCAGTTCCACTTACTCCTGTCGACTTGATTGGTGCCATCGGCTCACTTCTGACCTATCCGCTCATTATCATTGCCATTGTCAAATATGATAAGAAATTCGACATCAATCACATCATCCCCTTACTGTTCATGGCCCCGCTCTGGTGGCTATGCATGATCGTTCAAGTAATTTGCATACCGGAGTTATTTAACAAGAAGCAATACAACATCTGGACAAAACCATCAGTTGACCAAGCTCTTCCGGCTCCCACCAAGGCAGCTGCAGGTGTTGAATGAGTACGAAAAATTCAACTAGGCCGAAACCACTTTATGCAGCACAAGTGGCTGGTGTAATGCTTATCAGCGGCATGCTTGCTATGATTTACACTACATGCTGGGGCTTGGCCATCAGGAATCCTTATGCCATTGAATACGAAGGCCATGTTTTATGGGCCTGCTTGCAGCTTACCAAAGGTGGCAACATATACGACTTAACAGCTCTGACTCAAGACCCTTGGAGCGTCGTTATATACACCCCCTTTTATTTTGTCATTGGCGCTCTTCTGCTAAAATTTTTCGGCACTGGCTTTTTGCCTTTGCGCATGCTGACGATGACCGCGGCGCTGGTTTGCTTTTTCAGCTTTGGCGCGCTGCTAAAACGCTGTCGAGTGAGCGATTTTCATATGATCATTGCCCTGGTCATGTTCATCGGCTGCCTACCTGTCCTGCACTGGTCCTCGGTAGCCAGAGTAGACCTCCTAGGCTTGGCTCTAGCAGTTATTGCCCTAGAAAGATTTGTCAAAAGCTGGAGCGATACCATCGGCGGTGAGCAGCCCAAATTATCAATCGCGGCAGTAATATTTTTAACCATAGCCTTCTACAGCAAACAGCAGTATGTGGTCTTTATGGTTGCCACAGTTCTCTTTGCTTTATACAAGGGGCAAAAGCGCCTGGCCCTGCAGTATCTGGCCGCCTACACTCTGGTGTGTTTAGCTATTGCCGCGTTGCTGCAAGCCTTAACCGGCGGCTACTGGGCCCACCTATCTTATGCCGCTGGCCTACCCTGGGAATGGGAGACAATCAAACTCTTTCTCATACCTTTTATTTTAGACCCCAAAACCCTAGCCACTGTCATAATTATTGCCGCTGCCACCTTCTGGCATAAGCAAGCAAGCAACAACTTACCAACTAAATCACAAAGCATTGAGGCCCTGCCAGCTATACTACTGCTTTGCTCCATACTGCCAGCACTCTATACCATGGGCCTGCGTGGCGCCTTTCACAATCACCTGCTGTGCGGTGAATTCGCTCTCTTTTGGCTAGGAGCACTTAAGCTAGAAAAGCTCCCTCAGAAGTTCGCCACAGCAGCTATTTTTGCTAGCGCTGCAAGCTTGGCACCGCTTCTAGACTTTACCGACATAATGGCTTACTGCCACGGACTGCGAACCGATACCAAAGAAACCATAAGCATGCTGAGCCAGAGCTGCAGAGATAAACCCCTCCTACTTACTGAAGACCCTTCTCTCGCTATATTTGCCGGAGCAAAACCAGCAATGATTGATGCCACCACAATTTTGAATATTGGCGCCCTGCACCCAGGTCAACTCGACCTTTTGCTGCAGAGGCTCGATCAGAAAGCCTATGGGGCTGTCATCATCAATGCTCACGATGCTACCGAGCATAAAGAGCAGATCTGGAGAGCCCCAGTAGTGAAAGCTATTCGGAGAAATTACAGCCCGGCAGGAAAATCTGGTGGCAATGGTATGAAGCAAGTCGTATTTCTGCCAAATAAGCAACTCTGAGTAAGGAGCGTCACAAATTAGAGTTAAGTAAGACTGTCAGACAAACTTAAAAACATGACGAGGATCGGGCTATCCTGACTAGCCGACAACCATAAGCAATGACAATTTCAACACCGAGAATTTAGAAGTGACTCTGCAAACACTACCACGCCAATCAAGCCAACCAGTTACCGCAGAAACAGGCGCTAAAGAATTTATCGCGACCGCGCACCTAGAGCAGCGAGCACAGGTCTTACGCCGCCTTTCCGCTGCAGCCATCTATGACTACATAGCCTGCCTTTGGCTCGTCACTATCGCTGTTGTCGCCTGTCGCATTGTGCTTGGTGCAGATGGCGCCAGATTGACAGCCCACGCTCCGATTCAACCGCTCACCCTGGTGGTCTTCTTATTCCGAGATAGTTTTTTCAAAGGATACGGCCTAGGCAAAGGCCTGCTTGGTCTAGCCTTGGTAGATCAACAAACAAGACGGCCAGCCACTATAACTCAAGTGCTCATAAGAAACTTAGTCTTCTTTGCGCCCTATTTTGCCTATCAACTGGCAGCGCTAATAGGAATGAAAGACCTGCTAAATAGCCTGCAAGTTTTTGCCGTGGCCTACACGTTCTTGTTGCTTCTAGTGGAAACCGTTTTGATGCATAGAGGTAGTGGGCTAAGGCTGGCAGATAAGCTATCTGGAACAATAGTGGTGCAACTCAAGACCCCAGATCTGTGCTAAACATTAAGCTCGAAAACCTGCTTACAAATAGTTTTGCTGTTCTACTCTTCATATTCTGCCTGAACAAGTTTGGCGCAAATATTGATCACACTTTGCAATGCGGCGATACCGCCTGGTTAATAAAAACCGGTCAATACATTCTTGCCCAGGGTATTCCCGCCACAGATTGCTTCAACTTTACTTGCCCAGACCGCCCCATAGTAATTTACCAATGGCTATTTGCCACCGCTCTAGGTCTACTCTTTCAGTATGGCGGGCTCTGGCTAGTCGGGCTTGCGGTCGGCATCGTCGCCGCCCTTATTTATCTATGCTATCTGCCAGTCTCAATGATGAGACAGGGGGTCAAACCCGTCTATGTCTTTGGCCTGCTCAGCCTGGTCTGTAGCCCCATATTTTTCTGGGCTCGCCCCCAGTTAATATCATTTCTGCTAATTGCAGTATTCACTATTGTTCTTGAGCGTTTTCGCAATCATGGTTATAACAAATCTATCTGGATGCTGCCACCACTAATGGTGCTATGGGCGAACATGCATTCGTTTTGGTTCATTGGTTTAGCAATGGTAGCGACCTATCTTCTGATAGAGATAGCGCACAAACAGTGCCAAAATCGCCAGAGACTGCTCATTCTTCTTTTTGCCTGTATCGGGGCGATCCTGGTAAACCCCTATGGCTGGGGCCTGATTACCTACAACCTTTCATTCACCACTGAACCCGACTTTGGTTCAATAAGAGAACTACAACCACTTCTGCTCACCCATCCGCGATTTTTTATCGATCACCTACTATACCTAACCCTGGCTTGGTTAGCCATTCTTAGGGGGCGCAGTGCCGTGCCCCTGGCTGGATTGACTTTAGCAGCAGTAGCTAGCGTTGCCGCCCTGATGTTCTACCGCTTTATACCGGTAGCGATTCTGCTTACCTGGCCCTATATGGGTTTGGCTCTAAGTAGAATGACCATTTTCAATAGCCGCCAGACTAAAGTTTCAAATTTAGCTACCTGGGGTTTTGTCGCTATAGCAGTTATCTGTGCAACGTTTTCCTTCCTGCAGCACTTTCCACCAGGCCAACCAGTCTGGTTTACCAACTCAGATACTAATCTTGAAACCACAACTTTTCTCAAACAACACCCCGATCTCACCAAGAATATGTTTTGCGACCCAGCCATAGGAAATACTCTAATTTTCGAGAATCTCAGCCCAGTCTTTATTGATACGCGCTTTGATTTTTATGGTCGTAAATTTTGCACTGAATACAACAACTGCTTCAATGCCGAAGAGGGCTGGCAAAGCTACCTGGCGAAGTGGCAGGTGAGCTCGCTATGCGTAGACGACTCTTATCAAATTTATCAAGCCCTACTATCTTCATCAGATTGGCTCTTGGTTTTTGACGACCAACATTTCTCGGTTTGGCTACCTAATAACGAAGCCGGAGAGAAGAAGCGGCAAGAACTATTCACCAGCATGGGCGGCCGAGAACTTAGCAATTTGGCCCTTAAGCGACGGCAAGAAATGCCCGAGCAGCTTTGTCGAAAACACGCCCTTACGGCAATCTCTTATTTATCAGCAGGGCAAAAACAACTGGCTTTGCAAGAAGCAGAAAAAGGTCTGAGCTGGTCAAAACAAAGCAAGCTAAATTCTTTTCTCGAACGGCTCAAAAAACACATCGAAGACAATTAGAGCAAATTAGAGCCCCAGCTAACCGACGTTTGCTAAAGCCTGACCAGTACCAGAAGCGAAAGCCAGCGAGTCTTCAGCCAATGCTTCAAAGACAAACTTACCGCTCTCAACTTTTACTCGGCCCCAAGGGATACCAGGCTCGTGGTCAAAGACCACCAGCCAATTTTGCTCAGCAGCTCGGGCCAGCCACTCAGACTTTATGTCGCAACTCACCAGGGGGTAATGGTCATAGCCCATGACCCATGGCGGGGTGATGTGACTCTTAGTGGGAAGAATATCAGCGAAATAAACACCTTTCTCGCTTTCTGACTCGAAGTAAACAACTTGATGATGACTGGTATGACCACCGGTGACTTTCACCCAGATACCAGGCACCACTTCATAATCACCATCGACGAACAAGATTTGATTGTGTTCTTTCAGAGGCACGAAATCATCGGGTCTATAGCTGGCCTTAGCTCTAGCATTTGCTTTAAAAGCAAAATCATATTCGCCTTTTTGCACAACGTATTGAGCATGAGGAAATACAGGAACTAACTTGCCATCTTTAAACATGGTGGCACCACCAGCGTGATCAAAGTGCAAGTGCGAAATAACAACGAAATCGATATCTTCTGGCTTGAGATTGAGTTGATCAAGAACAGTGGCAGAGCTAACCAGCGACTTGAGACCGTAACGCTCTCTTTCTTTGTCACTCCAGCGATCACCCATGCCGGTCTCAATCAGCACTTTCTTATCACCAGTATCGATAAGGAGCAAATTGCAGGCTATCACCACGCGGTTGTGCTCGTCAGATGGAGAAGTCTTGCTCCACAGCGTCTTCGGCACCACACCGAACATAGCACCGCCATCAAGCCTGAATACGCACTCACGAATAATCGAAAGATCGAATTTACCGAATCTCAATAGGCCCCCTAGAAGTAGAACAGCAACTATCTAATTTCTTGTGCCGTTCTTAATTTTAGCAGCTTCTTTACTGCGAGCGCGCTTGCCCTTCTTGCCCTTAACCTGACGTTTTATCATGGGCACGGGGCTATTTGCGGGGCTCGGCAAACAGACCTCGAAGGGAGTGACTATATGCAAATCGGCATGATGCTCAAGGATAAAGCGCTCTTCAGTAGAGGCTACTGCCTGCGCCTGCTTCTGGGCCTCTTCCTGGGCTACTTCCTGGGCTACTGCCTGCGCCTGCTTCTGGGCCTCTTCCTGGGCTACTTCCTGGGCTACTGCCTGCGCCTCTTCCTGGGCTACTACAGCGTCAACTATTTGCAAACGGGCCAACAGTTCGTTTAACTCAGGAATATCGTCACTCACTGCCACAAGTGGCGGCATCAATGATACTTCGGCAAAATCTTGAGCCAGATCTGAAAAGTCTGCCGTATCTACCGTACAGGTGAACTGATCATCAATAGCTTCAACAACTTCAATGGCTTCAACAACTTCAATAGCTTCAACATCCTCGGGACAATCAACGGCAAAACTAGTGACGAAAGAACTATCATAGTAGTCGGGCAAATGTATATCGCTATAGTTGAGACTGAGATCAAGCTCTTCTTGGCTCAATTGGGGGGTTGGAGCAGCCAACCGCTCTGTCAAAGCAGCCTCATCAATTCCGCTTGCACGCTCTCCAAACCAGCGAGACCTAGAATTTTGTTGTCTTTCTCGCATCACAGCATAATCTCGAGATTCACGGTCTATGCGAGCCCGCAAATGATTGAGATCGAGCTTGTTTAATGCCTGCGCTTCCAACCTTGCGCGAGTAGCCACTAACTCACGTTTTTCTAAGTGGTTGAGGTTATGGTTGACGCTATCTAATTTGGATGCCTTATTGCTGCCACGCTTTTTATCACCGACTAAGGTATCCCAAAGACTAGATATCATCGCCATGCAGCAACACCCCTCTATAAATACTCCCGCCGCCAAACGGGTCCTCCAACACTATACAGTGCAGAAATATCTGATCAAGGGGAAAAACCGCATATTTTCGCTCTATGACAGAGCATTCATTTACGAGCCACAACAAAGCCAATGAAATTACTCAAAGCTGAAAGAGGCTTAACCAACAGAGAAGCGCTAAGATAGATATACGTGCGAATTGAGACACGTAAAACTGAACAAGTGTATTGCCCATGCAACAGCTCAGCCCAAACAAGACTGCAACAACAAAAGTATCGCCCGCTCGACGAAAGTTTGCTCATTTCGCTTTTGCGATGTTAATAGCAGCCAGCGCCACACTATCGCCAACAACACAAGCCCTGGCAGCCAAGACGCTAAGCAAAACTGTCGACAAATACGAATATAAACTCGAATTCAACGGCACTAGCACACTTCTAATTGCAGATGATGGAGCGATTTGTCGAATTCCGCGCACCGGCATCACCTACTACTGCATGGCACCAAGTTGGAAAGTAATTATTTTCAATGATGCAACCAAGCACGGACGAATCTTCCCCTATAAAGACTGGCTCAATAGGGTAGAAGGCAAAACTCCAATCCGGATAAAGTCAAAATCGGTCATTCCATCATCCTTTAATGGCATGCCGGCTAGAAGTCTCTATCTAGAAATAGAACCCATGGAATCTCTAAAAAACGAAGGCGAATTTTTCTATCGTAGTGGCACAAAAAAGACCAAAGAATACTCACGAATGGAAGTATTAGAGCTACAAAACAAGAATATATCAAAGCAAGCCCTTAATTTTATTCGCTGGAAATTCGCTATGCCCTTTCTCAGTGGCCCCCTGCTAAAGTCTACCAATGTCTATTCAGACGGCAATCGCGAGACGACAGTCAATACAACTTCGATTTCACGCACGACCATCCCGCTTAGCGATTGGCACATTCCAAGAAACTTCAAAGAAGTAGACAGCACTAGCAAAGTTAACAACGAAAGAGCCAACTACAAGAATGCAGCAGAAATGTTCAACACACTGCTGCCATAAAAAAAGACGCAAGCCTTACTTTGACACCGCCAGTGGTGACAGAGCAGCAGCAAAACTCTTGATTTAGAAATTACATAAAGAACTTTTTTTGCCTCTTGGCGGCTAGAAGCAAGGTTATTGCGGTTATGCTATTGAGTTAGGCAGGACTGGAGAGGACGTTTTCATGGCGACTTTATTAGAACAATTGCGGCAAATGACCAAAGTAGTGGCCGATACGGGCGAATTTGAGTCAATCGTCAAGTACAAGCCCCAAGACAGCACAACCAACCCATCTCTAATCATGGCCGCCGCCAAGATGCCAGCCTACGCAGCTTTAATCGACAGTGTTATCGCCGATGCCAAAGCTGAACTGGGCAAGGATGCCGACAAGAAGAGCGTCGCCGAAAAAGCCTTTAGCCACTTGGCAGTCGCCTTCGGCAAAAAAATCTTAGAAATTGTTCCCGGTCGCGTCTCTACCGAAATTGACGCCCGCTTGTCATACGATACAGAAGCAACCATCAAACAAGCCCGTGAAATCATTGCTCTCTATGAAAAAGATGGCTTCACTCGCGAACGCGTTTTAATCAAAATTGCCTCCACCTGGGAAGGCATTCAAGCAGCCGAAACCTTAGAAAAAGAAGGCATTCACTGCAATATGACTCTATTGTTCGGCCTACACCAGGCTGTCGCCTGCGCCGAAGCCAAAGTCACTCTGATTTCGCCATTTGTTGGCCGCATCTTAGATTGGTACAAAAAAGACACCGGGAAAGACTATAAAGGGGCTGAAGACCCAGGCGTAAAATCGGTGACAGCCATTTACAACTACTACAAAAAATTCGACTACAAAACCGTGGTAATGGGCGCAAGCTTCCGCAACATGGGCGAAATTACAGAACTAGCTGGTTGTGATTTGCTAACGATTTCACCGAAGCTCCTAGAAGAACTCAATTCGACAGAAGGCGACCTTCCGCGCAAGCTAGATGCTGATGCAGCAAAGAAATCGAGCATCGAGCGCATAGAAATGAACAAAGAGATTTTCGCTAAGATGCACGCAGAAGATCGTATGGCCAATGAAAAACTAAAAGAAGGCATCGACGGCTTTAGCGCTGCTCTAATTGATCTAGAAAAACTTCTGGCAGAAAAGGTCTAAAAGCAAGCCTTATCTGTTCAAACCTGCCATAGTGAAGGTACATTCGGCTGACCTAAGATTGACGACTCAGCTAAACCGTTTGCCCCTCAGACCAACGGTTTGCCCATGAGCCAGTATCAAAACCTTTTGTTAGCAAGCCTACCTCTGCCTATATCTGAAGCCATTGTTAGCGCTTCAGAGTTTATGCACTACGACCTGCGCGAAAAAATCATCGAACCGAACGTTCCTATTAAGTTCATTCATTTCATAGAAAGCGGCGTGATGTCGCTGCTGAAAGTGATGCAAGACGGCTCTCAGGTCGAATTGGCCACAATCGGCAACGAAGGAATGCTAGGTGTTCCAGTGGCAGTAGGTATTGACAGCGTAGCCGCTCTGGTACAGTGCCAAGTAGAATCATCAGCCTGGCGTATTCCCATTGAAGCCTTTGATGCTCTGTCAAAGACCTATCCGCCCCTGGAAGAATTGAGCCTGCGCTATGCCATGGCACAGTTTGAACAAATCGCCCAAACCACCGGCTGCAATCAAACCCACTCGGTGGATAAACGCTGCGCCAAGTGGATTCTACTAACCCATGATCGCAGCAAAAGCGACACCTTCCCCATGACCCAAGAGTTTCTGGCGAATATGCTGGGAATCTCGCGAACGCTTGTAAATGCAACAGCAGTAAGCCTATCGGAAAAGAAGATCATTTCGTATGTGCGTGGTCGTATTACGGTTCTTAACCGCAAAGCCCTCGAGGACGAATCATGCCAATGCTATGAGGCCTTGGGTCAGCTCTATAAAAAATCAATGGATCCGGCAGTTCCACTAATTGGAGTCTAAAAGCAAAATCAGCCCCGTAAATACAAATGTGGCCAAAACAAATTGGCATAGGGGAGACCCTCACGGGTCTCTCCCTGCCACACCACCGTACGTGCGGGTCCGCATACGGCGGTTCGGAGGATTAAGCTTTCACTGCATTCATGAGGTCAGGGAGTCCAAGA
>JBIPOV010000138.1:0-8111 GCA_044378815.1 Obscuribacteraceae bacterium (SeqCode) | reverse complement strand
GTTGGATTCTGCATTCCACTAATATTGAATGGGGAATTGGCACCACCGATATTTGGCATGCCTGGGATATTTGGCACTCCCGGAATGCCAGACATTCCAGAAAGACCCATTCCCATACCAGAGGCACCAAATTGGCCACCACCTGGTCCACTTCTGCGCACAGAGCCTCCTGACAAACCCAGTGCAGCCATAGGGTCAAAGTCGAAAGCACTACCGCGATTATTATGATCAGAATCAGCAAACGGGCTTGCCATATCCTTTGGCACTGTGAGCTGATGATATCGACCAGCTTCACGAGCTGGTTCAACGAACACATCAGCCTTTAGTTCTGCCTTGAAACGTTCAGCGAGATTGTGAGCCTGGTCCCAAGGGAGAACATCAGTCTTAAGCTTCTCAATCAAGGCCACTTCGAGCCATGATTTACCGGCGATCTTCTCGCGGCAGAAAAGTGTCCGTGCTCTTGTTGAGCGAAGAAAATAGCTTCTCTTCATGATGATGTGTCGCAGTGCGTGGCTCATCTCTATAAGGAAGGAGGGCTGTGGTTCAGGGTTATTAGACATATTGATTCCTTTGAATATTGATTTCAGTCACGGTTATGGCCTATAAAAAGCCGCTACATCTATGTGTAGTAGCTTGCGTAAGCACAACAACACATAGACAGATGTATAGAAAAGTCGATAAAACACTCTATCAACAGGCCTATGCTGATTATTCAGCCAATCACACTCAAGTGAGTAGAACGAACCGCGCCATTATCAACAAGCAAAGAGTACCCGCGAAAATGGCTACATATAATAGTTGTTGGTATTCATGCAATTGTTTCTCATCCAGGCAATATGCGCATGTTACCGAGGGATAAATCACCGTTTGCAACATAGTAATGATTGCGCCGAAGACATCATTATCTGCATGACTTGCTATTCGACTTGCTGTTGAATCCCGCACTTGACGACACTTTCACGATTATTTGAATGTGTCACCACACTAATATTCCTCTCTTGACTGCACCAGCAATGGTATTAGTCTTCGCTAGCTTCGCAGGGGTATTTCTGAGAGGCGCTCAAGAAAGACTTGCTGTCAATCAGCCGTGAATCAATAGATGGTGTTCTCTGCTCGCATGGCGAGATAAAGAATCAAATTGGACTTGCTGAATTGGTAAAGGTTAGACGGGGTTTTCTTGTGGCTTTGAGAAATAAATGGATACCGACAACATCGCACAAGGGATAAGCGGTATTCCAGTGTTTTCCAGATTGAAGACAAACAAAACAAAAATGCTAGATGTGCCGCTGGGGCACCACGCGAGATACCAGTAGGTCGGAGCACGCAATCACAACAAAGTCATAATGCCGACCAAGCCGTAGCTCACCTCGCGAGCCGCAGGCCATGGGTATTCATTCAAAGATGTTACGAACGGGCTTCATAATACCAGTTGCGCTGCCAAGGTATTGGCAAGAAACTACGATTTCATGTTATCGCTCACTCATCTTTTGTCTTTTGCTTCCTAGCTAACGCTTCTGCTTTCTTACACTCTCGACAACCAGGGCCTCTTCCTAACATATGTTGTATTGAACGCTCATAGGTCTTGGAGCAAGCACAGCGCCATTGAATTGCTTTGGCTGTGGTGCCAACTACATCACTGGCTGACTTTTCACCGTTTTTACCGGCATACATCAACTTAGCTAGCTCTGGGTGGATGGTTTTTAGAGAGTTGGTCACAGATACTTGTCTGTTGGCACAAAACGGGCAATCAGTGCCCTTTACCGCCCGTTGATACACCTCTGCTGTCCACTCATGGTCTGGCCCAGCTTGGCACTTCCACCAGACTTTACTGCGGCAACCGGCTGCAGTATTCCATGGCGTGCGGTCCCCATTTCTCTCTTGAAACCACTGAGCTGCCAATCCTTCTCTGGCATCGTCTACATTGTCTGGCAATAGAGCACAGTCACGACACTCATCGGTGCCAGCCAATAGCTCGACTGGTGAGGTTTGATAGGTATGGTCGTAAAAACAATAGAACCAATATCTCTTGCGCGAATCAGCCAATATCAGCTCCGGGTCTATTTGCTTCTCTTCTCCGGTTTTGCTGTCGATCTTCACATTCTTGTCAGGGTGCCAGCGTTTCAAGATATAGGGAGAGACGCTTAGTAGCGTTGGTGCATCTGATCTTTTGCCCGCGCAATATGGGCAATTTTCTGGTTTAGGCTGTGTGCGACGGCAAACCGCCTTCTTAAATGTGTGGCCCTCTGAGCAACGAAACGCCGCTACGACGTGACTACCTGGCTTGATATTGATTGGAGCCAGCTCGGGATCGCTTGGAACAAACAAGAACTCTCTGACTATGTGCCTGTATTTGAGAGCCGCTAGTGAACCCTCATCATTCTCTTTGGCGCAAGTCGGGCAGCCGTCCTCACACAGTTCAGTAAAGCTGCGAGAAAACTTATGCTTACTGTTTTTCTCACATTTCCAACGCACCCGATGAGAAATTGGCAGCCTCTCTGGGTCAAAACCAACGTTCTCGCGGGTCCTGATAAACATGTTCCAAAAGTCTGGTCGCCCAGGCTCTCTGGCAACGCTCTCTGCCAGTAAATTTACCCGCTTATCATGGCAGCACTTGTCGCACGGGCACTCCTGCTTAGGCTCCTGAGAAAAAGGGTTCAGCCTGTCCATTATGCGCGAGCTATATACGAATCGTATTTCTTTTCCTTTTCGGCGAGGGCACCGGTAAAGCCAATAACTCTGCGACCAAGGCGAGATGTCTTGGATTCTAGTAGCTCGCTTGCTGTCTGGAACGATCTCGTTCTGTAGCCAATCCGGTATGACTTGTGGTGGCTTCGGCCTTGGGCTGCGCCCAGCGCAAATGTAGCAGCCCTGCTCTTTTGTTCCTTCATCCCAGGCTCTGGCTCTGATGTTTATTGCCACCGAGATAAACTCACCGCAGCGCCCGTGAAGCCAGCGAACTATGCGACCTGAGCCCGCAGAAACATCATCAGCTGAATACGGCCCTTGGTCTTTGTATTCAAATGCCAGAGCCGAATGACTCTTGCTCAGTGGCATACCACGAAGTGGCTTCTTCAAAGGATCTTGACCAATAGTCTTTGTGCGACTACTGGATTTCGGTAAGTCTTTGAGCTTCTTTCTAACCATCGTCTCTAGCAGTTCTCTCACTCATTTGTCGCTACATCTAGAAAAGATAAGGGTAATTAGCCCGCCTTGACAAGCGAAGAAATGTAACTCCATCTCAAGCGACATCATGTGCCTTCACGGCAGTTGCCGTTATGCTTGTCCTGTTGTCAGTAAGCTCGGTGATTGATATTGCTCAAAATTGAGGGATATGCCTGCCCTACATGCTGCGATGTGGTGGATGTAGAGAATTGCCCAGAGCATCCTGATGCTTTGATGGACCTCTTTTTTGAGTCCGACTATCAGACCTGCAAAAGCAATGATGGCTCTCCATGGCAACTGAGGCGCTGGGACACCGATGGCACGGCCTCACTAGTCTGCACAATGAGTGGAGACACCCAGCTCGATTCGCAGAACGCCTGGCGTATCGGCAGCGCTCTTAATGCCTGCCGCGAAATATCAACTCTTGCCCTAGACCATGGTTACATACAATCCTTGCAGCAGCTCCCTCTGCTCATATCAGACCACCTTGCTGATCCAACTCCAGCGACAGAAGAGAGACTGCGCAAGCAGCTTGCCTTGCTCCAATCGCGTGGACGTTCAAAAGACTTGTCCAACGAGTACGACAGCTCAGAGGATGATGACGACACAGACGACGATTGTTCTGAGCCTTCCACCTTCGACCTCAATCTACCAAAGCAATGGCATGGGGAAGTTTGGCAGACGATTAAACACACTCTTGCCGCTTCTGGCTTTAAGCAAGAAGAGCAGTATGTTTTTTCCAAACAGCTCGACGATGGCAGACTTGGAATCATTCACTTGACTGAGATGTACAAGCGACAATCGCTAGAAATTTCAGCTAATGTCGCCATTTGCCACCAGACCCTCATAGAAACAGTACAGCAGCTCACTAGCTATCCTCGCAGATTGGGCGTTCGCTATACAGAGCTTCGGTCTGAAGATTATTTGTGCGGCCAATTCAATGGATATGATCGAAAAGAGGCAGACGAGCTAATTGCAGTCTCTAGTGAATACATAGAAGCCCTCTCTCGCGATTACCCTGATTTACACTCTATTTGCCTCGGGCTGGCCAACAGAGAAACCATAGATCCTTTCTCAGGTCCCATTGTTCAAGCCTTCCTTGGCAACAAAAAAGCCGCTGTCACACATGCAAACGACTGGGTGAAAAGATGGAGCAAGTACCCTCGCAATGCAGAAGGCGTAGCCGATTACGTCACGAACTTCATTCCGGGCATCAAAAAGATCAAATCAATTTCCATTTCGTAGCGAACTAGCGTTCATTACACCATGAACATGAAACTGAAACAAAAAACACCTAGCGCTATACCGCATACACATCAGTCACCCCTTCGATATCTTTCGCCATTGCCGCTAAGTAAAGAAATGATCGTAATAATCGCGCTGATAACAAGTCCCATCAATAGATAGCGGCCTTAGGCAATACTCAATTTCTAACAAATCAGTTACTGTCAAGCGATCAAAACTTGGTAAGCAATACTTGATTGACTCAAGAAATTACGAGCCCCCAAAAGCCTTGCTCGCGAAGGCTTGAGCTGTTTTTAGTCATATCACTAACAACAAGTCTTCACACATGAACTCACAATAATGACTAGCAGTTCATACTCACGCTTTACAATAAATTAGGCGTAATGAGATGCTGCCCAGATTTCGGCAGTTATAAATTCTCATCGGTGATTGCTTTCTTCGAGTTTTGGTGACGAATAGTCGAAGAGTCTCAAGCATCAAATACTGCAAAGTGACTCATGGTCACATGCTTTCACAACTAGCACTACTTCATTGCTTCTTCAAAACTGCCTGCATAGCTGCTTCTTCCCAAGCAACATATGCTGCTGTGCCATACACCCGCTGACCATACCAACCGTACAAATTAGTGGCATCAACTATGGCTTTATGCAGAAATAGCTTCTTTTCTTCAGCTCCACTTTCTCTATATCTCTTACTTTTCTTCGTCCACCAGCCATTGGCAAAGCCTTCCTGCTCACGGTATGGGAGATAAGCAAACTTGCTCTTCTTTGCTCCAGCAGAATTAGAACCTGAGTTTAAGGAAGAAATAGAGTCATAGTCTCTGTTTTTGCCTGCTACAAAACGATGCAAGTCATACGCAAACTGGCACCGCACGTCAGTCAAATTGATCTCACTCTCGATTTTATTCTTGTATGGAGAGCGCTTCAATAACAATTCCTGCTCGGACAACTGCCCAGGCTTCTCAGAACTTGAAGAATCAGCTGTTTTTGATATTGCCGCTAACTGCTTCAGCACGCCTTTCTTTCCAATCTCTCCGCTGAAGATGCTGTATATACTTGACTCTTTGGCTTGAGTCGTTTGAACAGATAGAATCAAACCGGCAAATAATGTCAATATTCTCTTCATGCAGCACCCCAAACACACTACTTCTGAGTTAGTCCTTTATCCCGTTGATACCTTGTCTAAATCTGGCCCTAATTGCATCTTCAGAACTTTGTATAGGTGGCCGAAAGACCGGCGAAATAGGGGCTGAGTCGAATCTTGGCTCAACAGGAACTACCGTTTGCTGCTGAAACAGAGGTGCCGGAGCTGGTCCAAATCTCGGCTCGGCTGGTACTGAATCTGCCCCGGGGTTCTCTCCTTCTAGTTCAGCCAACCTCTGCTGGGCTAGTTTCAGATTCTCTTGGTTCTCTTGCAAATACTTGCGGTGGTTTTCTTGATCAGCTAGGGCAAACTTTTGCTCGTTGATACTGATACTGGGCGCGGCCAACTTAGCTTCGGCCTCAGCTAGAACGCTCTGGCTTCTCGCTATCGCCTTCTCATATCGATCAACGTCACTTCGCGCCTGATAGACATCCATAGCATGATGCTTCTTTTGCTCTTCAACTTTAACAACAAGTTGCTGATAAGCGGCCCTCGAAAGAGAATCCGCATCTGGGCTACTAGAAATAAACGGCGGCCGCCAACTAGACGTGTCTATACTCGCGCCTGATGGCATCAAAGTAGATGCCACCTGCTCCTTGTCTCTCTGATAGCTCTGCCAGTCAGCAGCCACTTGCCTGCTTTTCTCGCTTTCCCCATGTTGGCCATAAACAACATTCTGACCGGCCATGATTGGCGGCGCCACAAGATTCGCAATTCCAGGGAGGAACATCAACAAAACAAAAGCAGCACCACTGCCAATGGAAATCTTCCATCTCAAAGACTCAGTATTGCGCTCTGACTCCTGAGTGAATGCCGTTTTTACTGCCTGCTCATGATCTTCCTGGGCCGTCTTCTCAGCTTTTTGCCTAGCCTCTTCACTGCGCTCGCTGTCGCGTTGCCTTGCCGCCTGTTCCTCTCTGAAAATATCGTCAGTACTTTTTGCTTTTCTCCCTGGCCCAGTGGAACCAGGCGACCGCTGAAACTGTCCTTCGTCACTACTAGACCGACAATCACAAACACCTGTGTCTTTGTGTTCACTATCAAAATGCTTCGCGAGCAGATCTTTAGCGTTGTTTATTTTCTTCAGCTCTTCTTCGGCGTCGCTCTTGCCTTCTGCATTCTGGAACCTGTCTGGATGCCACACCATAATCAAGCGCTTATAGCGCCTTTGAATGCTTTCCATCGAAGAGCCTGGCTCAAGGCCAAGTATTGAATAGGCTTTGTGTAAATCGTTCATTTCAGGCTATGACCCTCCTTGAACTTCTGCCACGCCCACATTTCTTCCCTCATGCCCTGTTCGCGCTGCTCTTGGTTGACCTTTTCTTGCTGAATCTCTTGAGGGTGATTAGCTATTTTCTTCCTAACATCAGAGATATGCACAGAAACAGTAGTGAAAAAGCTCAACAGAGCAAAAAGGGTGAGCCCGACTAGCCACCAGGGCGGCGCCGGTAGCCTCGTATCAACTGCCGAGCCCCGCTCAACTCCCGGTCCCATCGAAGCCTCGATATTCCGACATAGGCCAGAAACAATAGAGTCGCAAGCAGAAATATTCGCTCCTTCAATCTTGGGGCTGAAGTCTACCTGCACGATTGTTCCATCACCAGTCTCTTTCATCTGAATATCTAGTTCTAACAGCCGCTGCACACGCTCTGTCCTAGTGTGCAACTGCCCTCGTGCGTCACCTTCCATCTTCGCCTCTTCATCAGTGAAGCGTAAATTGGCGACGATTCTCTTGCTTTGCGGATCGGCCGTGACTATGTTCCATTTGTCGCCGTAGTTATAAACAGACTCCGCTAGTAGATCTCGAACCTTAGCGAAAGCCTGTGGCACCGGCAGCTTGTACTCCTTTGGCACAGGATGCAGAAAGTTATATCGCCTAACTCGAAACTGATGAATGAAAGGCCAGGCTGCCCATACACCAGCCACAAAACCCTCGAACATGCCGGTCATAGGAACCTGCAGGACAAAGAACCTTATCCCTGAGCCAACTAGCCCCCAAACAAGTAAGCCGACAATTATTCCCGCAAATAGCATCGCTCTTACTTCGCCTCAGCTCTCTTTGTTCTCATTCTATGTCATTCGGCAGTTCCTCAAAACCAATCCCATAATCATCAACGCCACAAGGCTCACAGTACCTGTGCTCAAATGCTTGAATAATTTCCCCGGTTTTCTGGAAATGCACAAGCTCCTCTTCGGCAGCCTCCGACTGGCGGCTGCCTTCATCCCATTCTTTTACCTGATAGCGAACATTCTCTTTCAGCTGCTCTTCTGCGTCTTGTGCCCGCTCAAGCTCGACATACATCGTCGCCAGCGCAACAGAAAGACAAGCAGAATGGGCCGCCATGTCATTCTCATCAAACAACCTTATTGCAGCCAAATAGAATTGCTCAGCCAATCTCGGCTGCTCAAGCCTGACGTAAATACCAGCCAAGCAAGACATTGACCAAGCCACGTCAAAGCGGTCTTCTCGACTAGTGCAGCCTCTTTTTTCGTCAACAATTGCCTGGAAGCTCTTTCTCGCTATTTCAAGGTCAGCTCTTGTTTCTGCGGCCTCTAGCATT
>JBIPOV010000002.1:0-233222 GCA_044378815.1 Obscuribacteraceae bacterium (SeqCode) | reverse complement strand
CTTTTTCTAACACGGATCCGCCGTTAGATTTAAATCGCCTTTTTCTAACACGGATCCGCCGTTAGATTTAAATCGCCTTTTTCTAACACGGATCCGCCGTTAGATTTAAATCGCCTTTTTCTAACACGGATCCGCCGTTAGATTTAAATCGCCTTTTTCTAACACGGATCCGCCGTTAGATTTAAATCGCCTTTTTCTAACACGGATCCGCCGTTAGATTTAAATCGCCTTTTTCTAACACCAAGTCCGCCGTTAGATTTAAATCGGCTTTTTCTAACACTACATCCAATCCAGCTCTAGACGCTCAAGCTGACTGCGGCGCACTAAGAGCTCGCAAAGCAAATCGCACGAGTTCTTCTGCGCTATCGGCTTCAATGTTCTTCTCTTTTGCTTTTTTCAAAGCCGCATGAATTTCGGTAGCGGTATAACCAAGATTAGCCAAAATCTCTGCCACTTCCTCAAACACGGCGGACTTGCCAGTAAATGGCTCTAATGGCTTGCTTCCAAGAGTGCGTGAGAATTCTTCCATCTTGGTTTTCAACTCAAGAATAATTCGCTGCGCAACTTTTGCACCGACGCCAGGTGCCTGCGAAATCATTTTTTGATTCTCGCTAAGTACCGCTTCAACCAGAGTTTCAATACCAAGCGTGCCAACAAGACCAAGGGCGAGCTTGGGTCCAATTCCCGTGACGGATTGCAATAAATTGAAGAGCTGCCGTTCACTAATATCTCTAAAGCCAAATATAGTCCACTCTGTTTCTCGAATGGCAATGGACGTGTAAACGGTAACCGTCTCTCCGACTTGACCCAGGAGCAGCAGCGTAGAATGTGCCACAGAAAGCTCATAGCCAACATCATTAACGTCAAGAACTAAGCGGTCTACTGGCCCACCAGAAATCTCTTTAGTAACGATGACGCCTTTCAAATATGCCAACATTGCAGGTAGCTTTTCCTTAACCGAAGTATGCCATTACGGGTGGTGACTGAGGCAATCGGGGACGAAAGGCAAGCTCTATTCGGCCATTAAGGTCATATTACCGCCACTGCTGTGGGCATGTTCGACAGCAGCTCTTCCATGAGACATCAGAAGCTTACCCTCATCGTCCATATGTTTAGCAAATTGACAAATACCAACAGAGACAGTAACGTTCTTTGACTCAGAACCAACAGTTAGAACTGATGCCGCCACAGAAGTGCGTAACCGTTCCGCCACCTCAATAGCCCCTTCTTTTGTAGTACAGGTGAGGACGACAGTAAACTCAGATGTATTTGTGCGTACAACTATGTCTGACTCACGCATCTGCTTGGCAACAATTGGCGCCACCTGGCTTACAACGGTGTCGAAGGCATCTGGTCCCAAAGACTTAGAAAGCTCTTGGTGATGGTCAATTTCTAGAATAACCAAAGAAAACGGCACGCTGTAGCGCTTAGCCTGACGAATACCAATCTGCATAAACTCGTCTAAATATCGACTGCTCTTAAGCTCAGTCAAAGCATCTGTCAATGAAAGCTCTTTCAGTTGAGCCTCTTTGCGTCTTAACTCATCACGAAGAGCTTTCTCTTTCAGTACGCTCTTGACACGTGACAACAACTCATTGGCTTCTACCGGCTTGAAGAGGATGTCTTCATTGCTGGCACCGTCGCCAGAAAATGTCGGCAACGGCTTATCTCGTGCAGCCAGGAAGACAATTGGAATAGCCGAGGTCTTATCGTCAGCTCTAAGGCGGTTATAAACTTCTATGCCACCCATCAAGGGCATATGCAAATCTAAAATAATGGCATCGGGCGTGCGAACTTTGCAGGCAGCAATTGCCTTGAAGCCGTCATTGGCAATACTGGCTGCATAGCCAGCCTTTTTGAGCACCTCACTCAAGAGAGTGGTGATTGATTGCTCATCGTCTACGACCAGGATAGTGTTGCTTTTCACGTTCAGATTCTAGTAACCAGGAATTCCCGAACGTTGATAATAGCTGGTTGACTTCAATTCAACAACTTATGCAGGCCAGTTGTTTTGAATTGTTGGAATTTTCAACCTGGGATCGTCAAAGGCGCACCCAGCTTCAATTAAGGCAATATCGGCGGCAACAATCTGCCAACAGGCCGTCAGTTCAAGACCGGCACTGGTGGGAAGATACGGCTCTAAACGTCGATTTCCCCGAACTAACAATTTCAGAGCACCCTTGACATTCGCTCGGCGCAGATGATAGAAAGCCACCGCAATTTGAATGATTCCTTGAATCAATTCTTTGTGAGCAACATCAGACTTAAGAGTTTGCCAATACTCTTCAAGAGTCTCATGACATTCATAAAATTCTTGACGATTAAACTCAGCTATCCCGAGATGAAAAGTTGGCGATTCTATCTTCATATACTTTAGATTAGCTTGGCCACAATCAAGACCTTTGACGCACTTGCTACATTGGCCAATTCGGCCCGAGCCAGAGTAATAACCTGCTCTTGATCCAACAAACCAGAAAGGTCGACTATCTTGGCGCCAAGCAGCAAGATCATTCTGGGGATAGTCTTGCCAGCATCTCCCCAGCTCGCGTGAGCCTCAATCAAACTTAAGATGGCAGCCTCAGCTTCTTCCTTCAATGCAGCCTTGGCATCGCCGTTACTAGCTTGCAGACGAACGATGCCATCTCTATCAAGAATACGCAGAGCTTTCTTTGGCGCTGAGAAGAGGTCAAGAAGACCAGTGTGAGACTTACGTGTCGCCCCATAAACAGTAAAATAATCGTTAGAGCAAATCTCGTGCACATCAGCAGCAAGCACTCGCATAGACTCAGCAACTAGAGTATGGCGCTCTTCAACCGAAAGAGAAACCTTAGCAGCGCTGGTAGCCATCTTAGTGGCGCCGCTAGCAGTTGCTCTGACGACTGAAGTTTTGCTATCAATTTCAACATGCACTTCTATTGTGGCAGGATCGGCACCCATTTTATGTACAGCATCAAAAACTTCCTGGCGCATGGCCAAAATAGTTTCGCTAGAATGAGTAGGATTAGCCACCTGACGCTCAACGGTCTCACGAATCAAGGCCATAGCTACGCCAATTGCTGAAATGACATCGGCGTGCTCAGCCAAGTTAAAGCGCAGATTCATTTCTTTAGCAACAAATGGAACGATTGCAGCAGCACCACCACCGCCACCAATTAAGTCAACAAGTTCAGCATCTAATTTATGCTCAGCAATCAACTTTTTGACCACGGGAATACACTGAGCGGATGCTAGTTTCTGAATTCGAGTAGCCAGCTCCAACGACTCGGCATTGGCAACGGCATCTTTAGGCTCATGCTTATTGACATGAGCAGAAATAGCAGCAAAAGCCTGACCAATAGTCTCTAAATTACCACTGGCACAATTTCCCTCAGGAACAAGACCAAGTAAATTGGCAGCACAAGTTGGCGTAACACTAAGGCTTGGTTGACTGTCATCAGGTCGACTTAAGGCAACATAATCAGCCGGGTCTTTCTTCAAAGGGCTTAAGGTAGAAACCTTGAACACACCGGTAGAAAGAGGGTCACTAAATGATGCGTATCCAAGATTGGCAATGTGCGCACTCCGTGGACCAACAGCCAGAATACCGCCATCAGCTTTGCTAGACACCCGGCTAAGCGATCCACCAGCGACACCAACCGTGCGCACATCAAGAGTGCGCATATAAATGCGGTGACCACCAATCTCCGCAGAGCGGATCAAAGCTCTGCCGTTTGCTATTGCCGATATGTCGGTGCTCGTGCCACCCACCTCAAGAAAAACGCCATCAGAGATTCGCAAGAACATCATTGCTGCAGCCACTCCAGCGGCAGGCCCAGATAGAATCGAAAGAATTGGACGCTTACGCATGGCATCGATGTCCATCACGCCACCATCAGATCTCATGATCATAATCGGTGCGCTAATACCAGCTTCTCTGACGCTACGCTCTGTTAAATCAGCACTCTCTATCATCTTTGGCAGAATACCGGCATTGATTGCAGCGGTGCGAGTTCGCACTTTCAAGCCATACAGCTGACTAACTTCAGAACCGGCTGTTGCCAAAATTCCCAGTTCCTGAGCGACTTTCAAAACTAACTGCTCATTGCCAGGCTGGTCTGGAGCGAAGGCTTCACTGGCGGCAATAGCAGTACAACCTAAGTCTCTTAACTCGACAATAGTCTTACGCACTAATTCTTCAGTTACGGTTTGCGAATTCAAAAACCTCTGTGTTGTTTCTAAAAAACAACCAGAGGCTACAGGAATACGCCCTAATTTGGTCGATGAATCGGCAAGAAGGGCATTTACACCGCTTCCCATACCAATAATTCCGACATGAGCAAGGTCACCTTCTAGCAATGCATTGGTGGCCTGTGTGGTGCTATGGGCAATGAAGCTGACAGCAGAAGGAGCAATTTCGGCAGACTGAAGAAGCAAGTGCAGGGCCTCAACAATCCCCTTAGCTACACCTTCCTTAGCACGGTGACTGGTGGGCACCATAGCCTTAGCTACCAGAGTAGAGGTGCCGGCATCAATGGCCACAGCATGAGTAAATGTTCCACCAACATCGATACCAATGCGATACGATCGGCGTTCCCCCGATTCGCTGCTAGCAGCTTGAGTAAAACGCTCAACCCGTTGAGCTGACTTTTGGTCTACCATGGCACAAAACCTTTCACTACGGAAAGACTAAGGCCGAGAATAACGGCCAACCAAGCGTAACCAATGGTCTTGCGCAAGATTGCCTGGGTATCGACCCCAAGATAAGTGGCAATCCAAATATTCTGAGTATTGGTTGGATCACAAACGCCTTGAATCTGCCCCACGGACATCAACATTCCCATGATTGCTTGAGAGGTCAAAGTCGTCACCTTACCCATCAAGGAAACCAAACCGCTCCCCATCCCCCACAGGCTGAGCGGCCCACGGTAAAGAGCCAACGGCGATATCAGAGCGAAAACTAAGACATAAGACACAGCCGTAGTTGGAACCACAGACTTAATTATTGGGGCAATAGAATCACTAACCTTAGGGTCCATCACCGCAACGATTAGCATGCCAATACCCATCATCAGAAGCACCGCGGGAATGACATTACTGACGCCGTCAATAATTGAACGGGTGAGCAGATTGATCGATTGAGCACTCCATGTAGTAAGAACGCCATAAACAATTCCCAGCATGAAGGAAGGGATAATCTCCCAGCGGAAGACAAGCACAAATAGTAGAGGAATAACTGGCGTAAACAAAGCAATGCCAGGCAGATCGGTACTCTTGCGCCAATGCCTAACCGCTGCAAAAACCGACAACAGAACAAGCCCAATTCCGGCCACCAAATACGATACTGAAAGTGGTTCCTTAGAAGCGACCCCGGCTGGAGTAAATTGATCGATTAACGGGTAGATAATGGCAAGTAAAGCCGAACCTAAAGCAAGAAATTTGAGGTTACGCTTGTCCTTCAACTCAATAGCCAGAAATAGCATTACAACAAACGACAGAATGAGTGCAAAAGGCACAACAAAAGAAACTATGGTTGGCTGCTCAACCTTGAGGACATCTGTATAAAGCTGCCAGTTAGTGAGATTGAACATTCCACCAAGTGAAATACCAAACAAAAACAAGCCAGCAGCACCTAAGGCTGGAATCCCCAGAGAGAGCATAACCGGCAGAATGATAGTACCGACCATGATAACGGCACCGAGGCCACCCAATGTCGAGAACAAGAGAGCCGTTACCGCTGTGAGTAAAATGCCAAGCAAATAGGGATTGTCTCCAGCAAACTCGGCCACCCAACGCACAAGGGCACGAGCCATGCCATGCTTGTTCATCAGCTCAGCCAGCATGGCACCAAACATGGTGGTGGTATAAGCGCTATGCAACTTGAGCGAGCCAGCGCTAAGAACATCTTTGACAATCGCCTTAGGCTCCACGCCCCCAATCAAGGCGATAGCAAAGGCCATTAGCGGTAAGGCCAGAAGAGCAGATATGCGCCTGGCATACATAAACATAGCCATGACAAGAAAAACTGCCAGGCATAGTATTCCAGTGAGCATCTAAACTTGAATATTCCTCAAACGACTACTTCTTACGACTGCATGCAGGTTACATATACAGTAGACACTTGCACCCTGCACTTTGAGCGTGCACCAGCTTTTCAAATGTAATCTAGCAACTTATCTAGCTATTAATCAAGCTTGGCAATTTTCTGAGCTTCTTAAACCCAAGACTTTCCGTTTACATAGACCGTTCTATTTATATATCCAGTTTGAGCCACAAGGCCAACAATAAATTGAAAGGCCAAGAGCAGAAATGATCCAGGCTTAGCCCCAGAACAATTCGCTTGCCTCCTTGCTAATTTTCAGGGTCGATTCCTTTATATTGGCCAATCTAAAACAATCAAAAGCCTCAAATCAAGCCAGGTGCCTACTTTGTAATCGCGTCTCACAAAAGCATGGGAGTTATACGAGGTGATGGGGATTTTCCCCAATCGACTTGCCCTTGGCATGAGCCTAAGATGCATCTCATAAACCACGGCTCTCACCTTGGCAATCAAACCATCCCCGTCGAGCACCGAAAAGCTAAAGCTCAACACCCCATTTTCTTGGAGAACCCGCATAATGCCAGAGCTGCACCATAGACTCAATCTCAGAACGGAATTCACCCAGACCGGGTCCGATTTGGCAGACAACGGCTCCACCGACCAAGAATCACGCTCAAGGCTGGCACTCGATGTTCTAAATTTCAAGGGTGATAACGCCGTAAGCGGCACGATGAGAGCAACAACGGTTCTGGCTGGCGGCCTAATGGACGGTATGGTAAACGGGGTAAGTCACGCCGCGGACAACAAAATTGCCACAGCGACCACCGTGGCAGAAAGCTTTGCCGTTGGCTATGGCCTTAGCGCTGTTAGCAAAATGGGCAAGTTCGGAGTGCCTGTGGCAGCCGTAGCTGGTCTCGGGATGGGTGCAGCCTGGGTATATAGCGAGTTTAGTGCTGGACGTCCCCAAGCAACTATCGGAGCCGTCTCTGAGGCCTATCATTCAGGAGCACACCTTGAGGCTAATCGCCGACAAGTAGCAGCCAACGGCGGTGCCATTCTCTTTGATGCCACCTTAGCTGGTCTCTCTGGCGGAATCGGCATGAAAGCAGGCATGAACCTGAAGCCGAACTGGCATGTGGATGCACTGGCAAGCGGCAAAGCCCAATTCGCCAAGACATCTGAATTCTTCGGGAATGACCACCTCTCTGGTTTGTCACGTAGCTTTGCTGGCAAAGAGGCAAAACCAAGCGCAGGCGCTGGCGTCTTCGACCAAGTCAAAGATATCGTCAATACCAAACCTAAAACCACTGGCTCTTTCGCTGACCTTCAGGCCCAACTAAAGAAATCACAATTAGCTGATGACACCCACTTAGTTGTAGCCAAAGAAAAGCTCAGCACTATCCATCAAGAAAACTTGGCCCTGGCAGCAAAAGAGACTCAACTCTCCGGCAAAATGACCAGACAAATTCAAGAGCGCGAAGCACTTAATGGTCCGCTGCCCGAGAAAGCTCAGCTAACCCGTGCCCAAGAGAATCTTAGAAGCGCAGAAGAAGTCGGTCGAACAATCAGCAGCAAGCGACAAGAGCATGATCGCCTCTTCCAGGAACGCGAACAAGCCCGAAGCCTGATCAGAGAAGATCGCACTGCCGATGGTCGACCAACTGCCGAGAAGATTGCTTTCGATGCTAAGAACCAACAATTCCGTGACGCCAAAGCTGCCTTTGAAGAAGCCAAAACAATGGGTGGCAACGAAGCGATTGGCCGCGCCAGAGAAAGAGTTACTGAGGCACAAGCAGCCCTAAGCGCCGCTGAACAGGCGAAGCCAGGCAAGCAAGCAGCAATCGAAAAGGAAATAAAGGCAACCGAAGGCGAACTAACGGCAGTAAGAGAGCAACGCCAGACGCTGACTGTAAGCGCTCAAGAGTTGGTGACTCTGCACCAAAGCCGAATGTCTGCCCTAGAAGCAGACCCTAGCCTAAAGATTGCCCACGAAAAACCTGTAGTCGTCAAAGAAACTGTAGCAAAACCAGTAGTTGCTGAGACAGCCAAGCCTACAGCCGTGATACCCGAAGTATTGGTACCAAAGCAAACTCCAGCTGTTGCAGCCGAGGCCGCAACTGGCCATAATCCAATTAGCAAAGCGCTGGAAGCACCAGTAGCAGCCAAAGACGTGGTCGCTCAACCACCTGAACCAACAAGAGTGGAAGTAGCAAAACCTCTAGCAGATGCCCCCATCAAGCCAGCTGCCGCAGTAACAGAAAAGCCAGCAATCGAGCGACTACAAGTTAGTCAACAACTAAGTACGGCTAAAGGCAACGCTGAGGCTGTGGTGCGCGCCAATCAACTCGGCAGAGAGATTGAAACAAACCAGCGCACAATTAGTGACATAGATGGTGGCACCTACCGCGCACAGCCGGGCGAGAATCTAGCAGAAACCCGCACGAGAGCTGAGCAAAACGCAGCAAGAGCTCAGGAGCAACTGGGAGCAGATAGAGCACCATCATATACTCGTGCTCTCAAAATAGTGGGCGAATACGCCAAAGCCGCATCTAAAGAACTTGCCCAAATCCCGGATGCTGGCAAGCGCGGACAAGTCGCCACCGAAGCAGTAGCCCAGCTAGAGGGCATGATGAACAATCTGCCAAACTCATACAAAGGTTATCGCGAAAAGTTGAGCGATTTGCGCGAACCAGGCCGTGGTGTCAATACTGGCTCACCAGAGAGAAGATTGTCTGAAATTCAAGAACACCTTGCAGCCAAAACCAGACTGCTCGACGATTCGAGAAACAAACAGCTGCTGGATGTTGCAGAACAACAGCCCATTCTCAAAGAAATCTTAGATCGCCAGCGCAATGGCAACCTGCCTGAGGACGGAACCATCGTGCTCTTCGGTAGAAACGGCCGCTTCATCAATCAACCCAACACCCGCTCACCTCACTTTATCGAAGTTTCACGCTTGAACGAGCACGGCGTAGGAGCCGACGGAGCAGGCTTCAATCGCTTCACAGCCAATGCTGCAAATATCGATGGCATGGTGATCTTAAGACCCGTCTACGAAGGCGGCATGAAGGTACAACTTCCAAGCAAAGGCAATGGCAAACCAGTCTTCAAAAAGATGGTAGCCGAAGTATTCGGCAATACTCCGCCAGAAATTATGGTAAATGACAACTTCGTCAAAATCTTGGAGCGCTTCGGACCTGAAAGACAGAGACCTGGCAGCTAAAGGTTTGGCGGCTAAGAATCGGGTACATCAGGTAGCTAAAAATCAAGTAGCTAGAACGGTATTATGAACCTGGCGCCCCTGCTAGGGTGCGAGCTGATGACTTAGACACTGTCACGGCCTCATTTCTGATATCATTCTTCGCCTTTGTTTTGTCCATGACATTGAGAGCCGCAGCAGGATTGAGGGCCGCATAAATAGTGTGCGTGTCGTTCACTATTGCTGCAAGAGTAGACGGTTCGATGGCCTGAGCGGCGTCAGAGATTGATTTATCTGGAGTACAGTGACTTTCGATAATCAAACCATCAGCACCACAGGCAATGGCAGCACGAGACATAGAAGCGATTAAATCACGCTTACCGACAGCGTGTGACGGGTCAACCATCACAGGCAAACTAGTTAATGATTTGATCACAGGCACAGCTGATAAGTCTAAGGTATTGCGCGTGCGATTTTCGAAAGTGCGAATACCGCGCTCACATAAAATCACCTGGAGATTACCTTCCAGCAGTATGTATTCAGCCGCCTGTAGAAGCTCGTCAATTGTAGCCGACATGCCTCGCTTCAAAAGTACGGGCTTGCGCTGCCGTCCTAGCTCTTTGAGCAGCTCATAGTTGTACATATTGCGAGCGCCCACCTGAAAGACATCAAGATATGGCGACGAAGGTTCAATTTGCTCAATCGAAACCACTTCGCTCACCACAGGCAAACCGGTCTGCAGCCCAGCTTCTTTCATATACTTTAGACCGTCTAGACCCAGGCCCTGAAAATCGTAAGCGGAGGTACGTGGCTTATAAGCACCGCCACGAAGGGCTACAGCACCAGCGCCCTTGACCTCATGTGCTAGTTCTATAATTTGCTCTCGGCCTTCGATAGCACAAGGCCCAGAAACAACAATGGGTGGAAGACCACCACCAAGCTGGACCAAACCAGAGTTAGAATTCGCCGGAGAGAGAGTAACCACTGTCTGAGCCAAATCTTTACCAAGGGGGCTGCGATTGCTCAAGCGCACAACTTTCTGCACACCATCCATTTGGCTGAAGACATGACCTGGTAAGCTATCGGCATCAGAAGTTATAACCACCAATGTAGTCTTGGCGCATTTAACTAAGGTATTCTCTAAGCCGCGTGAAGAAAGATTCTGACGAATCCTTTCTATTACCTTTTCGCTAGCATTGCCCAGTGACAGAATCATGAGGATCTCCTTGCTTTTCGAAATCTTCGCACAGTTTGTCAAGAATCTTTCTTAGACTCACTTACTGTAAGCTCGTAAGACTCTATTTCTGCCTACCAGAACCTTACAAATAGGGGTTAAAAGCCGCCATGCATGGGAGATTGAGCAAGTGAGCAAAAAGCTAGGACGGTGAGTAAATAGCGCTTAATGTTATGTAAACTTCCGCTAGCGAAAGAGAACAGAGACAATCTCAGGCTCAAAAGAAGGCAAAACTGAGAAATTAGAGCTAAGAGCACGAAACTGGAACCGTGAAATTTGAAACCGCAGCCTGACTCGAACGAGCGACCAATAATCGTCAGCAAAACAACCCTTGCCCGCTTTTTTCATGCCGGCTGGTGGAAACACACCTGGCAATTTGCCCTGGCTTTTGTGCCAATTTTTAAAACACCAATAATTCTCTCGACCTTGGCTGGAATTATCCTGACAGGCAGCCTCAGCTCACTAACTGTGCTGAAAGTTGATGGGGTAATTGACGGCAATGTCCTCATCCCTACACTAATTGGTTTCGCCACCGGCATGATCATCACCGGCATATTGCTTATTCTCTCCCTCTTTATCGGCCTTGTCCGCCTCACTGGTTTTATCAGAGCATTCTTGCGCTGCCCCTTAGATTTAGAAGATAGAATCGCCTCTGCTCAAATTAGAACCTACCTGGACGAAGGTCTAGAGGCAATCAGGCACCATAAAGCTTTTCTAGCCAAAAGCTGGCTGGTGAGCTCAATCATCATGATGCCCCTTATTTTTGTCTGGTGCGCCTGTTCTTTCATCGTGGTTGGCCTCAGCCCCGAAACGGTCCAAGCTTATAAGCTCGATCCTGAAGTCTTGAACCTGCGTCAAGGCGCCATGGTAGTTATGGCCATCGTCGGCCTATGTCTCTCCAACTATTCAATTACAACCTTAGCGGTTTCATCAATGTCTGACAGGACCGTCAAGGAGACTTCAATTGAGTCGCTCTGGCTTGCCATCACTACATCTCCAGCTTTAAGTGTTGTTTCTCTATTGGCTTTTATAGCAGTAACTGTAATTACTACACCTTATGCTTTGGTTGTTCCTTTTAAACCGGCCCTTGAGGCGAGTCAAAACCTGGCAGCGACGCCCGTGTCATATATATGCGAAATCTGGCAGGGCCTATCTAGCCTAATTATCATTCCAATGAGCACAGCGATGTTGTGCGAAGTAGTAAGAGACTGCGTAGTCATTCGTGAAAATGGGAAAAGTGGTGCTGACAAAAATTAAAGCTGACTTGGTAGACATCGTCTTTGACTCCAACGATCGCGCAATAAAATTAGTAGAGCGCATCCGTCTGGCCCAACGCATCGATTTCATATTGGCTTTAGCTGGCAGCGAAGTGAGCGATATAGACGGGGTTTCGGCGGCAGGGAGCAGCGCAGAACTGCGTCGTCTAACTCCAGCTCTGGATGCTGACATCTTACTTTCGCACTTAGAGATCGAACAAAAATTACCCGTGTCGCCAACTGGAATTGCATCACCGGTGGTGCTAACCAGAGCAGCTTTGAGCTTAATACCTCACCTAACTACAATAGTAGACTGCGGCAGTTTTAGCAGTCCACACATCGACCATATAAAAGCTGGAACCGAAGCAGCTAAGTCAATCATCTCCGGCCAGGCTCTTTCTCTCGATTTGGTAAACAAGCTCTATCAGGCCGGTAGCAAACTAGCTGATGATCTAGAAAGCGCCGAAAGCGCGCGCCAAGGAAAAGGCAAAACAGAAGAAGCGCTTGCCATTTTAGCTGAATGTGTACCGGGAGGCACCACTACAGCCCAAGCCATTTTCATGGTTCTTGGCATAGAGGCGGAAAATCTACTCTCCAGCAGCGTTCCAACCTGCAACCACGAACAAAAAATCGCCCTGGCTAAAGCCGGTATGCTTGCAGCAGCTAAGCGGCTTGAAATCGAAACAGCGGCCATTCCTGGCTACTTCAAAGCTAATCCCCTTGCGGCTATCGCAGCAGTGGGAGACCCGATGCAAGCATTTGCAGTAGGATTTATCATTAGACGCAACACCAATCGAAATGATGGCATCACTATTCTTGGCGGTGGCTCGCAAATGCTTGCCGTCTACGCCCTGGCAAATCAGCTAGCACACAATCAAGCTTGTCAGCTCAACAACATAATGGTGGCAACAACCAAATGGGTCGCCCATGATCAATGGTCAGAAACAGCCAAACTGGCGCAGCTGGTTGATGCTCCGTTCGTAGCCAGCCATTTTTCTCTAACTGAATCTTGTCATGCTGGCCTGAGAGCCTATGAAGAGGGCCATGTCAAAGAAGGAGTAGGTGCAGGTGCCACAATTCTTCTGGCTAACCTTTTGGCAAGAATCGACGAGCCAACAATTCTGCAAACCATCGACAGCTTCTACACGGCCCTAACCTAAACAAAGCTATTTTTAGCTAGCTGCAAACTTGATTGCGTCCAGCCTCTTTAGCTTGCCGTAGGGCAATCTTAGCATCACGCAAAATGGTCTCAGGATTCAAATCTTCCATATTGAAATTGGCGCAGCCAACTGAAACTGTCACTTTTGGACCTTTACGACCATTCTCATGACCAAAACTGGTAAACTCCATCTCCGAGCGCACTTTCTCGCCAAGTACTCGTGTACCTGCTAAGTCAGTATTGGGCAAAACAACGGCAAACTGATCGCCACCATAGCGAGCGATCAAATCGCTTGACCGTGTAATCTGCAGAAGCTTATTGGCAACGGTGTTGAGCACCGAATCGCCAATCTCATAGCCATGTTCTTCGTTGACCTTGGCAAAATTATCGACATCAATAATGGCCATTCCAACAGGAAGACGCTGGCGGAAAGAGAAAAGCAACTGCTGTTGCAGGAATCCAACCAAAAATTCGAGATTGTATAGACCCGTCAGTGAGTCTATAGCAGCTCTATAAGCTTCACGAGAATGTAATTCCTCAATTTCTTGCTTGGCAAGCAAAAGTTGAATCACCGGTTTAAGCTCTTGCTTCAAAACGCCCATGAACGCTTTAGCGCCAGCGCTAAAAGCATTCTTCTCGGCACTAGCAAAGACCAAAGCACCCATTCCTTGTTTCTCGGAGGCCACTGTCAAGACTTCTACACTGGCCAGGCTTCTTGCTGCCGTGACATTGTCTTGTAGCAGCTCGCCGCGAAGCTCAACCTTAAGATCGGCAGGCAGTTTAAGCTGCTTGAGCAAGCTGGTCATCATTGGGTCATAGGCATCTTGTGAAACACTTTCTTTCACTTGAATAGCTGCCCAAGGGGAATTAACATCTGCGATAACAATACCCATAAGATCGGGTTGGAATATTTCACTGATGAAAGTGAAATAAGCCTCTAAGAATTGACTACGTGGCTCCACCAGAGCAGTGAGAGTACGGGCAGTGCGATTGACCGCCCGCTCCAAAATTAAATCGTTGAGCAAGCTCGAATAGCTTTCCACCAAATTATTTGATGAAAATCCTTCAGAAGGAACCAATACGCCGCGACCTATGGACTTTTCCCAACCAGAAAGACGGGCATTTTCAGCCAGATCTCGAATCATACGAGCAACCTTGGTTGGCTCCTTGAGATCCTCTTCACCAACCACAATGTCAGGACGGGCAGCCTTGATCCAAAAATCGTCGGTAGCGGTTTCACCACTAAAGAAAAGTACTACTGGCAGCTGACTGACAAGCTCACTCGATTTAATCAAGCTCGCCAATTGATAACCACTGAGGTCGCTTACCTTGGTGGCGGCGACGACAATATCAGCGCCATCGCTGGCTAATTCGTCTAAAGCATCAAAACCACCGCCGCAAAAAACGATGGATAACCCTTCATCCTTAAGCGCCTGCCTCAGTTTAGGGCTTGAGCTTCTTGAATCCTCTACATAGAGTACCTTGATATCCGCCACGATTTGTTTCCTACACACAGTGAATTCTAGTTACCCAATACTCTATCGTACTCTAGCTAACTCTGGCGCATCATCAAGATGCTTTAGGCTTCAAGAGGCACTTTCGGGTGCTATGATCAGCAATTACGGTATAAATTGAAACTTGACCAAATTATCAGGTGAACAATGTTGACAGCTACGACACTGAAAGACTTGCCATTAGGATTTCGACTGACTGAAGATCAGCAGTTAATCAAAGAAACAGTAAGAGAACTAGCCCAAGCGGAATTCGCTCCAAGAGCTGCTGAAGTCGACCGCAATCATCGCTTTCCCCGCGAGAACTGGGATCTGCTAGCCCAATCGGATCTTTGCGGCCTACCGTTTCCTGAAGAGTATGGCGGTGCCGGTATGGACCACGTCTCATACAGTACTGTTGTAGAAGAATTAGGTAGCGCCTGTGCCACCACTTCAGTACTCTACTCCGCTCACGTCTCATTGTGCGCCACACCAATCTATATTTTCGGTACCGAAGAGCAAAAAAAGCGCTTTTTACCGCCCATGTGTCAAGGCAAAAAGCTCGGTGCCTTTGCTCTTTCTGAACCAGATTCTGGCTCAGACTCAGCTGCAGCCAAATGCATGGCCATTCGCAAAGGCGACCAGTTTATTTTAAATGGATCAAAAAACTGGATTACAAACGGAGTAGAAGCCGACTACTACTTAGTGATTGCCCAAACGGACCAAGCACTGAAGCACAAAGGCCTAGTAGCTCTAATTGTAGAAAAGGGTTCGCCCGGTTTCACCTTTGGCAAGCTCGAAGACAAGCTAGGCATCAAAGGCTCATCGACCTGCCAAATTAATTTTGAAGATACACCAGTACCTGTGGCCAATATGCTAGGCAGCGAAAGCGACGGTTTTAAGGTCTCAATGGTCACTCTTGATGGTGGCAGAATTGGTATCGCCTCCCAAGCAGTCGGCATTGCGCAAGGAGCCTGGGATCACGCTTTCAAGTACAGCAAAGAGCGGGTTGCTTTCAATAAAACAATCAACCAGTTTCAAGCTATTCAATTTATGTTTGCTGAAATGCAAACCGAAATTGACGCTGCTCGCTTGCTAACTTACAACGCTTGCGTCGCTCAAGACCGCGGTGATAAATTCACCAAACTTGCAGCCCAAGCTAAGCTATTTGCCTCCGAAGTGGCAATGAGAAGTACTGTAAAATGTGTACAAATTTTCGGCGGGTACGGTTTCGTTACCGACTACCCAGTGGAACGTTATATGCGTGACGCTAAAATCACCGAAATTTATGAAGGCACATCAGAAATTCAACGCCTGGTCATCGCTCAAAACGTATTGAAAGGACTATAAATCATGTCGTGGCAACCACCTCCCGCTCCAAATCCAAACCAAGGGGGCGGAAACAATCAAAACCAGGGCAATTCTGGCGGCCCTGTAGGAAAGAACTTCAAAGAGATCAGCTACTACGAACTCTTACAAGTAGACAGAGATGCCCACCCGACGATTATTCGCTATGCCTATAGATTCCTAGCGGCGATGTACCACCCCGACAACGGTGAGTCTGGCGACGCTGAGAAATTCCGCATTATCACAGAAGCCTGGCGTACTCTCTCTGATGAGGGCAAACGGGCAGCCTACGATATGTCCCTCGGCGCCAAAGAAGTTAAAGCTGCGGCTACTTCAGCTCAAGGTGGCGGCCCCAGCGGAGCTCCTTCGCAATTCGGTAAAGACTCGCTGCCGAAGATTCCCAAAACTGGTCTTTCCTGGAATGAGATCGAACTGCGCTTGGCTATCTTGCAAATTCTTCTTGGTCAGCGTAAGAAACGACCACAAACTGGCGGCGCAACCGCCAAGATGATGATGGATATTCTGTCGATTGACAACGTAGCCGAAATGGAATTCGCCCTCTGGTATTTACGTGAAACCAATTTGATCGAAATGGGCGAACGTATGTTCATGATTTCATGGCGCGGCGTTGACTATATCGTTGATCAGCTATCCAAGACTCAAGTACTTGATGGCGGCGGCAAGACAGAACAGAAAATCAAAAAATTCGAGAATGTCGGTCCTGAGGGTGGCACACCGAACTTGCCAGCTAGAACTCGCTAACAGAGACAGTTTACTCAGACTCAAACAAGCGAAAGCTAAGGCGGTGCCATTTTGTCACCCCATGTTTCGCAATGGCGGCGCGGTGAGCTTTTGAGCCATAGCCTTTATTGCTATGCCAACTGTAGGCTGGATGCTGCTGAGATAGCTCAAGCATCAAAGCATCGCGATAAACTTTAGCTATCACAGAAGCTGCTGCAATAGATGCAGAGCGGCTATCACCCTGAATCACAGTAACTTGCTCAAGGTTCAAGCCCTTAACTTTCTGATTGCCATCCACAAGCAACAATAATTGCTCTGGACTACTTTCAACACTCAAAAGAAGCGCCTCAATAGCCCGCCTCATCGCTAGCAGACTGGCTTGCAAAATGTTGACTTGGTCAATCTCAGCAGGGCTAGCCTCGGCAACGGCAAAGCGGCAATTGGCCCGTAAGATTTCAGACAAACGCTCTCGTTGCCTTTGACTAAGCGCTTTTGAATCGTTTAATTCGCTCAGTTCTTCTGCCAGAAAAGACTTCTTACCAATCTGAGGCAAGATTACAGCAGCGGCCACAACAGGGCCCGATAGGCAGCCACGGCCGACTTCGTCCACTCCTACCAGGCCCGATGAAAGAGTCGGGAAAAGCTTTAACTGTTGAGCGCTGCCACGATTGGAGCCTGTTTTTTTGCTACCAACGAGACTAGAATTGCCCTTTTGAGCTTGCTTCAAAATACGCGAATCGAAAGCTAACAATTTCGAAAAACTGGTTTGAACCATTTGCTTACTTATAATCGAGAGAGAGAAAGCGACTTAGGTATGATCAAAAGTGAGGTCTCCCAGTTTTCCCGCCCGCAAATCACGCAGGAAAATTGTGGCAGCACGGTAGTGATCGAGTCTTCCGCCATATGCTAAATAGTGCTTCTTCTCTGCTATGTAGTCAAGGCCATCTTCATAGGTAGATAGTCCTGGCAAATAGGTCTCGAGTCTACTTGGGTAATACTTTTTCATCAGCATCAAGCCAAATTTAGCAATCTCAAGGTTGTCATAGCCTTCAGCCGGAAGCAAATTGAGCAGGGCCAAACGCTGCCTTTCTTCCGGAGAAAACAAATTAGCGGGCAAAATTCCTGGAGTATCAAGCATCTCTAACTGGGGATGAACTCGTATCCATTGGGTTCCCCTGGTTACACCTGGAGAATCTCCGGTTTTAGCCTTCTTTCTTCCAACAAACCAATTGATCAAAGACGACTTGCCGACGTTGGGAATACCAACAACACAAGCTCTCATTGGCCTGGCTAAAAGGCCTTTCTTTGCTAAAGCCGCACGTTTGTCGGCAGTTACAGCCAATGCCGCTTCAACAAAAGTGTTCTTGTGAGCCATTGATTTCAAATCAAGGATCAGGCGCTTTTCAGGCGGGCCTTTTTGTTCTTGCTCGCTGGCAATTTTGACAAAGGCTCGGAGCTTATCGCCATCACTCAAATCTGACTTTGAATAGATCAAAACCCGTGGCTTATTGCCGAAAATATCTTTAGAAGCTGGATGCCTGGTGGTTTCAGGGAGACGTCCATCGAGCACTTCTATAACTAAATCAACCCACTTGACGATCTCAGTCAAGCGCTGAAAAGGTGTACTCGCGACCTTGGGTTTGCGAACTACTTTGGTCGGCCGACCAGCTGGTACAGCCGCAGCAGGGGCGGCGCTGCTAACCGCACTGGCAAACTTAGAGGGACGCCGCCCAAGTCCCGCAGAACGGGCAGATTGGGCGGCTTTGGCGGCAAGATCTGAATTCTTGCCAGTTACTTTTTTAGTTTTGCGTCCAGCCTGAGATAATGCGTCATTGGATCTGCCAGTACTAGAATTTCCATTACTAGAATTGCTAGCACCCCCAGAGGAGCGTGCAGATCTGGTAGAGATTTTCTTAATGCTCAACTCTTACCAATTTTAGTCTTAAGGATTAGCCTTGAGCCGGAGCTGGGGCAGATGCCTGTACTTGAGCGACAACTTTCTTACCGCCTAGCTTCTCTTTAATACGAGTAGCTTTGCCGGTACGCTGTCTCAAGTAGTACAACTTGGCGCGACGAACGTCGCCACGGCGCAATACTGTGATTTTCTCGACGCGTGGGCTATGAACGAGAAATACTCTCTCAATGCCAATACCCTGGAAAACGCGACGAACGGTGAAGGTTTCACCGACTCCGTGACCGGAGTGCTTGATTACAACGCCTTCATAACCTTGAGTACGTTCTTTGCCGCCCTCTTTGATCTTAACGAACACTTTAACGGTGTCGCCAACATCAAACTTGGGAAGGTTCGACTTCAGGAGTGGGGCTTCAATCTCTTTAATAATGCTATTCATAATTATGCCAGTTCACTAATTGGTTCTTCGAAGGTATATATACAAGCGGTCTGCGATTGTAACACGGTCATCTCTGGCCTGTGGGGCAAGCGCAAACAAGCATTAAGCCACATTTGAGATCTTTCATCTAATCTAAACAATTCAAAGGCCACCAAGCCGAAGAATCAAGTCGAGCCGCCTTTGCCGCCGCGCAGCACCACCGGCGGTGCGACAACATCTAAACGATCGCTTCCGTCTTTTCTAACAGTTTGCTCGGAGCGCAATAGATTAAGCTCAGCAATGAAGTCTTCAATCGAACGAAACTGCCGATAGACAGAGGCAAAACGCACATAGGCTACCTGGTCGAGATTGCTCAGCAGCCGCAAACCTATCTCACCCAACATCGAAGCGGCTACTTCTCTGCGACCAGAAGCCAGCAATTCATTCTCAACCGAATCAACTAAATCATCTATTTGCTCAGCGGTTACAGTGGTTTTTGCACAAGCGCGGCTAATTCCCGCTCTAAGCTTATCTCTAATATAAGGTTCGCGGATACCAGAGCGCTTGACCACAAGAAACTGGACAGTCTCTAGCTTTTCATATGTAGTGAAGCGTTTACCACAACCTTCGCATTCTCGCCTGCGCCTGACCGAATTCTCCGCCGTTAGGCGGGATTCGAGCACTCGGCTGTCACGATGATTACAAAATGGGCAGAACATCTTCTGATTATAGACCGTTGCGAACAGTCAGAATGATACACTCTGAGCATTTTTAACAGGACTGGGATTATCCCTCAATAGCATTATGTTAGAAAATCGTCGTCAGTCAGTAGAGCTTCAGATTTTGCTGGCCAGCGCCGTCATCTTCCTGCTTGGCATTTTGCTGTTTTTGGTCACCAATCCTTATGCAATTGCGCCAGAGACTGCTCTGCGGCTAGAAATGGGCAAACTGCTCTTAAACGGGCAGCGGCCCTACCTCGACTTCATTGACGCCGATCCGCCAACCATTTTGCTCTTATGCACAGTACCTGCCTTTATTGGCCAAGGTCATTCAAGAACGAATCCCTAAGCTTATGTGCATCCAGCAAGGCCGTGGGGCTCAATTCTCAGAAGATGTTTGGGCCGGTCCTAACTCTTGCCGCACTGCTGGCGGTACTACTCATCGTTTTAATTCACCGTAGGCAGATTGGCTTTGACCAAGCCAAATATGTGACCATGGCTGACATGCTGTGGCGTGGCAAGACACTTTATTGGTGCTGCAGAAGAAAGGCTTCGGTAGACGACGTTGCCACTGGCCAATCCTATTCTCAAATCAACCAAACGATTTTATCGATCGACTGGTTCAAGACCCTAAGTACACCAGCCCAACCCTAGTGTTTTACAGAATGGGCAAAGCACAGATTGGCTCAGTGAATACAAATTTATTCAACGCTCACGGGACAACCAATAGGTTGGCTAAGAGAACTATTTCACGATTTACAAGAAAAAAGGCTGTGCCAAAATAGGTGAAATGAGGTTATTCTTCCCCGTGACCCCTAAATAACAAATGATCAAAAGAATAAAGTGCCAAGGACCAATATAATTAGCTTATGGCGCGCAAGAAAACCAACCACTACGAAATTCTCGGCCTGGCATCTAACACAAATGCCAGTAGGGCTGAAATTAAGCAGGCCTACCGCAAGCTAGTTAAGTCTGTGCACCCTGATTTATCTTTTCATGCCAAACCTGACAATCAGGTCGTGAGCGAAACTGAACAGATGATGTCCATCAACGAGGCCTATGAGACCTTGATGGACAGCGAAAAAAGGGCGCATTACGACTCAGTTGTAATACGGACAAAACCATACACCGGCATGCACATGCCCACCAGTGTGCAAGACTCGCTAGATGAAGAAAAGGCAAGAGAGCGCTATCTCAGGCAAGTCTTCCATCCGCTCAGACGCTCAATAGAATCAATATTATCGAAGTACAAACAACGCCTGAGTGCACTCTCTCAAGATATCTATGATGAACAACTGTTAGAAGAATTTTCGCAATATGTCGGTGATATTGAGAAGACCTTGCTCAAAGCCAGCAACGAATTTACAGATAACCCTCCGCCACTCACTCTTAAACCAGCCCTACAGTGGATGCGACATGCCATAGCTCAAGCTGCAGACGGCCTGGAAGAGTTGCAATATTTCTGTCAAAACTTCGACTACGATCATCTAGCCATGGCAGACAATCTTTTCAAAATTGCTCGCGAACATTCCGCACGAGCACTGCAAGTATCAAAGTCTATTTAACGGCATAGAAAATACGTATTGCAGCGGCTCTCTCACTCAGCAATGATACTTCAGCAGTTAATCGCTCTTCTTTCTGATCTAGCCCCTTCAATAGCTGGCTCAAGGCCTCAAGTACTTCGGCCACGTCAGGATGGCAAGCCCCAAAAACCTTTTCTTTGGCGAGCAAAGCCTGACGCAAAAGATTCTCAGCCTCCACATACTGTTCTTGGCTTTGCTTAAGCTTCGCCAGAGAGAGCTGAGTATCGGCAAGGTCAGACAAATTATCTTTGCAGTAGTGCAGCCGAATCTTGTAGGCTCGCTTCAGCAGGGAATCAGCTTCTGATAGATTACCTTTAGCTATCTCGAGCCGAGCAAGAGCATCATAGGAGGCCGACATAATTGGATGATTGGCCGGAAAGCGCGAACTGCGAAGTGCGCAGGCTTGACGCAGCAAGGGTTCGGCAAGATCAACTTTACCCTGACGCAGATAAAGCTCACCCAGGCCATTAACAAAGCTGGCCCTCATCTCACTTTCCCACTCGACCAATTCGCCTTTGACATCGACAGACCGTTCTAAGATTTCTAACGCAGCCAAATAATTTTTCTCTGCTTCGACCATGGCCAAACGTTTTTCAAAGAAACATCCCAAAGCGTGACGATCGGCTGCGATAGCACGTTCTAGAGCCAGTTTTTCACTAGAACTCTCGCAATCTTTTATGCTATTGCTCTTGAGATTAATCGAGCGTGTGAGAAAAGAATGGGCCTGCTCAAAATTACCAAGACATTGCTCCACACTGGCCAAGTGACTTAAGACGAAGGGCGTTACCGAAGTAGTGGCTGGCATTCCAGCCATACAATCAGACTGTGCCAAGGCAGCGGTGAGCCTCTCCTTTGCGGCAATAAATTGCCCGCCCACCATTTCAGAGTTAGCTAAGTTTAGTGAATTGAAAGCAGCAAAGGGCGAATCGCTCAAACCGGCCACCTGCACCAAAGGCTGCACGGCACTGTCGCTCTGTACTCCTAATCGAGCCAGGGCAAGAGCTAGCGAATAATAGCCTTGATGAAAGGCCCAACCGGCAAGATCAACCATGCACCAAGACAGCACAAAGGGAGCGCATAAGGCCCAGAGCAGAAGCAGAATAGCCAGGCCAACACGAACAGCTGATGCACTGGAGCCAGGTAAGACAGCAAAAAGCCAGGCAAAGCATACACCCACAAGAAGCCACTTGCACCAAGCTGATAAACCAGACATAGAGTTAGCCTATTGAATTAAGCTAGCGAGAAATCGAAACAGCAGTAACAAGAGCACCGTCATGATCATTCACAGCCGGCGCAACCACCTGCTCAGTGCCACTATAGGCGACACCAATCAAATCATAAGGCTTTGCCTCTTCTACCAGCACCATATTCACTTCAGCCATATAAACTGGAGCGTCGGCCGATTCACGCACATAAACCTGATTATCGATTCCAGGCGCATCCCACTGACTACGACCGATATAGAGCTTCTTACTTTCATCAAAACTTTCAATCAAAACTGGTATCACTTGCCCAACCATGGCTTGGTTAGAAGCAAAAGCAATGTCGTGCTGTAGACGCATAATGCGATTACGTCTTGCTTTCTTGACTTTCTCTGTCAGTTGATTGTCCATATGCCCGGAAGGAACTTCCATCTGCTTAGAGTATGTAAACACGCCCAAGCGATCAAAGCGATACTTCTCAATAAACTGCACCAGATGCTCAAATTGCTCGTCTGTTTCGCCAGGGAAGCCCACGATAAAAGTAGAACGAATCTTCGCTTCAGGCAGAACCTCTCTAATCAGGTCCATAACTTTTTCTGGATTTCTTGGTCTAGCCATAGCGGACAGAACAGCCGGATGAGAGTGCTGCAGCGGAATATCTACATACTTAACGACTTTCGGTAAGCGCTTAATCGCTTCCAGAAGGGCTCTATTTGTTTCAGTTGGATAGCAATACATAATGCGGATCCAGTCTAGATCTTCAATTTCATGAAGGGCTTCTAAAAGCTCAGGCAAAGCCATTTTGTTGTAAATATCGAGACCGTAATAACTAGAGTCTTGCGACACCAAAATGATTTCTTTTACGCCGCCTTTAACCAAAATGCGCGCTTCTTTTACTAGCGACTCAATCGTGCGTGAGCGAAACTTGCCGCGCAAAAGCGGAATTATGCAGAATGTACAAGCGTGATCGCAGCCCTCAGCAATCTTCAAATAGGCCGATGCGCCAACGCCAGTGACCATCCGCGGCAAAACTTCATCATCATAATTATTGGGCACTTCACTGACTTCCACGACCCTCAGCGAAGAGTCGCGCGCAACAGCCTTAATTACATCAACTATTTTAGTGATATCACCAGTACCTACAACCGCTCTGGCTTCTGGTATTTCAGTGAGCAATTCCTCTTTGAAGTGCTGAGCAAGACAGCCCGCAATAATTAGCTCTTTGCCTTGATCCGCCAGTTCAACTAAGGTGCGCACAGATTCTTTGCGAGCATCACCGATGAAAGAACAGGTATTAACGAGACAGAGCTCAGCCTCATCGTTATCAAAGGTGACTTCAAAACCAGCCTCGTTTAAGAGACCAAGCATCACTTCAGTATCAGTGGCATTCTTGGGACAACCCAAAGAAACCACCCCAATCTTGGGGTTACGCATTTAATTACACTCTCCATCCGCGCTTGATTTTAGCTATCATCAAACAAGTTGATTTGAACTAAGTTGTTGTCAAGCTAGTCGTTATCAAGACGTCCATCATTGTAGCGGTATGGCACATCGATAGATCGCGTTCCGCCGCCAGATGAGACGCCTGGAATATCGCGGGTGCCTTCTTCAGAGCGGCGCGAGCGGCGCCCCTGGCTAACAGAGCCATCTGTGGTTGTTTTTCTCACTGCCGGCTTCCACTTTACAGTTGTTACAGCAGGCTTGATTGCAGAGTCGCCAGTGGCAGTTGTCGCAGAAGCATCCCCCCCAGCAACAGGCGCAGGAGTGCTGGCAAAAACACGCTCAGCAATTTTGCCAGGCAAGCCAAAAGCTTCACTCTTGCCTAGATAATCAACAGTTAAACTTCCGCCATTACCAGCTCTTACCCTCAGGCCTTGAGCATCCTGGAAGTCGCGACGCTCACCCATTTCTAGATAACCAGTAAAGAGAGACTGACCAGAAGCAACAGATTTCACTTCAACCCAAACGTGCTGACTAGCCGATAAGGCAATTTTGTTATCGGTGGAAGGCACCGCAGCGGCACCGTTGGTGACAGCGCCATTAACAGTATTAGTACCAGCGGCAACTCCAGTGGCAGGCAGCTGACCGGGGTTGAATCTCTCAGCCGAGCGTCCCAGAGCCAAGAGGCCAGGATCTTGCGAAGTCATTTGAGTCTGGTACCAGGCACCAAGACCACAAACAACACCAAGAACAGCAATTAGAAGCAAACTCGGATAGAAAAAGGTTTTAGTGAAACTCGGTGCTTCAGTCTCGACTCGTGGTTTTGAGACATAAACCAAGGGAGCTACAGCTTGCTGAACACCGCCACCACGATTGAAAAGTCCGCGACCACTTTCCACAACTGGCTGACCAGCGCGCTTATACTCATCGGCCAAAGATTGACCATTGAGACCCAACATGTCGCCATAACGTTTGATAAAACCAGCGACATAAACTGGTTCAGGAAGTTCATCAAAGCGCCCACTCTCAAGAGCGTCAATATGGTTTACGGGAATCTTAGTACGATCATAGACTTGGCCAACGGATAGGCTTTGCCCTTCCCGCGCGACTTTGAGTTTCTGTCCAATTTGCTCAAGCGACATTTATTCATCCAGTAAGTGACAATTCAGTAAGTAAAATCAGTAGTTTTTGTCTGCCTCAGTTGGTTGCAAAAGCGCAAGCTCCTGATTGTTGAGACGACGCCATGATCCAGATTCCAGTTGACTTAATTGTAACCCACCAATGGCAACCCTGACCAAACGCGTTACTCTGTACCCAACTTGTGCCAACATCCGCCTGATTTGCCGATTTTTGCCTTCTCGCAGCTCTATTTCGAGCTGCGAATAGCGTGGATTAGCAGAAATTTTGCGAACAAAAGCAGGCTCAGTCACGCCTTCTGACAACCTGACACCCTGACGCAAAGCCGTTATGGCATTTTTTGATATATCACCTTCGACATTAACGCGGTAAAGCTTAGGCACTTCGTGAGATGGGTGGGTCAAATAGCGAGCCATGTCACCATCGTTTGTCAAAAGCAAAAGCCCCTCCGAATCAGAATCTAGGCGACCGACCGGTTTTAAATGCATTAGTTCTTCAGGCAAAAGATCAATAACAGTGCGGCGACCGCGCTCGTCATCACAGGTAACAACAACACCTTTGGGTTTGTTTATGACAACGTAATCCAGCCGTTTCTTTTGCAAAGGCGTGCCGTCCACAGAAAGCTTGTCGCGCCCCATGTCAACCATTCGATTGAAGTCAGTGACGACCTCACCGTTGACTCGCACTAGACCATCAGCAATCAAGACATCGGCCTTACGCCGGGAACAAATGCCACAAGCCGCTAAAGCTCTATTGAGCCTTAGCAGCCGCTTTGGGCTGGATTCCTTTTTCTTCAAATTCCTAAATCTCTAAAAATCAGCCCGAAGTGGCACTTTCCACATCGTCTACCATTACCTTGGAGCTCTGACCAGCTAGCTCTTGCAGTTTATGAGCAATTTGGTCTTTAGTTCCGACTACAGAGTCAGAAGCCTTCTTTAATACTTCGGTACTCTTGCTCTTAGCTTCAGTAATCACAGTGCCTGTTTTCTCGCGCACATCAACCAAAGAGTCAGATGCCTGCTTGTACAGGTCTTCAGAATTATCAGCAATCTGCTGTCTCAGCTCTGCGCCTGATTTCGGTGCCGATAGAATTCCGACTATATAGCCAAGCACTCCACCAACAACCAATCCTTCTAGAAATCTGCTCATTTAACTACTCCTAACCTACTTTCTAATCTGGGATCTGGTCTCTTCTATCTTTTGCCCACTTCGGACAATCTCATTTCGTCTTTTTGGTCACGACTACCTTTTTCAGGACGGCGCTCTAAGTAAGAACGCACACCAGCAAACAATCCAGCACCAAACACTGATGACTGTTTCTTTGCTTCCCCTGTAAACTTATTTAGGCCACCTTTGACATCACCAACTTTCGAACCTACTTCTGTAATTCGTTTCTCAGCTGTGGTTTTTAGCTCGAGCACTGTGCCAAGCAAGGCATCAACCTGCTTAAGAGTAGGACCGAGTTCTTGATTTACTGTTCCCAAAAGCCTTTCTAAGGCCGAAAGAGTTCGCTCAGATTGCTTGACCATCGACATCAAGGGCAGGCTAACGGCCATTAATGAGACAGCTAGAAAAATCAGGGCCACAGCCACCAAAATATCTAGAGGGCCTCCGAAAGAAGCGTTTACATGGTCCACAAAAAACCCCTTTAACTAGGTTAAGAATTTTGGCTTAGCCGCCGATTTCAATTTCTTCGCGCTTTTTAGCAGCAGCTAACTTACCGGCAGCCAGTGCCCGTCTCAACCGCATACCCTGCTCTTCAACATTCATTTGACAATAATTGAGAAAAGAAGCGTACAAATCGAGGGAATCATCGACAACCTCGCCTAAACGCTCTGGCACGTCTTTAGCGCTGCGCTGTATAACATCACGAGTCTCACTGCCAGATTTAGGAGCAGTCAGTAGCGCAAGAGTTACTCCACCCATCAAACCCAATACTAGACCTGTAAAAAGCGAGACCAGCCCACCGCCACCTGCGGCATTGCCAGAATCAGCTTGCGAGTTATTGGCTCTACCCATAAACTTTTTCTCCGCTCCGAATATTTCAGACAAGCGAGTATATCACCCAGTGCTATTTCTAGCCTAGTTTAAGGGCAGTCTATGACTAGTTATTATCACTAATGAACCGGTGTCTTCTCAATTGCTTGAAAACGCTCGGCCAGTAAGTCGCAAAGATGCTCGGCAATGGCGCGTTTCGGCATCCTCGGCAAGCTTTCTTTAGCTCCGTCTGAATTGAGAATTATCACGGCATTGTCATCAGAGCCGAAGCCGATATCTGGCACTGAAATATCGTTTCCAACAATAACGTCAAGATTTTTGCGTTTCAGTTTTTGAGTAGCATTCGACAACAATGCCTCTGACTCAGCAGCAAAGCCGATGATTACTTGATCTTTGCGTTTGACACGACCAAGCAAATCAATAATGTCGGGGTTCTTCGTTAACTCCAAGACCAGATCTTCCGAATCGGTCTTCTTAATTTTGTGATTGGATGTGGTCAGTGGTCTAAAGTCGGCCACTGCAGCGGTCATTACCAGGGCATCGCAACCATCAAATTCTGACTCAACAGCATCTTGCATTTCTTGAGCTGTCTCTACCACGATAACCGGATAAGCCCGCTCCACATCAACGGTAGAAACCAAGGTGACATAGGCGCCACGACCGTGGGCGGCATCAGCCATAGCGATACCCATTTTGCCAGAGGAGCGGTTGCCAATGAAACGCACAGGGTCAATTGGCTCTCTTGTGCCCCCAGCCGTGACCAACAAACGCTTGGTAGAAAGAGTGAGGTGAGCCAGTAGCCGAGCGGCTACTGCAGCGATAATGGTGTCAACTGAAGCCATTTTGCCAGTGCCCCAATCACCGCAAGCCACTTCGCCATATTCAGGAGGAATAACGTCGTAGCGATAGCGATTTTCTAAGATAGAGAGATTGTGCTTGGTGGCCGGGTGCTGCAACATCACGGGGTTCATGGCAGGCGCAATCATGACCTTAGCAGGCGAAGCTAAGACCATGGTCGTCAACAAGTCATCACAAATTCCTGCCGCTAACTTGGCAATCAAATCGGCTGTGGCTGGTGCAATCAAGATCAGATCGGCCTTCTTAGCCAAATCTATGTGCTCTGGGCGCCAATTAGCCTGCGCACCATATTGCTCACAATGGGCCTGGTTACGGGTGATTGTCGTCAGAGAGAGAGGTGTAATAAATTCTTTGGCGTTTGGTGTCAAGACCGCATGGACATCAGCCCCAGCATGGCGAAGCATTGAAGCAATGTCGCAGGCTTTGTAGGCCGCAATGCCACCACTAATGCCGAGGAGCACAGTTTTGTTCTCAAGAGGGTTGAAGGAATCAAAACCGAATTTAGAATCCCGCTTTTTAGAGGACTTCTTCATTGTCATAAGCCTTCAATGCCTCAAAACTAAAAAACCAAAAACCCAGTCTGTACTATTATGTACTGCTGATATTGTAAATGAAAGAATGGTCTAAATATGAATAAGTTCTACGTCACAACCGCCATCGATTACGTCAACGCTGCCCCCCACATAGGCCACGCTTACGAAAAAATAGCCGCAGACGTGATTGCTCGCTATTACAGAATGCGAGGCTACGATGTGCGCTTTCTCACTGGCGTCGACGAGCATGGTATCAAGATTCAGCGTTCCGCTGAGGCTGTAGGCAAAACCCCCCAGGTTTTTTGCGACGAAGTCTCCGAAATGTTCAAAGAATCCTGGGTCAATCTCAATCTCTCTTTTGACCGCTTCATTCGCACCACCGAACCGGCCCATGAAAAGGTTGTGCAGAGCCTCTTTCGCCAACTGCGAAATCAAGGCGACATCTACAAATCGACTTACTCCGCCCTCTACTGTGAAGGCTGTGAAGACTTTGTCAGAGAGCGCGATCTCGACGAAAATGGCAACTGCCACAATCACCTCAAGCCACCCAAACAAGTAGCCGAAGAAAACTATTTCTTCAAACTAACTAAATACAAGCCACAGATTCAAGCCTGGCTAGAAGCCAATCCTACAGCGGTTCAACCCGACGGTCGGCGCAAAGAAGTACTGAACCAATTGAACGATCCAGAATTGGGTGATTTCAGCGTATCGCGCTCCAAAAAATCACTAACTTGGGGCATTCCCGTGCCAGACGACGATGATCAAGTTATCTATGTCTGGATGGACGCTCTAAGCAACTACATCACTGGTTGCGGCTACCTTACAGACGACGAGCAATTCAAACAATATTGGCCCTGTGACCTGCATCTAATTGGCAAAGACATCACCAAGTTTCATAGCATCTACTGGATTGCCTTCTTATTGGCAGCCAACATTCCGCTGCCTAAGCAAATTTTTGCCCATGGATTTATCACCGTTGAAGGTCAAAAAATCAGTAAATCTTTGGGCAATGTCATTGATCCCAATAAATTAGTAGAGCAGTACGGTGCTGATGCTGTGCGCTTCTACCTCTTTAGCCGCACACCAATGGATCAAGATGGCGACTTCTCAAGGGCCGAATTCATCAGCACATGCAACGCCGCACTCGCCAACGGCATCGGCAACTTGCTCAGTCGAACACTAAAACTCATTGAAACCAACTGTGATAGCAAATTGCCTGACGCCAAGCCCGAAAACCAGCTGCGCGAAAATGCCAATGAACTCCATGTGGTTTATAACGCTCATATGGTCAAACTAGAATACGCCAAAGCAATCGATTCGATTTTAGCTCTAGTCGACTTGACCAATAAATATTTTGCTGACGAAAAGCCCTGGTCAATGTTCAAGGAAGGCAAGGTAAAGGAAGGCCAAGAAGTGCTCTATACCTCTGTTGAGATGTTGCGCCGCATGGCCTTCCAAATTTATCCTTTTGCACCAAAACTTGCCTCAGACCTTTGGTGGCAACTTGGTCACGAAGATGAACTAGAAATCTTTGGTGACAGCGATCGGCCTGATGGCTTCTTTGACATGATTCCCGCAGGGCAACATGTGCGCAATGCAGGGCCTATCTTCAAGCGTATTGAAGAGCAAAAGAACAGCTAGCAGCACACTAGCAATGGTGCCTATTTGTTATCTGGAGCTTAAGCGACAGGCACGGATGGCACTCTAGCTGGTCGGCGCAGAATAGTGATGCGCTGAAATTCAGTGGAATTGAATTTTTCAACTGACTGAATCGCCATGGTTCCTAGATCGCTGTCATTGTTGAATATTTTGCCATTGCCCATATAAACCGCGGCATGGGAATGATCTCCACCGCCTCTATAGCCCAATATCACGTCACCAGGCTTGAGGTCAGCTATGGCTACCTCGGTAAAACCGTTGTCTTCCCTTAGTTCTTTTTCAAACTGACGAGTATTTATCTCATTGGTGTTGAGTCCATAGCCCTGGTCAAGAAGTAGACTAGCAGCCTTTACGCAGCCCAGACGATCAGTGGGAAGGCGTTTGTCGTAGGCAGTGGTGTGTTTACCAACAAGGCCCTCGGCAGTTTGGCAGAGCTTTTGATAGACAGCCCAATCATATTCACTCATGGCATTGGTCGGGAGGGTGCGAGTAGGCTCTCGCTGCTCGACTTCTGGCCTGCGTTCAACGCTGTCACGTCGATAGCGCGGCTGAACTTCAATATAATCGCGTTCAGGTGGACAATCAGTAGTGCCAGTATCCCAGAATGCTTGGGCTCGCCGCTGCTGCAGGCGCCAGTCTTGCGGCTCAGGCAGATATTGCTGCCGATGTGGGACAGGCAACCAACCTCGTTGCTGTATATGAGATGACCTGCCAAAATCTTCGTAACCTTTGCGGAAGCTATAGTCAGGGGTCAGGTATGGACGGCTAACAAAAGCTCCGTCGAAACGCTGGTTATTCTGCGGCCATCCGTCTTGCGGCCATCTGTCTTGTGGCCATCTGTCTTGTGGATAGCGACCCTGCTGCCAATTATCTTGCGGCCACCGGTCTTGTTGCCAGCGGTCTTGTGGATAGCGATGGTGATGATTACCACCGAAATCAAAACGATTACCAGCCAAAAGCATGTCAACCGGTCCGAGGGATACGGACATGGCCAAATTGTTGCGAGTATCGCCCCTATATTGAATAGGCAATGCATAGTCTTGAAAGGCGCCGTTCTGATCGGCCCAGTCTTGGGCGTAGAGGTCCTGGTTGAACCGATCTTGGCCATAAGAGCGCCGGATTGAATTGTCTTCCAATGAATTCCAGTTCGACATAGACCCTTTCAAATAACCTTTTTGCGTGAGGAGCGTAATACTTGACCACTCAACTACTATAGGTCAGACCCATTAAGCCTTACAATATGGCTCCCCCGGTTTCTCCCATAAAACGACTGGAGAATTTATCTTGGTAGCGTCAACAAAAGAACTAACTCTTGTTTTTCCCAGCAAAACCACCCTGGGAAACCTCTATCTGTCCAAAAGAGCCTTTCCCCATAACCGCAGCTGGATTGGCCAAGCCTCGGGTGAAGTGAAATTGAGCCTACCAGACCAATCAATTATTGGTCTGGCTCTGGCCCACGATGTCGATGCCCGCACTGCAGAAAGCAGCGCCGCTGCCCTGGCACAAATCACCTCAATGGATTTATCCACTGCTCAATATTCACCAGCATTTTTAGCGGCAATATTAAAACTATCGACTTTAGTCGAGTTGCGCCTCGATTTCCTCAACCTCACTAGTCAAGACTTCGTTAATTTGAACGAGGCAACAGCCCTTGAGACCCTATGGCTGACTGGCAGCTCTATCAATGACCAAATTTTGCCCCTGGTACAAGGCGTGAAAACCCTAACCAGCCTGACTATCAAGAGCACCCAGATTACCGATGCCAGCATGAAAGCCCTGGCGGCCTTACCCCACTTAAAGAACCTGCATCTGCCAGCAACCATCAGCGACAGCGGGGTCATAGACCTAACTGCTTCATCTAGTATCGAAGACCTCGATATTTCTTACACGACTATTACTGCCAAGTCTCTGGCAGCCCTAGCCAATCTCAAGAGCCTCAGCACCCTGTATGTTAATGACACGACTTTAAGCGACGATAGTATGGCTGAAGTCAAAAACATAAGAGGATTGAAAGTGCTTTTCTTAAATGGCACTAAAGTTACAGACAAGTGTCTAGAACAACTGGCCGAAGCAACTCAGCTAGAACACCTAGAACTGCGCGACACAAAAGTTACTGAAATTGGCATTGCTCGCCTGCGCAGCAAATTAAAAGACTGCGCCATCTTTGGACCTTAAGCTCTACTCTTCAACTTCAGTAACAGGTTTAACCGCATCGTCAGAAGTTGTGCGTGGTCGAACAAAGAGCCAACGCTGGATTTTTTGCCAGACGGTGCCTTTCTTCTTTTCTACTTCACTTCTGACTCGATGAAGACGGAAGCGATCCAGTTCAAATTTAATTTTGGTTAGCTCTGAGCGATAGTCTTCGGTACGCACTGCTACCATCATGGCGCGATCGGCCTGGGCCTGAAGGTCCGGAAGAATATTGAGCTGGGTCTCTAAACCAGCAATCTTGGCACGGTCTTCAACTCTATCTGTCAGTAATTTGATAATGGTATCTTGTGCTTCAATCACTAGATTGCGCAAAGATTCAATTTCGGCAGTGCGATCATTGACTTGCACATCTTGGGCGAGAGATACCGCTGTAGAAGCGCTACCTTGCAGAGGAGCTGGGAGATTTGGTGTATCTGTCTTGAGAATGCTGACAAAGCCTTCAAGCAGCTGAACCAGATCTTTTTTGGAAACTCTATCATCGCCAGTAACAAGCTCTTTCACCGCGGTGATGCTTGTATTTTCTGCCACTGCATCAGAAGACTCACCAATTTCAACAGCGAAATTTTCTAGATCAACACCTTCGGCTGAGACACGCTCAGCAGTAGACTCTTCATTATTGGGAGCCAGTCCATTTTGTCCAGCTATTAATTCGGCCGACATTGCATGCGCTTGACTGGTCATAACTCGCCCCATATTCATTAAAACTTGGACTTATTATCACCACAATACGCGATCTTGTCTAGTTTTTTATTGGCAGAAGACGCCCCTATATGTGGTGCATATAAAACTCTGCAACAAAGCAGTCATTAGTGCCTACGTTTTGGCTTTGGGGGTACTGCTGGCTTCTGCACTTCTTCCTTGTCGGAGGGCAGCGGTTTACTAACAGCAAAAAACTTCTCAAGAACTACCTTCGCCAGCGGTGCACAAGTGCTACCGCCGTGACCCCCGTGCTCAACAAAACAAGCAATGGCTATGCGTGGTTTGTCAGCCGGGGCATAACAGGCGAACCAAGCGTGGGTCTTACTCCCAGCCGGTGGAGCCTCCGCAGAACCAGTCTTTCCCGCTACTTCCACATCACCAAGCTTGGTAGCGCCACCGGTGCCGCTTGCAACCACCGCCTTTAAACCATCAAGCACAACTTTAAGATAGACTGGGTTGGTTTTGACGGTCTCACACTTAGGTGAGGGTATCTGCCGGTCCGCAATTTTCATGACCAGGTGCAAGTTCGGAACCTTACCCTTCATGCCCAGGCCAGCAAACATACGAGCGGCCTGCGCTGGAGTGACCTGCACATAGGTCTGGCCAATAGACATGTGAAGGGTATTGCCTGGATACCATTTCTCATGATAGACCCGCTCTTTCCACTCAGAATCTGGCACAAGACCTTTGCCTTCATGGCGCAACTCAAGACCCGTAGGTCGACCAGCACCAAACTTCACAGCCCATTCTTTGATTTGCTCAGGCTTCATTTTTAGTGCCATTTGATAGAAGGCTGAATCTCGAGACCAGGCAAGACACTTAACCAGATCAAAGAGACCGGTGGTGCCGGTCCAGTCGCCGAAGAAAAATCCCCCCAAGGAGATACCGCCAGAAACATGGAGTTTGGTATCAGGCTTAACAGCGCCAACCTGTAGTGCAGCCAAAAGGGTCAAAGCCTTCCAAATTGAACCTGGAGGATAACCCGATAGGGCTCGATTAAAGAGCGGGTGATCCGGGGCGTTGATGCGCTTCCAAACCGCCGGAGTAATGCGTTTCGTAAAAACGTTTGGGTCATAACTCGGTCTTGATACCATCGCCAAAACTTCCCCGTTTTGAGGATCGATGGCCACAATTGCTCCAGAACGAGCACCAAGTGCTTCATAAGCTGCCTTTTGCAAATCAAGGTCGATGGAAACCACTATTGGTTTGCCCGGTATAGACTCTTTGGTAATCTGAGGCTTTGATGTAGCAGCAGAAAGTGAGTTGCCCATGGCATTAACGCGAACGCGTTGCTCACCGTCAACACCTCTTAGCTGATCATCATAGAGCCGCTCGATGCCGTCTTGACCAACCACATCGCCCATCTTGCGATCGGGCCGGCGGTCTAGCTGCGCCTGAGAAATCGAACCGCAATAACCGAGCACATGAGCAGTTACCTCAGCATTGGGATAGCTACGGCTGATGTCCGGCAGAATATCTATACCAGGCAAGAACAGCTTGTTCTCAAAAAAGCGAGCCACTGTGGTCATATCAACATCGTGATCAATTACCACAGGCAAAACCGAACCAGATACCTTCGCCTTAAGCAACTCTTCTAAGATTTTGGCCTCGGGCATGTCGATTACTTTGGCCAGCCGAGCTGACAAATCTTTGACATTATCGAGTTGGGCCGGAATGGCAATCATCGAAAGCGACTGTTTATTTGTGGCCAGCAAATTGCCATGACGGTCATAGATATTGCCTCGTGGGGCTCTCAAGAAAGTAACCCGAGTAGAATTTTCTACGGCCTGATTTTTGTAATAGCCATTTTGGAGAATCTGTAGCCAAACTAGACGCGCAACAAGTGCACCCATTGCCAAGACGATAACCAGTGACAAGACAAACATCTTCGGACGCATGTCACGGCTGGCACCAGCGCTGCCACTATCAGTATTGATAAAAGTGCGATCTCCGCTCATTACCACTAAAAAACTGTCCTCACGACTAATAAACTCTACTCAGTAGACATATGACGCCAGCGGGAGAATTCGAACCAGCCACGCATGGGAAAGAACAAGACTGGGGCAATTAGGGCATTTAATAGGGCCTCGGGGAAACTGATCATTACCAGGTGACTAAATACTTCGTTCCTACCCATTAATGATAATTGCACAGCCATTAGTATTTCGCCAAGAAAACTTAGTAGCAGAACTAAGGGAATGCAAAGAAAAGCGGCCTGGTTGAAGTTTCTCAGCGAAAAATAGCCAGCAGTCCAGCCAATTATTGGATAGGCAAATGGATAGACTGGAATCACCGATGAAGCCAGGGCCGCAAAAAATGCACCAATAATGGCTCCTGATGGAGATCCTGAAAGCAGCTGGCGCACCAGAATGGCAGGCAAGGTAGCGACACGCAATTCATCATTGGTTGGCTTCGGCATAGGAGAACCAAAAGTGACGCCCCAAACAATGATCATGGTCAAAGGCAAATTACAAAGTACATCGCCAAAACGAAACTTGCTCAGCAAAGCCAGCTGAATCAACCAAACCATAAGCACAAGAACGGCTGCTATACTTATTTCACCTAAGCGTTTTCGGCTGCGCACAGAACCTAAGATCATCGCCTATCCCTCCCTAATTCTCTAAGGGAGGAAGAACTAGAACTTGACTGATGTCATAACAGTTCTCCGACAGCTTCACATCAATCTGCATTGAAGCTCCGTTAGCATCACGCCTGACAGCAGCCACAGTGCCAACTGGATGGTTGTCGGGGAATATCCCTGCTTTTCCTAGAGTGACAACCTTATCGCCCACATCTACATTAGTGCCGATCGGTACATAGTCTATACGAGCCAAATTTTGATAGTTCCCGACGAGCGTTCCGGTCAATCCTAATTTCGCAATCAAGACCCCTTCTTTTTGTTCGGGGTCTGTAGCTAATCGCACCACACTGTCGTGTTCAGAGACACGAACAACCTGGCCCACGACTCCAGATATTGAAATTACGGCAGAGCCAACCGTGATTTTGTCAGCAGAGCCTTTATCTATAACAACTTGCTCAAACCAGTTATCAGGATTGCGTGCCACAACTTCAGCTGAAACTGTTACACGGCCGGCCTTTGATTTCAGGCCAAGCAGACTTCTCAATCGGCTGGTATCACGAGATTCTTGTTTGAGGCGTGCCAATTCAAGCTCATTTTGAGCCAGTTTGCTCTCTAGTGCACGAATGCGACTTGAGGCGTTGAGCAACTGCTCAGCTAAATTTTTAGTCGAAACAAATTGATATTCGCCCTTCGCATAGATAGACGAGAACCAACTTGACACAGACAGAGCCATACCGCTCACCGGCACCGCCACCATCAAAACTAACATGATCAAGAAGAGATACTCAGCAACCGACTGAGATTGAGCCTCTAGATCAGACTCATTTCTAACAGCCACGTTCTCTCCTCTAACTCTAATTCACAACCAGCTCTATTACCGGCAGGTCTATTTTTGACATCTGCACTGTTCCAGAACTCGCAGATAGGTTGGATCGGTGAGCATTTTGCCAGTACCGATCGCAACCGAAGAAAGGGGATCATCAGCAACAAATACAGGAACTTCAGTCTCGCTAGAAATTAACTCATCAAGGCCTTGCAATAAGGCACCACCACCGGTGAGGACAATACCGCGATTAAAGATATCAGCGGCCAGCTCCGGCGGAGTTCTTTCTAATGTGCGCTTCACGGCCTCGACAATCGACCATAACGGCTCATGCATTGCTTCTCTAACTTCACCACGGCTTATCGTAATGGTGCGAGGCATGCCGTTTAGCAAGCTCAGGCCGCGCACATCGATTTTGTCGTTGTCTTTAGTTTTAAAAGCGGAGCCCAAACGAAACTTGATTTCTTCAGCCGTGCGATCACCGATAGCCAGACTGTGTACTTTCTTCAAATAAAAAATAATGCTGTCATTGAGTTCATCACCAGCGATGCGAATAGATTCATTGACGACAATACCAGACAAACTAATGACAGCTACTTCAGTAGTGCCACCACCGATATCGACAATCATTGAACCAGTGGGCTCAACCACAGGCAAAGAAGCACCAATAGCAGCGGCCATTGGTTCTTCTGGTAGATAGATAAGGTTAGCGCGGGCGTTCTCGGCCACAGACTTAATAGCAATGCGCTCGACTGATGTCACACCAGACGGAACACCAATGGCCATATCGGGATTCTTGATACCGCCCGAGCCGGTCACTCGCTCAACAAACTTTTTGAGCATGATCTTGGCGTACTCGAGATCGGCGACAACGCCATCTTTGAGTGGTCTTATGGCACGAATTCCCTGGGGGGTGCGGCCGATCATAGCCCGCGCCTCTTCCCCAACCCAACGCACTAAATTGGAATTCTCATCGACGGCAACCACTGATGGTTCGCGCAGAACAACACCTTTGTCATGCACATAAATGAGCGTGTTGGCTGTGCCGAGGTCGATACCTAAAGCCGTGCCGAAAAAACTCTTGAACCAGACCACTGATACTCCAGAATAGCAAGTGTATATGTAACGAAAGCCGACTAGTCTTAGTGCCCTAGTTTAACACTATTTGGCCTTCTTGGCTCTATAACCTAGTATGGCCGAGCGCAGTAAAGTCATCTCGGAGCCATCGTCTTGCTTGATATGAAAAGCTTCTTCGTCAAACCAACGCAACGCACCAGTATATTTACTGCCCTTGCCGTCAAGGGAGAAAAACTCAAGCACCGTTTGCTCGCGAATAAAGCGCTGAAGCTCAGCCGTTGTAGGGGTTTTATTATCTTGGGTAATCGACATTTAGAGCTTAGTCCGTGACATCTCGGCTGACCAATTTACCAGCTCTCGAGTTTTGCTCTGAAATTTGACCATCCTCATTTTCAATAGTCTTATGCATATTGACCACATAACGACGGCCTTTCCAATTAACCTGGCCACCCGTATGCACTAAATATGCAGAATGCAGATAGAGCATGCTCATAGTCACACAACCGAAGGGAGTAAGCAAGAAGTGATACCACTTCAAACCAGCATGATGGCAAGCGGTCAGTCTCTGCCAGAGAGCAAGGACGCTTATCTGCACAACAACGAGAGCAGTCAAGCTATAGAGTGACTGATCGACGTCTCCTTTGAGCCAAAGAGATACAACATAGGCAAGAAAGAGCCACGGCATTACAACTACACTGTTGGTGAGAATAATCATCATCACCAAATTAGAAACTTTGCTCTCTATAAATGAATAGAGGTTCTTTGTCCAACCCATCCACATAGATTCGAGATCGGTATACATACGCACTGAATAGAGCGTCTTGCCGTCTGCCACTTCAATTTTGAAGCCTTTCTCTTTGAAAACCCTGGCGATGGCGTGATCTTCAACAATCTCGTCGCGCACACTCTGGTGTCCACCAACCGCTAGATAAGAGCTGCGGCGGCAAAGTATATACTGACCATATGCATAAGCACGAGCAGCCGTGGGGTCGTTCACAGTATGGAAAGGATCGCCAATCAAAAAGGAGCTTAGTAATACCGGCATCACCAGGCGCTCAGAAAAACTACCTAGCTCTTGCATTGGAACGAATGACATCAAATCAATTTTGGTATCAATGGCATGACTAACCGAATCGCGCAATGAATTGGGGTGGTGGTAAGTATCAGCATCAGTAAAAATGAAGAACTCACCAGAGGCATAACCAACAGCGTGTGCTAAGGCATTGCACTTGCCAATCCAACCAGCAGGAGCGTCTTTGCCTCGAACAAATTTGACTCGATTGTCACGCAGAGAAATTGCTTGAATAATGTCGCCAGTAGAATCGGTGGAACGATCATCAATCACAACAAGTTCAAAATTTGGATAATCTTGGGCTAAGAGCGACTCGATGCAACGAGCAATCTTGGTTTCTTCGTTTCGAGCAGGGACCAACACTGAGACAAAGGGCAATTCGCGCTCTGCCTTCTTGCTGCTTTCAACCGGCTTCAAAAGCATGTAGTAGGCCAAAGTAAGGCCGTACAAAGCCACAATAAACAGTGTGCTGATCAGGAAGACACTAAGTAACATGTCTAATTAACCACCGTAGTCATAGAATCCCTTGCCGGTTTTCTTGCCCAAATGCCCAGCCGACACCAACTGCTTGATTATAGGGCAGGGCCTGTACTTCGGATCTCCAAACCCTTCCTGCAGCGTCTCAAGAATATGCAAACAAATATCTAGACCAATGAAATCGGCTAGCGCCAGTGGACCCATAGGGTGATTGTAACCAAGCACCATACCAGTATCGATTTCTTTGGCAGTGGAAAGCCCTTCCATCAAAGAAAAAGCAGCCTCATTGATTAAAACCAGACCAAGCCTGGTGGTGATGAAACCGGGAAAATCTTTGGAACAAATCAAAGTCTTACCAAGCTCTTCGCCAAAAGCTTTGACTTTCTCTAAAGTCTCAGCCGAAGTATCGTAGCCAGGAATCAACTCTACGAGCTTCATGACATGAGCTGGAGAGAAGAAATGCATACCAATAAACTGACTAGAGCGCTTTGTAGCCGCAGCAAGACTGGTGATTGAAAGAGACGAAGTATTTGAAGCGAAAATTGCTTCTTTCTTGCAAATATTGTCAAGGCGCTTAAACAAGTCTTTCTTGAGCTCAAGATCTTCGGCTATAGCCTCTATGACAATGTCGCTGTGAGCGGCCAATTGTTCCGACTTGGTGGCGTGAATACGCTTCTTCGCATCAATAAATTGGTCAACTGTAAGAAAGCCCTTCTCGACAGAAGTCTTGCCAAATTTTTCTATAGTCGCTTCAGCCTTAGCCAGCTGAGCATCTGATATGTCGAAGATTTGCACGCTTGCGGCGGTCTTAGAAGCAACCAAAAAGGCTATGGCTGACCCCATGAAACCGCTACCTGCGACAAACACGGTCCCAAATGTACTGGCTCCTGCCATCATGAACTCCCTAAGTGACATTCAGATCGTACCATCTACATATGGCCCATAATGCTTCAAGCAACACTCTGACAACTGTCACGGCGCTAGGTTCTCAGAGCCGAAACAAGGTAATCAGGAGGAAATCATAAGATCTGCTCATTTTATATAAATGAGTTTAAATCCGGGTCATAGTCAATGAAAGAATATACCTATGCTATCGAATACTACTTACAAGCCAGTCGGCGTAGTCAAGAGAAGCTGTAGAAAATGTTCCCATCTACTTGGAGAGGCAAATGTTCAAAAAGGTTCTTATTGCCAATCGTGGCGAAATCGCCGTTCGAGTTATTCAAGCCTGCCGCGAATTGGGCTTAGAAACTGTCGCCATATTCTCGGAACCTGATAAAGATGGCAAACATGTGCAAATGGCCAGCGAAAGATGGCGCCTCGAAGGCCAACCAGCAAAAGTTTATCTTGACGGTACGCAAATTCTCGATATTGCCAAACGCTCCGGAGCTGAAGCTATTCACCCAGGCTACGGCTTTTTAGCTGAGAATGCTGAATTCGCCCGGCAATGTGCCGAAGCGGGAGTGAAATTCATTGGCCCGTCGCCCGATGTAATTCACCGCATGGGTTCAAAAATTGAATCACGACGGGTGATGGAAAAGGCAGGAGTGCCTGTAGTTCCTGGTACCACCGACCCAGTAACAACGACAGCAGAAGTAATCGAACTTGGCAAAAAGTATGGCTATCCCATTGCCATTAAAGCCAGTGCTGGTGGTGGCGGTCGCGGGCTCCGTGTAGTACGAAAAGAAGAAGAAGTTGAACAAGCTCTGGCTGGAGCACAGAGAGAAGGTGCTTCATACTTCGGCAGCGCCGAAGTATATGTTGAAAAATATCTCGATCATCCTCGCCACATCGAAGTACAAATAATTGCCGATGAACATGGCAATATCGTTCATCTATTTGAACGTGACTGCTCAAGCCAGAGAAGACACCAAAAGCTATTAGAAGAAGCCCCAGCGGCAAAACTAGACAAAGACCTGCGCACCAGACTAACCACCGCCGCAGTCAAAGCTGCCGCCGCCCTTGGTTATTCCTCGGCCGGCACAGTTGAGTGCATGGTCTCTGGCAAAGAATTCTATTTCCTTGAGGTCAACACTAGAATTCAAGTTGAACACCCTATTAGCGAAATGATTACCGGCATTGACATAGTCAAAGAGCAGTTGCTGGTTGCTGCTGGCAATAAATTATCGTTCAGCCAAGAAGAAATTATTCCTCGCGGGCACGCAATTGAATGCCGCATCAACGCTGAAGATCCGTTCAAAAACTTTATGCCGAGCCCAGGAACTCTTAATCGCTTTGAGCTGCCCCATCACCCCTGGGTAAGAGTAGACACCGCTTGCTATCCCGGTTACACAATTTTGCCATTCTACGATTCGCTATTGGCTAAGTTGGTGGTCTGGGGAAAAACTAGAGAAGAAGCCATAGCTCGCACAAAAGTGGCCCTCAAGCATTTCATCATCGAGGGCGTATCCACGACCATACCGTGGCATATCGCTATGCTAGAAGATGCTGCTTTCAAAAGTGGTGATGTATTCACCACCTATGTAGAACAAGACTTTATGAAACGCTTCGCCGCCATCGCCGCGCAATTGAATTTGGCACCGGCAGCAAAGCCAGCGGCATCTGGCAGCAATGGCAACGGCAATGCCTCAGCTAGTGGCGCTGCAGCAAACCCAGCAGGCGTTGCAGGCAACATCATTGAAAGATCGGAGACCCGCAGCTTTGAAGTTGATGTCAATCAAAAAGTATTCAAAGTAGCAGTGACCGAAATGATCGACCCAAGCAAACCTCGCGCCGTGACAAGAACCAGCGCTAACGGCAGAAGTAGCTCTAGCTCTGGCCCTAGCAGCGCTAGTGGTGCAAGTAGTGCTACCGCAAAAGAACGGGCGGCTAAGACTCTTACCGCTACAGCCAACGCCTCGGGTAGCGGTAATGTGCAATCAACCATGCATGGCCTTGTTAAAGAGATTATGGTGAAAGAAGGTGCAGCGGTTAAATCTGGCGAAAAGGTAATGATCTTCGAAGCAATGAAAATGGAATCAGATGTCATCGCCGACCGCGATGGCGTGGTTAAAGAAATCAAAGTAAAATCTGGCCAAACAGTTGATGCCCATTCACTTTTGATGGTCATTGGCGACTAAGACTATTAGAATTGGCGATTAAGACTACTAGAGGTATAAATTTGTCTTCAACAATTCGCATCGGCCAAGGCTATGACATTCACCAATTAGTGGAGGGCCGCCCGCTGATATTGGGCGGCCTGACCATTCCCTTTGAGAAGGGCCCCCTTGGTCATTCTGATGGCGATGTTCTCATCCATGCCATTATTGATTCTTTGCTTGGCGCTCTATCATTAGGCGATATCGGCCAGCATTTTCCTCCATCAGACGAACGCTACAAAGGCGCAAACTCACTAGATATGCTGGCTCAGGTCAAAGGCCTGGTCACCAATCAAGGTTTTGTGATAGGCAATATTGATTCAACCATTATTGTCGAGCAGCCAAAGATGGCACCACACTTAGAGTCAATTAGAACCCTACTGGCTGAGGTCTTGAATATAGAGCTCTCGCGCATCAGTGTCAAAGCCAAGACCCATGAAGGCCTTGATGCTATCGGATTGGGCAACGCTCTAGCCTGTCAGGCTGTGGCATTGCTCTATCAAGAATAAAATACATAAACTCAATTCAAGCGAGCAACTAACTTTTTTGTTTTTCAAAAATGTCCGATTTTTGGCCAAAAATCGGACATTTTCAGAAGAGCGAAAAAGAAGATCTGTTCGCAGAAATCCGTGAAGGAAATCTCGCCTCTTCCTTAGACAATTACTCCGGCAAACAGAAAATTGGCCTAAATGTATTGGTAGCTGTAAATGAAACGGCTGAATCTAACCATTTTTGCATGCCTTCATTCTCTAAAGAACGATGAGGCACAGCCATGCGCTCAATTGAATGAGAGAGAGTGAGCTCATCAACACTCTCCATCACGGTAATGTACTGCACTGATTTTTCTTTGTTTGCTTTATCGCTAACAGCCTCAACCCCTGCATTAGAGCAGACGGCATAACGGCGGCAACCGCTGAGGGTAGGTACGTCGGCCATGAGCCTAGGCAAATAGGAAAGTTGGTACCACTGCCGGAAGGCATCGGCATCTTGAACTTTGATTTCAGAGCTGAAGAAAAGCATAGGACAGCGGCCGAAATGACCATTATAAGCACGGCGCTCGTGCTCATAAATAGGCTGGTAATTAGTGCGCGAGAAATTCGTCAGAGCAGACTCCTTCCACTGTCTAAACTGCACTAGCTCCTCAGCGAAACCAGTTCGTTCAAAAATTTTGTCAGTCTGCTTCAGTGCCTCACTATTGGCCAATTCATAGATGGTCAGGTACTGCCCAGCCACACTATTGGCGGCGGCAGGGCTATCGGCTTGGTAGCGAGCAATGTTTTTAATTTCAGGCGAGATAGAAAGCAATTTAGGCAAAAACTGATGATGGTAAAAGCGATCAAAATCGGCTTGTTTAGAAGGCTCAAGCGAAAATGAAACAATCATCAATGGTGCACTGGCAGACAAATCAATCACTTCTCATCACCCTTTCTCGCTATTAGACTAGTCAACCTGATTATCCATAACTGGCGCATCCCAGCGCTGATAATTGCCTACGGCAAAGCGCACACGCTTTGAACCGAAGTCACGCAAAGGCTTACCATCATAGCCGGCTCCCCAGACAATAAAGAGATACTGGTCGTTAGTAATAACAGTAATCGTGCCGGGTTTAGCGCGCCAATCGACTGGCGGATCGGCACTGTACTGATTAACTTCTGGCACAGTTAGACCATAGTCGCGCACAAATACCACATGATCATCGTCTTCTTTCGAGCCTGTCATTGGTGGCGGAACTGGCTCACCTTCTTGAACTAAATAGGCATTGTCAACACTCTCGCCAGCGACCATATAGGCACTGCCAGCGCGATAAGGATTGTTTGGCACCAATTCGTTCAATTGCTGCAGGGCGTAAGTAGTCTCATCGCCGATTTCAGGAAAGCGATGATTCATCACCACCCAGTTATCAACCCAACTGGCCACTCGACGCATCTGGTCGAAAAGTTGGCCATCGTTGACAGCCATAGAGCTCAATAATTCGCGCTGCCGTGCCGTCCTGTTGGCAGCTTCAATTCTGGCCCGGGTAGCTTGCTCGGCTTCAGTCTTCTTGACCTCTTTATCGTTAAAGAGATCGTCGTCATCGAAAAGGCTCTTCTTAGAAAAGAGGTCACCGGCGTAAGCAGCCGAATCAGGGAAGGCAAAGGCAGCAGACAAATTGCAGGCGAAAACAAGCAGCGCTAACTTCAGCCAGGAAGAATTGGATAGTCTTTTAAAGTCAGGTCGCTTCATACTTTTGCCACAACTTCTGCCCAGAGATTTATCCATAACCTGAGTAATCGCCAAGTATACCGATTTTCACTAAGCAAATTTGTCGGTCGCTTCTATAAGATGATGCAAAATACCAGGTTCATTGTAAGCATGGCCAGCATCCTCAACCATTTTCAATTCACTGCCAGGCCAAGCCTTATGCAAATCATAGGCTGAAATGGGCGGACAGGCCATGTCATAGCGCCCTTGCACAATTACACCTGGAATACCCTGCAATTTGCTGGCTTCTTTAATGAGCTGACCATCTTCCATCCAACCAGCGTTTGAAAAATAGTGATTTTCTATGCGAGCAAAGGCCAGAGCAAAATGATCATCAGCAAAATGAGCACTGTTATCGACGTTAGGTAAAAGAGTGGTCGTCTCACCTTCCCACACGCTCCAGACCCGAGCAGCAGCCAGTCGCACAGCCTCATCGCTACTAGTGAGAAGCTCATTGTAAGCAGCAATCATATCTTTCTGCAGACCCGAGGTCGGTTCAATAAAGAGCTGCCATTTTTCAGGGAAGAATAGAGATGCGCCCCACTGGTAATACCACTCGAGCTCAAAGCGTCTCAGAGTAAAAACACCGCGCAATATCAAAGCTTTGACTTGCAAAGCGTGCTTTTCAGCGTAGGCCAGAGCCAAGGTTGAGCCCCAAGAGCCCCCAAAAACAACCCATTTGTCAAAGCCACAAAGCTGCCTCAACTTTTCGATATCGGCAACAAGGTGCCAGGTCGTATTGTTGTCTAGTGAAGCATGGGGAAGAGAGCGACCACAACCTCTCTGATCAAAAAGCAAAATATTATACTTAGCTGGATTAAACAGTCGACGATGGGAGGCCGAGCAACCGCCACCAGGACCGCCGTGTAAAAACACCACAGGCTGCCCAGAAGGATTGCCACACAACTCATAATATATTTGATGACCGTCACCACTATCTAGCATGCCTGTTTTGTATGGTTCTATTTCAGAATAGAGGCCACGGCGCAGCGTGCCATCTGATTGTCGCGAGCGGTCTATAGACATGTAGCCTCACTATATAAAGATTGCAATGCCAATCAAAGAGCTAAATATTGTAGAGCCTTGGCGAGAGCAATAACATAGGCTGACCATACAAAAAATACTGGTTTGGGTAGATGGCCTCTGCCAGCTCCAGAGCTATGATCGAATAGTAAGCAAGCAACTGAAATGCAGTCTTCAATTGCTTGCTTTGTAATGAGCCAATCCTGATCAAGCGAGCAGTGCAGCGAATCTCAAAGAGAACCCACATGTGGCTACATGTTTTTCTTCTTGAAAAAAGCTCAGTGAGATTCTCTGCCCCTTTGGAGTCAATTACTCTTATTGGCTCCCATGCAAAAGGCGAGGACTAAGTCCTCGCCTTTTGGTTCTAAGGTCAGAGAGAAGCTCTCTAAATAACTGTTTTCACAGAGATTTAGAAGTCGCCCATTCCAGCGCCGGCTGGCATTCCCATACCTTTCTTCTCGTCTTGAACATCAACCACTAGAGCTTCAGTGGTGAGGAACATAGCAGCGATAGAAGAAGCATTTTGAATAGCGCAACGCTCTACTTTAGCTGGATCGATGATACCGGCCTTAGCCATATCAACGTATTCGAAAGTCATAGCGTTGAAGCCGAAGCCTTCTTTCTGCTCTTTAACACGCTCAACCACGACTTCGCCAGGAAGACCAGCGTTGTCAGCGATCTGACGGACAGGAGCTTCGAAAGATTTGACTACGATTTCGAAACCAGTGCGCTCGTCACCGTGCAACTTCTCTTTTTCTTTTTCAAGCTTTTTAGAGATGTTTAGAAGTGAGGTGCCGCCACCAGGGACATAACCTTCTTCAACAGCAGCGCGAGTAGCATTCAAAGCATCTTCAAAGCGAAGTTTGCGATCTTTGAGTTCAGTTTCAGTAGCAGCACCAACTTTGATAACTGCAACACCACCAGCCAATTTGGCCAAGCGCTCTTGTAGTTTTTCTTTGTCGAATTCGCTATCTGAATCTTCGATTTGGCGTTTGATAATGCCAATGCGCTTCTCAACTTCAGCCTTGGTTTCGTTGCCAGCAACGATTGTGGTCTTGTCTTTGTTGACGCGAATTTGGCGAGCTTTACCAAGCATTTCAACAGTTACGTTTTCGAGCTTGATGCCAGCTTCTTCGGATACAACTTGACCGCCAGTAAGAATAGCAATGTCTTTCAACATTTCTTTTCTACGATCACCAAAACCTGGGGCTTTGACTGCGCAGCATGGAAGTACTTTGCGGAGGTGGTTAACAACCAAAGTAGCAAGAGCTTCGCCTTCGACATCTTCTGCAATTAGCATGAATGGACGGCCAGCACGAGCAACTTTTTCAAGAACTGGAACTAGGTCAGCCAACAAGTTTACTTTTTTGTCGATGCAAAGGATGAATGGATCATCCAAAACAGCTTCCATTTTCTCGCCATCGGTGACGAAGTAAGCAGAAACGAAACCTTTGTCGAACTGCATGCCTTCAACAACTTCTAATTCAGTTGAAAGTGATTTGGATTCTTCAACGGTAATTACGCCGTCTTTGCCCACTTTTTCCATTGCATCAGCAATGATCTTGCCGGTTTCTTCGTCGTTGCCAGCAGAGATGGTAGCAACTTGAGTAATCTCAATTTTGCCTTCAACTGGCTTAGCAATGCGTTTGATTTCAGCAACAGCCATTTCAGCAGCTTTGTGAATGCCACGACGGAGAACCATCGGATTAGCACCAGCAGCAACGTTGCGGAGACCTTCTTTGACCATAGCTTGTGCAAGCACAGCAGCGGTTGTTGTTCCGTCGCCAGCATTGTCATTGGTTCTGGAGCAAACTTCGCGAATCAACTGAGCGCCAGCGTTTTCTAGACGATCTTCAAGTTCGATTTCTTTAGCGATTGAAACGCCATCGTTGATGATTTGTGGAGCGCCGAATTTTTTCTCTAAAACAACGTTGCGACCAGCTGGTCCCAATGTCAACTTAACTGTGTTGGCAACATGGTCAAGACCACGCTCAAGAGCGCGACGTGCATGTTCGCCATATACAATTTGCTTAGCCATATTTTCGTTTTTCCTTCCTAATCTGTATAGGGTTGATTATTTGATTGAGCTTAACGGCTTGAATTAACCGACTACAGCGAGAATGTCACGCTCAGTCATGATTAGGTATTCAACGCCTTCGATTTTCACTTCAGTACCGGAGTATTTAGCGAACAACACTTTGTCGCCAACTTTTACTTCCATCGGTGTACGGCTTCCTTTGTCATCAACGCGGCCAGGTCCTACGGCCAAGATTTCGCCTTGCTGCGGCTTCTCTTTGGCAGTATCAGGAAGGACAATGCCACCCGAAGTTTTGTCTTCAGCGTCTAGTTTTTTCAAAACAACGCGGTCAGCCAATGGTTTCAGTTGAAGCTTGTTCGCAGATGCAGTAGCCAAGGTTCTATCCTCCTATTACGAAGATTCACTCGCAATTTAAATGTGTAGTGGAGCCAATCTACTCATTCGCCTCTTTTATTGAAGCGGGACAAGGAGACTGCTCACAACATGAAGTGTATAGACCTAAGCCAAGACCAGCCCTGCTTTAGCTATATTTCTTAAGATTTAGCCATTACCTAAAAACATAAAGGTTAGCTGCCCTTCTTCTTACCAACCAGACTGCCTGGCTTCGCTAGCCAAGTGGCATACTCTGGGGTGACGGTCAGTCGGCTCTGCAAGCGGGCTTGCCGCTCAGATATAACCGCCATTTTTGCTTGACTAGCTAAATCATTCCAGGAAAGTGAGCCACTTTCACTGTGACTGCCGGTTTGAGCACCCTTAATGCGGTCACGCCCTTCAAACTTAGCAACATTAAGCGCCTGCTCCGCATCTCGCAACAACGCTGCAGGAGTATCGGCATTTCCTGGGAAAGTTGCCACTCCAATTGAGACAGTAATTAGCCCGATGCCAGGGGCGGGAGATTTGCGCACTTTCTGACGCAGACGCTCGGCCACTTCAAGAGCACTGGAATGAGCGGTTTCAGGGAGCATAATGGCAAACTCTTCACCACCATAACGAGCAGGCAAATCGATGTCACGCAAGGTCATCTGAATGGTATGAGCAACATGTTTAATGGCCTCATCCCCACGATTTTGACCGAGCATGTCATTAATTTGGCTGAGGTGATCAATGTCAACTAAAAGCAGTGCCATTTCACGACCATGCCGCTGGGAGCGGTCTATTTCTTTGGCCAACGACTGTTCGAAATGCACCCGGTTAGAAAGGCCAGTATGAGCGTCTAGGAAGGCCGCAGAACTGTTAGATTCATGGGAAAGAGCAATATTGAGGGAGGTTGAAACTTGTTTGGTCAAAGACTCAAGCAATTCAATTTGCTCTCGCTGGAAAGCACGGGAATCGGTGGAAAACACTTCCAGCACCCCGATTTTACGCTGGTCAAAACTAAGTGGAAGAGCAACGGCACTGGCAAAAGGCCGGCCGCCCATAGCCCGAGGCAAACCAAATGGCTCCCTTGAGCCGTCACCTAGAACTTCGGTCTTGCCTGAGCGCAAACAACTACCAGCAATAGACTTACGCACACTCATGTCAAATTCGCCCAAACTCTGCCCATCCAGGCCCTTGAAAGCAGCCAATTGGAAAGAATCATTGGCTTCATCAAGTAAAACGATGGCACAGCTCGGTGTATTAGCCAGTACCAGAGCAGTATCCGCAGCTACTTGCAAAACCTGGGTAATCTCAAGGGCACTGTCGTTCAAAGCACAAGTTGCCGTATATAGAGTTGCCAATCGCTCGCGTTCATATTCGCTGCGGCCAAACATGACGGCATTAGCAATTGCAATGGCGCAAAGATCTGCCAACTCCTGAAGAAAGTCTTTTAGGCCAAGAACCTGGGTATTATTTACTTCCATCAAAACAGCACCGACAAGCATATTAGCGGTACTCATCGGTAATGCTAATTGGCCGTTAGAAGACTCACGCTTCATGATCGTAGCGCTGAAATCAGGTGCAGAAGCTAAGTCTATGGCAGCAAAGCCGGTGCGCTTCTGATAGACATACTTGAGTAAGCTCTCAAGGTTAAAAGGAACAATCTTGAGTTGGTCTAGAGACCCATCGGTGTAGCCCTTAGCAGCCATGAGCTTGAAAGACATGCTTTCGTTGTCTGCCAGAAAAATTGCCACCTTTGCGCCGCCAGCCAGTTCGGTGAACATCGCCACCACAGAATCGAGAACGTCCTTCAGGCGAAGAGATGAGGTCAGCGTTTTCTGCAACTGCACGAAGCGGGGTAGTATCGTCCCATCACTTGTCATCTAATTCACTCCAAACCTTATATAGTTTCTCTTGGCTTTCTTCCACAGATCAACAAGAATTTCACTATCTAAGATTTTGTCACTTATAAGGATAAACTCACACCAGAAATAGTACTTTGTTTTTTTCCGACTTAAACAAGGACAGGGCACTTGAAAGACAAACTAGAACAGATAGACGAATTAGAACAGAACGATGAAACAGGCAATTGTCTATTTTGTAAAATTGGCAGCGGCAAAATTAGCTCCACATTTGTCCATGAAGACCACAATTGCTTTGCCATCAGAGACATAACGCCACAAGCACCGAGTCATTTATTAGTAATCCCAAAAAAACACTATAAAAATATCGCCTTGCTAGACGATAAGTTGTTGATGGGTGAGTTATTTCAGCAAGCTGCTCTAATTGCAGCAAAAGAAAATCTAGAAAATGGATTTCGCTTAGTTGTAAACACTGGCGCGGATGGTGGTCAATCAGTGGGCCATCTGCATATACACATCCTCGGTGGCCGCAGCATGCAATGGCCCCCAGGCTAGAGAACAAATTCCGAGACAGGCTTAACAAGAGGCTTTGAAGACAAGGCCTTTGTTTCAATGAAAATTTGTATAGTGCCAACCAAAACTAGCGGTTTCGCAGGCCTCTGATTTGGGTATTACTACTTTGTAGGGGAAAAGCAAAAGTTCAAAAGAACTACTAGCACGACGGGGATGAAGGCCATGGTCACCAAAGAAACAACAGATCAAGTTCTCTGGATGGCAGACTGCTACAGCCTCGCCAAGCGCTTTCCCAATCCACACACTTGGCTCTCACTGCTAGAGCCGGTAGAGACTCTTGACATTGAAAAGCTCAATCCTTTTCACTATTGGCTCTGGATGGAAATTTGGAAAGCCGCTCAGCTAGCAGAGAAAGACAATACTGAAGACGAAACCGCTATCGCTGCGGCTCCTAAAAAAGCTATAGCCGGTCCAAGTGCAGCTAAGTGTCCTTCCTGACCTAACAATTTTGTGCTGGCGTTGTTTTTAAACAGATCAAACGCAGGATCCAACCGCTTCTAGTATTCGGCTTTGGACCTGCGTTTCATTTGCAGGTCCCAACTTCTTTGGGTCGGCAGATACTCTGTTTTCACCATTTCTATCGACTTGCACCAGACCGGCTGGCGATACAATAACGCCATCAAAGGTGGTTGCAGCGGCCACCGTGCTATCCGGCCATAGAATAGTGTTAACCAGCCTACAATCAGCGCCAACAACACTACCAGCACCAATCACAACATTGCCGGCCAAAGTGACGCCAGCTTTGACCTGAGCATTTCTACCAACAATCACATTGCCAGCGATCTCTACCGAGCTATCTATTTCGGCTCCATCAGCCAAATATAGTGAATAGGATCCCCGTCTTTCTTGGCTGTAGCCAGGGAGATTAGCCTTAAATTGACCTGATAGGACATCAAAATTAGAAGTCTGGTATTGCTCGATAGTGCCGACATCAGACCAATAAGACTCAATCGGCACACCGAGAACTGGCAGGCCAGCCTTTACCAAACTAGGAAAGAGCTGACGACCAAAACCGTAGTCACCACTTTCAGGCATATAGTTGAACACTTCCGGTTCGAGTATATAAATACCGGTGGAAGCCAAGTTGGAAAGAGCTTCTTCTTTGCTTGGCTTTTCCTGAAAACCAACAATAAAATCGTTATCGTCAAGCACTGCCACGCCAAAGCGACTAACATCGTCGACACGCTTCAGACCAATTGATGCAATTGCTTTTTTGCGTTTGTGTTCGGCGACGATATGCGAGAGATCAGCGTCAGTAAGCAGATCACCCATTAAGACGATGAAAGTTCCATCTTCTAGAAAATCGCGGCAATAGCGAACACCACCAGCATCGCCACTGAGTTTTTCTTCAACCCTGAATTGAATATTCGTCCCAAACTTCTTACCATCCCCGAAATACTCGACAAGACATTCTGGCAGGTAGTGCAAGTTAGCTATAACATCGGTGAAACCGTGTGACTTGAGAAGGTTTAGCAAATGTTCCATCACAGGAAAATTAGCGACCGGAACAAGGGGTTTGGGCAAACATGAGGTGAGCGGGTCGAGCCTTGAGCCGACTCCTGCCGCTAGTACCATTGCCTTCATCGTGTAGGGCCTCCAACATTCTTTAGCAATAAGCTTAAGTCTAGATATCAAGCCTAGATAAGACCACACAATTGACAATCTACCTAGCTGATATATCTAATGTGCGGAGCCCATGGGCCTCTACCCAAGGTGAAGATTGCCTAATGTCTAATTGCGGATAAAAAACTAAGCCGCTTCAGAGTTCTCAAAAACTCGACGTGTTTTTTCTATCTGCGCTTGATAGCGATTAAAATCTTGCTGATAGCGAGATTGAACATCATCTTTCTGCTCGGGCTGTGCGCTCGGAAGGTTTGTTCCAAGCGAATACGATTTATTTTCTTTCTTGTTTACTGCCATATCAATGTTCTCTAAGTTCTGGATACTCTAAGGTCTTAAGACCGTGGGCTCTAGATTTGTAAGTGATGCCTAAATGATGCTCTTAACGACGTAAATTAGCCGAAACAGTTTCACTGTGTGAGTTCTGTGTTCTTGTTCCTATTTTGTGACTGCACTGGATATAAATACCGCAGACGAAGTTAAGCAATCACTAAGAACCTGCCAAAAACTTGAGCCAAAAATAATATATCACGAATATACGCGCCAGGCCACACTTTTCAAGCATTAGCCCTACTGAAAAGCAGGATTTAAAGCAGATTTAACACCATGCCAAGCGCCTGCTTAAGCAGCAACAGAGGGCCCCGGCTCAGTTTCAGGCAGCTTAAAGCTCAGCACTACAACAATTATCATGCAGAGCCCGCCGGCGATATACGGACTGAGATAACCGAGCTTCTCAAAAAGAGCACAACCAACAATCGGTCCAAATATTCGCCCCAGGGTCGAAACCGATTGTCCCAGGCCTAGAACACCGCCAACAGTCTCTTCTGGAGCCAGTTTAGAAATGATACTTTGGTTGCAGGGATTGTTGATACCAGAACCAATAGAAAGCAAAGTCATAGCCAGTGCTAATACCATCCAACTGTTCGTCACAGGGGTGAGTAACAAACCGGCTGCAACTAAGAAAGAACCAACGGTAATCAACTTCTTCTCACTATATTTCTTAGTCAGCTGGCGAATCATTCCCCCTTGGACTATGACGATGAGAATACCTATATAGACAAAGAGCAAACCATTTTCTTTTGGTCCCCAGTTGTAAAGCTTGCTAGTCAGAAGCACGAGAGTTGCTTCCATATTGGCAAAAGCAAAAGTAGAAATAAAGAAAATCAAGAAGGAGATGCGCAACTTTTCACTAGTGACATTCTTGATATAGAAATCAATACCCAGACCAAAACGATCATTGCCAAATGTTCCCCTGTCCTTTGGCTCCGGCAAAAGGAAGAAAGTCAAAATCAAGTCGACTAAACTAAATCCAGCAGCAACAAAACCAACAAAGCCCAATCCGTTTTGCACCAAGAGACAACCTAAAGCTGGTCCAAGGACAAATCCGAGACCGAAAGCAGCACCGACCATGCCCATACCTCTGGCACGGTTCTCCTTGGTGGTTATATCAGCGATGTAGGCTTGCGCCACAGCAATGTTGGCGTTGCCAAATCCGGCCACAATGCGTGAAGCAAAGAGCCAGATCAGCGATGTGGAGAAACCCCAAATTAAGTAACCGGCAAAAGAAGCCGCCAAGCTTATCAAGAGAACCGGTCGTCGGCCGATGCGGTCTGATAGACGGCCCCAGAATGGCGTAAACAAAAACTGCATGATCGAGTAGCTGGCAATCAACAGGCCAACCATAAAATCAGAGGCATGTAGCTGCTGAGCGTAGGTAGGCAGGATTGGAATGACAAGCCCAAAGCCCATGAGGTCAATGAAGACAGTCATGAAAATGAGCAAGAGCGGGGTTTTACTTTTTGCGGACGACAAAATTTAGGTCTCCTGAGAACTGCCGGTTTATTTGCACCGAGGATTTATCTGTTAATTCTGTCCGCTTGGCGGACGCTTTGCTACCTTCACAAACCTATCTGAAGCAATTTAAAGCCCGCCCACAGTTGTAAAGGCCCGCGCAGCTTTGCTTTAACCTCTCAGTTAATATTTGCTTTTCTTGTTTCTGAGATATTAAATTAGGCGAAATTACGATATTCTGGTCTTAAATCAGGTTTTTGACACAAATGTGTTTGCAGAGTTCCGCTCTGGGTAATTAAAGTAAGGATGGCAGGGGGGAATTAGCCTGTTGGCAGGTCATTTAATACTTACTAGAAAGAACTGGCAGCGCTAGCGAATTGTATGAAACTTTGTCTGATTTGTAATTTTCAGACTGCTGGCGAGCAAGACATCTGCCCACGAGATGGTTCGTCAATGGTCACCGTAGGTGATGATCCGCTACTTGGCATGGTGGTGGAGGGTCGCTACAAGATTCAGTCGGTAATTGGCCAAGGCTCTGCCGGGACAGTCTATCGAGCTGTTCAAGAGTTAATCGGTCGTGAAGTTGCAGTCAAAGTTCTGCACGACTACCTGGTCTCTGATGACGAATTCATCAAACGATTTAAACAGGAAGCTAAGGCGTCCAGTCGCCTCAATCACCCAAACATCATCACCATTTACGATTTTGGAGTCATTCCCCAGGGTGGTGGCCGTCCTTACATCGCCATGGATCTGCTTAATGGTACGCCTCTTTCAGACTTTATCGCCGAAGTAAATCATATTCCGCCAGCTGAAGCTGTGCCAATTTTCACTCAAGTCTGCGCCGCTTTAGCTGAAGCCCACAGACAAGGGGTAGTGCACCGCGATATCAAACCAGAAAATATTGTCCTGGTTGAACGCGGCGGTCAAAAGAACTTTCCTATCGTGGTCGATTTTGGTATCGCCCGACTGGTACAAGAAGAATCTGACCAGGCCAAAATTACACGCACCGGAACAGTATGCGGCAGCCCTACTTACATGAGCCCAGAACAATGCACCTCCAGCAAAGTAGATCACCGCAGTGATATCTACTCATTGGGTATTGTTTTTTATGAATCGCTCACTGGTGAAGTGCCGTTCCAGCATGATGAATTAGTGCGAGTAATGGCTATGCATCTTTCAGATACACCGCTACCACTGAATGAAATGAGGCCAGATCTCAATTTCCCTGAAGCACTAATGCAAGTGGTGCACAAAACTCTTCTGAAAAATCCAAACGATCGCTACCAAACAATGGACGAGCTTTCGCAGGCCTTAGAAGATGCCATGAAAGAACCGGAGAAGCCATCTGTAGCTACAACTCAGACGGTACATAAAGATATTGCTCCTGGACCATTGGCTCAAGACGAAACCTTACAGCATCGCAAAGAATCGCGGGAGATGCTACAGCAACGACCGCTAACTAGAGAAATGCTGCAGCAACAAATTGCCACCAATCCAGCCTCGGCCGGAGCTGGAACAAGTCAAAGCGGTGAAGAAAGCCGTTCGATGAGCAGCAATTACGCTGATCAAGTAGCGGCCTATAGAGATGCCCAGCGACATGCTGAACAGTCTAATAATCAAAACCGCAACTCGACTAATTTTTCTGCAGGACGCGGTGGCGCCACTGGTGCCGCGCAAGCTCTTCGCTTCGTACCGATTTTGATCACCGTGCTGCTGATTGGTGCAGCTGGTGTGTTTGCCCTCACTTCAGCTCAATTCCAGGCAATGATGCCGTGGAACAAAGCCTCTGAGGTCAAAGCCGGAGTTGATGATGATGATCCTGAAGCCTTGATAAAAGCTGGAAAACTAGCCCAAGCAGTAAGTTTGATGAAAAATCAAAAAAACCAAGGCAAACTTTCGCCTGAGCTATCGGAAAAGTACTACAACACCTGTGTCAGCCTGGCCAAGCTCTATATGAAAGACAAGAAGTACAGCGAAGCTATAGCAGTGCTGCAACAGGTACCAGCAAAGTCGAGTCAAGGCCAAGCAGCTAAAACCCTCTTGGCCAAAGCCAAGAAGCAAGCTCATTAAGCACTAACCGAAATTAGCTCTTAGCGAAAGCTGCCAAAGCGCCTGAACTTGTCTTGGCGGTCTTTTCTTACTTGCTCTGGTGATAACTTCATTAACTCAGTCATTTGCGCCACGATTGCTTTCTTTAGATTCTCGGCAGCCGTTTGATAGTCGTGATGTGCGCCGCCTAGTGGCTCGCTAATAACTTGATCTATCACCCCTAACTGGAGAATCTCCTTGGCTGTCATCTTCATGGCCTGACAAGCTTCAGACACCTTGTCATTAGAGCGCCAGAGAATGGAGGCACACCCTTCAGGTGTAATAACTGAATAAACGGAGTGCTCGAGCATCAAAATTCGGTTAGCTACGCCTATGGCTAGAGCGCCTCCAGAGCCACCTTCACCGGTAACTGCTGCCACCACCGGTACGGTTACTCCGGCCAATTCCATCAAATTCTCGGCAATCGCCTGAGACTGATTATGCTCTTCAGCTGTAAGCCCTGGGTAAGCACCGGGCGTATCGATTAAGCAGAGAATCGGTAAATGAAATTTATTGGCATGGTGAAAAAGCCGCAAGGCTTTGCGATAACCTTCAGGCTGTGGCATACCAAAATTGCAATGCTGCTTATCTCTAAGAGTACGGCCTTTCTGGGTACCAACCGCAACCATCTTGATACCATCAATTTCTAGCAAGGCACCAACCATAGCGCCGTCGTCGACTCCCTTGCGATCGCCGTGCAACTCAACCCAGCCTGGATCCCAGGTAGTGAAGTAATCACGGGTGTAAGGCCTTTGTGGATGACGAGCAATGGCCAAGTGATCAATTGGTCGGAGATTTGAATACAAAGAACGCTTGAGTGAGTTGTATTGATCTTGCATACGCTCAAGGTCGCCTTCCAGCTCTGGATTATCCGATAGCTGCTTTTCCAGAGCCTCCATATTTTGAGCAAGGATAGCCAAAGGCTGCTCAAACTCTAGTGGTATCGGTTTTTTTTCGACAGTAGCCATAGCACTCCAGCCTATTGATTGACTTTTTGATATTGAGGGGGTGAGAAGGAAAGGGGTCGGCTCTAAGTTCGCCCGGCGGCAGAAGGCTCACCGCTGACTTTTTTTTCCGCAGCAACTTTAGGGGCTGGTTTGTGAAAAGCAATCAAACGAGCGAGGGTTTCTTTAAGCTTGTTGCGACTTACAACCATATCGACTTGACCATGCTTCAGCAAATATTCAGCAGTCTGGAAATCAGCAGGCAACTTTTGCCTGATAGTTTGCTCAATTACGCGTCGACCAGCAAAACCAATGCGGGCCCCAGGCTCAGCAATGATAAAGTCGCCCAGCATGGCAAAACTAGCCGTGACGCCACCAAAAGTGGGCTCGGTCAAAATTGATATATAAAGATTGCCAGAATCGGCAAATGACTTGAGCGCAGAGCTAGTTTTAGCCATTTGCATCAAACTCAAAATCCCTTCCTGCATTCGCGCACCACCAGAGCTACTAACCACAATCAAGGGGGAATTGCGCTCTAGGGCCGCCTCAGTCAGTCGGGTTACTTTCTCACCCACTACCGACCCCATTGACCCACCGAAGTGGCCAAAGTCCATACAACCAAGAGCAGCTTCATGACCATCAATTCGGCAAAGACCTGTCAAGACAGCTTCGCGTAAACCCGATTTGCGGGTGGCTTCGTCTTGTCGTTTCGTGTAGGCCTCTGTATCGAAAAATGTCAGTGGATCTGATGAACGCATGTCTGCATCTAGCTCATCAAAGGATCCTTCATCAGCCAACTGCTCAATACGATCAACGGCACCGACTCGAAAGTGATAATCGCACTTCGGGCAAACATCCAAGTTAGTGCGCAAGTCGCGGGTATAAAGCAATTCCCGACACTGGAAGCACTGCTTCCAGAGAGCGCAGTACTCGTCTGTTGTCAGGGGCTGCTTAATCACTTCCTGAATCTCTTTACGCTTTTGGCGGCTAGCGAACCAGTCTTTTAAGTCCATCTCTTCCAACTCTTCCATATGGTGGCCAGGGAGGCACAGATTACTGCTAGCAGCAATACTGACAGTAATATACGCAAAGGGTGATTATAGCACTATGGTACCTGGCCAATTTGCCCAACATCAGTACTGTGGCTGCCTTTAAACAATATTGCCGTTAGAATGATGCGAACTTAATCAAATCGGCCCCTCATGAACAGAAAAGACAATGTCAAAACGACACGCAAACAGCAGTAGTAGTCAGCGCAAAAGCTCGTCTCATTTCTTCTTGCCTGAACAGGCCTTCAGAAAGGGGGGCGGTCAGCTCGGAAGCCTAGTGGAGATGGATGACGGGGCCGTTGTGCATCAATTGCTACATGTTCTGCGCTTTGAGCAGGGAGACTTAGTCAATCTGCTTGATGGCCGAGGCAATATGTGGCTGGCCAAGATTTACCAGAGCGCCCGTACTCTGGTCACTTTCGAATTACTCGAGCTGCTAGCCGATGCTCAAAAAGAATGTGATTCAACCTATCAAGTTATCAGCCTTCTGCCACTGCTCAAAGGTCCTCGATTTGAGTGGGCCCTGGAGAAACTCACAGAACTAAAAGTCGATCGCATCATCCCTTTTGCCTCAACACGTACTGTTGTGAAAGCCAGAATTAAGGAAGAGAGCGAAGGTCGACAAAGGCGCTGGCAAAACATAATAAAAGAAGCAGCCGAGCAATCAGAACGGTTACTTTTACCTGTGCTCGACCCGCCTCTCAGCCTTGAAGAAATGCTCAAATTAGAAGACCTTGATTCAACAAAAGGGGCTCTGAATCTACTTTTGAATGAGCGTGACCAGGCACCAAATATAGTTCAAATCATAGAGTCAGCTACCAGCGAAAACGCCACACTTGGCAACCTTAATTTCATTCGAATTTGCTTGCTTGGCGGCCCAGAAGGTGGTTTCACTGAAGAAGAAAAAAATCTGATTTTAGCCAGCGGCTTTCAAAAAGCTTCACTCGGTAGCACTATTTTGCGAGGTGAGACAGCTGCCATTTTGGCCGCCGGAATTGCTTACGCAATAGCCTCAACCTTAGACTAAAGAAATTTAGTGCACCATTGGAGATATCACACCAGTCTTTGCATAAGGCATATATTCGACACCAATTAAATGTAAGTAGAGTAACTCGAATAGCTAAAACGGATATAGATTTCGCCCACTGACAAAGCGCCACTGGGCCATCGGGTCAAAGATAAATTTTCTGTGGAGACTTGACAAAGGGATCTTATCCGAGCGTTAATAGTAGGCGTCGGTGGTGGCATCGGTGGTGATGCTTTTTCAACCGCCACAAATTCAAAAAACTTCTGGTCGCACGGTTTGCTCAAAAAACCGAAAGTAGCTCGCTAGCAAAATGCCTGACCCAACCAGTCTCTACCAAACACCTAGAGGAAACTCCGCAGTGGCTGCCAATCTCGCAAAAGTGAGAGAAGCTATCGACGATCAAGCCGTAAGGTTGATCGCCGTTACCAAGCATGCCACCAATGCTCAAATTGAAGAAGCTTTTTCTCTCGGGGTTAGTGAATTTGGTGAAAGCCGTGTACAAGACGCCTTGAAAAAACGCGACGAGCTGCCACCACACGTAGCACTAAATTCGAATTGGCATTTTATCGGACACTTGCAATCGAACAAGGTCAAGCAAGCTGTTGGCAACTTTGCCTTAATTCACTCAGTTGACTCTCTTGGCCTGGCGGAAGAAGTTTCTCGCATCGCTTGCCAAAAAGGCACCACTCAGTCAATTCTCTTGCAAGTCAAAATTTTGCCAGACGATTCAAAATCAGGATTCACAAAAGAAGAACTTCGCAAAAATCTTTCGACCATCCTGGCTCTACCTTCTATAAAGGTAGAAGGTTTAATGACCATTACGCCTCTAACAAACGACGTAACGCTATGGCACAAGAGCTTTAGCGGTCTTTGCTCACTGCGTGACCAGCTCAACCGCGAGTTTAGTATTTCCCTAAAAGAACTCTCGATGGGAATGTCCGACGACTGGCGAGAAGCCATCATATGTGGTTCAACTATGATTAGGCTCGGTAGAGCAATTTTTGGCAATTAGCCTCAAGCAAGTTTTCCCAGCGGCAACAAGAAACGTAAAACTAGAGACGTAAGAATAGACAATCAGCGGTATAGACAATTTTATTAGACCAATAGGGTAAGGAGGAAAGTAGTGAGCATCGTTCAAAAGTTCAAAAGCTTCTGGTTTGGGCCTGCAGATAACTACGAGCGCGAGGATTTCGAAGATCTTTTTGAGACTTCCGACGACGTTTACGCTACCAATGGACAACTAGCACTCGATCCGGTTGCACATGCTCAAGAGCCTGTGAAACCAGCAAGAGTTCACCAAATGCTTCCTGGCACCGGCGCCAAAATATTGGATCATCCCAATGCTCAAGCCGTCAGTGAAGTACTGGTAATTGAACCTAGACAGTTCGAAGAGTCATTGGATATTGTTGAACATCTTCGTGGTCGCAAATCAGTCCTTCTCAATCTCCACATGCTCGACAACGAAGGCTCACAAAGAGTAGTCGATTTCCTATCTGGTGCTTGCTGGGCCATTGACGGCCACCAACAGCGCATTGGCGATGGCGTCTTCCTCTTCGCCCCAGCCAGCGTAACCATCAGTTCTGAGTCAACTTCCTCTAAGGCCATCAAAGAAGCCTTCTGGAACAAAGCTCAACCTATGTAGTACTAAACTACAAAGTTCAGGAAGCCCGGAAGTCAGGAAACACGGAATCTCGGAAACCCCTCAGGAATCAATTAGTTCAAGGCGCAGGTAACACAGCACTTTGGTAACAGAAAAAAGGAGCAAGCAATTGCTCCTTTTTTTTCCACTAATTCTCAACTAAAAAGCTTTGAGATACCACTGCCGTGGATTAGAGGCGACATTATTGCAGTAAATACTAAAATGCAAATGGGGTCCGTTGGCACGACCGGTTTGACCAACAGCACCTATTAGCTGCCCAGCATCAACTTTCTGTCCCAATTTAACATTGATTTTCTGCATATGAATGTAGAAAGAAACCACTCCCTGTCCATGATCTATTGCCACAGTATTGCCGTGCAGCTTAAACACGCCAGTACTGGCTAAGACCACCACTCCTGGTGCGCAAGCCACAATAGGGCTACCCTGGAAACCAGCGTAATCTAGACCACTATGAAAATAGTCTGGCAAAAGCTTTCCATTAACAATGCGGCGCAAACCAAAGCCAGCAGAAAGCCGGGCTTTCGAAGGGGCATTAAAATTCTTAGTCCAGTGACGCACCGGCGAAACAGTAGACTTTGCCTTATCAACGGCTTCTTCTTCACCCTTAGCCATATTGAAATTGTTTTTGGATGGTGGCAAAGTTAATCTCTGCACCGGATAATGCGCATCCACAACAATCACACGAGTTGATAATGCTCCGACAGAGACAGCAGCAGAGCCGACCTTCTGTACCACTGGCACCGTCAATAGTGCCCGGTAAGAGGGGCCATCTTCGCTATCGAAAGGAAAGAGCTTATATTTATTGCCAAGAAATTCGAGCAGAGGTGGCTCAGAACCAGGTTCTAGAGCCAGTTCTTTAGCCAATACAGTGAGCTCAATCACCTCTCCTTGCTTGGGTCGAAAGGTTGAAAGCTTAAGCGGCGATATTGCCGCCGCCTCATCTGCAGAAGAAAGCTCCTCAGTCTTTTTAAGCGAATGACCTCTGCTGGGCGCAGCCCCCACAGAGGTCAAACTTAGCACTGATAGAACTAACGGAAGAATACCGAAAAGGACGGTTTTAGATTTTTGCAGCAAGATACTTAGATATTCCTTCAGCTTAAGGTGCGCACCTAATCAAGATACTAGCTAAGCATACAGGTTTTTTCCGAGTATTTAAGCTCTACTCTTCAGCAGCAGCAGGTACGAGGCGATCAATTGCCTCTTTCAACGCTGGAATTTTATCGATAGGCAAAGCGATTCCCTTTTTAGTGGGCTTCTCTTCTTGATCTTTATCAACGTACCATTCGCGAATATGGAGGTACTTTGTACCGCGGTATTCACCAATGTAGACGTTAATGGTCTCACCACGTGCTTTCTCGTGGATTGTGATTCTTTCTTCCAAGTCCTATCCTCCTGGTCTTAGATAAGTATTCTTGCGGCGATTCTCTAGCGCTATAAAAAACTCAATGGTCCCAGCTATTCTTGTTAGCTCTTCTATCTGCCACGCAGACAAGCAAAACCAAACAGATCTATAGCTAAGTATATATAAATTATTTTCTAGTTAAAGGATCAGTATAAGATCTATCTAGTTATCAGACAGATCTCGGAGCTATCTTCTAAAAATGAGCCAATTAATAGACCAAGTAGAGATAGAAGTGATCTCTGGCGACGGTGGCAACGGCGCTGTCATGTGGCGCAAAGAAAAGTATGAGCCCATGGGCGGCCCTTATGGTGGTAACGGTGGGCGCGGCGGCAGTGTTTACCTAGAAGCCACCAACGACTTAAGCACACTGGTTGATTTTCGCTTCAAGCAAAAGTTTGAGGCGCAACCGGGAGTAAAAGGGGCTAACAAAAATTGCCATGGCAAGGCTGGGAACGACATCACCATAAGAGTTCCGGTGGGAACAGTGGTGAAAGATTTGAATACGGACCGCGTCATTGCCGATTTAATCAAAGACAAACAAAGAGTGCTGGTGGCCGAAGGTGGCTATGGCGGCAAGGGTAACTGCGAACTAGCCACCCCCACCAAGCGCGCACCGCACTATTGCGAGCCAGGTCAACCAGGCATAGCTAGACGCCTGCAGCTGACTCTTAAATTGCTAGCCGACGTTGGCATCATCGGTATGCCAAATGCGGGCAAATCGACCCTTCTAGCGGCCGCTACAAGGGCAAAACCAAAGATTGCGGATTATCCCTTCACTACCCTCGAGCCCAACCTCGGGGTGGTCAAACCAGAACGCGGCCCAGGATTTGTCATGGCTGACATTCCAGGCCTGATCGAAGGAGCCTCACAAGGCATCGGCCTGGGCCATAACTTTCTCCGGCATGTTGAGCGAACCAGGCTGCTGATTCACATGGTTGACATCAATTCGGCAGACCCCTTAGCCGATCTCCAGACCATCAACAGAGAGCTTGCTCTCTACGACAAAGATCTAAGCTCGCTACCTCAGCTAGTTGTGCTTAATAAAGCCGAAATGATGATGGAAGAGGAGGCCCTGGTAATTAAAGAGAGAGTTATCGCTGCTCTATCTAGCCAGAAGCCAAAAACCCTCTATGAGGACGATCTAAAGCTCAAAGAGAGCGTCTTTTTGATGTCGGCTTATTCTCGGGTAGGTGTGCCTGAATTGCTAGAACTAACTGGCAAATTGGTTACCCGCCTGAAAGAATTGGCCGCAGCGGAGGAGCCAGCTCACATTGAAGAAGATGCGGCCGCAGTAGATCACGGCAGCACTGGCTTCGAAGTAATAAAAATCAAGGGCGGATTACTGGTAGAAAGCGATCGGGTCGATCGTATTATCCAGGTCACCAACTTAAAAGAACCAGAGTCTCTTTTCAGCCTCTGGCAAAGACTTAGGGCTATGGGTGTAATCGACGCCTTGATCGAGAACGGGGCAGAGCCTGGCACAGACGTCACTGTCGGAGGAATAATCTTTACCTTCGGCGAAGGCATGCAGTAAAGAATACTTACGCCGCAGTAAGCAAGCGAAAACTTCCTCCAGATAAAGACTCTGGAGGAAGTAACAATGTTATGGCTTCAAGTCTTACTTAGCAGCCTTTTGAGCTTTTGCCGGCTTGCTTTCGACCTGGCTAGCTTCTTTCACAAGCTTCTTCACTTGACGAACAACGGCTGCTTTCTTAGCCACAACTTTCTTGCGAGCTCTTTCAGCTACCTTGACTGCTCTCTTCATGCCTTTTTGCTGAGCCATTTCTGGATCTCCCTAACTTTTATGCTGATGCGGATCTTGATATCGAGTTGAGCATGATACTACACCCAAAGATTGCCAAGATACCTGATGCATCCTTTGGTTGAGCTAGGTAACGAATCGATCACAGTTTTTCCCACTGGCGGAAAGAGCGTAAGCGAGGGCAGATCCTTGATTGGCAGGTAGTCAACAGCAGCGAGAACTGGCTCGTCACCTAACTTCAAAATACCGCCGACGACATGAGCTGTGAGATAGACGTTGACAATATGACGAGAGCGATCAGGCGCAATTGCTTCTGAAAGAAAAACAAATTCATCCACTTTCACATCTAGGCCTGTTTCTTCTTTCATCTCGCGCACAGCGCACTCTTCAAAAGTTTCACCATACTCAAGACGCCCACCTGGAAGCACCCAATATTGCCGATTGCCCTTGCGGTGCTTAACCAGCAAGATCTGTTCACCCTCGACCACAATCACCGAAATGCGAGTGGTAGGAATATTCTGGGCTGACCGCTTGGCGTTTTTGAATCTAGGTCTTGGCAAAGTGACTCCCTAAAAGCGTCCCGAGTAAAGACACTTATATATTATGACAATTTCTGTCTAGAAAAATTGCAAATCGCAACGACTGTGAGCTTTTCAAGGTAAGCAACGGGGCTCATCTGCTAATCTAAGCAAAAGTTCAACGCAAACGCTCCACATTACTCAGGTTTGAAAGATGGAAGCTCAAGAATTCGAAGCCAAGATAACAGCCTTGGTTGCTAGTGCGCTCAGTGCTATTGATAACACTGCCGACTTAGATAGCCTTGAAAATCTCCGGGTGCAGTACCTCGGACGCGAAGGCGAACTGACAATAATGCTGCGCGGCCTCTCTACTCTAGACAAGGCCATTCGCCCCAAAGCGGGACAGTTGGGCAACCAGGCCAAGCTACAAATCGAACAAGCGCACGACGGCAAACGCAGCCATCTATACGACAGTACCCTCAATCAACGTTTGGCTGCCGAAATAATCGATGTCACCACCCCTGGCACTAGATGCTTGAGTGGTCATATTCACCCACTGAGCCAGATCAGCAACGAAATTATCAGCATCTTTTACAGCATGGGCTTCACTGTCGCCGATGGACCTGAAGTTGAAACGGACTATTACAATTTTGATGCGCTAAATACTCCCGCCTCGCATCCAGCTCGAGATGAGCAAGATACTTTTTACACAAATATTGGCCCCTCAAGCTTGCTGCGCAGCCAGACTTCAACAGTACAAATTCGGGTTATGGAAAACACCAAGCCCCCGTTGCGCATCATTGCCCCTGGCCGGGTCTATCGCAATGAAGAAGTGAATGCTCGCAAATATCCGCTCTTCCATCAGGTAGAAGGTCTTTTGATTGACAAAGACGTCAACTTTGGTCAGCTAAAAGGAACGCTCTCAGCCTTTATTCAAGCCCTTTTCAAAAAGCCAGTAAAAATTCGTTTCCGTCCAGACTTCTTTCCATTTACAGAACCAAGCGCCGAACTCGACAGTGAATGCCCATTTTGCAGCGGCAAAGGTTGCAAAACTTGTGGAGGGAGAGGCTGGCTAGAGCTACTTGGTTGCGGGATGGTCGATCCCAATGTTCTCAAAGGCGTAGGCATTGACCCGGAAGAATGGAGTGGTTTTGCTTTTGGCATGGGGCTAGAACGTCTTGCCATGCTGAAATATGACATCAATGACATTCGCAATTTCTATACTAATGACATGCGTTTTTTGGAGCAGTTCTAGATGAAACTTTCATTCGACTGGCTATCTGAGTTCGTCGACTTGAGCGGGCTTACCGCTCACCAGGTAGCTGAGAAGCTTACTATGGGCGCCTTTGAAGTAGAAGAAGTTACTATTATTGGCCCCGATCTAGAAGGTCCGATTGTCGTTGGCGAGATAATAGAGATTCATCAACATCCTAATGCCGACAAAATTAGGCTGACCAAAACCCGCATCAAAGAAGGGGAAGAACCCCTCGATATTGTTTGTGGTGCAGCCAACATCGAAGTAGGACAAATCATACCGGTCGCTCTACCAGGCGCAAAAGTAGTAAATCGCCATGATGGCTCAGCCCTATTAATCAAGGCTTCCACCATTCGTGGTGTCAAATCGAATGGCATGCTTTGCTCGCCACCAGAATTAGGCATTGCCAAAAATTTGCAAGATCCCGGCCAAGATGAAGGCATCTGGATTTTGAATAAGAACGGCAGCAGAGATGCTTCAGAGCTAGTTTTAGGCAGCGATGTATTGCCTTTACTGCCCAGCAAAGCTGACTACATTCTGCACGTAGAGCCTCGCTCTAACAGAGGCGATGCCCTCTCAGTCAGAGGCTTAGCTCGCGAAGTAGCAGCGCTATTTGGCCGCCCACTAAAGAAACCAGATTGGTCATTAGAGGAGCTGCAAAAGAGTCTCGGTGAAAAAACGCCAGCTAGCAAATTTAGCAAGGCCATTGTCGAAAGCAGCAGTGACTGCCCTTACATCACCTTGCGAGTAATGGAAGGCATAGAAATTGGCCCATCACATCCAGCCATTGCCGCCCGCCTAGAAGCAATTGGCATGCGCACCGTTAACAACGTTGTTGATATCACCAACTATGTCATGCACGAACTCGGTCAGCCGCTGCACGCCTACGATGCCAAACATTTAAAGAGCGATAACTTAGCGGTGCGTCGGGCAACAAATGCCGAAACCATCACCACCATTGATGGCAAAGAACGCAAACTCAACCACGAGATGTTAGCCATCGCTGACGACGACACTATTGTTGGGGTTGCCGGTGTGATGGGCGGTAAAGACAGCGAAATATCAGATCAAACAACGGCACTAGTGCTCGAAGCTGCATGCTTTGCACCAGCAGTAGTGAGACGTGGCTCCCGTTTGTTGGGTTTGTCTAGTGATGCCAGCCTGCGCTTCGAGCGGGGCATAGACCCAGCCAGCGTGCGCCACGCCGCTGAACGCGCAGCTTTTCTCATTGCCCAGTACTGCTCGAAAGAAGGCAAGGCCATAGTCGGACCACTGATTGAAGCCGGTTTTAACCAGGTCGAACCAGGACAAGTGACTCTGCGCTCCTCGCAGATAAAACGAATTCTCGGTATCGAGGTTAGCCCTGAACGCATCAAAGAATTACTCACTCCACTTGGCTTCACCGTAGAAGGTGAAGGTGAGACCATTGAGGTAAGCGTGCCGAGCTTCCGCAAAGAAGACGTTAAACGCGAAATCGATTTAATAGAAGAGGTTTGCCGACTAAATGGCTATGATGCCATTGTTCCCTCCATGCCCGCAGCAACAATGGCAGTGGCAAGACCAGACGACACTCTAGACCTAGCAAAAAATGCTTTGACTGGCATGGGTCTATCCGAAGCCTGGCTATCCAGCTTGGTACCAGCAGATCAAGCCGGTATTGACAAGCAATTGGCGGTAGAAGTACTAAATCCACTTTCAAAAGACCACCAACTAATGAGGCAGAGTCTTGTGCCTGGCTTAATTAATGCCTGTGGCTACAACCAAGATCGCGGCCGCAAAGATGTGTGGCTCTTCGAGTACGGACGCGTTTACTTTAAAGAGCTACAAAAAGAGAACAAAACTACAGGCGTACGCGAAGACAATCACTTGGCGGGCCTATTATCAGGCCAACGCTTCAAATCTATCAATCAAAATAGTCCAGCTGTTGATTATTCCCTGGCCAAAGGCATGGTCGAAAATTTATTGAGCTCTCTAAATATTGATGAGCGAAAGCTGGCCTGGCGATCAATCACAGATAGCGAAAGTAACTCTCTGCCCTGGCTGCATCCTTATAGAACTGCAGTGCTGACATTGAATCGCCCAGCCAAACCAAACCCTAATAAAGATGCAAGCACCACCAGTTTGTTTGAAAGCAATATTGCCCTTGGCTACGTCGGTGAATTGCATCCTCGTTTTGCCGACAGTAAAGGCCTGAGAGACAAAGCCTTTGTTTTTGAACTTGACATTGATCGCCTTAAGAAGGAACGCAAACAGAAAAAATTTGCGGGAATTGCCACCAGCCCAGAAATTGTTCGAGACATCACCGCCGACTTTGATGCGACCGATAAAGATGTTTCATATGAGCAGGTTTCAAAACTAATCTGGAAACAAGCTGGCAGTAATCTGCGAAATAGCGAATTGGTGAGTGTTTACAAAGCCAACGCAGAATCAAAGAAGTTTTCGATAACCTGCCGCTTGACCTTCCAACATCCAAGCGAGACTCTAACAAACGAAGAAATCGACAAAGTTCTTACGACCATTCGTGAAAGTTTGAGCCGCGATTTGGCTGCGTCGTTTAGACTATAAGCTTAGAAAGCTTTTGAATACCAAGCTGTTAGTAATTGCTTCGCCGGGTATAAAAAGCTTGGGACAAAGAAGAGTAGACAGGCAAAGGCAGACTAGCAAAGATTCATGCACAGGCTCAAATTCCGGAAAAGTTGGATAGGCTTGCTGGCTTTGGTCGGTGGAGCAATCATCATGACCGTGATTCGTCTGAATCCGTTCAGCACAGGAACGACCTTTGACTTGCCATTTCTTTGGGTAATACCAGCCCAGATTCTTCTACCTTTATTCGTCGCGTTTTATCAGTACCGAGCTTGCCCCACTGTCCAGCAGGTGGCTGGTTATCTCTGGCTCTGCTCCATGATTTGTTTCATGGGAACGCTTGGCAATATGTTCGGCGATCCCATGGCGATAATCCAGCAAGGTTGGCTGGTGCACTTCAACGCTGTACAACTTAGCGTCATGAACATTGCCTCTATAATTGCTGCTATCAATTTAATGAAAGCCGAAGAAATGTCGAGCTTTGCCGACGCCAAAGTGGCAGAAGCACAGCTCGGCCGCTTGAAAGCTGCAAAAGTTGACCCAGAAGCCCAAATTAAGTGGGAAAAGGCAGCCTCCCACGCTCAAGCTCAAGCAGACGGCCGCAGCTTACGCTCGACCATGACCAATTTGAAAGCGATAAGCTTGCAAGACCCTTCGCAAACCCTGACATCGCCAGCATCGATGCCCAAGGAGATGCCCAAAAGACCAGCGGAGCCTGCTGCTGAAGCTGGCAGTTTAGCTAGTCTTTTGGACCGAATCGGAGATGAGCCCGCCGCTGTAGCTGGCAAAGATGTTTTAGAAGTTAACGAGTTCGAGCCTAGTCCAGCTGTTGAAACTATCGCAGCCAAAGAAGAAACCGCCGAACCAGCCTATGAACCATTAGAAAGTAACTACGAGTTTGGCATTGCCGCCAAGCTGGGTGAACTAGATGCTGCTGCAGAAGTGGCTGAATCAGCAAAAGCACCTGTTAAAGAACAGAGCAGCGGCATGATGGGCGCCTTCAAGTCCACCAGCCAATCGACAAAAGAACCTACACCAGTAGAACCGCTGGCCACAGCTACATCGCAAGCCAGTCCTCAAGCGGCGGCTCATGCCGCTTCGCAACCGAGCCAAGTGAATACAGCGCCTGCTGCGCCGACTTCTTCACCAAGCGCAACGCCGGGGCCAGTCGACCCGCAATCGGCTAATGCATCAAGCACACGTTTGCAAGCAATGAAGCGTCGCAACACTAGCACCTTCACCAAACTTCAGTCTCTTTCTTCTAGCACGTCACTAAAACAACAGCCGCTAGATACTACTCCGCAAAATGAACCAGACAGCCTCAAGAGTCTGCTTGATAGACTTGATGACGATCATGTTCAAGAACCGGCCCAGCCACTGACACCACCAGTAGAGCTAGTGCTTGATACAGTCTTCAAAGCCGATGGCCATCTTGAAGTTGCTGCACCGGTTGTTGAGAAGGCCGCAGTTGAAGAAGTCAAAGTTGTATCAGAGCCAGCAGTCGAAGACGCAACAGAAACAACGAACTCAACCACATCTAGCGCTGGACATTCTAGTATCAGTGAACGTTTAACGGCAGCGCCGGCAGCCGAGGCCGCTGCTGAGACTGCCACAGAGACACCGCTAACAACTATACCGTCACTCGCCAACCTACTTGACAAAGCTGAAGAGATTCAAGAACAAGAAGCAGAAGTTCTCTTCGCTGGTGGCGTCGATCAAGATATAGACAACCTCTTCTCCGACCTGACACCGGCCGAAGCGCAGCAGGAAGTAGAGAAGAAAGTCGAGCCCGCTCCATTACCATTTAACGATCCCATTGCCGCCCTTGAGTTTCCCAAAACTGTCGAAGTTGATCTCAACCCACTACTGAGCGAACCGCTAGAGACAGCCCAAGAAGCAGAAGAAAGCCTATCTGCTCCGGTACAAGTAGAAGAACCAGAAGAAGAAGAAATTTCCGGTAGCCTCTTTGACGGTGGCTTAGACACGGACATCGACAATATCTTCTCAGAGTTGGCCCCACCTGAGGCTCAGCAAGAAGTATCTCGCGTAGTCGAACCATCTAAACCAGCAGAAGTAAAAGAAGCAGAAGTAAAAGAAGCTGAAGAAGATGCAGAAGAATCTGAAGGTGCACTATTTGATGGTGGAGTCGATTCAGAAATAGACGACATCTTCTCGAACCTAGCTCCGGCAGAGGCTCTCAAAGAAGTAAAAGATGTTCTCAAGCCAGCCGAAGCAAAAGCAGCAAAAGTAGCAGAAGACGAAGACAGTGAAGATGAGGGCGGCGAAGAAGAGAGCCTATTTGGCGAAACTCTTGGTGAAGATCTAGACAACATCTTCTCTGGCTTGACCGATGGCCAACAACTGGAAGTCAGCCCTGAGACCTTAGCCAAACTGAAACAAGCACTGCCAGCAGGTGAGCCGGAAGCAGAAGCCACAACCCCTTCGCCCCGTGCAACTGGAGACATGCCAGCACTAAGCGTTGAGAAAGCCGAAGCAATTAAAGCGGAAGCTGAGCTAGAAGCTAAAACGGAAGCTAAACCTGAAGTCAAAGAAGAAGTCAAAGAAGAAGCCAAACCAGAAGCTAAACCAGCAAGTCCAGACAAGAGCTCACCGGACTACAAAGAAGTAAAAGAATTCGGCCGCCTCTCCACTAGATCTGGATCGCTAAAATCAGCACCTGAAGCCGTTGGCACTATGAAGACAATCGGCAAGCTTTTGCTCGACGTCAAAGCTGTTGAGAACATCATTAAAAGTGGCGAGACCAAAAAGATCGGCAGTGGTTTATCAACAGCGAAGATAATTAGCGCTGCCCGTGGTGAGGGAATTAGAAATATTCTGGTGGCCATAAACGGCTACGAAGGCGTTGCTGGCAGTTTGATTGTTGGCCATGATGGTCTTGTTATTGCCTCCACCGTAGGTACCGGATGGGACAAGGACATGCTCGGAGCGCTATCGACAGCATTACTTTCAACTTCAAACTTGGCCACTAAAAAACTAGAAATTGGCAAGCTCAAACAGATGGTATTGCTCACAAAACTAACCACCGACCAAGGTGACGTCATGAAAACCACTGTCCTCACCGATGTTGAAGTGGGAATTCTTGCGGTATTCCTAGAGCAGACAGATCTAACCAAAATCGATGGCCTGCTAACCACAATTCACTCCACCATCCACGGCACCTAAAAAGTTACAACCTTTATCTTTTTAGATCACTTAGCAGGGCAAGTCTTCTGTAAGAATGCTTGTAACATGCTCTAGTTAGGAGATATTCACATGACATCACCACAAGCAACCGCCGTATTATTGAAAGAAGGTGCCACCGCGCCAGCATTCGACCTGCCTGCCTTCGTTCACGGAGAGGCTGTCGGCAACATCAAATTGGCTGACTATAAAGGGTCAAAGAACGTCATTTTGGCCTTCTATCCTAAAGATGACACCCCTGGCTGTACTAAAGAAATGTGCGCCTTCTCCGAAGACCTCGAAAGCTTTGCCAAACATGACACGCAACTGCTCGGCATTTCTACAGACAGTGTTGCCGCTCACGAAAAATTTGCAGCCAAGTTCAGCCTAAAACAGCCTCTCCTGGCAGACCTTAATGGTTCCGTGGGCAAGCTCTACGGCACTGTCAGCGAAGGCAAAGCCACAGCTAGCCGGGTATTGTTTGTCATAGACAAGCAAGGTGTCATTCGCCATGTTGTAGAAGGCATGCCAACTAATGCCCAGCTGCTCGAAGTAGTACAAGCGATCAAATAGAAGCCACTATTGACTCTTGCCTGCCTTGTTCAATTCGTCAATAACCAGTGGAACAGTGATTACTTCAGGCAGAACAATAGGCGACTGCGCTTTTCCTGCTGGAAAAATAACATATAACGGAACTCCTGCGCGACCAAACTTGCTCAGGAGTTTCGATATATCAGGGTCTTGCCGTGTCCAATCAGCTCTCATTTTGACCACGTTAAGCTCTTTCAGCTTGGCCTGCACGGCGCTGTTGCTCAACACCGTTTTTTCGTTAACCTGACAAGTCTGGCACCAGTCAGCAGTAAAATCGAGCAAGACTGTCTTATTTGCTGTGAGCAACTCGTTTAAGGCTGAAACGCTGAATGGTTGCCAGCCAGAACTGTCACCACTGGTGGTGACAGTCTTTTCAGCGCTACTATTATTGTTTAAGGCCGCCATAACTTGTGGTTGAGCAAAAATACAAAGCCAGCTAACAGCACCCAGCACTATAGCGGCTATGGCATAAACTTTTGCTTTCCTGGCGCCAGTACTAGTTAAATCGGTAAAGGTCGCCACAATCCAAGCGCAGAAAGCCAGGGTAACTAGCCAATAGTTGATAAAAGAAGCAGGTTCCGCGCCGATTTGTCTGGTTAAAACATAATCAAGCCAGACCATAGTGGCAAGCAAGATAAAGCCCATCGATTGCTTAAACTTTTCCATCCAGGCACCGGGCTTAGGCAACTTCTGTAACCACGCCGGATTAAGCGTCAGAAGCAAATAGGGAAGCGACATACCGAGACCAGCAGCAAAAAAAATGGAAAGCACCACATAAGCTGGTTCAGCAAAAGCAAAACCTAAAGCTGGGGCCAGTAGCGGTGCAGTACAAGGAGTGGAGAGCACAGTGGCCAAAACCCCTTTAAAGAAGGTACCAACAAAACCTTCACCTTGTGAGAGCTTGTCGATTCCAGCCTGACCCACCGTGATGTTGACATAGAAAAGTCCGAAAAAGGAAAGCGACATTAGCAAAACAACAGCACACATGACGATCAAGAAGCCAGGATACTGAAACTGGAAGCCCCAACCGATTGACTGCCCACCTGCCTTTAGAGCAATTACAAGAAAAGCTAAAGCCAAAAAGGAAGAAATGATACCGGCAGAAAAGGTCAGGCCAAGTAAACGAACACGCGCTGGAGAATCTTGTGCCTGCTCAAGAAAACTCATCACCTTAATGGCGATAACCGGCAAAACACAGGGCATGATATTGAGAATCAGCCCACCAACCAGGGCGAATCCAAGAAAAGTCAACAGGCTAGCACCACCTGTAGAGGCAGAAGATGCACTATCGATTTTATAATTCGACTCTAAAACTGAAATCGCCTTAGGCTTTTCTGCTGTATCAGCACTAGTCAGGTCTTTTACAGAGCCGTTAAAGCCATCACCAAGCTGCTTAAACTCCTCAGCATCAGTTGAAGCGTTATCGCCAGCAGCGGCTACCGGCAGTTGGAGCTCTACAGAACCTTTACCTGGTAGGCAAATATCTTTGCAAGAAAGCCACTTTACGTCAGCCTTAAAATCAAGTTTTTCGCCTGTGGTTAGTTTAGTCGGAGCAGTAACCACAGCAGCTAAGAGAGTTTTGTCGTGGTAACCATAAGTTGTAATGCCGGCTTCAACAAATTTTTCTGGTTTCTGCCAAATAAGTTCGGACACCTTAAACCCGGGGGGAAGCTGCCACTCAACGCTCGTCTTCATTCCAGCATCGCCAGGGTCTTTGTAATAGGTGTGCCAGCCCTCAGCCATATCTAGGTGAATACCAAGCTTGAAGGATTGCCCTGCTACCACAGCGCTACGATCTGATATCAAATGCGGTGTCACATAGACAGCTTCTTCGCACCAAGCTGGCGCAACGAAGTTAGTCAGCACCGCAGCCAATGCTAACACCAGGGTCAGCAACATTGACTTGTATGATTTTCTCAAGACGACCTCTCTTAGGTAAGGACGATCAAATAGCATTATTCTTAGCAATTTCCGCATACACTTTAGCACTTGTTCTCAATATGCGCTCTTGCGTTGGATAGCTGACTCGAATCAAGCCGAATCTAGCTTTCAAGCCTTCGGCCCATTCAAAATTATCAAGCAGCGACCAGTGCAAATAGCCTCTTACATCAACCCCTGCAGCTATGGCCCGATGAATCTCGCGAAGATGAGTAGTTAGATAGTCAACTCTTTTCTGATCAGCTAGCGACCAATCGCCCTGATCAAGATCTGCCGAAAAAGAGCTAGCGTAACCATTCTCGGTAATAATCACCGGACGCCGACTGCCATCTAAGTTAAACTGATAGGCCAGAGTATCGCGAGTGAGCAAGTCGTAGAGCCCTTTGGGATAGACTTCCCAACCAATATCATTAACAGCCAACTCCCGGTCAGGAGAACTCTCACCGAAGAGATCGACTGGCCAAGAAGGCCGAAAACGAGAAAGCTCACGGGTGTAGTAGTTGATGGCTAGATAGTCGCACTTCCCCTTCAGACCTTCTACCGGCCCAGAAATTGAAATAATTTCTTTGTTGAGATTAATAGGAAAAGGAAATTTGACCTCGCCACTCTCAAGGGAACTAGAGAACAACTGATTAAACGTAAAATCGCGATAAAAACGGACCATATGATCAAGGGGATTAAGTGGGTTCTTAGGCATGAATGGCCGCCAGTGCAAGGTATAACTTACTTGAGCATCAGCTTTGACGGCCTTGATGGCGTCGTAAGCGGCAGCATGGCCTTCTAACAAGCGTCTAACAGCCTTAAAGGCTGACAAATAATCAGACTTAATTCCCGGGGGCCAAAGCCCTGCTACATAGCTTTGGTAAACATAAGCAAGGGGTTCATTGATTGTGATCCAGTAGTCAACAAGATCACTAAATTCGGCAACAATCAATTCAGAAAAATGCTTGAACTCGCTGACTGCATAGGCCGTGGTCCAGCCACCGGCAGCAGCTAGCCAATCAGGCAGAGTAAAGTGAAAAAGGGTGGCAAAGGTTGTCACGCCGCTTTCCTTCAGACTGGTTAATATTCGGCGATAATAATCAACTTGCTTTTGGTCAAGAACAGAGGGCGCCACCCTAGTACCAGGCGGGTCTTGCAAAAGAGCGGGCCAATTAAAAGAGAGTCGAAATGCGTTGAGATTCATGTCGCGCATGAGGATGATGTCATCTTCGTAACGCTGATAGAACTGACAAGCCTGGTCAGCTGAAGTACTATCAGAAATTCTTCCAGCTTCATTGGTCCAGAGTGCCCAGTCCGACAACCGGGAAGCTATTTCTTTAGGATGACCTTCCACCTGAAAATGTGACGTGGCAGCACCCCAAAAAAATCCATCTGGGAATTTAAGAGATCCGTCACTCAACTATGTCATCCTCCAATACCTGCTGCGAACACTATAATATCTCTGGCCATGAACGTCATACCCCAAATCTCAAAACCCGCCGGCGCTGAGCCCATTGAGAGCAGCCCCAGGCTCTTTACTACCCTGGCTGTAGGGGCAATTGTTCTCGTTAATCTATTTTCGTTTAGACATAGCTTTGGCGGATATTTTCTGGCAGACGACTTCGTTCACGTCGACTATCTCTATCATGCCATCGATCAAAACTTCATGCCCCTGCTTGCCAATTTCTGGGGCAATTGGATGCAGGCTCAAGGCACAACCTTCTATCGCCCCCTCATTTCAATATCGCTGGCTCTCGATTACCTTATCGGCGGTCCCAATCCACTGATTTTCCACATATCTAACTGGCTCTATCAGACTGTGGCTAGCTGCCTTATGTTCCTGGTTGCCGGTCAAATCGGCGAATGTTTTAGGCCCAACGAAAAAGCACTCAATCGCTCCTTGGCCCTGAGCGCTGGGGTTATATTCAGCGTTTACCCGCTGCACTGCGAGGTAGTCAATTGGGTAATAGCTCGCGTTGACAGTATTGCTCTTGTCTTTTGCCTGCTGTCATTCTGGCTTTACTTGAAAAGCGCCCAGGGCAAAAATTCCTGGCACTATAAGCTTAGCCTCTTTGCCTTTGTGCTCGGTTTGATGTCGAAAGAAATGGCTGTTACTCTGCCGCCCACACTACTGCTAATGCACTTACTGAGCACAACCACAAACGACACAAAAAGCGCCAAAGGCCGCTTGCTTTCTAGCCTAAATCAAACCAAGGCCTATTGGCTAATTCTCTTCGCTTACCTCTTCTTTCGCCTGCTTGTGCTGGGCACCATATCTGGAGGCTACGAGGGTTCAGTGGGTCAAGGGCTTTCCAACAGCCTAGCTAAACGCTGGCTGGACGGGTCACTTTTACGTATTCTATTTCCATTTAATATCGACGTCTTTGGCAGCAAGCACAGTCTTTCGCTGCAGCTTAAGGTCGTTTATCTAGCCATGCTAGTAAATTTCACAACGGCATTAGTGCTGGCGAAATCACGCTCAACGGCCGCGCGTGGCTTACTCTTTGCAGTGGGCTGGCTCGTTCTATCGCTCTTACCGACCTATCAAGTTTGGAATCTTACTCCTGCTCTTCAAGGCAGCCGCTTCATATACTACGGCACTGCTCCAATTGCCTTGATTTTCGCCTGGCTGCTCTTTCCCACGGAAGCACGCAACTGGCCAGTACTAAGCAGTCTGCGCCTGGCTGCGGCCGGCTGGTTTAGCATAATCTTGCTGATTATCACAACGGGCAACAATCAACCGTGGAACCATGCCATGAAAGAAGTGAGCCTCTTCAGAAAAGCAGTAACGGAGCAAGCGCTAGCACTGAAGCCGGAAGACAAGCTCTCTTTATTAAACGTCCCCCATACCTATCGAGGGGCGCATATGCTCTATAACGCAGCGACTATGTCAGTTCTATTGAGCAAGCCACTAACGCCTGAAGCGATCTACAGCAAGATCATTAGCTTTGAGCCGGCGACCTTTGGCGATCCCGATTTGATTAACATATCGCGCTGGCGCAAAAGAACAGGTCATACCGCCCCGTACCGGTGGGACCGCACGACTATGACCCTTGAGCCAATTGTTTTTGCTGGTGAAAACAATAACGTCAATCTACCAGGTCTCGACCTGAGCGAACAAACGCAGTTCATTTCCCCAGAATTGAGCCTCAATGCCCAAGCCCCTGACTATGTCGATGTCTTACTCGACAATGCGCAAATAAAACGGTGGCCAGAAGCAGTCATTACCCTCACGGCCCTAGCGCCGAGCAACTTGCAGTGCCATTTTAGCCTGCCTCTAGGCAAAGCAAGAGCTGACGGGCATCTGCGCTTCGACGTATCAGAACACAAACAATGGCTCGCCCTTGGTCAAATAAATCAACTCACTCTATCAATACAAGGCCTAGCAGCCGAGCAGCGGCTGCACGTCTTAGGCTTAGAAACCGGCAACCTGCAGGGGCAAAGACCCAAAATCGAGAGTGATGAAAAAACATTGGTTGAAGATGGAGATGGCATCTGTAGGCCCCGAGGTAAAATGCCATCCTTCAACTATGACGTCAGCATAGTACCAGGTGCGGTATCAGCCTATGTCGAAGTCTCTAAACCCAATAGTTGGTTTGAACACTATAGCGGCAGTTTTAGAGCCACCAGCAAAAGCCCTGAAGCCTTATTCTCCCATACCCTAGGCAAGCTCAAAGGTAATGGCGTGCCAATTACATTTACAGGAGTAAAGGGGCCAGGCTTCTATCAGATGAGAATGGCCGCCCTTGACCGAGACGGTAACGTCATCGGTTACTTCAGTGACCCTTTAAACTTTCAACTTTAATGGAGGAATGCCATTTGTCCACCTCCGAAAACAGCAGCGATATCAAGATCACTGAAAGTGTTCCGAAGCGGCAGTTAGAAAGGGCTAGAGTCGATTTTTCCTCGACCAAAACGCAAATGCTACTTGGCGCTTTGATAATGTGTGTCTCTTGTTTAATAGCCTATGGCCAAACGGTATTGGTCACTTTCCTTGGCCAAGACCTAAACTACATCCAGGCAATTGCCGATGCGCTGCACGGCTCCTTTGACCAGGTTCTAGCCAATCCTGCAAGTATTCTACTGATAGATTACTTGCTTTATCACACCAATACACTGGGCTTTCACGTCAGCAATATTTTATTGACGGCCAGTTGTGCCATCGTTGTCGGCTTGATCACACTTGAGCTAACTGGTCGCCTTGGCAATCGCAACGGCGCGCTCAGTGCCATCTGGGCGGGCATGCTCTTTTCAGTCTATCCCCTGCATGCCCAATCAGTGGCGATAGTATCGGGCCGAATTGAGCTAATCGCTAGTCTCTCCTATCTGCTTAGCGTCTTCTTGTTTCTGCGCTACCGACTAATAGAAGAAAAACAATATTTTCCACTCTCTCTCATTTCTGGTGCTCTGGCACTGTTACTGAGTGCGCAATCATTGTCACTGCCCTTAGTAATTACGCTACTGGCCTTGCACCCAGGGCGCAACCGTTTCGCCGCAAAAAAAAATGCATTGGCCGATGCCATCAGCTGTAGTGGCTTATACTGGCTCATGGCGTTCTTCAGCTACTTTCTACACCCTCACTATTTAGGGGCCGTCGACAAAAAGACACTACTATTGCTATTTTTCCCCGTAAACGAAACTGTTATCAGTGTCAGCAAGATAGTGCCACTGGCACTAGTACCACTCTTGTGCGCTCTGATGGTACTACTACTAAAATCACAAATTGCCAAAATTAGACTAAATCAGAGCACTCAAGCGGGCGCAGTTGGCAGCCTGGGTGGTGTGCCCACTCCTCCTAGCTCCACCATAACAGCCTTGATACTAGTGGTCTGGCTCGCCTTAACCATATTGCCGTTAACAGCCCATGATAGTCACCTCTTTCTAGCAGCTGCACCATTTTCAATATTGATCGCCATACTATCTCTAGAGAGTGGCAACACCAAAGATAAGGACGCAAAACTTCTGACATCATGCGGCCTCGTGGCCATGACCTTACTTTATCTGGCCTGGAGCTACTTACTGGCAATCAATCTAAAACCAACGGTTGAAGGTAGCCTGATTGTTGAGAACTTCCGCAGACAATTGATCAACGCCGCCACAGTCGATGGCAATATCACCCTGACGAATTGGCCTAAAAACCATCAGGGAGTACCCTTGATTACGGCTGCTGAAAATATCAATTTATTCCTTGCACCACCTTTTATTGATCGCGACCTCTCTCACGGTCTAAAAGTGATGAAAGAGACTATGCCAATTTCTGTTAGCAACAAAATCTATCAGTGGCAACAAGCTCAGGGTCTATTGGCCTCAGTCTCTAAAGCAGACAGCCAAACATTTTCATCATGTAAAATGTCCTGGTCGGCCAATAGCAAAGACTATTTCGTCAACCTGTTGAAAGGCAGTCCATGGCAACTAGTAGACAGTGCCAGCCCAGGCGCTAGCTCTTCGTCAATAGTGAGCTCAAGCGCTCCTGTTATTAGTTTAATGAAGAATTCTGTCCGACTGTGGGCCGGTGACAAGCAGGCCATACTGTGGCTCAATGACAAAATTAATCAACCGGTTTTACAAGAAAATCGCTGGATTTTAAAAGTCAAAATTGCTGACCATAGCGCTTCGACAGTAGATCTTGCCGTGCGCAATTATCTAGACGAAAGCAAAATGAGTAAGCTGGCAGGGAAGCGCATTGGAGCAGATATTTTCTTTGACTTGAGAGAACTAGATAACTATCTGTCTAACGGAGAAAGCCAACAGATTGGTATAGTGGTGGCAGAAGGTGAAGTGGTTTCAATTTCGGGCGTAGAGTTTGTCAGCTTAAAATCGGCAGAACAAAAATCGGCAGGTAAACATGATTAAAGACCGCAGTGCCCGCCTAACTCTATACATTTTTCTCGCTGTGGCCGCGGTTTATGTGGCAATCCAACTAGAAGCCCTGATCATTTGTCTAATTGCCGCACTGACATTAGCGGCGGCACTGGCTCCACTAGCTGAGCGCATGGAAGAGCGTAAGATACCGCGAGCCGTTACTGTTACGGCAGTCTACTTGACAGTGGCAGCGCTCTATGTCGGCGTTGGCTCCGGCATGGTGCCGATGCTGAGAGAGCAGGCTTCTAGTCTTTTCGACAATGTACCGAGCTATTTCTCCTGGCTCCTGGAAAAAGCCCACAAGCTAAGCGATATGGGTGGTCCCGACCTTACCCATGCCCAGATCGCTGCTGACGATGTTAAACAGCTGAGTATGTCGACACTGGCCAGGCTTCTAAAAGTGACCGGCTCAGTGTTCGGAGTGCTCATCAACGGACTTTTCATTCTCTTTCTCACCGCTTATTTCGTCATTGCGGCCAAAGATATCAACAATTCGCTTCTCAGTTGGCTGCCAGAGCCTCAGCGCCAGCGTTGGGCGGGGTTAATCAAACCAATTGAAAATAGACTGGGCGGTTATGTGCGCGGCCAACTATTGGTCAGCCTGGCAGTGGGAAGCTTTATTGGTATTGGACTTGCCATAATTGGCAACGAAAAAGCTTTGATTCTAGGCGTACTAGCTGGCTTACTCAATCTCGTTCCCTTTGTCGGTTCGATGATTACATCTGTTTTTGCTGTCATTATCAGTTTTGCCCAAGCTCCGTGGATGGGCGCAGCAACGATCGTTTTGTTTGTTGTCGAACAATGGTGTGAAAGCAACTTCATTGTGCCAAATCTATTGGGTAAACAAGTTGAGCTACATCCGCTGATAGTGATGCTCGCGGTTATCATAGGCGGCAGTCTTTTAGGTATCAGCGGAGCACTAATTGCAGTACCAGTAGCAACCGTAACCTTATTCTTGGCCGAAGAGTTTTATCAGAAGAAACTTACTAGTTCAGAATCAGGGAAGCTTAGCGGTGACAAGCTCACCTAACTTTTGATTGCCGACAAGATCACTCACCGTAGCATCGGCCTGAGCCAGAGCCAAGGCTAAATCTGCCAATATCTCCAGAACTATCAAAGGCCCGTGATAGACAAGGGCTGTATAGAGTTGCACGGCGGACGCTCCAGCAGCCAAGGCGGCCACAACATCAGCTGCGCAAGCAATGCCACCACAGGCAATGACTTGCTGCTCTGTATCTTTTAGCTCAAATAACTTTCTTACTTGCACTAACATGCGGGCCTTAAGCGGATAGCCACTCAGACCACCCCGACCAATTTTCTCTAGATTCTGCTGTGATGTATTGAGACTATCGCGGCTGACTGTGGTATTACCGCAAACGAAGCCAGCAATAGGAATTTTAAGGTCTCGAACCGAAGCTAAAAGCATAGCTATAAATTCATCGGTGCTATCGGGAGAAAGTTTGAGAAATAAAGGGAAAGCTTGATGATTGGCTGCATTTATTGCCTTGAGAATTTCTCTAAACTCAGAAATTTCAGAAAGCGCACCATCATGGGTATTGGGACAACTGGTATTAATAGTGACATAAGCCAAGCTGCTGTCTTGAAAGCACTTAAACGTGGCAAGCAGATCGGCAACAGCCAATTCACCGTGCAAGTTAGGCAAATTACTCTTAGCAATATTGAGAGCGACGGGCCCCAGTGACTGGCTGCGGCCCGTTGAAGCTAAACGCCAGGCAATACTTTCGGCACCGTCACCGTTTAAACCCATGCGATTAATAATGGCCTGGTCTTCCGGCAAACGGAATAAGCGCGGCTTGTCGTTACCCAATGAGGGCTTGGCTGTGACCGAACCAACTTCAACATAGCCAAAACCAAACTGAGGCCAAAGCGAAACAAATTTGGCATTTTTGTCTAAACCAGCCGCCACGCCAACAGGGTTAGCAAGAGTAGCTCCAGCTAAAGTTGTTGCCAACCTTGGCAAGGCCGCTTGTACTTGCGGGCTAGAGATTATCTCTTTGCCAATGCCCAGCAGTGGGGCCGAGACCGGCAACAGATTGGCCACCAAGTCATGAGCTTCCTCTGGCTCGAGGAGAAAGAGGCAAGGACGGATAGCGTTGCGATAGAGCCAGGTTGCCAGCATTAATTAGCCATGTAAGATTAATTGTTCAAGACTTACACAAGTATGCCATGATCACTTCCCAAAAGCAGGTCCTAAAATCAGTTCATAAAATCAAGACCAGCGCAAAACAGCTGACAGGCTCGAAATGCCCCCCACGGACAAAGACGATAACGTCAAAAAGCCCGACCTAAAGACTTTTAGCTTTGCCCCGCCCGAGGGAAGCCTGAACACGCCCTTGAACAGCAAGAGAGATGCGGCGAATGATCGCGAAATGCCAATTGAGGCTCTCAATGAAAATGTCGTTGGCAAAGTTGTAGCGGGCCACTTTCAAATATTATCAAAGATAGGCGAAGGCGGCATGAGCGTGGTCTACAAGGCACGCCACATGCTGATGAATAAGCAAGTTGCCTTAAAGATGCTCCATCCCCATATGATTGGTCGTGAACAATCACGGGATCGTTTTCGCCAGGAAGCGCAAGCGGTTAGCCAAATTGACCACCCCAATGTGGTGCGAATCTTTGACTTTGGCATTAGCGAAGATAATCGACCATATATTGTCATGGATTATCTTGACGGCGTTTCGCTGGGAGACATGATCAAAGCTTCGGGCCCACTAGAGCTAGAGCGAGCTATCAAGCTATTTATTCAAATTTGCGACGCCCTCTCTTACGCCCACAACAAAGGTGTGATACATCGCGATCTAAAACCAAGCAACATCATCATTCTAGAATCTGAGCGCAAGAAAAGCCAGACCATTAGCTACGTTCGCGGCACTCAAGATGAAAATGAGGATTTATCAGAGCGTCAAAAAGAGCAAGCAAAAATAGTAGACTTTGGCATTGCCAAGCTCATGCCCCACGAAGGCACGGACGCTGCCGCCTTAACCCAGACAGGAGACGTCTTTGGCAGCCCTCTCTATATGAGTCCAGAGCAATGCAAAGGCGAAAAGCTCGATGGTCGCTCAGACATATATTCGATGGGTTGCCTGATGTACGAGACCTTAACCGGCAAGCCTCCGATTAACGGCGCCAACATGCTTGAAATTCTCTACCGTCATATGAACGAAATGCCCATCAGCATGAAACTGGCGTGTCCTGAAAATAAAGTACCACAGGCTCTCGAAGCAATAATTTTCAAAGCACTGGCCAAAGATCCAAACGATCGTCAAGCTAGCATGCGCTTGCTCAAAAGCGAAATAGAAGATTTTTCCTCCAACCAAGGAGGGGCACTTAGCTTCATCAGCTCGGGCTGGAATCTCTACCGCCTCAAGCGCAAAAGACTGACTCTGAGAGAGAAAATAGCTGCCACCATTAGCTTATTTGCCCTCGGCTTGGCTATACTTTGCTCCTCTAGTCTCATTTTTCTCTACGCCTATGGCCAAGACCAGGGCAAGGAAAATCAACCACTAGACTGGTACATACAATTCGCCGACAAAAAAGAGACGCCGACTGTTTTTGATACTAGCGCGCTTGGTACCGACAATCTTCTTGACAAAGCCAGAGCTAGGGTTCGTCAAATTCATCATAAGCAAAAGGGTTCACCCATATCAGCCCGAGACGAGTTAGATGATCCAAATTCTGATTTACAGCAAATTCTCAATGCCGCTGATTCGGCATACCGCACCAGTCGCTTCCGCGACGCGGCTGAAATCTACCAATACTGCGAAGAAATTAGCAGCTACGAAAACGGCCCGGATGCCATAACCACCCAAGAAATAGCCTTGTCTCTTTTTCGCAGCTATTACTATGCTGGCGACTACTCCCAGGCCATTCGCCAAGCCGCCCCTACTCTCAAAGCCTTCCAAAACGAAATTGATGCCAACAGCTCCAAGCGCATGAAAGCAGCTCTCTTAAGCGCTATAGGCGATTGTTATTACCGCACCGGCGATTATGACAAGGCCCGCAGCTCACTCTATGATGCGGTAGAACTATGGCGCGAACTAGGTCCTAGCGGTAAAACCAACCGTGACAAAACGGTCGAAGAGCTAAGAGCCCTGAGCCTAAGCCGCTTCGGCGATGTCTTCATGCAGCTAAAGATGAACGAAGCTGCAGTTAAATATTACGACCTGGGAGAAGAGGCCTGGAAAGGTTCAACAGATGAGCGTCAACGTCTCTATAATCTTGGCCTGATTAGCTATAAAAAGTCACTTGCCGAGTTCGCCAGGCACGACTATAGCAAGGCCAATAGCGATTTCGAACGCGCTGTCAAAGAGTTAAAAAAGAAACCCTCTGACAAACTATTCCATCAATCAGTAGTGACTATGTACCAGCAAACAGCGATCTGGCAAAAACAGTCAGACAGGCTGCTGGCCTCGATCGGCTCGTCGCTGCAAGCCGGCATCAGTAAATATTTTCAAGAATACAAATAGCATAGGAGATAACTAGCTATATGCGATTGGCTTCCATATCGCTTGAAAGTAAATCCATTTCAGACTGTGATGGCTTAAGGCCTTTAGGCAAAGCAAACTCGCTATCAGGAATCGGCCTAGCCCTAGCAAAATGCACTTCAGATAGAATAACACTCTGAGTTGTGCGGCTTTCTCGGCCTTTGATATAACCAGAGCGCACCAATTTAAATGGCAGACCATAACGGTAAACAGAATAGAGAACTGATTCGAGTACAGCATTTATCTCTGGCTCAAAGTGAATTTCAGAACTGACTATTATGTCATCGCGAAACTCTAAATTTTTCGGCGTTCTCTCATTCGAGATACGCTTACCAATGCGTACTAAAGTAGTAGCCGGATGCCCCAAATACTCTGTTTTCCCGATAGTTTTGGGAGCGGCAAATATATATTGTTGCTTGGCGCGATAGATGCCGATACGCTTGGCGCAATCTCTTAGTGTATAGGTGCGATAGCGCCGACTCTTGAGAGAATAAAGAGTAATTTTATTGGTTTTACGATTGATGATCATGCAGAGAAATGAGCCGCTCATCTTAATCTGTTGATCTGTTATGTACCAAACGCAGCCGCCCCACTGGTAGCCGCGCTGCCGGACTATCCAGCCACTGCGGCTGCCGTTGGGATTAATTATAGGTGGTGCAAAAGGATCAGGACCACTGGCTAGGGCTGCCGTGCCCGGTGCCAAGGTAGAGACACTTAGGAAGGTAGAGACATTTAGAAAAGTAGAGACAGTTAGCAAAGTGGCGAGACACAGAGCGCGAAACTTAAATGGGCTAATCATTTTTAGATGCGACAAACTGACTCTCAATTTGAGCGCGCAAGTTATCAGCATTGTCGGCATTTGAAGCGCCAAAACGGGAAACCTGGCGCTTAAGCCATTTTTGAAAATCATCTACGTAGGTGAAAACCACAGGAATCACTATTAATGTAAACACAGTCGAGGTTACAAGTCCACCAATCACAGATATGGCCATGGGCGCCCGAGCCTCAGAGCCAGCACCGATACCAAGCGCGATTGGCATCATACCGGCAATCATGGCAATTGTTGTCATCAAAATAGGCTGCATACGAGTCTCACCCGCCAACATGATGGCTTGGCGCTGATCGATGCCATGTTTCATTGACATCAAGCCATACTCGACCAAAAGAATGGCATTTTTGGTGACCAGGCCCATCAACATAGTGATACCAATCAGAGCATAAAGACCAATAGACTGATGGAAGAAAACAAGCCCAAGAAGAGCACCACAAAGAGAAAGCGGCAGAGAGACCATAATCGTCAGGGGATGAAGGAAACCACCAAAGAGCACCACTAGAACGGCATAAATGAGCAGCACAGCCGAGCCTATGGCAGTAGCAAAGCCGCCAAAAATATCCCTCTGAATTTCCGCATCACCTAAAGGCAATTCGTTTATTGACTTAGGCATGGTCTTGAAGGCTGGCAAAGCGTGAACACTCTTGATTGCTTCACCAAGAGTGGTGCTACTGTCTAAGCCTGACTCTAGAGTGACCTGTCTTTGACGATCAAAGCGGTCGATTTGAAACGGACCGCTGCCAAACTTGACTGTGGCCACACTGCTTAGTGGCACTAAACGTCCACCATTGGCTGAAACTTTCATATCTTCAATAATACGCAGGTCATTGCGATATTGAGGGTCTAACTCCACTCTTATATTGACCTGACGATCATCAAGATTGAACTTGGCCAAATTGGCCTCGCTATCGCCGAGGGTACCAATCAAAGCTGTTCGCGCAATCGACTGCACTGACACCCCTTGCCTGGCGGCCTTATCAAAATCAGGAGTAACAAGAATCTCCGGACGCAATATGCCAGCAGACGAGCTAACATCGTACAATCCTTTGACCGAGCGCATCTGGTCTTTGATCTCTTCGGCCACACGATCTAACTGTGCCGCATCAGATGAAGTCAGAACCATCCGCATGGGCTTGCCGCCCATGCCTCCAGAGCGAGAGAAGCTCAAGCGCGCACCAGCAACACTATCCAACTCGGCCCTAACTGATTCTTCAAACTGCTGCTGAGTTATTGAGCGCTCTGTGCGGGGCTTCAAAGAAATATAGATAGTAGCCTTAGTGACATCACCCTGATTGCCACCAGACGTGCGCTTAGCCGAGGTGGGCGTGCCTATGAAAGCCACAACATTGACAGCTTCTTTGTGCTTAGCAATGATATCGGTGCATTTTTCCGAAACCGCCTTTGTATCTTCTAAGTCAGAGCCAGGTGGCATTTCCACATTGAGCAAAACTTCGCCACGGTCAACGTTGGCCATTAGAGATGTGGGCATTGACTTGAACAATACAATTGAAGCGGCGAATAGCAAACAGGCACAAATCACTGTGATTAGACGGTGTTTCATAGCCAAGCCAAGCACAGGGGCATAGACTTTCATAAACTTCTGATTGACAGCTTGCTCTTCTTCTTGCCCACCAACACTACGCATGCCGTAAGCGGCAATCATAGGTGTAATCATGCGGGCTACTAGAAGAGAAAAGAGCACAGCGACAGTAACTGTCAGACCAAACTGCTTAAAGAACTGACCTGGTATTCCGCCCATACTAGCCACAGGCACAAAGACCACAACAATAGTCAAAGTAGTAGCAATCACGGCCAAGCCAATTTCTTCAGCGGCCTCGATAGAGGCTTGATAGGCTGGTTTGCCCATGCGTATGTGACGGACAATATTCTCAATTTCAACAATGGCATCATCCACCAAAATGCCTATAACTAATGCCAAGCCAAGCAAAGACATGCTGTTTAGAGTAAAGCCAGCCCACTGCATCACAGCAAAGGTAGGAATTACAGATAAAGGAATGGCAATGGCAGTGATAGCTGTGGCTCGCCAATCTTTTAAGAAAACCCAAACCACAAAAACAGCCAACAGCGCGCCAAGAATCAATGACTCAAGAGAAGCGTCATAAGACTCTTTGATATAGCGGCCATTGCTGCGCAGCTTAACAATCTTCAGTGAGCCAGGCAGATTTTCAGCTAGCTCTTTAATTTTGGCATCGACGCCTTTCTCGACATCGACTAAATTAGAGCCCGAGCTGCGCACCACAGAGAATGCCACCACCGGCTGATTATTCAAAAGAGCCATCTGCCGCACTTCTGAAGTGCTATCTTCAACTTTGCCTAAAGTGTCTAAGCGGGCGCGCTTTCCACTAGGCAAGACAATATCGGTCTTGGCCAGTTGCGGCACGGTCAGAGCACTTCCAAGAAGGCGGATAGACTGTTCGCCCTCACCCACCTGACCGCGACCACCAGGCAGGTTGATATTTAGTTGCCGAATCTGGCTGCTGACCATATCAGCAGTGATGCCGAGAGCCTCAAGGCGAGTGGGGTCGAGATTAACACGAATCTCACGATCAACTCCCCCAGCTCTCTGAATCTGGCCAACTCCAGGCACTGACAATAAAGCACGAGCAACGTCATTGTCGACCACCCAAGATAACTCGGCTGGGGGCAATACTTTCGAATCTATTGTATAAGTAACAAACGGCCCGCCGACAAAATCAAGCCGCTGAATAATCGGCTCTTCAATGCTCTGGGGCAGATCCTGGCGAATCTTAGAGATAGCGTCGCGCACATCATTGACGGCCCTATCGGTATTTGTACCAAGATTGAATTCAATTGAAGTAGACGAGGCACCATCAGTAACACTAGAGGCAATATGCTTGATGTTACCGATTCCGGCAATAGCGTCTTCAATTTTTCTTGTCACCTGGGTCTCTAGCTCAGCTGGCGCCGCTCCAAGCTGGCTCACCGCCACTGTTACTACGGGCACATCGATATTAGGACTTTCATCAATTCCAAGCTTGATAAAAGAAGTAATACCCATCAAACTCAAAACCAGAAATAGCACCACTACCGGTACTGGATTTTTGATCGACCAGGTAGAGAGATTGAAATTCATAACAGTCTACTTAGCCTTAAGGACGTTAACAACGTCACCATCTTTGATAAAACCAGCGCCTTTGGCGACCACTTGCTCGCCAGCCTTCAAACCGCTCAAGACTTCTATGTAATCACCGTCTCGCCCACCAACTTCGATAAAATGCATCTGCACTTTCTTGCCTGTGCTATCGAGGGTATAGGCAATGGCGCGGTTATCTTTGTAAACCACAGACGAAGAGCCGACCGAATTGACCTTAACCTTTCCTAGGCTAATCTCACCTTTGACGAAATTACCCGGCCGCAACTGAGTATTGAGAGGCAAATCAATGCGCACCATGCCCAAACGAGTATCCTGATCAATCATCGGACTTATTTCACGCACGTGGGCATCGATATTACCAATGCGCACAACCTGCCCGGGCTTGACCAAACCAATGTCAGCTTCAGGAAGATTAGCCCGGAGCTCAAGGCGACCATCGCGAACCAGGTCAAACATTACTTTGCTAGTGCTAGAAATGTCGCCTATGTGCACGCTGCGCTTTAGCACAAGACCGTCACAAGGAGCCTCAATAGCAGTTTGAGCTAATTGCGAATTGAGCTCAGAGATATTGGCCGAAATCTCAGCCAATTGTGATTTCGAAATTTCAATATCTTCGCGGCGGCCCCCCGATACACCCATGGTCAAGCGATCCTTAGCTTGCTGCGCGGCGAACTTAATCGCTTTCACTTTCTCCTCGCAGTTATGTACTTCAGCTAGAAAAACTTTGGCCTGAGTATTGCGGTTATCAGCGTCTTCAGCACTTACAGCCCCCTGACTAACAAGCCAGGTATAACGCTTAGCATTCTCAGCAGCTTCAGCATAATTGGCTTGAGCTCTAGCCAAATTAGCTTCTTCCTGGGCAATATTGGCCTGAGCTTGATGGTAGGCATAACGAAGAGAAGTGAGGTCTTCAGCCCGATAGGGCTGTATGGCCTTCACCAATGCAGCTTCAGCGCCAAGCAAATTGGCTTTTTTCTTGGCCAGCTGAGCCTCAATTATGCTGCTGTTAAGCTTGGCTAATAGCTGACCGCGCTTAACATGGTCGCCATCGTCAACCAGAACAGACTGAACCTTAAGACCATTAACTTCAGAGCCGACTTGAACTGGATCCCAAGCCCAAACCGTTCCGCTAACCAGCAGTTTGCGCTCAAAATCGCGAGGCTCGACGGTTGTTAACTCAACAGTTAATACCGCTTGACTGTTGGCTCGCTCAACTTTGGCAACTGCTTCGCGAGCGCCAGGATTCAAAGGCAGCTTGTCTTTCAAGACATAGGCAGCCAAGCCAAGAACCAATAAAGCCCCGACAATTAACTGCTTGCGATTACTACTTTTGGGCAAAGCAGGGCGCGGCTGAGCTGGCATAATTTGATTTTCGAGCTTGGTATCCATGTTAAAAGAGCCTAAGTAGTCAAGAAATTATAGCAGCCTAGAGCCTGTTCTTGACTTCTAAAACACCACCATCAGCCCGTTCGATTAAGTACGATGAAGTGTCGCCAGTAAGCAGACCTGCTATCAGTTTATATGGAATCAAGTGCCTCAGGCGCAGATGGCTAATATCGTAGACAGCTAAACGCTCTGCTACACCACTAGCCACGCTGGCTTGACCCAGCCGCAAATAATTGTCGTGCACAGGCCGCGGGTCGTCAACAAAGTTATAGCCGGCCCGACGAATGAACGATGAAAGCTTGAGATTGATATCGTTTCTCGCACAAAGCAGCATTAACTTGCCAGAAAATGTCTTCAAGGCGGCTTCTGAGGTTTTAAAAGAGCTGAAGTCAACATCAGGACGACTCAGAATCACAGCAGAAAAAACTTGGCTAGCTGCGGGCTCAGCCTTCTGCGCCTGCAAACAATAATTTTGCACAGCGTGAATACCAAGACTGTGGGCCACAATTACTATCTTGTCCCGACCAAGCTTCGCGACCAAGCGTTCAAGAAAGGCCGTGAAGTTCGTGCGACAACCAGGCAATTTAGCCAGAGAACCGGCATAGTTATAACAAGGAGTGGCCCAATCGTAAGCCAATAATGGGCCATTCAAACCAGCATCTTGCAAGGCTTGTTGAATATCACTAGCCTGAATCAAATCTTCAGAGAAGCTAACACAACAGCCGTGAACAAAAAGAGTAAGGGGCTGGCCAGTAGTTTTGATTTCGGCAGCAAGGCGCTCAAACAATTGCTCCTCGGAAAAAAGGGAATCGCAATCGGCAGCCCGGTCACCGTAAGAAAGAGCTTTACTAGTCTTTCCCAACCAGTCAGAAGCCTTTATTCGCTTTCCTTTGAGCGCTAGCTTACGTTCGCAGGCAAAATACAAGCCACCGTTCTTTTTAGCAAAACTGTCTTTACCAACACTATCTTTACCAAGACTATTCATGGCGGAACCATCTTTTGAAATAGAGGACTGTGCGGCTAAGGCTACAAAGCCGGGGTCGCCAACGGTAAGTAATATAGTTAAGGATAAGAAAAACCAGGGGAAGAAATTGCATCTTTTCAGTATGACAAGGCGGGCCCCAAGCGCAGGAGCAGCAGAAACACTTGCAAAACTGATTGACGGTTTAGGCGAAGACATAGCTAGATACTAATGCAGAAGCGTATTCTAATGCACGAGCTTATTCTAATGCATAACCTAAACTTATTGCAGCGCCAAATTGCAATGCGTAGACACAATTAAATACAGCGACGTACCTTAGTGAATGTGGATATTGGCAGTCTTGCGATAGGCTTCCATCTTGTCCCACTCGAGTACTTCAGGTTTGGCTTTGACCAGTTCATTCCAGGTGGTATGAGGTCTACCGGTATCGATTTCCACCATGGTAATGCAGTCATCCACAGGACAAACTCGTGAACAGAGATCACAGCCAACACAATCTTCTTCTCTAACAACTGGCCACAAGCGCTCTTTAGCTTCATCAGTAATTTTCAACTCTTTCAAGTCAATACATTGGTGTGCCGCATCATTACAGGCAATGTAACAGAGGTTGCATTGAATACACTTATCATGATTGATGCGCGCCACTGACTGGAAGCCAAGATCGAAGTCTCCAAAGCTTGAAACACGCGGCAGCGACTTGCCAATAAAGTCATTGCACGTCTCAAAACCTTTGTCTTCCATCCAATTGGACATGCCTTCAATCATGTCTTCGACGATGCGGAAGCCCCAATGCATAACGGCAGTACAAACTTGAACCGAGGTGGCACCAAGCAACATAAATTCAACAGCATCGCGCCAAGTCTCAACACCACCCATACCAGAGATAGGTAACCGTGACTTGAGAATCTCAGGATCGGCAGCTACAGCACTCAATAGATGCAAAGCAATCGGCTTTACCGCCGGGCCAGCATAGCCACCGTGGCCGCCTTTCCCGCCGACGTTTGGCTGCAATTCAAAAGTATCAAGGTCAACTCCCATCACACTATTGATAGTGTTGATCAGGGAAAGAGCAGAGGCCCCACCTTTCAACGCCGCTCTAGCAGGCAATACAATATCAGTGACGTTCGGTGTTAACTTCACAATCACTGGCTTGGTGGCAACAGCCATGACCCATTCTGTAACCATCTCAGTATATTCTGGAACCTGGCCCATGGCAGACCCCATGCCGCGTTCAGACATACCATGGGGGCAACCAAAGTTCAGTTCGAAGCCATCTATGCCAGTCTCTTCAGTGCGCTTTATGATTTCTTGCCAGGCTTCTTTTTTGGATTCAACCATTATTGAAGCAATCACAGCATGATGAGGAAAATTACGTTTGACCTCGACCATCTCACGAAGATTGAGTTCTATAGGTCGATCGCTGATAAGCTCAACGTTATTGAGACCAATAATCTTGCTGCCTTTATAGTCGATGGTGCCATAACGGTTGCAAACGTTCAGCACTGGCGCACCGATTGTTTTCCATACAGCACCACCCCAGCCTTGCTCAAATGCTTTCTGAATCTGATAGGCCGTATTGGCTGGTGGAGCCGAAGCTAGCCAGAAAGGATTAGGTGACTTGATACCGCAAAAATCAATCGATAGATCTGGCATTTAATTTCTTCCTAAAAACTTAGACAGAGAGAGGGAGAGACAAGAAGCAAGTTTTTATCTCTTAGAAACAGCTTCAGCTAAAGGTTTAGCCGCACCCAAAAGTTGCTTAGCAATACTGGCAGCAGCAATTTTGCCGTCTTGAACAGCCATCACAGTTGATGCCTCGCCATGGCTGCGAACGCAGTCCCCACCAGCAAATATCTTCTCGTGGGAGGTGCGGTTGCCCTCATCGACTTTGAGATAACCTTTCACTTGCTCAACACCAAAGGGTGCCAACATAGCCAGAACACCAGTCGGCTTGTTTTGACCGATGGCCTTAATCACCATGTCGCAGGGCACGATAAATTCAGAATCAGGCACTGGCACAGGGCTGCGTCGACCAGAGGCGTCCGGTTTACCCAAATCCATTCTTATGCATTTGAGGCCATCAACTTCACCTTTGGCGTTGCTCAATATCTCAACCGGCTGAGTCAAGAACATAAAGCTCACACCTTCTTTCAAGGCAAACTGGTACTCAAAATGGTAAGCCGGCATCTCCGCTTCAGAGCGGCGATAAATCATGGTCACACGCTCAGCACCGAGTCGACGGGCAATCGTGGCACAGTCTATTGCAGTGTTCCCAGCGCCAATAACACAGATGCGCTGACCATGCTTGATTGAATCGAGGCTTTCAGTCTTAGTTTCTTCAACAAATTCAAGGCCATCGAGCACGCCGGTGAGCTGCTCACCAGGAACTTCCATTTCAGGTACATTGCCTAAACCAATGGCAAGAAAAACAGCATCGTGCTCTTTTATCAATTGCTCAAAGCTCAGATCTTTGCCGATTTCAGTGTCGTTCTTAAACGTCACACCGAGTTCTTCGATCATCTTTACTTCAGCCAAACTAACTTCAACTGGCTCACGGAAAACCACAATGCCATAAGTAGAAAGACCACCCGACCACTTTTTCTTCTCATAGACTGTCACTTCAAAGCCAGCTTTAGCCAACTCCCCAGCACAAGAGAGGCCAGCAGGACCAGCTCCAACCACAGCAACCTTCTTACCGTTCGGTTCTCCGGCCTTGAAGAAGCGAATGCCCTTTTCGCTGGCATAGTCAGTGGCGTAGCGCTGCAAGCGACCAATGGCAATTGGCTTATGGTCAGCAGTAAGCACACAGTCGCCTTCGCAAAGTACATCAACAGGACAGACCCGAGCGCAGGTAGCGCCCATCAAGTTCGATTCTAGAATTGTTCTAGCAGAACCCTTGGTGTTACCCGTGGCAATCTTGCGAATAAAAGTAGGAATATCGATGCTGGTAGGACAGGCCACCATGCACGGTGCATCGTGACAATAAAGGCAGCGATTAGCCTCCAAAACGGCCTCTCGCTCTGAAAACGGTGGGTAAACTTCCTGAAAGCGCTCTTCCAGTGTAAGTTCCCAGGCCTTGTATTTATTTGGCTTGTAATGCTCTGCCATAGGTCCTCGTCTAATAATTCAAGGTTATTGTGTTTTACTCGGGGCTCACTAATTTCAAAAATAGGTGCATATACACCTATTTTTGAAACTGAAGGTATCACCTGATTTGATTATGGGTGATTATTTGGTGTTTGCACTTTCTAATCAAACACCAGAGTTTGAAAAAGGCTTAACTAGAGCCTTGCAGAAAGCTAGCTTAAAGCTTGACGAGAGTGTCGTAGGTCTCAGGTCTTCTATCACGGAAGAACTGCCAGGTATTGCGCACTTGTCTAATTTGATCGAGATCGAGATCGGCCACCAAAAGCTCTTCTTGATCACGGCTGGCACAAGCGACAATTTGACCACGAGGATCACAGAAGTAACTAGAACCATAGAACTCTCCGATGTTCCATGGTGCTTCTGTACCAACACGGTTGATAGCGCCAACAAAATAACCATTAGCAGCAGCATGAGCTGGTTGCTCAAGCTTCCACAAGTATTCAGATAAGCCAGCCACTGTCGCCGATGGATTGAAGACAATTTCAGCGCCATTTAAGCCAAGGGCGCGAGCACCCTCAGGGAAATGCCGGTCATAACAGATATAGACACCAATGGTGGCATAAGCTGTTTTGAATACTGGATAGCCAAGGTTACCTGGCTTGAAGTAGAACTTCTCCCAGAAACCTGGTGCTACGTGAGGAATATGATTCTTACGATACTTGCCTAGATACTCGCCGTTAGCATCGATAACTGCAGCGGTATTGTAATAGACTCCGGCTTGCTCTTTTTCATAGATTGGCACTACCAAAACCATCTGGTATTTCTTGGCCAACTCTTGCATCTTCTTGATGGTTGGACCGTTAGGAATTTCTTCAGCAGTGTCATACCAACAAGTTTGTTGCTCAGCGCAGAAATATGGTCCGTTGAAAATTTCTTGATAGCAAAGAATTTTCACGCCTTTATCATGAGCTTGCTTGGTGTATTCAATATGCTTCTTCAACATATTGTCTTTGATTTCTTCAAGCAATTTCTTGTCAGTGCCACCAGCCGGTGAAATCACTTCGTTTTTTGTTTGAATCAAGCCGCAGCGAACTACTCTTGAGCTGCCGTTATTGCTGGACATTCTTTTACACTCCTAGGTATTCAGTAAGGCTCTAGTTAGGCTTTAGCGTGAACTTTAACCAAAGACTCCATGCACTTCTTCAGTACTTTTAGCATGGTATCAACGTTGTCTTTAGTGATTGAAAGTGGTGGCTTAATGCGAATGACGTTGCCCCACATTCCACCTTTACCAATTACCACACCTTCGTCTTTGGACATTTCAACGACGCGCATTGTCTCTTGAGTCAATGGCACTTTATTCTTGTCGGCCAACTCCATGCCTACCATCAAGCCTTTACCGCGCACATCTCCAATCATGTCAGGGAATTGCTTCTGCAAGTCTTTCAGACCGGCCATCAGATACTCACCGACGACTCGAGCATTTTCCATCAACTTCTCTTCTTCGATAGTTTCAAGCACAGCCAGAGCAGTTGCTGCTGAAATTGGATTGCCACCAAAAGTATTGATAGTTTGTTTTTGCAAAGCCTTAGCCACAGCTTCAGTGGTCACCACAGCGCCAATTGGCAGGCCGTTAGCCAGACCTTTGGCCATGGTGATAATGTCTGGTTGCACGCCATAGCTGCTGATACCAAACCAATGCTTGCCTGTGCGGCCGACACCCGTTTGCACTTCGTCAGCAATAAAGAGGGCACCATATTTCTCTAGAATCTTCTTCACTTCAATGAAGTAATCGTCAGGTGGCGTAATGGCGCCGCCCACACCTTGAATCGGCTCAGCAATCATCACCGCAGGCTTACCGCTAGTTTGTGACTGAATAACCCGCTCAACATCTTGGGCACATTCAAGGCCGCAGCTATCAGGTGACTTCTTGAATGGGCAGCGGTAGCAATAAGCATTAGCGGCATAAGCCACGCCAGCCGCTGGCATGGTATCTGGGCGCCAGTTGTGGTTAGCAGTCAAAGTCGAGGCCAGGTGCGACTCACCATGGTAGGAATGCTCAAGGGCAATTACTTCGTGACGGCCAGTAGCCAAACGGGCAAAGCGAATAGCTGCTTCGTTAGCTTCAGTACCAGAATTGGTGATAAACGACTTACCCATGTCACCCGGAGCAATTTCGGCCAGCTTCTCGCCGAGATCGACCATAGGTTGGGTCATAAATATAGTAGAGGTGTGTTGCAGGGTATTAACCTGGTTAACCGTAGCCTGCACAACCTTTGGATGGCAGTGCCCGACTGATACTGTGACGATACCAGCGAACATATCTAGATATTCGCGACCGGTTTCATCAAAGAGGTATTGGCCCTTCCCTTTAACGAAGTGAGGTGGGTCAGCGTACATTTGCTTAACACCAGGGATGATGAATTTCTCACGCTTCTTCTTAAGCTCTTCGCGATTCAAGGGAACTGACATTTATTTCTCCTTGGAAAAAACCAGGCCGATAAAAATTTGGAATATGACCGGCAACAAATAAACTGAGCTAACCGCCAGCCCGCGGGAAGCCCTTGCTGAACAGGGATGCCATAACTCAAATACTGAATATATCAAATGGTACTAATGTATCTTTTGTATAGTCAACATCTCGTAATTAATGCTAGTTAATGGAAGGCGATTGAAAAGAGATTATTTACAGGCACCTGTAAGCCTGAGCCATCCTCTTGTATACTCACAGGTTCTTGCTGTTACTTGTCTGGCATGCCAGCAAATAGGAACCGAATGATCTTCAGCAGCGTTCAATATCTGATCTTCCTGCCCATAGTGGTCTTCCTCTACTGGCGCCTGAATGGGCTACCTCGTCTGATTTTGACTGTGGTGGCAAGCTACGTCTTCTATATGAGCTGGCTACCTATTTATGGCGTCTTGCTTGCTTTGATGACCGCCATCAACTGGGCCCTATCTATAGGTATAGAAAACTGCCGCACGCCAGAGCCAGCCGTGGCAGAGAAAACTGCAACAGATTCAACAAATTCGACAGATTCAACAGCAGAAACAAGCAAACCGAAGTCTAAGGCGAAACTGGTTGCCAAATACGACCATCCTAGACTTGCCAAAGCAATGCTGCTTTTCGGCTTGCTCTTAAATGTCGGCGCCCTTTGCTACTACAAGTACATCAACTTCGTCATTGAGAATGTCAGCGCGGTAATTCACGCTGCAGCCCCGCTCATTCCTCAATATAAAGCTCAGCTCTCAGGCCTGCAATTACCTCTGGTAGAAGCGCTCTTACCGCTAGGCATCAGTTTCTTTGTCTTTGAATTCGTGCACTATTTGAGCGATGTCTACAAAGGCGACAAGGCCGTGCGCTCGTTCTTTGAATTTGCCGCCTTCGCAGTGTTCTTCCCGTCGCAAATTGCTGGACCAATCAAGCGCTACCAAGATTTCATTCCCAAACTGCGCAACCCTCTGCCCCTAACCAATCCACTTATGATTGAAGGCACCAGCTTATTTATGCAGGGGCTCTTTAAAAAAGCAGCCCTGGCCGACCCCATTGCCGCCATCATCGCTAAACCCTATGCCACTCTCGACCCTCTATCGTGCCCAGACGCGTGGATAGCTGCCTTCGGCTTTGTAATTCAGGTCTACTGCGATTTCTCGGGCTACACCGACATGGGCCGGGGCTCAGCACTATTGCTTGGTATCAGACTGCCAATTAACTTCGACCTACCTTTGCTCTCCACCGATATCTCGGTATTCTGGCGCAAATGGCACATGTCACTGGGCAGCTGGCTAAGAGACTATGTCTATATTCCTTTAGGCGGCTCGCGGGCGGGCATCTGGAACCAGCACCGCAACCTCTTTATCACCATGGTGGTGTGCGGCATCTGGCACGGCGCCACCTGGCACTACATGTTATTTGGTGCCACTCAAGGTATTGGCCTGATTGTGCACCGCGAATGGTGCAGAGTCTTAGAAGGCGCTCCTAAACTGAAACAAGCCTGCGCCAGCCAAATTGGGACTGTCTTGGCTATCATGTTCAATACAGTATTTGTAGTTCTGACCTACTCGATTTTCCGCTCACCAGACATTCCTCACGGTCTGAACCTCTGGGCTGGAGCTTTCAGCTTCCAGGGCGCAGCCACTCTAATTGAACCGCTCTGCAAATCTGGCGTGCTCGTCATTGGTGCAGCCTACTTTATTTTCTGGCAACTAACCGAGTATCTGCGGCATCATCAAACTGCCATCGATAAGTTCATCAAGGCACCCGATCAAGGTACAAGTCAGGCCCCAGGTCAAGTGACTTTCTTGAACCCGCTCAGGCTGGCAACCTACACGGCAGCAGCCATACTGATGGTAGCCTCGAAACCGCTTGAAGCAGTTCCTTTTGTATATTTCCAATTCTAGTAGTTAACTTCCAGTTCTAGAGTAGCCAATGACCACCAATCTAGCAGCAACAAAAGTAGAAAAAGAAGTGGAGCTGAAGGTTCCACAAGAATATAAGCAGCCTTTATTCAAGAGACTGCTGCCCTACGTTGCCTGGCAATTGGTGGCACTCCTAGCGGTTGAAGCGACATTGGCATTTGCCGGTCTAGGCGAAGAAGAGCTATTCAAGCTCGACCCCGAAATTGGCACAGTACACATGACCAACAAGAGCATTACTTGGCGCAAAGAAGGCTATGCCCGCTCATATTTGCATGGCAATGGCTTGCGTGAAAGTGGAGTAACTGTAGCAAAACCTGCTGGCGTGTATCGCATAGTTTTACTGGGTGACTCGCAAGTAGAAGGCATTCAAGTAGCTCTCGAAGACACTGCCGGTCAGCTTTTAGAGAAGCGCCTGACCAAGATGCTTGGTCGCCCCGTACAAGTGCTCAACTTTGGCGTGTCCGGCTATTCAACAGTACAAGAATTTCTGTTGATGAAGCGTGAAGTATTTAAATACTCACCAGATATGGTGCTGATGGGCTATGACAGTAGAGACATGTTTGAAAACTGGTCAGCTCCGGATGCTGCAATCAGTAACCTACGCCCTTATGCACTCAAACTTCCAGATCAAAAGCTATTAATCGACTCAGGCTCAGTCAAAGCCTGGATGAAATCTCCTCGGGGCAAATTCCTCAACAGTGTCGCCTGGCTGAGAGCCAACTCGCGCATCTGGGGCTTAATATCGGCCTATGAAACTGAAGCCAGTTCAAACAACGAAGTCTACAAAGCTATTATTGGCTTCTTTACCTCGCCAGTGAAAGTCTTCAAGCAATTTAGCCAGGACTCAGCCCAAAAAGATTACTGGCCCAATGTTGGTGCCCAAATTTACAAGGCCACAATTGGCTCAATTCAAATGCCAAACTGGCAATCGACGAAGCCTGTTGCGGCTGTAAAAGTGGCAGTCAAACAAGATCTTTCAAAAGCAGCTGAAGAAGCCCAAGAGCAACAAGAACTGGCTGAAAAAAAAGCAGCATTTGCTAAGCGCAAGGCGGCCTTAGAAGAGCAAGCAAAAGTCGAAGCTAGCAATAAAACCTTCATTGGTGTAATTACAAACACCATGGAAGCACTACTGCAAGAATTCAAAAAAGAAACAGCCAGCCACAATTGCAAATTTGTTGTTTACGCTCTACCATCCAGAGCTACACTGGCTCCGATAGCCGGTATGGACCAACCGATGTTGGGCGTCAACCACGGCTCAGAAGTAGTAATTGTGAAAAAGCAGTGCAAAGAGAACGATATTCCTTTCATTGACTCACAACAAGTAGCCACTACCTATAGTGACGACAAGCTGAACTCACTCTTCTATACTGCCCATCTCACACCAAGCGGTCAAAGGTATGTGGCCGACCAGCTAGATGTGCCGCTGGCCGAGCTAATTCGCCAGTCGAAGTAACGCTTTGATAGCACCACAAGACATTAGCAATCTCGAAATAGCGCGCCGAATGGAGCGCAACTATATAAGTGGCTTTCGCATGCTAAGTGGCATCAACGGCACCATATTTAGTGAAGACGAAGACACTGCAGAATTCTGGTCGGGCTATAGTGCCGCCTGGATCAATGGCGTATTCAGAACCAATGGCAGCGCCAAGAACCTAGACGAGATAATCGCTCGCACACTGAGAAAGAACCCCGCAGTGCCAATGCTTTGGCGGGTGGGCGTGCTCACCAACGAGCCAGACCGCGTTGGTGAAGCATTGCGAGCTCGCGGCCTTAGAGACGCAGGCAAAGTACCAGCATTAGCACTTATGCCTGGGCAGCTCGTTGCCTCGCAGCAGTGCTCTGAATTGAAAGTAAGGGTAGTGAGCACCCCCGACGAAGTAATAGACTGGCTAGAGCCATACTGCACTGGTTTTTCGCTCAACGACACCATAAGAGAGCACTTCAAGCAATTCATAACAGGCAGACTAAACTCATCGCACACGGAAGCCTGGTTTGTGGGCTACGTTGAGAACCAGCCAGTCTGCTGTGCTTATTACCTCACGACAAGTGAAATAACCGTGATCTACAACGTTTCCACACTCGCAGACTTCCGCAACCGTGGATTTGGTCGTCTTCTAGTAGAAGCAGCCATAAACCACGCCTGGCAGCGCTCCTCCTATCCCGTCGCTCTTTATTCCTCCGAGATGGGACTCTCTGTTTATCGTCGAATCGGTTTTACCGATGTGTACGAGCTAGGAGAATTCGTGCGTGAGTAGATTGTTCGAGATCGCTGGCAAAAACCTCAACAATTAGCGTCCCTCAAACCCAATTGGCGAAGTACTTAGCACCTTATAGAATAAGGGAAAAGGAATTCTAAAGCCCCCATGCCATTATCTGCTTTCCTTAAATTGAGCACTTGTGCCCTTACTCTAATCGCAGTATCCCCTCTTCTGCTGCCGACTTTCGCGGCGCCAGCAATTTCAGGCAATAAGAAATCGCCCATAGCCCAAACTGTGCCATTCCACAGCCAGAAGAAAGACAGATATGGCCTACCCATTGCTCAAATTGAAGAGCTACTTGAGGCAAGAAACACAAAAGGAGCCAGCGCTGCACTGGCGAGAGTGCCACGCTGCAAGGGCGATGAAGACAGAAGAAATATGATACTTGGCGCCATACTGGCAACAGATAGCAATTTTGACGCGGCAATGCCGCTATTTGAGAAAGTCAAACACACGGAAGAAGCCGTCGACTGCGAACTCTACATGGCCGCCAAAACATTCGCCATAGCGCAAAACTTTCACAAAGCCATCAAGATTGCCACCATCGCAATCGATCGTGACAATGACCAAAAGTGCCTTGAAATCAGAGCTAGCTGTTATTCGACTCTGGCTCGCTTCAACGACGCCATGCAAGACTATGAAAATCTAGCTAAAACAAAACCTCGCTGGGCATCTGATTATCTGGCAAAAGAAGCCAATCTACTTAACCAGATGAACAAGCCCAATGAAGCCTTAGTTGTTGCCGAACGTGCAGTCAACGCGGATCCTACTGACTGCGGCGCTCAAATGATTAAGGGGGCGTGCCTAGAGCAACTGGGACGCTACGGCGAGGCAGTAGAAGTGCTGACCATTACTCGAAACCTTGCCAAGAAAACTGTTTCAACAAAAAACGAGTCAACATTTTTTCTCATTCGCTCTTTAGAAAAGAGAGCAGACTGCTACAAGAAAATGGGAAAAATAACCGAATCAGAGCGAGACAAACTTGAATTGAAAAGCTATTCAGATAAGTTGATGGACGATCTCGTCGGCAAGTAGTGAGAACGGATAATTAGCTGGTTTAGAAGCTAACTTAATTCGGCAGTATGATATGGAGCCGGAGGGCAGAATCAGTGTGTGCGAACGTGTTATTCGAATGAACGACCTGAGGACGATAAATGGTTGCTATTAAGATTCAGGAGAAAGAAATTGTAATCAATATAGTCTACTTCGGCCCACCAGGCTCAGGTAAGAAAACTTGGATTCGCTTTTTGCATGCACACTCGCCTGGTAGCAGTAACCTCATTGAACAGTCCACGGGCGAAAAGACTTTGAGCTTCAAGCTTCCTACAATCGAGAGAATCGCAATTGATGGTACTTCGTACAGCCTAAGCTTCACTTTCACTGGTTGCTCTTCCGACATTGAAAACAAAAACCATCCATCCGAACCACTCAGCCAGGCCGACGGAATAGTCTTTATCGCTGACTCATCGCCACTCATGGCCGAGGAAAACATTCTCTATCGCAATTATATGCAGGAGCTTCTGAGCAACTCAGGAATCGAACTGACTGATGAAAATGCCAACATAGATGCAGCACAGTTTTATCAGCCCGGTGTTTACTCAAAAGAGATAGCAGCGACGAAAATCCCATGGGTACTAGCCTGTAACAAGCGTGATAGAGCAAACAGAAGGCCTATAGGCGATCTTGAAAATGACCTCAAAATAGCAGACGTGCCAGTTTTTGAGTGCATCGCAACAGAAGGAATTGGAACTTTTGGACCATTTATGTCACTAAAGCACAGAGTGATTTTCGGAATTGATCAGCTAAATCGAAGAGAGAATGGCTGATGGTAGAGGGCGAATCGAGCGAGGCCACTCCATATAGCAATGCGCTTGGCACTGCAAAAGTCTCTAAGAAATGCTGTCTGCAGTCTTGAAATAGGACTGCTCATACAGAGATAGGTGTCGGCCGATGAGACGATAAATCAATCGGCAACAGCGCATCTCTCTGCCATCGTATTCCAAGTAAACCCTCTTGAGCGAGTCCATCCTACCGACAAAGTGAGGTTGCACCCAAAAGTTGAATTCCATCCGGTCGCAACCAATCAATACAAGCTCGATAAATCTCGGGTCCTCAGGTTCTCGCTCCGTGAGTTCAACCAGCAGATGCACATTTAGCGCTCCTCCACCGAGAGACACATCAGATGGGAAATATGATTCGTATTTCTCACAGCCGTAAAACTCTCTTATTTCAGCCCCATCGCCCCAATAGTAGTTGCTATTGAGCATATCCAAATCGTCTTTACTATCGACAAATATCCAACCACCATCAATCACTGTAGAGGTTCTCCTTTAACAAACATCAGATAGCAAGACAGTCGTTCCTTGGCCTCCAAAGAACGCAACTAATGCAGTACCCACTGCAATTCACCTGAGGGAAGGCCACTGGGGCTTACCTCAACACGCAAATTCCGCACAGTCATTTGGGCACGCTGTGCTTCTTTGGGATGCAGATACAGTTGATCAGCAATAAATGGCGACATTGAAACAGTACAAGTGATGTCGCGCCACTGATCAAAATCCGCCGGCAATAGACTTGAATATGTATATTTCTTCCAATCCGGACCAGCCTCAATGCTGGCTGGCTGCCACTGGGAGCGCCAGGTAATTGGTTGACCGGCCTTTGTCCCAGAAAAGGCAAGATCAACTTCTACAGGCATCCTTGTCTTACTCATACCAACTTCAAAAGAAAAATCAAAGCGCATATTGGCAGCTAGTTGGTTACTCGAAACTGGCTCACTCAATTTGAATGTGCGTGGATCTGCTCCATTAACGACTTGCCCGCTAGCGTGAGCGAAGACTAAACTTGTAGTATTTTCCCGGGCAATCTCTTGTTTCTTCAAACAGGGGCAAGCCAGCTGAACACGATACTTCTGCTCAATCTTAACAGCAAGAGGCTTCGGTTCTGGACTTATTAGTGAAGTAAAAGGCTCCACCTCATAAGGGCGAGCATCTCGATGATCGTAAGTAAGGAAGCCCTTCGTCCAGGAAAACTTATTCAAAGAAGGAATTGAAAGCGGGGTAGTACTTTTTGCATCTTTAAAGTCAGCAAAGATTCGCACCGGTGCTAAGCCAGCAGGAACAGATAACGTCACTTCATTCTCGTCATTCTCTTTTAAGCACTTAGTCGGAATACGAATTGCCCACCATTGCCTCAAGAGTCGTTTGTCCAAAGACATTGCCCGGCTCTGCAAATCAAGAATGACAGGTACATCCTTTTCAGATGGCAGCAGTTCATTCCACATCAAAGCAGATTGTGGCGGCAAAGAACGGCCATTGATAGCAACAGCAAGCACCGGTGGCGGTGCGGAACTCTCGCAATCAATCAAAACAAAACTATAAAGTGATGCTAACCCTTCTTTCTGCAATTCGGCAGCAGGGTATGGCACAAGCTTGGTCACCTGTGCTGCTAAGCCTAAGTTGTCATCTACCGCAGCACCACCAGGAATAAGCAGCGTCGAGCACTCGCGCAATGCTGGATCTTGCAGGAAGAAAGCTGCTGTGCAAGAAGCTGTAAGCAGTCCAGCAAGCATCAAAGAAGAAAGCGACGCTTTCGAAAGAGACCCTATCAATTTCAAGCATTGACCCAGCAAAACAAATATCAAAACGAAGTACGAGCACCACAACAGTGCGGCAAATATGCGAATCTGATCAAAAGAGTCAACAGGAAAGAGCCAGACTAGCTGTGGAACGAAACTAACAAAGCGATAGAGACAACTAAATCCACAAAGTACCAGAGCGACAAGCAGCAACATCGAAGCCCGTTGCAATAAGGTTTTGCTCTGAGCTATAGCACCATAAACAGTCAACAATCCCTGAGCAGCGAAGGCCATAAGTAGGGGCATAGCAGTGATGGCGTAGCGCGGCACGGGCTCGAAGCAAGCATATACAAGATGGAAGAGAATAAGGGCAGCAAACGAAAGTGCCAGAGCCTTTGCCGAATTGTTTTCAGCAACCACTGCGACTGAAGCCACAACAGGCGCGCTTAGAGAATCCACAACAGTAACCGAAGGTTCCTTCTTTCCTAGTATGGCAGCCAATCCCAAGCAGCCAAGAAGCAGCAACACCCCTTGCCAGATATTCTGCTCGACGATACCAAACACACCCAGGGGATATTGAAATTCATTCCAGACACCGACTGTCAGTCTCGCTATCTTACGCAAGAACAAACCAATCAAGGCTAGTGGCGCAGTTTTGAATTCATCGATGACAAAGGCTTTAGCATCAGCCATGGTGTTTGGAATATTGGCTTGAGTGGGCCAGGTCTTCCAACCATCGGTGGCAAGATAATTACCTATATATAGGTTGTATTGTGGGGCACGATTCACCACCAGCATCATTTGACCACTGACACTGCGAGTGAAGCCTAGCCAAGGTGCCAGAGCTAGAGCCAGCCCCAGAGCGAAGGTCAAAAGCGCTAGTAACAACTTACTTTTATTGATGCCGGCAAGGTGCTTACTTCCACCTTTATATATAGCTAGAGCTACTAGATAAACGGCAATGCCTAACCAGGGCAGAAAAACAAAGGCCGGTTTGGCCAGCATAAGCAAACCACTGAACAGAGCCAGCAAAAAACAGTTCAAGAGGTAGAGCATGCTCTCACCACTATTAGCACTGGGGCTGGAGCTGGGACTAGAATTAGTACTGGGGCTTAATCCGCGGCAGCGGCTCAGTAACACAAGCAGCAAGGCCCAGCAGCAGAGTAAGAAATAAGCAAAGGGTTCGCCGTAGCACTGCTGCGTATTGATTATCGAAGGCGCATAAAGAGCCAGGCCAATGCCAGCGAGCAAGCCAGTCTTGCGACCGAAGGCCAAACCAGTAAAAGCGCAGACCAAGGCGCAACTAAAAGAATCAACCACACTGTTAGCAATGGCATAGAACTGAGAATGGGCATTAAGAGCCAAATTTGCGGCGGCACCAGTCTGAGCACCAATTAACAAAAACAATCCAGCCAAATATGAAGGAAAGATTGGCCCGTCGAGAAGCAGGCGATCACTTAAATTTGTAGATGAGAAGGATTGAAAGCTACCTGGTATGACACTGGTGGGCTGACAAAGACGCACCAGAAAATCACTCAGATGAGTTTCACTCCAACTTGCTCTAATCAAGTCAGCAAGCGCTTTTCCTGCAGTCAGATAGTAAGAAGAGTCACCAATATCACAGATGCGATGCTGAAAGAAGAAGAGGTTGTAAACAACTCTGATAGTTAAGGCGAGTAACAGCACAAGAATAGGCTGCCAGCCTGTTATTTGGAAAAGTGCACTGCGAGCGTTAGTAAAGCGATTCATAAACTTAGGAATATCGTCACTTGTTCTTGACGGAGGCATAAGAGCGCTGATAGGATGAGTCCTTGTTGCAAGGTACTAACTTGTTGGTACCAGTTGCACGTGGGTCCGTAGCTCAGTTGGTAGAGCACTCGGCTTTTAACTGATTGGTCGTGCGTTCGAGTCGCACCGGACCCAAATTTTCCGATTAGAAATATCTCAGAAGATATTACGGACGAAAAATAAGAACTGCCCCGGCTCACGCCGGGGCTTTTTTTTGCTCTTACCAGGGAAAATTGAAGCGGGCAAACATGGGCACGCTGCCTGCTGTCAGACCTTGGCGGAAGTCGAGAACACCAATTTGTACGCCTCTATCATCGAACGATTCAGGATAGAGATAAAGCGAAACAGAGAACTGCTCTACTTTGCCACGAGCGGTGGCACCAGCGGCGAGCTCAAAGACAACTTCAAGGCCACGGGGAGTTCTCACCGGCTCGGCCAGCTCGAAATATTTTTCAAGCATCAGGTCTTCACCGTAGGGTGGCGGCTCTTCAAAATCAACAGGCAAAGTATGGGTAGTCCACTGCCAGAGGGTATGGTCTGACCCTGATTTTTTCAGGCTGACATTAAGCCTTGGGAACCAGTCGTCGCTGCCATCAGACTCACGATAGACAGAGAGCCGTCCTCTGGTCAACAAGGGCCTATCAATAAGGAGTTGGCGCCCCTGGGCGTCGATCTCTTCCATTTAAATTACTCCTTTCAATACAGAGGAAAAGAATAACACCTGAAGACAGATTGACCTTAATCGGATAATGTTTGATTGTTATGAACGGCATGACTGAAAGACTACTGCGATTCCCCCAACGCTTTTCAATGGGCGGGCTCTACACAGCTCCACTCTCCCAACCGGAGACGTGGGACCTGTTTGCGACCCCACTTGGCCTGATTGTTAATCCTGAAAACCAGCCTATTAACTGGCAGTGGCTCGACGAGGCTCGGGGTGACGTGATTGTGCCCAGCCCAGAAAGTTGCAAAATTCAGTTGAAGGTGTCGGCCAGTGCGGCCAACCTGCTTTCGCCGTTAGAAAATTTACCGTCCGAATCTTTGCATGTGCTCGACATGAGCAGAAGCCAGATAAACGACCTCAGCCTTACCCATTTTTCGCACTTGAGTTCTCTGCGGGTGCTTGAGCTAGCCTATACGCCAATTGGCGATGCTGGCCTGGCATTTGTGGCAAGGCTGGAAAACTTGGAGTCTTTAGGCTTGACTGCCACCAGTGTCACATCTGATGGTTTGATTCACCTTACCGCTCTGCCCCACTTAAAAGAGCTTTGGCTCAATGGCACGCAAGTAGACGACTCGGCAGTGGAGCACATTAGCCAACTGAGCGAACTGCGCTTAATCGGGCTTTCTGGCACGGCCTTCACCGATGCCGGGCTGGCTGGGCTGGTTGGTCTTAAAGACTTGGTCAGACTCTATCTCTTTAATACCAGTGTGACTGAAGAAGGTATTGCCAAGTTGCGCGCTCAAATGCCGCAGCTCAGAGTTAAGTGGAAGCGGGCAGCACCAACGAGGCCCGAATATACTTTGGCCGACTTAGTTGACCTCTCTATTAAAGCGGCACCGCCAGAGGATGGCAAAGCAGCTAAGCCAGCGGCCAAGCCTAAGCAAGACTCTGTATCTAAGCCAGAGAACGTGCTCAGCCAGGACGATTTTTGGGACATTATTGACTTGCTCAACTGGGACGAAGAAGGCAACGATGATGCCGTGGTAGCGCCAGCGGTGCAGCAACTTTCACAATTGTCGAAAGAAGAGATATTAGCCTTCCAGGAAATATTGAGCGAAAAACTCTGGCAGCTCGATGGCGAGAAGTATGCAAGAGAAATCGGTCGCGATAGCTTCAATGGTAACGTCAAGCAATTTTCGAAAGATTGGTTCTTGGCCGTGCGCTGCTGCGCTGTAGCCAACGGTCAGCTCTTCTACAATGATGTTTTACTCGATGCTACCAGTATGCCAAAAGACTTGGGCTTTGCCGCCCTAGTAACGTTGGCACCAAGTGCCTTCTGCCGCAAAACTGGCGAAAATTTCAACTACAAGACAAAATATTCAATCGATTCGTGTACTAACGAAAAAGGTTGGCCCGCACTTCATGGCTGATAGCAAGACAAAAGTCAGCTCCGGCAAAAGAAGCGCCCGCACAGCCGGAAAAGCACCTGACAAGAATCAGGCCGAAGCCATACGAGACCATTTATGCCAGGCCGATCGCAAATTAGCTAAGGTTATAGAGCGGGTTGGGCCCTTCACTCTTACAATTGACGAGATGCAATCTAGCTACGGCGCCCTGGCTGAATCGATTGTCTATCAGCAAATTACAGGCAAGGCCGCTCAATCGATTTGCAACAAGATAATGAGTAACTTTGAAAGTACGACTTTTCCTGGCCCCAAACAAATATTGGCCGCCGATATAGAAGCTCTACGCGCTTGTGGCCTATCGTGCGGCAAGGCCATGGCACTGCAAGACCTGGCACTGAAAACTCTAGAGGGAGTGGTGCCAGAAATTGATGAGATGCACAATCTTTCAGATGAAGAATTGCTTGCACGCCTTACGGCGGTGCGTGGCATTGGGCCTTGGACCGTACAGATGCTTTTGATGTTTCGCCTCGGCCGATTAGATGTACTACCCTCGACCGATTATGGTGTGCGCAAAGGTTTTGCTCTAACTTATTACGGCAAAAATAGAGCGCAGTCAGAAGACTTACCAAAGCCATCTGAAATTGCCGAACGAGCAGAGCGCTGGCGGCCATTTAGATCGGCAGCTAGTTGGTATCTCTGGCGCTCTCTGGAGTTAGACAAAATCACTGTCGTGAAAACCACAAAAGAGCTGAAGGCAACTAAGAATCCAAACGCCAAGGCCAAAGCTGCCACTAGAAGCAAAAAAGCTCTGGCAGCTGGCCTTGCGTCACTGATGTCACTCGCCAGTTTTTTCTCAGTACTAACAGCAGCCTCAATGTCGCTTGGTTTAGCTGCACCGGCCCAGGCCCAAAACCGTCAAGCTCGTGACTATAACTTAGACCCCGATGATGAAGATGATGACGCCCCAAGAAGACCGGTCAAGGCACCACCAAAGCTGACTGTGCCCGCTTATGTCACCTACTGGTCTCATAATGCTCTAGGTTACTATCCTTCTATGGCCCTAACCATTGAAAATGTCAGCGACGTTAGTTTGCTGGGGGAACCAATTCTATTGCAAGCGCACTTTCGCTCTTTAGCAGAAGGAATTTTGACAATCGATCGTCGTCAGACTCGCCTTGATACCATTAGCGGCAAACAGCAAGTAAACGTAATTGTACATGGCAAAAAACCATTTGAATTATCAATCGATCCAGCTGACTGGCCCAAGATTGAGTGCAAAGTAGTCTGCAAAATTGGCGATGCCAGTAATGAGGAAGCTCAAAATTTAGTTGTGGCAGGAATAACAGCAGTAACGATGAGCGACGAAGATGCTCATAGCGAACTCAATTCGCAGCTTGGCCGCAATCGATTTGCTAAAGCAAAAATGGAACTAGACAAGAAAAAATTTGAAGCCGAGCATGCTGCAGCACGCAAGCACAGCGAAAAATCCACTCCATCACCCGTAAAGCCGCTCAAGGCACCGGTGGCAAAATCCCTGCAGTCGACTATCCCGGCCACAGGCGGCGGCGCCAACAAAGGGGCAACCGCCACAGCTGGCTCACTCTCGGGTCAATCAAATCAATCTAGCCAGTCACAGCAAATTCAACCGCCCCAGCCCCTGAAGCCATTGACCGCAGTGGCTAACACCCTAGGCGGTAGCTTCTCTGTTGGCAGCAATAACGTTGAACAATTTTTGACCAAGAGCAATTTGCCCGGCGTCGGCGATGACTTCTACCTCTTTGAAAAAGCCATGGGCATGCCAACAGCCACCGATGCCAAAGACAAGAATTGGATCTGGGCCAATTACAAAAAGCATCCCCAGGTGCGCATTATCGCTGGCTCCAAAGGACGAACAGGCAAAGCTGATGTGGTTGTCTGCGCCATCAGCCAAGATACTGGTTTGAGCGACTCGCAATTTGCCACCTTCGCCAAAGCTCTGGCCGGCAAGTTCAAGGCCGAGAAAACTTCGGCCACCGAGCACTCGGTGCGCTATACCGGAGATGGTCGCATCGAGCTAGTTAACCTCACCAGCCAAAGCCTTCGCTCTGTTTATTTCACCAGTAATGATGCCGGACAAAAAGTGGCAGTAATTGCCGTCAGTCGCCTGCCTGGTTCAGTCAGTGAACTACTTAAAGAGGAAGGTCAACGCTCTGAACTCTTACGCTTTGCTTTAAGCGGCTTGGGCGAAACACCCCCAAGCGAATGATAAACATTTTAGAGAGCCTAAATTGTGCGATAAATATATAGTTGAGATCTATAATTCGGCTTGAAAACTCTTTCACAGTTTTGGTAAGACCAACAGGACTTATATGCCGATACAAACTCCGGTTAAGAATAAGATGCTTAAGGGCGACCAATCTACAGCAGCAAATACAGCAGTGGCCGCTGCCCCTCCTTCGATCTTCGACAAAATACCAGTGTCACTGGTTTTGATGTTGGCCAAACCATATCTGGCTGGAGAGACAGCCAAAGAAGCTTTAGAGCTAGCCGAACAGCTCTATAAAGAGAACAAATTTAGTTCAACCCTCGATATCCTTGGCGAAGATGCAGTATCTGACGCCGACTGCGATCAATCAGTCGAGCACTATAAGCAGTTGATTGATCAAATTGCCGCGCACAAACTACCCGGCGATCTTAGACAACAGCCTACAGCATCGTTCAAGCCTTCTATGTTTTCCACCGCTGCGCCTAAAGTGGGTCAGACCCGCTCGAGTGAGCTAGACCGAGCCTACAACCGCATTGAAGCAGTAGTAGAGTATGCCAGCGTGCGCAACGTCAATGTCACCCTTGAAGCCGAAGACCACCGCTGGACAGATTTTCAACTTGAGACTTATTTCTCATTGATCGAATCAGGCTACCGCAATCTTGGTACGGTTTTGCAAACCAGACTGTTCAGAACCGAGCAAGACATCAAACGCTTTGATAGCCGCATGCGCACTAGACTTGTTGTCGGTATCTACAATGAACCAGCCACAGTTGCCCATACACAAAAACCAGTAATGAAAGATCTATTGGTCAAGTATGCACGAGAGCTGCTAGCGCGTGGAACTTATGTTGAAGTAGCCACTCACGACACCAAATGCATCGAGAATTTCTTCAACACAGTAGTGATACCAGATAAGGTGCCAACCAATCGTTTTGAAACGCAATACTTGCATGGTGTTCCGCGCAAACGCTTCCAAAAAACCCTAGTTTCAGGCGAAATTTTCCAAAATCTTGAAGGCAAAGGCAAGAGCGATGCTGTATTCCAAAAACTCGCTGCTGAAGGAATACTAGTGCGCATGTACCTGCCTTTCGGCGAAGGCAAAGTAGCAGGGGCATATTGCCGCAGGCGCTTGAAAGAAAATCCAAATATGGCAGTCTACGGCATCAAGAATCTACTTAAGTTAGATTCCTAAATTTAGCGCAAAGTGGAGTCTGCTAGCCTAATTAATCAATTTTTGCTGGTGCTCCGCAATGGCGGCGGCATGCAAGCCATGCTGGAATTTGCCTGCAAAAGTTTGACTGAGACTTTCAAGGCATCACGTACCGTCGTCTGGTTAGTTGTCGGGGATGGACTGCGAGCGGTTGAATCCTTTTCCATTGATAAGGAAGAACAGCTAAGTGGCCTAACTCTTAGCAGTATCGAATCTATGACTATTGTCATGGCATTTCTCGCGCGCTTCCCCAACAACAATGGAACAGGCGTATTCGCACTGCCCGATGAAATATCAGAGAAGACGATTTACAGCAACAGCGAAGTTGTCGACGAAATGGCATTTCAGTCGCAAGTTTTGGCACAGTTACGCTGGCGCGGAATATTTGCCGGATTCATCGACATTCAAAGCGATCAAGCAAGAGTATGGAGCGACGCCGAGCTAAAGTGCTTGCAAGAAGTTTCAGTCGCTCTTTCAGTTTTAGTTGGACAAATCCGCGATGCATCGCAGCTAGCAGCCGATCTGTGCGAGCTAAAAGCAGCCCAAGCGGCAGGCACGGTTATAACTTCGACTGAAATGAATTAGACCAAGACCATTAGGCCAAGGCCATGCTAGCCTGCTCATCGGCGTGGTAGGAGCTGCGCACCAGCGGGCCAGCAAAAACATTGGTGAAGCCCATGGCTATGCCTTGCTCTTGCAAGAAAGCAAAGGTCTCGGGCTCAACGTAGCGCTTGACTGCAAGATGCTTTTCTGTGGGTTGCATGTATTGGCCCAAAGTAATCAAATCGACACCAGCTTTGCGCCAGTCTTGCATCACTTCTAAGACTTCTTCGTCGCGCTCACCTAAACCCATCATCAAGCCACTTTTGGTTGTCAAACCAGCTTTTTTAGAGCGGGCCAAGACTTCAAGAGAGCGATCGTAGCGGCCCTGGGGTCGCACTTCTAAATAAAGACGAGGGACAGTTTCAATATTGTGATTGAGCACATCAGGGCGAGCATCGAGCACAACATCTAGCGCTTGCCAATTAGAACAGAAGTCAGGAATGAGAACTTCAATCGCCGTGCCAGGGTTGAGGGCACGTACGGCCCGAATGGTCTCAGCCCAAACGGCAGCACCACCGTCTTTCAATTCGTCGCGATTGACTGAGGTAATGACAGCATATTTGAGCGAAAGCTTGCGTACGGCTTCGGCTACACGAGCTGGTTCTTCTAAATCTAGTTCGGTTGGCTTGCCAGTAATGACATTACAAAATCCACAGCTTCGAGTACAAACATTACCCAAAATCATAAAGGTAGCAGTGCCGCGAGCCCAACACTCACCACGATTTGGGCAAGCGGCCGACTCGCATACTGTATGCAAATCATGCTGGTCAAGCAGCTCCTTGACGCGCCAGTAAGGCTCTCCTGTGGGCAGGCGAACCTTGAGCCAGGGCGGCTTGGGTAGCGATTCTTCTTTCTCAACAAAGACTTTATGATTCATATTTGCTTCAACGAATTTTTCTGTAAGACTGCGCCATTAAGCGAATTTTCCACAAACCTTTATAGACCCCTGCGGTCTATATATGACATACTTTGCCTGGTCTGTAACGGATCGTCAAGTAGAAGAAGTTAACACGCAGAGCCAATCGCTATGCAAGTTGACACTGCAAAAGACGAGCGCACAGCTGATTTCCCAGTTTCAACAACTTTACACAATAGAGTGGATTCTATGCCAAGAACAAAAATCGAGCTTCCAAATATTGAGTATCTCTCCATTCTGGATGAAGATGCCAAACTCGATAAAGCTCTCGAGCCCAAAATTGCTCCTGAAACATTGAAGACCATGTACAAGTACATGTTGCTTGCTCGCCGCACCGATGAGCGTATGCTCTTGATGCAAAGACAAGGACGCATGGGTACCTTCCCCCAGTCTTCTGGCCACGAAGCAATCTCGATGGGATCAGCCATTCACCTTGGCAAAACCGACTGGCATGTGCCAGCCTATCGCGAGCTAGCTGGTTTGCTCTATCGCGGCTGGTCGATTGAAACAACTTTGCTCTACTGGAACGGTTTTGAAGAAGGCGCCATGCCACCAGAAGGTGTCAACGATTTGCCTGTATGCGTGCCTATCGCCAGCCAATTGCTGCACGCAGCTGGCCTGGGAATGGCAATGAAGTTGCGCAATGACAACAGCATAGTGATGACCTACTTTGGCGACGGCGCCTCATCTGAAGGCGATACTCACGAAGCCATGAACTTTGCTTCGGTCTATCAAGCGCCTGTAGTCTTCGTCTGCCTCAACAATCAATATGCCATCTCAGTGCCACTTGCCAAGCAAATGCGCAATGAAACAATTGCCCAAAGAGCAATCGCTTACGGCATGCCTGGCATCAGAGTAGACGGCAATGATGTTCTAGCCGTTTATGTTGCCACCATGGAAGCAGTAGAAAGAGCCAAGCGCGGCGAAGGCCCAACCTTGATTGAAGGGTTGACCTATCGCTTCACACCACACACCACTGCTGATGATCCAAAACGCTATCGCAGTGATGAAGAATGTGCCCTCTGGACAAAGCGCGAACCTCTTGCCCGCTTCAAAAAATATTTGGTAGCTAAGGGTGTCTACACTGAAAAGCAACTAGAAGAGCTAGAGCAAGAGCTCGACACCATGATCAAAGCTTCTATCGTCAAAGTTGAAGAGATGGCACAAAGCGAAGAACTAGCCAACCCTCTCAGCATGTTCGACTATCTCTACAGCGATATTCCGCCTTACTTGAACGAGCAAAGAGAAGAGCTGAAGAAGCATTTAGAGCAAGTAAAAAATTCCACCAATTCTGGTGTCAGCCCGCAAAAAGCAAGCGCTCACTAAAGCAATCTATTTGAGATGCTGACTTGCTTATTTTGCTTACAATTTTCAGGAGAATGACCAATGGCGCAAATGAATATGGCAAAGGCAATTAACCTAGCCCTTTTCGAAGCAATGGAAAGAGATGACAAAGTAATCGTCATGGGCGAAGACGTTGGGCCCGATGAAGGCGTATTTCGCATCACCGAAGGTTTGTACAACAAGTTTGGCGACAAACGTGTGCTCGATACCCCACTAGCTGAATCTGGCATCATGGGCACAGCAATTGGCATGGCCATTTACGGCCTCAGACCAGTTTGCGAAATGCAATTTTCTGGTTTCGACTACTACGCTTTCCACCAACTTGAATGTCACGCCTCCCGCTTCCGCAACCGCACCAGAGGCCGCGTTACCGTGCCAGTAGTAATGCGCGCACCATACGGTGGTGGCATTCGCGCCCTAGAGCACCACTCTGAAAGTCGCGAAGCAATCTATGCTCATACTCCTGGTTTGAAAGTAGTAATTCCTTCAGGCCCTAGAAATGCACGCGCCCTGCTTCATAGTGCCATTCAAGATCCAGACCCAGTGATCTACTATGAGCCCAAAGCAATCTATAGGTTGTTCAAAGAAGATGTACCAGAAGCAATGGAAACTCTTCCTATTGGTCAAGCTCAAGTTGTCCGCAAAGGCAAAGACATCACTCTAATTTCATACGGTGCCAGCCTGCGCCCAACTCTTGAAGCCGCTGAACTGTTAGAAGAAGAAGATGGCGTACAAGCTGAAGTAATCGACTTGCTGACAATTTCGCCAATGGATGCCACCCTCATTATCGAATCGGTAAAGAAAACTGGTCGCGCTGTAGTGGTACACGAAGGCCCTAGAACTTGTGGTCTTGGCGCTGAAGTTGTGGCTCGCATTAACGAAGCCGCTCTACTTTATTTGGAAGCACCAATCAAACGGGTAACCGGCTTCGATGTGCCAATTCCTTACTTCTCAAAAGAACGCTTCTTCTTGCCAGATCCAGAGAGAGTACTGGCTGCAAGTCGCGAAACACTCTCATTCTAAATTCTAGTTTTGATATTTGAAGGTGGAAAATGACGGTTGAATTTAAATTGCCTGACCTTGGCGAAGGCATTCACGAAGCAGAAATAATCGCAGTCAAAGTCAAAGAAGGCGAAATGGTCAAGGAAGACCAGATCATCTTTGAGGTTGAAACCGATAAGGCCGTGGTGGAAATTCCATCACCTTATGCTGGTGCAGTGGCAAAAATTCACGTGGCTCAAGGTCAGACCGTAAAAGTTGGCTGCGTCATGATTGGTTATGACATTGCTGGCAAAGGTCAAGCTCCCGCGGCAGCGGTTGCCGCTCCAGCAGTGGCTCCAGTGAAGCAAGCAGTGGCCGCAGGCAACAACGGGGCAGCAAATCAGACGCCAGCGCAACCACCAGCTCAAGCCGCGGCAAAGGTCTTGACTGGACCAGTTCCAGCTACACCAGCGACCCGCAGGTTAGCTCGTGAGTTAGGCGTTGATCTGCATCAAGTGAACGCCTCCGGACCAGCAGGAAGAGTCTTAAAAGAAGACGTCATGGCCTACGCCGCCGGCTCACTTGAATCAAGAATTCAACCTTCTTCTACATCTACACCAGCAGCAAGTTCAACAGCAAGCTCTGCACCGAGCACTGCTAGCAAACAAGCGGCCCCAGCCAGTATGAAAGACAAGTACGGCGGCTCTAGTGCCGATGCTTCTCCTCTAACAGGGATGGGCGGCATGAATGCAGGACCAGTAGAATATCCAGATTTTGCAAAATTTGGCGATGTCGAGCGTTTGCCACTTAAGTCTATTCGCCGCAAAATTGCCATGAATATGACCCAAGCCTGGACTCATATCCCGCACGTCACCCACTTCGACGAAGCTAATGTTACTGAACTCTCTAGTTTAGTGACTAAATACGAGAAAGAATTTGCAGCTCGCTCGGGCGACAACAAAGTGCGCCCAACTCTAACTGTCTTCACTATCAAGGCTCTGGCTAGCGCTCTTAAGCTCTATCCTCAATTCAATTCGAGCCTGGATGAAAACACTGGCGAAATAGTAATTAAGCACTACTACAATATCGGCGTGGCAGTAGCAACTGACCGCGGCTTGATCGTTCCGGTCATTAAGAACGTCGACCAGAAGAGCTTCTACGACATTGCCTTAGAACTAGCCGATATTGCCGCCAAAACCAGAGCCGGCAAAATTGAACTAGAGCGTCTCCAGGGTGGCACCTTCACACTAACCAATATTGGTGCAATTGGTGGCACCAGCATGTCGCCCATGGTCAACTTCCCTGAAGCCGCGATACTCGGAATGGCTAGAGCTAGCCAAAAACCAATTGTCAAAGATGGTCAAATTGCCATTGGAACAATTTTGCCCTTAGCAATGTCATTCGACCATCGCCTAGCCGATGGTGCTGAAGCTGCCTACTTTGTGCAGCACGTAGTGAAGTTATTGGAAGACCCCTTCAAATTTGTTTTAGAAGCCTAGGAGGCAATATGGTCGTAGGAGAGATGGTTCAGGAAGTTGAACTTGCTGTTATTGGTGGTGGCCCTGGTGGTTACACTGCAGCATTGAGAGCAGCAGAACTTGGTATCAAAACTCTTTTGATCGATGCTGCACCAAAGCCCGGCGGTGTCTGTTTACACATGGGTTGTATTCCTTCTAAAGCCTTACTCCACGCCGCTGAAGTAATTCATTCGTCCAAGAGTGCTGAGAAAATCGGTATTAGTTTTGGCCCTGCAAAAATTGATATTGATGCCCTGAGAACCTGGAAAACCGGAGTGATCGACAAGCTTTCCCAAGGCATTGTTGGTATGTGCAAAAGTGCCGGCGTAGAAATATTACATGGCAAGGCTACATTTCAAGATTCGCGCAGTGTGAGAGTTGATTGCCCCGGCGAAAGCGCCATGCGCATCAAATTTAAGCACTGCATTCTCGCCACTGGCTCTCGACCAGTAAAACTGCCTAAACTCTTTAAAAACGAAGAAGACATCAATAGCGACAAAATTCTAGACAGTACTTCGGCTCTCAATTTGGCCGACATTCCCAAAAAGCTAATTGTTATTGGTGGCGGTTATATCGGTTTAGAACTCGGCACAGTATACGCAGCACTGGGAAGCGAAGTGACCGTAGTAGAAATGACCGACGGTCTTCTACCTGGCGCTGACCGTGACCTCGTCAGACCACTGGCGAATAAACTGGGTGAGCAATTTAAAGCCATCCACTTGAACACAAAAGTAAACAATATATCAGTCACCAAAAGTGGTGTCGAAGTAGAAGTTACCGGCAAAGATGTTCCTGAAAAACTAACGGCTGATAAAGTATTGATCTCGGTTGGCCGAAGACCAAACTCTGATGGCATTGGTTTAGAAGCAACCCAAGTTGAAATTGACCAATTTGGCTTCGTATTATCAGACGAAACCTGCCGCACAAAAGACAAGCGCATCTTCTCAATTGGTGACATTTCTGGTCAGCCAATGTTGGCCCACCGGGCAATTAGACAGGCCTACGTTGCAGCCGAAGTACTGGCTGGCAAACCATCAGCTTACGACAATCGCTGCGTACCAGCTGTGGTATTCACCGAGCCTGAAGTGGCCTGGTGCGGCTTAACCGAAACAGAAGCCAAGGCTAAAAACATCAGTTTCTCCACAGCCAAATTCCCCTGGTCGGCTTCCGGTCGCGCCATGACTATCGCCGACACAAATGGAACCACCAAAGTGCTCTTCGACCCCAATACGACCCTAGTTTTGGGTGTCGGCATTGTCGGGCCACGGGCCGGCGATTTGATTTCAGAGGCGGTTGTAGCCATAGAAATGGGCGCTGTCTTAGAAGATTTGGCTGTAGCCATTCATCCACATCCGACACTTTCTGAGACAGTTAATGAAGCTGCCATGTCTGCCTTATCTAGACTGGATCGCCAGGCAAAAAAGGACAGCGAAAAACAAATCAGCTCAACTTAAATCTGAGTGTTGCTTAGTGCCCTGAAAAAGGGGGCATAATTGGCTAGACTGATACTAAGTAGTACTGAAAACAGGAAGTAGAGGAATAGATGGCTGAGGAGAGTTCTCAAGCGAATCGGTCTGAAAGTTTTGGATCAGCTGCCAATTTGATGATTGAAGCCTTAGAAAAGGCTAGCGCCGAATTAGAGCGCACTGTCACTCTATGCCTAGACCAACTTCATGCCTTTAGCGAAGGCATCGATAGCAGCCTAGCGCTCCAGCTTGACAAAGTTATTCAGCAAAGCGAACACCTTGTTGATTCACACGGCAATGACCTCGAAGCCAAGCGAGATGAAACTCTCGATACAATCAGTGCCCTGGAAACGGCTGAAGTTGACCGCTTGATGCAAGGGGCTGCAGCAATTCGCAGACGTTTTGCTGACAAAGTTCTAGAAGCAACCGACATCCTCACAGAAATAATGGAAGAGCAGTTGCATGATTTGGCGTCGGTCATTGATTCCCCCAGTGCCAACCTCTATGAAATCAGCCGTGAGCGCATTGCCCGGGTCACTGAATTGTCTAGCTCCGGAAAAGATCGGGTCGAAACCGTAAGCCAGAGCTATGAAAACGGCATGTCTGATAAAGCTAAGACCATCGACGAATCAGCTCAATCAGTTATCGAATCATCAAAAGCCGAAGTGGACAGCCATCTAACTTTATATAGCAGTCAGTTTGACGAAAAAATCGACGGCGTACAAAAAGAGCTGGGCGAGATAGTTGAGGCTGCCAGTAAAGACATCCGAGCACTAGCCCTGCGCGGCATTAAGACGATTGATGAAACAAGACTGACCAATAGCCAGGTCTTGGACGAACATATCAGTCACTGGCAAACACAGTTATTGGCCATGAAAGACCGCTTCAAGCAAGGCAGCTTTGAGTCACAGTCGCGTTTTATAAAAGATTACAGCAACGAAGTAGAGAAAAAACTACTCGCCGCTCAGGACGATATTAATAGAATAGCTTTTTCTGCCAAATCAAGAATGGCGGTAAACCAGAAGCTAGTGCACAACTCCCTAAGGCGAGTGGAAGGCAAACTTTCAGACGAAATCGATAGACTGTTTATCAAGTTCGAAGCCGCTCTGGCGCAAGAGTCGAAAATCAATCTCATGGTGTCAGGCAATCGTCTGTCAGCCAATCCTGAAGTGATCGACAAGCTCAATAACAGATTACGGAGCCATGGTGCTGAGGTAATCAAAACCTTCCGTCGCCAGGTAGAACAAACAGAGACAGAATTTGCTCGTTCATCAGCAGGCAGCAACGAACGCATCGAAAGTATTAGACTCTCTTCAGTAGAATCTCTCGAAAAACAAGTGCGCATAATGCGTTCAGACTTAGAGAGAATCACTAGAAACTTCCACAATGAACTTTCAGAATTGAACTTAAAGACTCCGATCATAGAAGAATCCGGGCGGGCAGCAGCACTAGCGGTGATGGCATATAAAAGTGCCATGTTGTCTCTAGAAAACGATTAAAAAATCGAGGAAGACGTTAATGACTTTTGCAGGTAAGAAGCTTCAAGACATCTACGACTCTGGTTCAGCTCGGCTGAATGAGCTAGAAGAAGCATCAACAGCCAAGCTAGCAAATAAAGCATCAGCCCATGTGAATGAGCGACAAGAATCAGAACAGCAATCAAAAATGGAAGTAGCCGCAAAGGCTGCTGCTGTTGAAGAAGAAATCAAAAGGCAGGCAAAAGAAGCTGTTGAACGTTTGCGCAATGCCGCTGAAAAAGAACGCCAGAGTACAGAGAACCATCTGCAACAGCTAACTGAGCGCTTGGCTCTCTTTAATGATGACCTAAAGCGAGCAATCACCGAACTCAAGATTAGTCATGAAAGCACCTTAGATGACAACTTCATGCGTGCCGCTGATCACTATTCTAGTGTTGTTGAAGGTGCGGCAGTGGAGCTGGAAACTCAACATTATTTGAGTGGCCAAAGGCTAAGATCGCAATCTAGTTTCTTTTCTAATTCGCTACAACAAAAGTTAGATCATAGTTTGTGGGAATCACGCGGTAGCGAGAAGCAATCGAACAGCGCGCTATTTCGCAACTACATGCAGAAAGCAAATAGCATCGAAAGCCATTTCTCCACTTTGATGCAGCGTTTTAATGCTGATTTCCAAGCAGAGTTCAACAATCTCGAATCTCATTCTAAGAGTTCCGAAAGTGGATTAGAAGGAGATTCTGAGGCTCTTCATCTCAAAATAGACGCCATATTGAGAGCAATTGAGCAAGATGTAAACAACGTATTTAGCGCCGCCAGCGACTCAAACGTCAGTGCTCTAAAGGCCAAGTTTGAAGGTGTCTGTGAGCAGATCGAAGAGCTGGCACAAGATACCTCCAAGAAACTTACTGATGATACCAGCACCGCTACCAGTCGATTGACTCAAGCATCTCAGAGCAGTAACGAAGCTCTGAAGAAAAAATGCGCCGACGTCAAAGAGCGAGTGCAGATGGATATGCAGGCCTTTGTGGGCCGCATGAACGGCAAAGTGAGCGAGACCGAATTAGTCAGGGCTCAGCTGGAAGAGGCTAAGTCGCGAGTAATCAACGAAATTCGCTCTGAATTGATTGCTATTCGCAATGGCTTCGAGACCAAGTTGGGCGAACTAATGAAAGACGCTGTGGCGTCGCTAACCAATGTTGGCGCCGAAGTTGATAGTGAAATGAAAGGTGCCTACGAGCGCTCACTGTCGAAAATCGTTGCTGACAGCCAGAGTGCAAAAATTGAAATAGAAGAATCGACCACTAAGCTGGTACGACTAATTAACGACCAAAAGGCTGCAGCTCTTAATGAGATAGCGCATGCAGCAGGAGCTCCCGATTAAATCAACAGCACCAGTACAGATAGAGAAATCACACTTCCAACCAGGACTCTTCACAAAATAACGCCATGAACTCAATGCTCCGCCAACACCACTTGCGAATACCCGATGTCATAGCCTACCTGAGGGTTTTTGACAAGAACAAGCCGAGCTCACCGACCGAATGGGCCGCTCAAGAGAGCATGCTCTATGAACCTGGCTATTTGATCTTTTGCCTTGAACAAGTGGCAGCACCAGCAGGCCTTTCATCCTTCTCTAAAAAAGCAGAAGACCAAGGAGAGACCTTTAGAGTAAAAGACCTGTGTGTCGTGATAAGCAAAGACGAAGGCCAATGCATGGTCGTCAACGTCACGGCCTCAGCTTATGAATTCAGAGTACTCGACGCTCTAATGCAAGAGAAGGCAACTAAAGCCATTCTCGACGGCAAAGACTTCAACTATTTAGCCTGCCGTCCAATCACAAGATTAGGGGCAAACCAAGTCAAAGCCCTTTATCAAGTTGGCTCGAACTATGCCCAAGGGGGCAGCAGACGGAGTTTGACTGTAGAAGGTTCAACTCTTGAAGAGCCTGTAACTGCATTGCTGGGTCAACTCGGAGCCAAAATTACGCCTCAAGTGGGCAAGCCGGTCATCGACATTGGTTCTGTTTGCCATATGATCTTTACTCCAGAAGGCCGTCAAGACGATAGAAATAAAACCGTTTTGAAGTCTTGCTTTGCTCCTCTAAATGCTGAAGAGCTTGCCTTAGGCGAACTAGCTGTGCAACATGGCATCATGACGCAGCAAGCAATCAATGCAGAACAAGCAGCCTCTCCTGCAGCTTTCGAAAGCAATCCATTTAAGCCAACTCCAGCAAACGAAAGTGCTCAAGCTCCGGCAGTAGAACCACAGATCGCTGAATACACACCTCAGGTGGTGGCACCGCCACCAATACCTGAGCAGCCAGCGTTCGACATGGCACCAGCTCTGCAACAGCTTTCATATTCAAACCTACAGCTACCGCCGCAGGCTGAGATGGTGGTACCTGAGTATCCACAACAGCCGACTGCATCAAGCAACGACGCTTCTGAATTTGCTTTTGAAGCTAATACTGCCTTTGTACCTTCAAGCCCCGAGCCTGCTCCAGAACCACCGGCGACTCCAACGCGGACGGCTAGTCGCTATGACGACACGCCGCCCTGGGCCACGGCGTCAGCAGACGCCCTGACTGCGATACTTATGACTGGCGATCATGTTCGTATCGACCAGCAATTGACAACAGTACAAATGGCTTCGCCCTGGTATGAAATGTCGCACGACACCCACGATGCTCCGGCTGAATCAGCCACAGCTGTACTCGAAAGTAATCTGCCCAAAGAGGACTTTTCGGCACAGTTCTTTAACGACTACCAACAAGGCTTTGCTGGTGAAGCAGCGATAAACTACGCTGAGAATGAATTTGAAAAAGAAAAGCGCATAAGAGCGGAACAAGAAGCAGGAAAACAAAAACGCCTAAAAGAATACTTTGGCGATGAGCACTACGACAAATTTGTCAAAGGCGAAGCACAGGCTCCCGCTGTGCCTGAGGCTAAATTTGACAGTTGGGACCTCGATCCGAATGCTTTTGCTATGCCGGTTGAACCAAGCGTCAATGACTCTGACTTCAATACCGATATATTCTCTAACGCCGCCCGCGGCACCATAGAAACCAATCCCGATGCTATTCCACCAGCTGTGGTCGAAGCACCTGTTGTTGCCGATCCAGACTCGTGGATGGATTACAAGCCTGATGCCGAGCCGAACACCGAAGCAGAAGACCTAGCTCAAGTCGAGGCAACGGCACCGCCAGTGGCTCAAATCGCAACAGCAGCGACTGAGGCGTCGGCTCAAGTGTCGAGCCCAGCGCCAACAACATTTGCGCAAGAAACATTTATTCCAACCCCTGTGGAACTGCCATTGCCAGAGGCTGTGGCCGAGCACTCGCAAGGATGGGGAGCTAGTTCACCGAGCGATTGGCATGGAGAAAAATCTCCGCTGCCTGAGCTAATAGAACCAAGCTTGATGTCAGCCGAGCCTTTTGCTAAAGAGAGCCAAACCAGTGAAGCCGAATGGTCAACAGCGGTTGAATCATCGTTTGCTCAACCAGTCGAGCAGACAGCAGATTCAAACAGTCTCTTCGAAAGATTAACTCAGCAGCTTTCAAAAGACAGCCCCGCGCAAGAATTGCAAATGGCGGAACCAAGTGCTGAAGTACAGGCCAGCGAGCAACAGATTTGGCACCAAGGCACTCCATTAAGCGAAGTTGCCACCACTGAAGCAGCCAGCAATGTTACGCCTTTGACCCAAGATGTTGGAGCGCTCAACAGCGCCACCGACAGCGCAGGCTTCTGGTCTACCATGGACCCCACCACTTCACTATTCACAGCAGCTGATGAAACCACTGCCGATGCAAGTTCGCAAGTAATTGAGGAGCAGGCACAGATGCCAGCTTCAGCGCCAAGCCAAGCACCAGAGCCAGTTGCAGAAGCACCCGTTGCGCCAGCAGAACCTGCGGCTATGCCTACAGCCGAAGCAGCGCCAGAAGTTATGCCTGCTCAATCTATGCCAGCATCTATGACTGACTCGCAAGTGATGCAGACCCGTGTCAGACCACGCGACTACAGCAGCCCACTGCGTCGCAGCAGTGAACTTACTGGCGGTTCTGATTCGTCTGCATTGCCACTTCACGCGCCAGTGCCTCAGCCATCACCGCTGAGACCACAAATAGAAATTGGAGCACCAGCCGCTGAGGTTCCGGCTCAAGAATACAGCCATCATCATGAGCCAGCAGCAGTGGAAGTGGCTGAGGCAGCTGCTCCGCCAATAGTAGAAGCACCGGCACAAGTAGCCCAGCCTATTGAAGTAGCTCAGCCTATTGAAGTAGCTCACGCTCCTGAAGTTCCGACTGTGCAAACCGCATCCCATGAGGCAGTGATAACACAGGCAGCAGAAGTAGCTCCAGCACCGGAACCATTCGTCGCTCCGGTGTCAGAAGTAGCTCCAACAACGGAACCATTCGTTGCACCTGAACCTGCACCTGAACCTGCGTCTGCACCAGCTCCAGCTCCATTTGTAGTCCCAGCGCCAACACCAGCTCCTTATAGAAGCGCTCCTGCATTGGGAGAGTTTGATTCAGGCATAAGGCCAGCTCCAGCTCAAGACGCTCGCTTAATGATGAACGAAATGGCTACATTAATGAGCAAGCTTGAGCAACAAGTTGCTAAAGCTGCTAACAAGATGAGCTCGCGCGCTGAAGAACTGAAGATACGCTTAAACAGACAAGTCGAAGAACTACTGCGCGAGGGCCAAGACCTTGAAAAACACGCAGAGGTAAATCTGACAAATCTTTCTAGCGAACTGAGAAGTCGCCTAGACAATCTAGCAGTAGATGTTCAGAATAACCTTTCAAAAGAATCTGAAGGCGCCAGAAGCCTACTCAGTGACCTAGACGCCAGTGGCTTAGAGCGCTTAGAGTCAGTACAAAATCAACTTTCGACCGCCATTGCCGATCAGTGTGAGCAGTTCAAAGGCGAGCTGGAGAAGCTCACAAGCTCAGTGCAGGGTCGTCTCAACAGCTTGATTGCTAGCCGCAATGACGAACTGGCCAAATTGAGCGAATCTATCCTAGAACAGCTTAAAGAAAGCCACGATAGCTACAGCGAGAAAGTAACCCAACGATTTGAGCGCTTCCGCGAGCGCATGGGCGAAGAAAATGCCTCAATCACTCAATCTCTAGAGCGCAACATGCGCTCCATGATTGAAGAAATTGACAGCTCACTGGAAAGAGCTTGCGAGAAGCTGCGCTCAACCAAACTTGACCTTGAGCAGACAATTTCTCATACTGTGGCCGTATGTGAGATGGCTGTAGCACAAAAGACTAAAGAACTTCTTGCCGAGTCAATCTTGCCGAAACTAAACGAGCAGAAAGAAATTCTGCGCACCATGATTCACGACATGGGCAAGCAGGTTGCTACCGAATCGAATAGAGCTATGCTATCGCAGCTTGCAAAACTAGAAGAAAGCATCAATCTCTCTTCTGAAAAGCTGAAGCGCACAGTAGAAGATTGCCTGACCGAGCTAGAGAGTTCTGGTCGCGGGCTCAAGAGCGGACTTGAAGAGACATTTAGACGCTCAAGCCAAGATTTAGTTCTGCGCACTCAAGAAGTGAATGCCTACCTTAAAGATACAGAAAAGCGCATGCTTGAGAGCGATCTTACTCTCAAGAGCCTAGCTGAATCTTCTACAGTAGATGCTGAGCCTGAACTGAATGAAGAGCGCAACCATGCTCTAAACAAGCTGGGAAGCTTAAAACAACAAGCGAACAAAGATCTTGCCAGCGCCATCGAACACAACATCGACACCATGGAAGATCAGAGCGAGAAGCTCTTTGCTGAATTAACAAACAAACGCTCCGAGCTGACAACGACTATCCGCGACAGCGCCGAAGTTAATCTAGACCGGGTCCGCCAGGCATTGGCAGCCGCCACGGCCGCCATCCAAGCGGCTCGCGAGAAACACATGGAATAACCGTAGCAGGGCTCCGAGTTCTCCTCAGAAGCAAAACAATAGCAAGGTTAGACACCTCCATATCAAGGGAATAACACAATGAAAGGTGCTTTCCCCGATGGGGCTAGTAGAACTAGGGCTTGAGTATGAGAGGAAGCGGTTGGACAGCCTACGTTACCATGAAGTTCCCCCACCGCTTGCGGAGTTCGCCGCTGGCCATGGCAATTTGGACTATAACCAGCCAGAAAACGAGATTTTCCTCTATCACGGCACCAACTGCTATCGACGCTGGGAAATAAACAAAACCGGCTTTCTAGAGCCAGGACGCAATAGCTATAGCTTTTTCACAACCAGAGCTCAGGATGCCTACGCCTATGCCAGAGCGGCATGTATTCGCGATATTAAACCCGACAGCTTCAATTCATTAATATGCGAACCTGTGGTTTTGCGCGTTCGCTTCACCGCAAGGACCTGGCTACAGGTAGATTTCTTGCAAAACGAAGGTGAAGTGCGCGATGGCCAAAGCCAGGCATTCACGGCTGCAGTACTTGGCCCTGTGCAAGTTAACAATATAGTAGAAGTTCTTCATTGTAATCATGGCTCCAAACGCCTCATGGGTGGCTTTGAGCGCATGAGAACATTCGAAGATGGCGAATTTCTCTCAAATATCAAACATTTACGAGAAACTTTGCAGAAAAAGCGCGTAGACATGTGGTTTCTACGAAAGCTGGGTCTTGTTGCCGACAAAGTCGGTGTTACACTGAAAGGTGGAGAGGTTCCGACTCTCACCCATGACGATCAGCTTAGAAAACTCAGGCAATCTAAGGCCTGAGGCGCTGATCTTGTACAACAGGATCAAAAATGAGTCAGCAAAATAGAGCAATATTCAGTATCAAAGAACTTACTGCATCTATATCATTAATTTCTCTGTTTGTTCTGCAAGCCGTAAGCAGCCCAGTGCACGCTCAAAACTTCAACTCTATTTTCGAAAATCCTGGTTCTGGCAATACTAACTCCGGTTCTTATAACGGGGGCAGTTATCCCGGCAGCTATGGCACTCCACCGGAATCAGATTTTGGAAACTACGGCAACGGCGGCTATACCAACACTGGTGGGTACGGAAACAATTACGGCAACACTGGTAATAACGGAAACACCGGCGTCAACCCAAGCTATACCCCCGTCAACACCCCCAGCATGTGGGATACCATACTAGAAAAGCTCATGGGCAAATCAAAAAGCCCTGGCGAATTTATTGTTTTCCCCAAAGACACACCTTTAGCTCCGGGAGCCGGTGGTCAGAACGACACGACTAATAGAGCCAGCAATAATGGCACGACAAACAATAGAACCTACAAGCAAAGCTTGATGGAATCGCAAAATCAAAATCGCGCGGGCAACAATGCCAACAATTTATCAACTGGACAACAGTGGGGCAATGTTCGGTCAACTTCAGCTAATGGTGGAGGCGGCGGTAATCCTGGCTCTGGCTCTAGCTTTGGCGGCAGCACCAATGGCTTTAATGGCAGCTCTGGCCAGAATAACGGCTCTGGAATCAGCACTGGTTCTGGAATCAGAACAGGAGCGGGCAACAATACGAACCAGACAAATTTCAACCAGATTTTCGAAAACGGCGGGAACAATCAAGGCATTAGTGCGCAAACAACGACTCCGACATCAACACCTAAATCGACATATGACCCCAAATCGGTTCAAGCCAACTTTGCGGGTATTAATTCGCAAGTGCAGGGTCAACTAACCCAAACTCAAAACTATGCAGCTTCAGCCCGCAATTCCTTAAACCAGGCCCTCAGCTCAAACAACAGCAGTGCCATACAAAAAGCGGCCAGCGAAGCTCGTACTTATGCCAACAGCGCTCAAGCAGCAGCCGAGAGCGCTAGTTCCCTGGCCAGCACCACAAGCTCGCCAATGGCAAAGACCTTGGCCAATCAAGCTCGCGAGCAGGCAAACCAAGCTATGAACTATGCAGACCAAGCCATGGCCAAAGCTTCAGCCAGCTATTAATGACGCTCCACCTATTAGAAGATTCTCAAAGAGCCTTAGATTGAGGGTTTACAGCTCACTTTATATTGCTTAAAGTAGGCCAAGCAGATATTCTTTTGCAAATTATTTAACGTGCATATCATGTGAAGCTTCACCAGCTTTTGCAAAGAAAATCGGAGGGTGGAATGGTTGCAACAAAAACCGGCACTGCAACAGTGTGCAAGCTCTTGATCAATGGTGACTGGGTAGATTCAACGGCCACCGAGTTTCAAGACATCTACAATCCCTCGACTGGTGAAGTCATCGGCCGCACGCCACTTGGTGGCAATGCCGATGTAGACAGAGCCGTACAAGCAGCCCAGAAAGCCTTCCTTGAATGGAAGGAAGTGCCAATTATCGAACGGGCGCGGGTGATGTTCCGCTTCAAAAACCTGATGGAACAACACTATGAAGCGATTGCCGAATGTGTCACTCGTGAGCATGGAAAGACCCTTCCTGAGTCAAAGGCTTCAGTACAAAGAGCAATAGAAGTAGTTGAATTTGCCTGCGGTATCCCCAGCTTAATGATGGGCGAAAGCATGGAAAACATTGCTCGCAACGTCGATTGCGAGACCATTCGCCACCCAATTGGCGTCTGCGCTGGCATTGCTCCCTTTAATTTTCCGGCTATGGTTCCACTCTGGATGTATCCGATTGCCCTGACTTGCGGCAATTCATTCGTGCTCAAACCTTCCGAAAAAGTGCCACTGACCAGCATGATGATTGCCAATCTACTGGCTGAAGCTGGTCTACCCAATGGTGTATTCAATATCGTTCATGGCGGCAAAGATTGCGTTGACGCCTTACTGACACACCCACTAATTAAGGCCATCTCCTTTGTCGGTTCGACCCATATTGCCAAATACATTTACACCACAGGCACAGCCAACGGCAAGAGAGTGCAGGCTGCCGGTGGCGCTAAGAATCACATCATCATTATGCCTGATGCCGACATGGAGCAAACAGTGCAAGCTCTTCAGGCATCAGCCTTTGGTTGTGCTGGGGAGAGATGCATGGCTGGTAGCTTAGCCCTTCCTGTGGGTGCAGCTGCTGAAGCTTTGATACCACATTTAGTGGAAGCATCGGCCCAGATGAAAGTTGGCCCAACCGATGGAAAAGGCAGCACCCATCCGGATATGGGGCCATTGGTGTCGAAAGAGCATTTAGAAAAAGTACGCGGCATGATCAATAAAGGCGAAAGCGAAGGAGCTAAAGTGGCTCTGGACGGTCGCAAGATAGAGGCAGCAAAATCGAGCGGATTTTTCTTGGGACCAACTATTCTTGACCATGCTAAGCCAGAAATGTCTGTGGTCAAAGAAGAGATATTTGGGCCAGTATTATCGGTGGTGCGTGTCGATTCACTAGAGGACGCCCTTGCCATTGGTCGCGATTGCCCTTACGGCAACGGCGCAGTGATATACACCAACTCCGGTCGCTCAGCCCGCGAGTTCAAACATCACTTTAATGCTGGCATGATTGGCATAAACGTTGGCGTCCCCGCTCCAATGGCTTGGTTCCCCTTCACGGGTTGGAATGCTTCGTTCTATGGCGATTTGCACATTCAAGGCTCAGAAGGTATTCAGTTCTATACCCAACAGAAAATGACAATGACCCGTTGGTTCGAACCAAGCAAGTCGAGCAAGTTCCAAGATCCCATATGGAAGCCAAAAAACTAGATTAGGGTTATGATGGAGGCATGAAAGCTTACCTAATCAGACTAGTTTTAATTGCTGCTGCCTTTCACTGGGTATTCCCAATGATTAAGGGAATAGACACCCACGGCAGCTTTGTCAGCGCCCTTGCAGCTGGCTTTGTCTTTGCCTTCATAGGCTGGATCGTTGAGGCGCTAGCCATAGTGCTGACCACGTTCCTCACGATCACAACCTTCGGCCTGGCGCTGCTTGTGTTGATACCGGCATGGATTTTAGGCTTCTGGCTCATCCCAGCCATAACCCTAAAAGTGCTCGCCGACCTCATGCCTGGCTATCTAACCATTCATGGCTGGGTGCCAGCTCTCTGGGGTGGCCTGATGATGCTTTTCATTGGCGTCATTACCAGCCCTAAGAGTCATCAATACGAATAGATGAATCCAACTCTTATTGAAGCTTAAGGGGCACCATGTATGGTGCCCCTTAAGCTTCTTGCGAATAATACTTAGGATAGCCTTACTTTTGCACACGCTTCTCTAATTTGAGCTTCTGAATTTCAACACTGATCTTATTTAGATCACCTTCTAGCTCAGTCTGATTTTCTTTAGTCAAAGTGTTGTTATTTTCAGCCTTTGCTTTCATCTTGGCTTTTTTCTTAGCTAGATTAGCCAAATCCTTGCGCAGGCTCTTTGCCTCTTTTACAGTCAATTCTTTTGCCTTCTGTCCTTCATTGATCTGTTGCATCAAGGCTTGTTGACGATCGTCAATTGACCATTCTTTTGCTTCAACTGACAGAAATGTGCTGAAGAAAGAACTCAGCGCCAGAGCAAGGGCACAAACTACCGATAAGAATCTCATTTAGACCAGCACCTCTTCAATCCAAAACTACAGCTCAATTCTAGTCTATTCAAAAAAGAAGCGCTCCATTTTTGATGAAGCGCCTCTCAGATTCTGGGGATTCGAGCGATTGCTGTTTCTAGATCTCTACTAGCTCTTTCTCTTTAACAGCTTCGGTCGGAGCATTAACGAGCTCAGCACTCACAGCTGTAGCAGCCGATACAGGAGCGACTACAGCCTCTTTGGCTGCACGAGCGGCTTTAGCCGCTTTAGCAGCAGCGATCTCTGCGGGAGAAAGAGTTGGAGTAGGCCTGATTACATCAGTGGCTAAACCGATCTTTTCAAAGAAAGAAATCATCATCCAGGTGGCGTCGAACTCAAACCATCTAATGCCATGTTGAGCAGATTTAGGGAAAGCATGGTGATTGTTGTGCCAGCCTTCGCCCATGGCCATAATTCCAACCCACGGAACGTTGCGGCTATCATCGCGCACTTCATAGTTGCGGTAGCCCCAACTTGGCAGATGACAGAAAGTATTGACGAATTGGGGGCTCCAGAAGACGAGCACAGAAGCAATCAAGTTGGCGGTGAAGGCCACAGGGCCGAAAGCAAGAAGTATGATTACACGGGCAACAATGTTGACCCAGAGGCAAAGCTGAGCTTGTTTAGCTGAGTGATCCGTACCAAGCATGCACAGTAATTTGTCTTCGAGCAAGTCTGGAACTTGCTTTCTAATTTCCTCAACCGACTGACGCTTTTCCATATCGAACATCCATTTATATAGAGCGTGTTCGAAGCCGTCACGAGGGGAGTGGGGATCTCCTGGTTGGTCAGACTTCTGGTGATGCAGTCTGTGAACTGCCACCCATGAAATCGGAGCCCCCATCAAGGCGAAATATCCACCAGAGACGATGAAATATCTCAACCAGTTAGGTACTTTGTATGACTTGTGAGTGAGAAGCCTATGGTAGCCACCGGTAATGCCGATTGCTAGGTATACGTATGAAACGCAGAACCAAGCGGCGAATGTCACCCATGTAGTCGGAGTATTCCAGGCTGAAAAATCCAAGTTGCGAGCCCCCTAATATTCTTTGCCTTTAATGCCCTTGCCCTAAATAACCTGGCAGTAGCTTCGTACGCTAGTTGCCGATTGGCGCCAACAAAGATGAAGCGCCGGTAAGGTTTCAACCGAAATTTCAGTAAAACTGAAAGCCCGCTTTAATACCTTGCAAAGTCCTTTATTTATAGCATGATAAGCGGTTGTCAATCTCTCATGCTTAAGATTGATTCTATCTGAGATTGCGGCGCGAGGCCAGTAATTGGCGAATTCTTGAAGTTCGTTAATATTAGAAGACTAGACAATCGTGTAATAAAACCGGTTACAAAAGTAAAACTTGGGCCGTTGCTTTAGCAAATTCTGTCAATTTAGAGACTATGACATACCGACTTAATCGCAGCATCTTACTGGCCTTCATTAGCTTTCTTGCATCAATATCGCCGTTACAGGCAAAAGAAGCCCATCAGACCGATATAGCAACTAGGCAACAGAAGAAATTAGTACTCGCCCTCGGCGGTGGTGGCACCCGTGGTGCGGCCCATGTTGGCGTACTCAAGGTACTGGAAAAGAATGGCGTAAAAATTGACGCCATTGTTGGCACCAGTATTGGTGCTATTGTCGGTGGCTTTTACTGCTCTGGCTTGAGCGCCGACGACATAGAAAAGATACTACTTAGAAAGTCTTTCCTGCGCTCCTACCTAACCGTACCTATTCCGGTGCGCATCATGGCTGTGCCCATATTCTTTATTCCTCGCCTTTTGGGCTACCATCCCTATGACGGCCTCTACCGCGGCAATCGCTTTAGAAACTACGTCAATGCCCAGGTGCACCTAGAAAACAGAGCCATTGAAGCCCTCCCCATTAAATACGGCGCCGTTTGCTCTGATCTCCTGACAGCCAAGCCCTACCTCATCAGAGCCGGCAATTTAGGCAGAGCCATTCAAGCCAGCTCCGCTATTCCGGCTCTGCGTCAGCCTGTGCCTTTCGATACTGTTAACCCGGACAATATCGCCATAAAAGACGGAGATCCCTCAATGGCACTATTGGTAGATGGCGGCATTCAAGCCAATTTACCAGTCGAACAAGCCAGGCATTTGGCTCACGAGCTTGGAGCCGAAAACGAAGTGGCCGTGATTGCCATCAATATAGATGAACCTTTCGAGAATGAGAACAGCAAGACTTTTCGCAAAATTGGCAGTGTCAGCAAGCGCGCCATCAATATTTTGCTAGCCAGCGTCGACAGATCACAAGTGGGCATAGCCCAGCTAATCATCCAGCCACGCACAAATGGCATTGCCGTTCTCTCAACCAAAACCAGCGATGTCAAACTTGCCATAAAGGCAGGCGAAACGGCGGCAGAATTGGCCATGCCATCGGTTAGAGAACTACTGAAAGAGACGCCATCAGCCAAAGATAATTAGAGCTAAGGGGGAGCCTTCCCACAAATATGAGAAATCTCACCTTGTATAGTGCCTAAAAAAAACATACAGTCCTGATAGCACCTGAAAACCCCTACAGTGAGTGTTGGCAACATGAAAGCAGTGATCACGGGCGGACCGTCGGTCGGTAAAACCACAATCGTCAATGGCCTGGGTCAACTGGGATATCGAATAGTCAACGAAATTGCCACTCAAATCATCAAAGAAGGTCGCATTCTGCCCTGGGTAGACAGACAAAAATTTCAGGCTGAAGTCTTAAAACGCCAGCAATCAGCCGAGGCCTCAATTCTAGATTTTGACCAGACTGTCATTCTCGACCGGGGCCTATTCGACGGTGAAGCCTATTATTTGCACGACAAACTGCCAGTACCGTCGGCCTTCAGTAATTTAGACGCCTCACAGTATGACGTTGCCTTTTTAATCGAGCCCTTGTCATTCTTCGAAGCCAATGAAATTCGTCAGAATGAAAGTCTCAAGTTCACCAAAGAAATCAGCGTCATATTAGAGCACTGCTATACCTCAAGAAACGTCAAAGTAATTAGAGTGCCAGCCATGCCAGCGGTGGAAAGAATTGAATTTGTCAAAAACCAAGTCGACACCATGAAAAAAGGCAAAGCCACGACTGTTGAACAAGCCGCCCATCAGGCCGCCTATATGTTCAGAGGCTATGTGCCAGTAGCTATGGGTAGCTTTTAGACCCAAATCTAAAAATCATAAACCAGCCTTTCTTGCATTAAGTCTTGAGCTGAGCAAGAAACCAAGGTGCTAACCTATTAGAAACCTAATGGGAGGCAGCGATGCGGGCATCAGAAGCAACCAACTATTATTTCAAGCGAGCAGCTAAACATTTGCATGTTGGCTCGATGCTAGAAACCGTTCTAATGGCACCAAGGCGCGAAGTCAAAGTTGAAGTAGTAATCGAATTAGACAACGGCGAACTAGGGGTTTTCAACGGTTTTCGTGTACAGCACGATAACAGCCGCGGCCCCATGAAAGGCGGATTGCGCTATCACCCTGAAGTTGATCCAGATGAGGTCAATTCACTAGCCTCACTTATGACCTGGAAAACAGCCGTAGCCAATATTCCCTATGGCGGTGCCAAAGGTGGTATCAACTGCGACCCCTCTAAACTATCCCATGCTGAATTGCAGCGCATCACCCGCTCATTTATCGACCAGATTCACGACATCATCGGCCCCGGCCTCGACATTCCCGCCCCGGATATGGGGACAAACTCACAGACAATGGCCTGGATTGTTGATCAATATTCTAAGTATCACGGCTGGACACCAGCAGTGGTGACCGGCAAACCAATTGAGTTAGGCGGCAGTGAAGGCCGTGAACAAGCTACAGGTCAAGGCATTGCCTTTGTCTGCGAAGCTATTCTTGCTGACTACACAATGGATTTTGCCAAGACCAAATTTGCCATTCAAGGTTTTGGTAATGTTGGCTCTTGGGCGGCCCAGTTCATTCATCAAATGGGTGGAATGGTTGTAGCGGTAGCAGATTTGACCGGTGGTATCTACAACGCCAATGGCCTCGATGTCGAACACCTGATGCGCTATGTGCGCGAAAACAACGGCGTCAAAGGTTTCCCAGAGACCAAAGAAATTTCAGCCGATGCTATCTTCAGCTGCGACTGCGACGTGCTCATTCCTGCCGCTCTCGGTAATGTCATTACCAAAGAGAACATGAAAGAGATCAAAGCCAAATTCATCATCGAAGGTGCCAATGGCCCTACAACTCCTGAAGCCGACGAATACTTGATCAAACACGACAAAGTCATTGTGCCCGACATTTTTGCCAATTCTGGCGGTGTCATGGTCAGTTATTTTGAATGGGTGCAAAACGTACAGCAATTCCGCTGGCGGCTCGAGCGTGTCAATCAAGAACTGAAGCTCTTGATGCTCGATTCGTACAAAGAAATAAAGCACTTAGCAAAATCAAACGAATGTGATTTGCGCACTGCTGCTTTTCAGCTCGGCATTACCCGTGTAGCCAGAGCGACATCGCTACGAGGTCTCGATAACGAAGGCTTCTGCATGCTCAATAGCCCTCATAGCTAGACTACCCTAAAATTTAAAAAGCAAAAGAAAAGCAAAAGAAAAGCAGAAAACAAACAAGATGGAAGAAAAGTCATCGCCACTAGATCACGGCAGTATAACTCTCGAACCTGAAATTCCTGGAGAAAGCACTGACCAGCTCTGGCTCAGAACTGTCTATCAAGGTGACACTGTACCGCAGTTTACTTTGCGGGCAGTGCTCATGGGCGGCGCACTCGGCATGCTGATGTCGATTTCAAATTTGTATACCATGCTCAAAGTTGGTTGGGCTTTTGGTGTAGCAATAACAGCTTGCGTACTCTCTTTTGTTATTTGGCGCGGCATCAGAATAGCCTTCCCAAAAGTATCTGATATGACCATACTAGAAAACAACTGCATGCAGTCAACCGCTTCGGCCGCAGGCTATTCTACTGGTGCCACAGTCGGCATTGCTTTTGGTGCCTTGCTATTAATCACCGGCGAACATCAACCTTGGACAACACTACTACCATGGACCTTTGTCTCAGCCATGATGGGTGTGTTTCTAGCTGTACCAATGAAGCGTCAGATGATCAACGTCGAACAACTGCCATTTCCCTCGGGCATCGCCGCGGCCGAAACATTGAAGAGTCTGCACGGCCAGTGTAAAGAAGCAGTGACCCAAGCCTATTCGCTAGTGGCCGCCCTAGTGGCAGGAGCCGCCGTGGGTTTTCTTGGCAAAGGTGAATTTGCCTGGCAGATCAAAGCTAATCTAAAAATACCAGAGCTAATTCCTTTTGGCGGTCGTAGCCTCGGGGTCAATCTCAAAGATACACCAGGCTTTGGTTGGGAGCCCAGCTTACTCTTGCTTGGAGCAGGCATGCTCGTTGGCATGCGGGTATCACTTTCTATGTTGGTTGGCTCCTTAGTACTTTATTTGTTCTTCGGCCCCCAAGCGCTGAACGCCCACGAAATCAGCGCCCCCAAAGCGATCATCAAAGAATGGGCCCTGTGGAGCGGCACAGCCATAATGGTGACCAGTGGACTCACTGCTTTTGCCCTTGAATGGAAAACTATTCTGCGCTCACTAAATATAGTGCAGGTGAAAAAAGGGACCAATACAAATACAAAAGACGAAAACATCGACCCTCTAGCCGACATTGAAGTGCCGCTAAAATGGCTTGTTTGGGGCATTCTTCCCCTTGCTACTGCCAGCATAGCGCTGCAATATTTAGCATTCTCCATCTCTCCTCTGGTCGGCATAATGACCATTGTGATGAGCTTCTTCTTGGGCTTAGTCGCCTGCCGTGCCACTGGTGAAACCGATGTAACACCAATGAGTGCCATGTGCAAAATTACTCAGCTAACAGTGGCAGTAATGGCACCAAAGAATATTGTCACCAACCTTATGGCCGCCTCGGTCACTGCCAATATTGCCTCAAGCTCGGCCGATTTGCTCACCGACCTCAAAAGTGGATACCTGCTTGGTGCCAATGCCAGAAAACAGTTTCAAGCGCAGCTTGCTGGGGTTTTCTTTGGCGTAGCAGCAGTTGTGCCAGCCTGGTACTTAATGGTGCCAAACAAAGCCGCTCTCGAAGCCTTTGAACCGCCATCAGTGAACATCTGGAAATCAGTTGCTCTGGCTCTCAGTCAAGGGATTGAGACAGTTCCTGTGACTGCACGCTGGGGCATGCTCATTGCTGGTCTGATCGGTATCGCCTTGGCGCTGCTCGATAAATTTGCTAGCAAGAAATGGAAACCCTACGTACCATCAGCCATGGGCCTGGGTCTGTCGTGGGTAATGCCATTTAGCAATGCTTTTGCTTTCTTTTTAGGTGCTCTGATTGCCATGGTCTGGCGCTGGGTTTCAAAGAAAAGCGCTGATTTATACGTAGTGCCCGTGGCCTCTGGCGCAGTAGCTGGCGAGTCATTAATGTGCGCTGTCATCGCCATCATTCAAGCCTTGGGAGCCCTTACCGCCAGTCACTAAGAGCCAAAACTTGAGCAAACCTGCTGACGATAAGCAAATAGTAATTGGCGCCATCAACCAGCTTGGTCGCAGAGTAAGCGCTGCTGATGTAGCAACCAAGACCGGGCTTTCACTCAAAGACAGCAACCGTTTGCTCAACGAAGTGGCCTCAGACGTAGGCGGCCACCTCGAAGTATCAAAGCTTGGCTTTGTTGCCTATCAATTTAGCCCGGGCTTTCAAAATAAATATATAGCCACTGGTTTGCGGGCATTTGTCGAAAAAGCGGGCAGACTGTTGTTCGAAATTTTTTTTTTCATAGTCAAAATTTCTTTCGGTTTGATACTACTCGCCTCTCTGGCAGTGGTGATTTTTGCAATCATGTTGACAATTTTCGTTACTACTTTTGGCACAGAAAAGAAAAACAAGAAGCAACCGTTTCTAGATTTACTGATTTTGCGCGATCTTATATTGTGGCAGCCAAACAGAGCAAAGCGACTGCTTGTTCAGCCCCTAAGCGCCACAGTTGAGCAAATCAAAAACGACAATTTTTTGATCAATTGCTTCTCTTTTCTCTTTGGTGATAAGAGCCCCAATGCTGACATTGAAGAAAAACAATGGCGTCTCATCGCCCAACTAATTCATGACAATAAAGGTGCCGTCACAGCAGAACAACTAGCACCACTTATGCTCAGGGAGATTTCCACAAAAGACAATAGCGAAGATTTTGTTTTACCAGTACTCTGCCGCTTTGATGGCCGCCCAGAAGTAAGTGAAACTGGCTCAATCATCTATCTTTTTCCTTCGCTGCAAGTTAGCGCTGGGAGCACCGCAGTGCCAAATATAGTGCTGCCAAACTTTCTCCCGCAAGCTTTAATTGAGTATGAAATACCCTTCTCTGAACTTTCAAAAGAACAGATCAGACCGGTACTGGCCATCGCTACACTCAACCTGACTGGCACCTGGTGGCTAGCTTTCACAGCTCATCGCCTGGTACATGTCTACAGTTGGCAAGCAGACATACTAGCAACCTACGGCACTCTCTTTGTTCTCATCCCGCTACTACGCTGGGTCTATCTTCATTGGGTCAATGCTGGCATAACCATGCGCAACGCTGAGAGATACCAACTAGCCGAAAGGCTAGCAAAACCAGATCAAGCTTTAGAAGCAAAGCTCTCCGAGCGCGAAACACTGGCTCAAAATCTGGCGATCAGCCCTACAATAGATGCGGCCTCAGTGATATACACCAGTGAAAAAGATTATTTAGAACAAACAATTGAGGAAACGCAGCCATGAGCAGCTCTGCCCTGACAATAACTTCCCTGACAATTTATCCTGTCAAAAGTTTGGCTGGAATATCTTTGAACAGCGCAAAATTAGAAAATCGCGGCTTCAAGTATGACCGAGAATGGATGGTAGTAACCGAAGGTGGTCAGTTTCTTACCCAGCGGGAACTTGCACCCATGGCTCTGATTCAAACAGCCATACTAGAGCACACCCTGCGCCTCACCATGCCCCTGGGAGACAGCGTAGAGGTGCCACTAAGCCTAGATAAAGCTCAAGTCGATGCAAAAGTAATGACAGTAAAAGTATGGAATGACACCTGTCAGGCCATAGACCAAGGTGACCAAGCAGCCGACCTGCTCTCACGCAATCTAGAAAAGAAAGTACGCTTAGTGCGTATGGAGCCATCATTCAAGCGCATAGTTGATCAACAGTACGCAAACTCACCTGAAAATGTTGTCAGTTTTGCCGACGGTTTTCCGGTGCTGGTCATCAGCGACGAATCTCTCGCCGAGTTGAACAGAAGGCTGGAATACCCTCTGCCAATGAATCGCTTTAGACCCAATATCACCATTGGTGGCAGTGCACCCTTTGCCGAAGATAGCTGGTCTGAAATCACTATCGATAATGTCAAACTTAGCCTGGTCAAACCCTGCGCCCGCTGCCAGATAACAACTATCGATCAAGACACTGCTGAAGCCTCACAAGAGCCTCTAAAAACGCTTTCTTTCTTCCGCAAAGAAAATGGCAAAATCATGTTTGGCCAAAACGCTATCCCGCAAAACAATGGTGAAATAAGATTGGGTGACGCAGTCTTGGTCACAGCAAAATAATAGTGAAACGATTGCAGAAACCCCACTCGAGTATAGCAATCGCCGTTAGCGCCCTAGCGCTGCTGCTGCTGTGCGCAGAACCGGCCCACGCCGCCACAGATCATGACCTCCAGCTCTGGACTCCAATCATGCTGGATCGTACAGTGTACAAGCGGGTGCGCGGCTACTTAGAGGTATCTCCGCGCATGGGTGACAATGTCTCCGGTCTAAACCAACTTTTGCTCAGACCGGCCCTTGAGTACAGAGTGAGAGACAATTTCTCACTTTTTGCCGGCTATCTCTGGCTCTCAAACTATACGGATGCAGGAGTGCAGAACGAGCACCGCATCTGGCAACAAGTGCTGATGAATAAAAGCTTAAAGCGCTGTCTGCTTATCAATCGCACCCGCCTTGAAGAAAGACTATTTGAACCACTTGCTGGAACCGGTGTGCGACTAAGACATCTGGTCAAAGTCAACTATCCCCTCAATAAACGCATATATGCAACAGCTCAAAACGAACTCTTCGTCAATTTGAATAGCGTGCAAGGAGGACCACAGGCTGGCATTGACCAGAACCGCCTGTTTGCTGGCTTAGGCATCAGAACGCTTAAAAAAGCACGAGTAGAAGTGGGCTATCAATACCAGTATATTAATAGGTCTGATCAATTCGATGATCAAGCTAATCACGCCATCGTGATACAGTCTTTCGTCGGCCTAAAAGATTAGCAGAGGATAATATCAAAGATGTTTTCGCCACAGCCAAACAAATTTATGCAGCCGAATCGACACAAGCGCAGCTAGTGAGAGCTGGCCAAAACTTGCACAGTCAACGATAGAATATGTCCAATAGAATGTCTCAAATAGGAAATGTCCGCTGCCAGGTAAAAATGCAATATAGCCTCAAAGTAATTCTCACTGGCCTGATATCAGTCTGCGGCGCTATGGTCCTCACTGGCTCGCAGGCAGCAGCGGCCCCAGCCAAAGCCCCAGAAAAAGAGTTAGTGGTCACCCAGCTAGACAACACCATCTATCTCACAGACGAAGCTGTGAAAATCAATAACAACACTGGCAATTTTAGTCTGGTAGCAAAAGCGCCAGATTGGAAAGTTACCTGCTTTCGCACTGACCGAAAAGTCTACTGGCAAAGTGCTTTGAATCGCTTCAGCGGCGTTATGTTATTGCATCCCTGTGTCAGCGCCAAAGATCCAAGCCAAGCCAAACTACTCGGTGAAAAGAAGTACAAAGGCTACGACTGTGTCTACTATCAATCGAAAAAAGGCATGCTCGTCTACGGCGCCAAGAACATCAAAATTCCCAGCAAAGTGGCTGAGTTATTGTGCCGCTACTTCTTCTTACCAAGCATAAAAGAGATACCACTATTTGAAAGCACGGCTAGCGAAGAGAAGTATCAGCAAAAAGAATGGTTCGACGCCCACCGCTACAAAGATTTCCTCCAACGAACTCCGGTGGCGACTAAGTCAATCACAACAAAAGCCTACGACCCCAAAGACTTCGCCATACCCCCTGGTCTGAAGAAAATGAAATTGCCCACAGAAGTGAGCTTCTCTGACGCCAACAGAAACGATCTTGAAGGCATGATAGAAGGGGTTGGCTTCATGGACAAGGACAAATAGAGACCGTTAGCAAAACGATTAACTAACGCAAGAACTCAATGCGCTTGGTATCCATACCTAATCGTCTAGAGACATCCACACTCCACTGCCACATCTTAGTGCTGAGCTTGGTGTCATACGAAGCTTTCGACGAAAGTACTTCGCGGCCATTGACGAAGTATTTTCCAGTCACCTGGTAAAGCTCGGGAGCACTAGCAAGCTGAATAACGGTGCGAGCACCTTCTTCTGGCTTGACACCAAAGACTTTGGCATTCAGCTGTATTGCCTTGCCGATAAGGCCATTGTTAGAGCCAAAGTCAGTAGCTACAATGCCCGGGTGCATGGCATTGACAGTGACTCCTGTCGACTTAATGCTATAGGCCAAATGATATGAGAAAAGAATATTAGCCAGCTTGGTATCGGCATAGTTAAGAAAACCAATAGGCATTTTATCGCGCATATTCGGTGGGGCACTCAATGACGAGCGCTTATGAGCGTCAGAAGAGACATTAATGATACGAGATGGGGTGCTGGCTTTGAGCACATCAATGAGATAAGCAGTCAACCCAAAATAGCCAAAGTGATTGAGCGCCCAGGTCATCTCTAGACCATCTTTGGTATCAGCGCGGCGCATGAACACACCACCTGCATTGTTTATAAGCACATTGAGCTTGCTATATTTATTGGTGAAATTCTTCGCTAAAGTCTTCACTGATTGAAAGTCGGAAAGATCCGCAGTCAGAAAGTCTAGATTGGTATTGCCTGTCTGCGCTTCAATTTCAGCCAGAGTGCTCTCACACTTATCAGCGTTGCGACCAACAATAATTATATTGGCACCACGACCAGCCAATTCCATAGCTGTAACCTTACCAATACCAGCAGTGGCGCCTGTGATTAAGCAATTTTTGCCTCGCATCGACAAATCGGGCAAAGCGTTAGATTCCATGGATTACTTCCTTATTCATGCTCATTCACAAACTTGCTCAATCTCTCCATGGTTGCACGGAAAGCAGCATCATCAATACAAAAACACATCCGCACCATTTCTGGCGTGCGGCCCCAAGCCGCTGGGTTAGTCAAAAGCTTGTATTGCTTAGCCAATTGCTCATGCTTACTATCAAGCTTGGCCAACAAAAATAGACCGCCACGATAGGGAGTATCGTAGCCGTCATCTAGACCCTTTGATTTGAGCAGGGTTATCAGTTCTTCTCGTCGACTGGAGAGAATCTTGCGCTGACTAGTGAGGTAGGTCTCGACCTCGGAGAAGGCCTGAGAAACGTCCATCATTTGGTGCGGCGCCTTCTCTAAGAAAGCCGAATAGAGGGCATCCCAAGCACGCAAAATAGCGGCCGGAGGTGGGGAGACATGAGCAGCAATTTCTTGGGCCCAATCTTCATCAGGAGTAACCATAAAGCCACAGCGCATGCCGCCGGCAGCAAAGCTTTTGGCAATGCCGTCAACCATAAATATATTGCTGCCACTTGGCCCCGAAGCAAATGACCCGGCAGAAAGTGATGATGGTGTCCACTTGCCGAGGCGATGATCGGAGAGCAAGAAGAAGATTTCATCAGAGAACACATAAATGCCTTGCTTGTGGCAATTCTCTATGATTGTGCGCAAGCGCTCTGGGTCTAAGAATATGCCACTGGGATTATTTGGCTGAGTAAGCCAGAGCAAATCTGGTTTCTCAGGCAAGGCAGCGATGTCTTTTGGGGAAATCAAGAAAGCTCGCTCAGGGGCGGTTTTTACCTCGACTAAACGAGCGCCATAATAGGTAAGCATCGGGTAGAGCGGGCCATAGCTGCCGTCAGGAACAGCCACCAGGCATGGTCGACCTAAGCGTTTAGACAAGGCCTTGATCATAGCGCCAAAGAGAGGAAAGACGCCCTGGCCAAGAACAATACGCTTTCCTGAAATAGCTACCTTGCGGGTCCATTTCATATAAGCAGCAACACGCTCGCTGACAATCTGCGGCTGAATAGTAGTCTCTTCGTCTAAGAAGCCCTTGAGCAAACCTTTGACAAGAATATCTGGCACTGGTGACTCGAATTCACCGTAGTCGAGCCTGATAAGACCAGGAGTTTCCAGATCAATTGGTTTAGCCGCGAAGCAAGGATCTTTGCTTAACTCGGTAATTAGGGGTGTGACTGAAAGCTTGGCAGCACCCAAGTGACTAGCTTCACTGTGATTTGAATCACCGTGCAAGTTGTTAGCATTCAACTTTCTCTCTAACACTTGATCTGGGAAAGGGAAAGTCATCAAATCATCAAAGAGCCATTCATACAAAAGTTGAGTTGGATAGGCAATACGTGAGTAGCTCAACTCTGAGCCAATCTCAAGCCCTTCCATCCAGGCAGCCGGTGCGTTAATTAAGAAGCTCAATTCCAGGTCACGGCTGATTGTATTTTTGATCAAGCCATATAGAAGAATCAGATTTTCTGGCAATGGTTCCTGCCCAGCAAAGCGCAAGGTCATGTTAGAGCCAAGCTGAGAGCTAATAGTGAAGCTCTCCGAATCGTCAATTAGATACCAGCGGTCAGGATGCTGCCTTGCTTGCTGGCAAATTGCTTTGAAATTAATCGGTGAGGGGTTGAGCAACTGCCGCGGAGAGATTAGCACCACTTTCGGAGCCACGAGATCGTCTAGCTGATTCAATTCAGAGAGGTCGTCATTGCCGACAGTAAGATCTAAACCGTTGTCGCAAGCTACTCTTTCGTAGACGGCGGCCACAGAAGAAGATAAGAGTATGCGGTCACCAGAGCTTGCTACCATGCGCAAGACCATGTCAACTAATTCAGCGCGTGAAGGCGCAATGAACAATTCAGAAGCATCGACTGGGTAATAACAGAAGCCATTGAGGTAACGTGCCAGAATAGAGCGAATACTTAAATCACCCCGTTCATGGGGATAGGGAATAGTTTTCACATCAAGCAATGAACGCGATAGCCGACTGAGGAAACTAATCTTCTCGTGACCAAGACGAGAAAAATCGAGTTCTTTGCGCAAGCTCTCGAGCTTCATATGATTCAAGTTACGAACGAAGGCAAAGACCTCAGGCTCGAACCTTGTATCGGCTTGATAAACAAGCAGATCATGAAAGACCTGCCGGCCTGCGGCTAATAGCTTTACTGCCGTAGCTGCAGAAACCGATAGTTCCGAATCACGGGACATAAAGAAGTGAAAGCGAATGCCGTGCTCTGCTTCTAAATCAACTAGAGATGCTAAGTCGGTGTCATCGGCCTGTTGAATGCGACGCATCCAAACCAGTTTGCTCTCATAGCCTCGGCGATCAAACATACTTTCGATGGCATGACGCCCTGGTCTGCCACCCAATACCAAGGTAACCCGCCCACCGGGATTAAGACAGAGCTGGGCCTGCTCTAAGGCCCGAGCAATCAAAGGCAAACCAAATCGGTCCTCTAAAATTCCCTGTTCAAAGCAATAGTTGCTCAAGTCATAGAGATCTTTTTCGGAAAGCGCTTCGGTGTTTTCACTGTCACCAATGCCAAAGTTGAGCTCGCCCTTTACTGGATTGGGATGCAACACCTGAGGTATACAGCCAATCACATGGTCAAAGTGTTGGCCAGTCGATAGAGGCGTAGAGAGCAAGTCTGAAACTTCAGCTTGAAAGGCTTTGACAATTGGTTCACCGGCCATACTGAGCACATAGCCACCGTCAGCAGTGGTGCCGTTGAGCCAGGTATTGAGCTTGGCCATGGTAACAGCTACCGGGTTCAAATCGAGTCCTAAAACCTCTTTCACATTTGTGACGAAAAGCAAAAGCAAACTAATCCAGCCAGAACCAGTTCCCACTTCGACGATGCGCTTACCGTGGAACTGCTCTTTACCTTTCAGCAAACCTTCGGCAAAGGTTCGGCCCCACAACTCAGGCGAGAACACTGCAGGAGTAAGAAACAACCGGATTGGATCGGGCAAGGAAGGCAAACCAACACTCTTTAGAACCAGCTGCTGCTGCTCTTGCTCGCCCTCAAGATCTGATTTCTGCGAAGTAGAAGTAGAAGTAGAAGTAGTTAAGCTCTGCTTGGCCAGGTCATCCGCCAGCTCATGCAAAATTTTGATAGCTGCCTTTTCGGTGGCTTCATCTTCAAGAGCAGCCAGCAAAACATTGAGTTTGCTCTGCACAATATCAGCCCGATCTAGCTTGCCGAACTCGGCATTAGGCACCTGACTACAAGCAGCAAGTATTTCTTGCCTTGACGGAACGCTAAGAAGCTTGCTCACTGCACTTCACACTTAGGTATAGGTATAAGTAAATGACTACACCATTGTACTAGCATTGCCAATATAGAAGAGATGGCCCGCGCCTACTGACAACCGATTACGGGTTTTCGGCCAATCCCGGGCGAGGAGTGACAGGTGGGGCGGCAAGACGCAGGTCATTGCCTTTCCAGCGCGACTTCAATACTGGTGTCTGCAAGACACCCCGCTCAGTCAAGACCTCTTGCTGTACTCTGTCTTTCATATTGCTGAATGCCTCACCAAGGGTGGTGGCATCCCCCTTGCTCTTCAGTGATTCAATTAAGCAACGAGTGAAGACAGAGTTTTGATAATGCTTTGACTCCCACGATACTTGCGAAGGCTGGCTCGAAGAAATAACTAGTTGACCAGTACCTTGAGCAACTTCAGAGATATCCACGTTGCCCTGACGGAAAAGACCCTTAGCGCCAGGATCGGCGGCACCACTGTGGCAGGCATCTAGCACAAGAACGACTCGGTCAGAATGAACGCGGCCTTTAATAATTCTCGTCAAATCTTGCATAGGCAGACCAGAAGCATAGAGACTGTCGACTTGACTGTCGTAGGCCAGCAGGTAATTGACGCCACCAATATCCATGTCTGAGGCACTACCGTGACTAGAAATATAAATTACGACCAGGTCATCGGGGTTGGCCACCCGAGGAAGCCACTTATCACCCAATTCAGAGAGGATATTGGCCCGAGTGGCCTGTTCATTAGTGAGCAACTTGACGTGGTCAGCGGCAAAATGTCCTTCCTTCAACAAATAATCGTTGAAGTCTTTAGCATCTTTGGCCGGATATTTGAGATTGAGTTTGCTGTCTTGAAAATTGCTGATGCCTACAATAAGAGCCCATTTATCTCTCACTGGACGATTGGTGACATCAAGAGCAGATTCTTCGGCAGGCGTCTCGGCATCGGCTTTAGCTGTTGTCTTAGCGGGGCCCTTCACTTTGCCATTGTTGGCCATGGCCAGGCGACGGGCCTCTTCCACTTCATGTTTGTTGCGCTGCCGTTCAATTCGCTCTTCGGCTTCTTTTTCTTTCAAGGCCAATTCGCGTGCTTTCAACTCATTGCGCGAACGCTCCGCAGCAGCCAATTCTGTTTCTTTTTTCTCACGGGCTACTTTAGCCTCGAGCTCTTTTTGCAAAGCTAACCACTTAGGATCATTGATACCAGCAGCGGTAGCAACAACAGTTTGATTGGTAACCGCTGGGGTGGTACTAACGGAAGAACCAGCATGCCCAGTCGAAATACCATAAGTGGGCTTGCCTTTGGCATCATAGCCACTAGTTGTATGCGCCACATGGGGCCGCACAGAGCTGCCAGTCTGACTTGATGCCACCTGATTGCTGGCAACTGTAGTAACGGCGAGATCGGTATTAGCTGGCTCGACTGGCTTAGCCTTGGCAATTTTCTGCTTTTCTAGCTCTTTGGCCGCAAAGTCGCGGTTGGTCTTGGCATCAATCAAGTTTGGGTCAATCGCCAGAGCCTGATCAAAATCGGCAATAGCCTTGTCAAGCTGGCCCAGATTTGAATAAAGCAAACCACGACTGAGAAAACAGCTGGTGCTATCTGGCGCTAAGCGAATGGCGTCATTAAGATCAGCCAAAGCCCGGTCATTTTGCTTGATGGCCAAAAGCGCTAAGCCACGCCAATAATATGAATCAGCCCGGTCGCCGTTCAATTTGATTGACTCGGTTAATGCCTGAATGGCCTGGTCAAACTGACCTTGGTTGTAGGCCTGCTTACCTCGATCAAGAAAAGTATTCTCGTTGTCATACCATGCAGCTTCAGTTGGCTGGCTCAGCTCAAGGCCACAGGGCAAGAACATAGGGCACAGAAGCGGCGTTAGTGAGAGTATGAGTGATGCTGCAATCTGTTGTTTCTTCATAATTCAGCTACTTTTTCGACGTGGGCTTAATCACTTACAATTTTCAGTTCTGCGAGGCGGCACTTTTGAGTCGCCTTAACAGTTCGAATTTTGACTGATCTACGCCGCCAATAGATGAATTAGGAGAAGAATCTTTTATTGTTTTCTTTACAGACTCAAGAGAACGCTGGCCCGAATAAGCTGAAACATGCCGTGCGGCGGCTTTTGAGCGCCATCGCCTGGACTGACTGCGATTTTCTAAATCTTCAGCCCCGGAGTCGGAGGCTGAACCAACTGAGGACGTCTGACGGCTCTTTACACCGGCAGTAGCTCTATTTTTAGTGTAGCCGGCAGAAGTTGCCGAAGTAGTGACCGAACCGGGCACATATCGCCTTACTTTAGTGCGATCGAGATTACGACCAGCATTAACGGCAAATAATACACAGGCAGCCAACATCAGAGCCGTCAAGGTGTAGGTAAGCATATGAGTAGCTGTTGCTGAATTGTCTGATGAAGCCTGGCCGGCAGCAGCTGGTGCAAAAGGGCTGGCAAATGCAGTGGTGGGAACTGTTTGGAGACTGCCGTTGCTTGTTTTCTGTTGCTCGGCAAAACTCTTGGAGCGCTCAGGATCTGGCGACCTGGCAAAATTTTTGATGGACCGGTCGGGATGCAAACAGGCTTGCTCTAGGGCGTCTTTAAAATCAATCATGGTGGAGAATCTCTCCGCCGGATTCTTGGCCATTGACCTGGCAATGACATTTTCTAACTGCACTGGGAATTGCCCATCAGGACAAGCACAGGCTAGCGTTGGCGCTTGATTGTGCATGTGGCAATGAAGCAACTCATAAACATTGGCTCCCCAAAAAGGGTCTTTTCCTGTGAGCATTTCGTAGACGACACAGCCAAGAGAATAGATATCGGAGCGACTGTCACATTCTCTGCCGGAAATTTGCTCCGGGCTCATATAAGGAGGAGAACCCCAAAGTTCTCCAGAATGTGTCAATTTGCGGGAATCTTCACCCAATTTTGCTAGACCAAAATCAACTACTTTTACTTGTCGATGGGATGCTTGTTCTAATCGATAACCACTATTCAAGGCACCATTATTCAAGGAACTAACACTGCCACCACTAGCAGTATCGTCTAACAGCATTATATTGGCTGGCTTGATATCGCGGTGAATGACCTCATGACGATGAGCGTGGCCTACACCAAGACAAATCTGCGCTGCCACACTATAGGTCTGCTCTAGCGAGAGACGGCCCTCAACGAGAACTTGGTCAAGTGAAGCTCCCTTCAAATAATCCATCACAACATAAGGCTGACTATCTGTGCCAATTACGCAGTCATATACAGTGACTACATTGGGATGAGAAAGCTTACTTAAAGTTTTCACTTCGCGCTCAAATCGCCGCCAAATGTCCGGTCTCTCATCCACTCTAAATTTCACAGTCTTAACTGCAACCAGCCGCTCAACAGGTTCTTGCATGGCCTTGTAGACCACTGACATACCACCAAAGCCCAGCACTCCGAGAATATGATATTTATCATCAAGTACGGTGCCAATTAGTGGATCTTTGCGAATTTTCTCTTGAAAGCTCCTCTCTTCTTCAAGCAAAGCCTCAGTCATATTGTCTTCGACTAAATTGCGAGTACGATAGCCTGCCCCAAAGTCTTTTACCGTCGGCAAATCTGTTGATTTGCCAAACTCTTGCTTGCCAAGCTCATGGTCAACAGAATCGTGATCTTGACTCATTAGCTCACACACCCGACGCGATTATTACAGACACACCAAAATCTAATTTGGTCCTCCACCGTGGGGGTAACCCTGATTAAGCCACTGCTGACCTGGCCCCATAGCGGGACCTCCCCCACCCTTATAATTAGACCTTTCGTCTTTCTGGCGCTGCATTTCCTCCACGAGACTGGCAAGCATAGATTTGATTCTTGCCGGCTCCGCGCCACGATCCTTCATTGCAGCGATATCGCCTACCTTGCGTAAGTAATAAACTCCAAAGCTTGGCTCCCCGCGATGCTGCTGTAGAAAACTCCTAATCTTGGCAATACATACTTGATTCTGCTCATCGATCGGGTCACAAGCTGTCGAGCTGTTAGCGGCAGCCACGCGATCAGAAGACCGGTTAGAGGATTGACCAGAGGCCTGACTAGAAGATTGAGAGGCCTGACTAGAAGATTGACCAGAGGCATGACTAGAAGTCTTACTGGAAGAAACAACCTTAATGCCGCGGCCAGAACCAGTGCGACTAGCCTGGCGAACCAAGTCTTCTTGCTGGGCCAGTTTCTCACCTAACTTTTGTACTGACTCCTTAACTGATGCTGCATGACCACTTTTTGCCTGTGCCTCAAGTTGAGCGAACATAGCCTCAAAAGGTGCGACACCAGTTCCCTTTCGCCTTAGAGAGTTGATTCTATCCATTAAAAGCAAACGCTGATCTTCATATGGGCCAGGTGAAACAGAGAACTTTCTCTCTTCAGCCGACAACTTGTTATTAGCGGCTTCATCATCGCCACCGACAGTGGTGACAGCAATTGTCGCTAAAAACTTTTTAGGATCAATAGAACCATTAGCATAGGTTTTTATGTCGCCAGCAGTAACTTCGACACTTTTGCCACTACTCGAATCTTCGTCTCGAAAAATTACTTGGACCGTGCCAATAGAATCGAATCTATCAAGCACAGACTTAGTAAGTAAAACAGAATCGATTCGCAGGTCATCATCAGTGGCCTTGGGATGGCGTCGAGTGAGAATCGTCGCTTCTCGCCCCTCTATCACAGCATGCACCGGATAGTCTTTTTTAATAACTTGAGCCTTACGCACCACTTCTTCGACATTCTCGCCAGTGACGTCAACCGCAAAGGCCAGTTGGCAAACAGTAGTGGCCACAGCGATGGCAAAAATGGAGGCAAGGGAGATTTTTTTACTATTCATCATCTCAGTCTCATTTCTATGACTATCTACATGCGAATCTCGTCAAACTTTTACTCCCTTGCCACGGGAGCCGAGTACCCGCTCTCAACTAAAGGATATTCCCAGAAAAGGAGCTATGTCATCCCTTAGTTAACCTTGTTTACCTTCGAACCCCAAATTAGTTCGCGCTCTCGGCGCCGCCTTTGTCTTTCCAGCCGCCGTGCTTGTGTTCGCCCATCGACTTGTGACGGCCACCCATAGAACCACCACGATGACGCATACCGCCGACAGGACAGCCCATGCCTGCAGCACCTGACATGCCATGGCCCCAACCGCTCAAGCCAGGGCACTTCATCATCGCTAAGCGCAAGTGCTTGCGTTGCTCTGGTGTATAAACCTTCATTGTTGCTATTTCGTTATCGATTTTCATATTGGCGAGATCTTGAACCGCTGAAGCCATTTGCTTCTTCAAATCATTGGCCTTAGAGCTGTCGATATCGGCACTGGTCAAAACGTCCTTTAGATGGCGCTTCAGCGTCATAACTTCAAGCATCTTAGGTGCGAACTTATCCATAAAGTCGCCCCGAAGCTGATATAGCTTCTCGTACTGCTCATCGGTAACGGCCACGTCGCCCTTAAGAAAACGAGCCCCCATGTCCATCATGCCGGCATCTGGCATGGCCTCCATCGAAGCACCAGCTGGCAACGCCATGGCAAAGTTGATTGGTCCTGGGGCTGGTCCATCTTCACCAGGTCCGCCGGGTGCGGGCATGGCCATCGGAGGAGGCATCTCCATTGAAGGGTTGCCATCTTGGGCTTGCGCAGGAAGGCTGCCAAGAGCCAGAGGCGCCACAAAAGCAACGGCAATGCTGAGTAATCTGGATCTCTTTAGATTTAAAGTCATAACAACGCTCCGGTAACTATTAATTGGCGATACGAGACTATATACGTACCGAGCCAGCAAAAAGTTCAAAGAACGGAAAGAATTTTTCCGAGATTTTATATTAAGCTAGGCCGTTAAACTATAGATTCCCATTTTGCCCCAGGAAAAGTCATGAGAGCTTCAGAGAATGCTGTGCCCCCACTAGCCGTTGAGACACAGACCAAAGCAAGCAATTATCGCTGGGTAATCATAGGTTTTGGCTTTGTCATCACCCTCATAAACTACCTGGACCGCTCAGCCATGGCCTATGCCATAGGGCCGATCAAGGCTGAATTTGGCTTTAACAACGAACAATTTGGCGCCATTGCCGCCGCCTTTGCCGTCGGATACGCCTTAATGACTCTGGGTGGCGGAATACTTGTTGACAAATGGGGCGCTCGCAGCGTTTGGTCGGGAGCGGCCGTCTTGTGGTCAGCCTGCACAGCCTTAATGGGCATATGTTCTAGCTATCCAATTTTCTTCACCGTAAGAGTCATGCTGGGAATTACCGAGGGACCTCACTTCCCTGCACTAACTAGAGTTGTGGCCGATTGGCTGCCCTCGACTGAACGGGCTCGGTCAACTGCTATGGGGCTTTGCGCTGTGCCGATGGCCGGCGTCATCGGCGCCCCTCTAATCACCAGCTTAATTGCTAGCTTTGGCTGGAAGGCCATGTTCGCCATTCTCGGCAGCGCTGGCATAGTCTGGGCCGTAATCTGGTGGTTCATTTACCGCGACTATCCGGAACATTCAAAATTCGTCAACGACGCTGAGCTAAAAATCATTCGCGAAGGCCAACCGCTAAACCGTGAGCGCAAAATGGCTGAAATGAAAGCTCACGATATCTCCCTTGGCAAAACCACCTGGAAATTTCTCTTCACTAATCCATCTCTAATTGCCAACAACTTTGCGTTCTTTGGCTTTGGCTATTTGCTCTTCTTCTCAGTCACCTGGCTACCAGGTTACATGGAACAGACTTATCACCTTCACCTGAAACACGTGGGCGAGCTTCTAGTTGCCCCCTGGCTCACTGCCGCTGTAATGCTCTTTTCTGCAGGATTTCTCTCAGACTATCTCTGGAAGAAAACAGGGAGCATGCGAGTTGCTCGCAGTCATATGATGTGGGTCTGTCAGCTCCTCTCGGGGCTCTGTTTCATCCCCCTGATGTTCAATCCGAGTTTAGAGACCGCCCTGGTAATGTACTCTCTTGGTCTTGGTTTTGGCCTCATGCCAAACGCAGCATTCTATGCCATCAACTGCGACTTAGCTAAAGACAAAGCAGCAACTAGCCTGGGTTTAATGGACTGCTACCTTGGCTTTGCCGGCGTACTAGCCCCTTACCTCACGGGCAAACTCTCGTACATAACCCACAACTTCAACTCTGCCTTCTTTATCTTGATTTTCTTCACCCTGACCGGGTCAATGGCAGTCTTGTTCTTCCAACATCCAGATAAAGACATGAAACGCTTTGCTTAAAGTGTCTAAATTTGCCTCCTCGATATTTCCTTCCAAAAACTACGGAGTTCACCATGTCTAAGCCTTCACCGCAACCAGAACTTGCTAAAGAAAGAGCTAAAGATATGCTCCAGCAGGGCCTCGCAGCAGCCCACAACGGGGATTTAAGGCAGGCTCTGACAATCTTCGACAGCTCAATTAAAGAGTATCCAATTCCCGATGCTTATTTTTCAAAAGTAGAAGTTTTGGTGGCACTTGGTAAATTTGATCAAGCCCTAGAAGAAATCGTTTTACTAGAAGAGAGACTGCCAAACCTTGATGGTGGGCCAGAATTTGAGAAGAGACTAGAACAGTTCAAGACCACCCTTGATGCCATCGGTGAAGTATCAGAGCAATCACTGCCTCTCACAACCAGTGGATTTGACTTGAGTACGCTCGGCGAAGACCTGGCCGACATCACCCAAGAATTGCTGGTTATAATCCCACTAAACTATCAAAGCACTGAAGAGATTTTAGATCTTTTGACTAAGGTCGACTCACAAAATTCGAGCAATGGTATCACTCTGATAAACAAAGAAAGCCAGGCCGTGATCTACGATATCGACATAAAGGATCGCGACAGCGATCTTTCTGAAACCTTGCTTTCATGCGGCGTTGGTCGCCTTAGCAGCAATCACACTGAGGCTATAAAAAATCACACCCACTTGCTCTACATCTCAGGACCAAACGCCGAAGTTGCAAGCGCAGCAGAAGATCAAATTGAGCTGGCTTCAGACATGCTAAAGACAGTTGCAATTCTTCTCACCGAACTAAAAGGTGAGTGCGTATACATTGCCACCGCCGGTCTTACCCACACTGCCGAAGCTTGGGCCGAACTGAGCGAAGAGCAGGGTCTAGCCGCCTACATCGAAGCTTATGTACAACGTATTGGCGGCGAAGGTCAAATTTTCTCTTGCGGTATGCACGGTCTTGGTCTACCTGATGTCTCACTCGAACTTGATCTCAGCGATGAAGACGGAGCCACACTACTAGCCGAGTTTCTTGAGTATTGCCTGGTTAATGAATTGCCACCAAGCGATAAACCATTTGAGTACAAATCAACTATTCGCAATCAAACCTACGAAGCAACCTGCTACCAGTCGGGCTACGAAGAAGACAGCTGGTTCTTCAATCAAAACGGCATGTGGGCTCTTACCGAGCTTGCGGCGACGATATAAAATGAACGAGATAGCGGCAGAAGACTAGAACAGCTTTAGTTCTTCCTTCAGGCATTGCAAATCCAGGCGACCGCACTGTGTATCGATATTGCTATTTTGTCGCCGTCACTGGTGCAGAATAGATAGCCCGTGAGCGGGTATTGCAACTGCGGATTAGATGCGACTGAAGCAGCGGGCAAGGCCTCTATTTTTTCAATTGTCTCTTGCACTGGTGCCGCGATAGTAGCCTTCCAAACCTCTCCCAAGTTTTCACTTACTAAATCGACTTTCCTACTTTCAAAATTCCCGCTAGAATCAGCGACCTCAATGGTTGCGTAGTAGCAATTTGGCTTGAGCCTAACAAGCTCCAAAACTTTAATTGAATGCGGCTCCAATTGCTTGACCAAAGAAGCGGCGCCACTCAGCTTCACTCTCTTCAATAGGTTGGTATTTTTTGAGTCGAGATAAAGATCAGACTCTCGGGGAGACAAGCACCAAACAACTAAAGCGTAAATTATATACGGTAATGGAAAATAAGTGCTAACAGGCTGGGATGCGATAAAAGCTACAAAAAGCTGGGATGCGAGAAAAGCCACAAAAAAGAAAAAAGCTGTATACATTGAAAGCTGCAGGACGCGCAGCCGGTGCTGCTGATTGCCAAGCTCGGCAATCAGCATTTCTATTGCTTGCTTCGGCTTTATTGCCGGGGCAATAACAACAGGATTTGTTGGGGCAACGCTCGCTTCCGAAACGATTGGTGCCGAAACTATTGGTGCAGCGACAATCTCAACTATTTTAAGATCGGCATCAACGCGCTTAGACCTTGCCGTCCAACGCTCCGGCCACTCAATTTCAATGGGCAGGTCAATTACTTTTTTCAAAGCAGTTTGAAATTCAGCCATAGACTGATAACGATCTTTCGGCTTTTTGGCGTAAGCACGAGATAGAGTCGCTTCCAGCTTGTCAGGCCACCGCAAATCAGCCCGCACAGTTGCAAGAGGAGCTGGCGTAGCCGTTAGGTGCCGGTTCATGGTTTCAAATGCAGTGCGTGCGCAAAGTGGTGATTTACCAGTCAGCGCTTCATAGATAACACAAGCCAGGGAATATACGTCAGAGCGCCCATCAAGATCTTCATCAAGACATTGCTCCGGGCTCATGTAAAGCAAGCTACCTTGCATGTTTCCGCTTTGAGTTAGACGCAGCACCGTATCGCCAGTCAGAGGCATGACTTTAGCGATGCCAAAATCGAGAACCTTGACCATAAGCATGCCCTCAGGCGAGCGGGTCAACATGATATTGCCGGGCTTCAAATCACAGTGCACCACTCCCATCTCATGGGCGGCAACCAGCCCAGAGGCGACCTGCGCCGCTATTCCTAAAGCAAGCTCAGGCGCCAACCAGCCACTCTCAGCAATAGCATCTTGTAAGCTAATGCCTTCCACAAACTCTTCGGTCATGTAGACCTGACCGCTTGAGCTAACTGCCCAAGATTCAACCTCAACCACATTGGGATGGCGCAAAAGGTTACTCGTTTCAGCCTCACGCTTGAAGCGATCTACTATTAGCTGATCGGTGACGAAGTGGTTGTGTAGCAGCTTGAGAGCCAAAATACGATTAGATTCGCTATCGCGAACACGATAAACAGTACTGCTTCCCCCGCTGCCAATATTCTCTAATAGCTGATAACGGCTATCAACCACCGTGCCAAGATTTGGATCTTTAATAGCACTCCTTTCGCCCAAAGTAGGGCTCAAGGAGGTAGCGCTTGATGCAAACTCAGTCTCGTTGCGGTCCTCTTGCATTTATCACCATAAAAAAAACATTGCTTATTTATACCTCATTTTTTCACACAGGTATTCTTAGGTTTTTCAACACCTCTAGGGCTTCTGGTAGCAAATTACCTCTAAGCAATTGCACCACAACTAGAATTGCGAGCATTAACTCTAGGTCAATAGGTATAAATCCAACCAACATCACTCAATATTGATATCGCCAAGATCTCGCCTTTTTCATCGTAAAACGAATAACCTGAGATTGGATACTGCAATTTCGCCTTCGACACGGACCGAGCAGCACTGGGCTTTGCGGCTACTGCTTTTACGTCTTTTGTTTCCAAGCTTCTCCATACCAATCCAGAACTCGCTTTGCGAACTGTCACCTTCTCAGATTTTTCGATTGCAGAGGAATCATCCACCTCAAAAGTAACCTCGTAGAAATTCCCGTCTAGTTTAAACGCTTCAACGATGCTGATTCTCCGAGCCTCTAATTTCCTAGAGAAGGCCGGTGCGTTCTTCAAGCTGACTTTCTTCAACAGCAAGATACTTTTTAAATCCAAATATCCATTCCAATAGGTAGAAACCAAAGAGAAGAGAAAGAAGGCAACAATCATGTATATGGCAGGAATATAGGAACTGCCAGGTTGGAAAGCCGTAACAACTGCTGCGAAAACATGCATTGCAAATATCATCCAACCAATTAAAACACTTCCGAACTGCCGCGGAATTGCTACAAGATCCTTGACCAGAAGTTCAATCGCTTGTTTGGGCTCAAGTAACTTAGGTATTACAACGGGAGGGGGCATCGAGGTAATTGTCTCGACCGAAACTGGCACGGAAGGGAGGATCTCACTGTCCTTAAGATCGGCTTCAATGCGCTCAGACCTTGCCGTCCATCGCTCAGGCCACTCAATTTCAATCGGTAAGTCAATTACTTTTTTCAAGGCAGTTTGAAATTTAGCCATAGACTGATAGCGATCTTTCGGCTTTTTAGCGTAAGCACGAGATAGAGTCGCCTCTAGCTTGTCAGGCCAACGCAAATCGCTCCGCACAGTGGCAAGAGGAGCTGGCATAACGTTAAGATGCCGGTTCATAGTTTCAAATGCAGTGCGCGCACAAAGCGGTGATTTACCAGTCAACGCTTCATAGATGACACAGGCCAGCGAATATACATCAGAGCGACCATCAAGATCTTCATCAAGACATTGCTCTGGGCTCATGTAAAGCAAGCTCCCTTGCATATTGCCACTTTGAGTTAGACGCAGCACAGTGTCGCCAGTCTGAGGCATGACTTTAGCGATGCCAAAATCGAGAACTTTGACCAAAAGCATGCCTTCTGGCGAACGGGTCAACATGATATTGCCTGGCTTCAAATCGCAGTGCACCACTCCCATTTCATGGGCGGCAACCAGCCCAGAGGCGACCTGCGCCGCTATGCCTAAAGCAAGCTCAACCGACAACCAGCCATGCTCAGCAATAGCATCTTGCAAGCTAATGCCTTCCACAAACTCTTCGGTCATGTATACCTGCCCGCTGGCGCTGACAGCCCAAGATTCAACCTCAACCACATTAGGATGGCGCAAAAGATTGCTCGTTTCAGCCTCACGCTTGAAGCGATCTACAATTAACTGATCGGTGACGAAGTGGTTGTGTAGCAGCTTGAGAGCCAAAATACGATTAGATTTGCTATCAAGAGCACGATAGACTGTGCTGCTTCCCCCGCTACCAACGTTCTCTAATAGCTGATAGCGGCCATCAACTACGGTGCCAAGATTTGGATCTTTAATTGCACTCTTTTCGCCCACAGTAGGGCTCAAGGATGTAGCGCTTGATGCAAACTCAGTCTCGTTGCGCTCCTCTTGCATTTATCACCATAAAGAAACAAACATTGCTTATTTATACCTCATTTTATGCAGGTAGCCATAGCCTTTACCACACACAGAGGGGGTCTGGCAGCCAATTACTAGTGAAAACCGCAAGAGCTGCCAGAGAGGAAGCGTTGCCAAGATTGGATTTGGGCCAATGTCCCTGCTAGTGCCTCGAAAGTCATAACCGCTCACTAATGTTACTTACTAAGGATGCACAGGCGTTTTGAACAAGTTAATCAAGACTCTTACTACACTAACCCTACTAACAGCCACTCTACTTGGCTGCGCCAATAAGGTTTGGGCTGGCGGAAAAGGTGGAACGCCTGCAGAGACAGCAGCCAACGAGAACGCAGTTATACAGTCTATTAACAACGCCAATAAAAAGTCGCCACCACCACCGCCACCTCCACGGCAGAACGAATGGTGACCACGTTAAACACTCTGCTTAAATTACTGACAAACACACTTTTTTAGAGCGGCCTTCGCCGTCAGCGCTCGAAACGCCCTTGCTTGCTTAAAAGACACATTGATGATGCGACATAGGCACAGCAAAGGCTAAGGTCTCCCGGAGGCTTGCTTTCCTGCGTATATGTGCCAGCTACTACCGCTTGAGTACAAATCAACCAGTCGCAATCAAACCTACGAAGGAACTTGCTAACAGTCTGCCTGTGAAGAAGACAGCTAGTTTTTCAATCACTAAAAATCCATCCAACATCGTTCTGTATCGATATTGCTATTTTGTCGCCACGGCTATCGCAGAATAGATAACCAGGCAGAGGATATTGCAGTTTAGGCACCGGCAAATCCGCTCTCGTCGGCAATTTTTCTGTCATGTTCCTTCGCTTCCTGGAAGTTTTCATTTCTAGTTCCTGCCAAAGGTCGTTGAAAGTCACCAGCCGCACAACCAACTTCTCATGCAATGAACTACCGACAGAAACCGCATAATTGATGGTTACACAGTAGTAATTAGCCTTAATCTTAGTAACTTCGATAATGCTTATTTGGCGCGACCGCAATCTCCTAGTATAGTCATGCGATTCATCGAATCTGACTTTTTTCAATATGGCGATATTCACTAAATAGGAATAATCTCGCCAAAGCTTCCAGCCAAAGCCGAGGAGTATCAAAGAAAGAGGCCATAAAATAGGCGAGCCTATAATTTCAGTTACTGCGAAGGACATAAAAGTAATGACTGCTGCTATATACGAAACCAAGACAAAAAGACTTTCCTTCTGTGAAATCACAGGAAGACTGCCGAGCAATACTTCTGTTATCTGCTCAGGTTCAAGTGTTTGAGCAGTGGCAACGGGTTTTGTTGAGCCAACTATTTTTGCCGAAACTAGTGGTGCAGGGACAGTCTTATCTACTTTACGATCGCCTTCAATGCGCTCAGACCTTGCCGTCCACCTCTCGGGCCACTCTATTTCAATGGGTAAGTCAATAACCTTTTTCAAGGCAGTTTGAAATGCAACCATAGACTGATAGCGATCCTTCGGCTTTTTGGCGTAAGCACGAGATAGAGTCGCTTCCAACTTATCAGGCCAACGCAAATCGGTCCGCACAGTTGCAAGAGGAGCTGGCATAACGTTAAGATGCCGGTTCATAGTTTCAAATGCAGTGCGTGCACAAAGTGGTGATTTACCAGTCAGCGCTTCATAGATAACACAAGCCAGCGAATATACATCAGAGCGCCCATCAAGGTCTTCATCAAGACATTGCTCTGGGCTCATGTAAAGCAAGCTCCCTTGCATGTTTCCACTTTGAGTTAGACGCAGCACAGTATCGCCAGTCAGAGGCATGACTTTAGCGATGCCAAAATCGAGAACTTTGACCATAAGCATGCCCTCAGGCGAGCGGGTCAACATGATATTGCCTGGCTTCAAATCACAGTGCACCACTCCCATTTCATGAGCGGCAACCAGCCCAGAGGCGACCTGCGCCGCTATTCCCAAAGCAAGCTCAGGCGCCAACCAGCCGCTCTCAGCAATAGCATCTTGCAAGCTAATGCCTTCCACAAACTCTTCAGTCATATAGACTTGACCGCTTGCGCTGATGGCCCAAGATTCAACCTCAACCACATTAGGATGGCGCAAAAGATTGCTCGTTTCAGCCTCACGCTTGAAGCGATCTACAATTAACTGATCGGTAACGAAGTGGCTGTGTAGCAACTTGAGAGCCAAAATACGATTAGATTTGCTGTCACGAGCACGATAGACAGTGCTGCTTCCGCCGCTGCCAACGTTCTCTAGCAGCTGATAGCGGCCATCAACTACGGTGCCAAGATTTGGATCTTTAATTGCACTCTTTGTCGCCCACAGTAGGGCTCAAGGATGTAGCGCTTGATGCAAACTCAGTCTCGTTGCGCTCCTCTTGCATTTATCACCATAAAGAAACAAACATTGCTTATTTATACCTCATAGTTTCACCCAGGCTGTCGTAGTTTTTACAACACCTCTGGGGCGTCTGGCAGCAAATTGCTAGCTAAATCGACAAGAGCGGCCAGAGAGGAGGCGTTGCCAAGATTGGTTTTTTGCCAATATCCCTGCTAGTGTCTGGAAATGTTACTTACTAAGGATGCAAAGGCGTTTTGAACAAGTTAATCAAGACTCTTACTACACTAACCCTACTAACAGCCACTCTACTTGGCTGCGCCAATAAGGTTTGGGCTGGCGGAAAAGGTGGATCGCCTGCAGAGACAGCAGCCAACGAGAACGCAGTTATACAGTCTATTAACGACGCCAATAAAAAGTCGCAACCACCACCGCCACCTCCATCGAACCCAACACCACCACCCGCAGGGGGACCACCAGTGGGACCACCAGGGGAACCACAATAGTAATAGCCTCGGCAAAATTTCTAAAAAAGAGAAGTAGTGCTTGGCACTGCTTCTCTTTTTTAAGTGTCCTATATTAAGTTTCCGAAATTCAGTTTCCGTCAGCCACACTATTTAGAGCCGCCTTCGCCTTCAGGGCTCGAAATGCCTTCGCCTGTTTTATCAACTCAGCAAACAATACACTGTTGTTTTCAAAGTCTCGCTCAGGGTGCCATTGCACACCCACAACAAATCGATCACCAGGTAACTCAATAGCCTCAATTACGCCATCATCGGTAGTGGCTGCAACCTGCAAGTCTTTTCCCAGTTTCGAAACACACTGGTGGTGCGAAGTGGGTACAGTAAAAGCTGTTTTTCCCGAATATACAGCCGCCAGTTTACTACCTGGGTTTATGCTAACAACGTGACTGCCAGCTGCATTTCCCTGCCAGCCGTTCTTGCCTGAATGAGCAACTTTTGACTCTGGCTTAGCAGTAGGAATATCTTGAATCAATTCCCCACCTGAGCCAATATTCAAAACCTGCGAGCCTGCGCAAATGCCGAGATATGGCATAGGCGGCTGGGCCAACACTGAGCGCACCACAAGCAGGTCAAATTGGGAGCGAGCCGGTGCCATGATAGAAGTTTTCTCTTCAGTCTTCTGACCGTAAGACGAAGGCGGGTAATCAGCGCCACCAATCATCAACATGCCATCTAAGTTCGGCAGCACCTGAGCCAGCTCGGCAGCACTCATGGGCGGCACAAGCAAAGCAATGCCACCAGCCTTGCTGATGGCATTTACATAGCGAGCACCAATTGAATACTCTTTGCCATTACTATCGACATCAAGGTTGATTCCAATAACAGGCTTACTTTCCGCTGTCGCAGTTTGACTGAAGGCCGGCAGCAACGAACCAGTTGAGATACAAACTGCAGAGATAAAGGCGGCGGCAACCCAAGCCATAATCGACGGAGTTACTTGAAATTTCATTGGTTAGCTCGCTTTAGAAGTCAGCAGTTTTTGGTGCACGGGGGAACGGAATAACATCTCGAATGTTAGCCATACCGGTGACAAATTGCACGGTACGCTCAAGACCCAGACCAAAGCCAGCATGGGGTACTGTGCCAAAGCGACGCAAGTCGAGGTACCACCAGTATTCTTCAGGGTGCAAGCCGCTATCAAGCATGCGCTGTTCGAGAACATCTAAGCGTTCTTCGCGCTGGCTGCCACCAATGATTTCGCCGACTTTTGGTACCAGCACATCCATTGCCCGCACTGTTTTATTGTCTTCATTCATGCGCATATAGAAGGCTTTAATACCCTTCGGATAATCAGAAACAATTACTGGTTTCTTGAATTTCTTCTCGGCCAAATAGCGCTCATGCTCTGATTGTAAGTCAATTCCCCATGAGACCGGAAACTCAAAATTCTCGCCACTCTTGAGCAGAATATCAACGGCTTCAGTATAGGTAACCCGAGCAAAATCGCTATTGACGATATGAGTGAGAGTCTCGATTGTAGTTTTATCGATGCGCTCGTTGAAGAACTTCATGTCGGTTCCACAGTTAGTGAGCACATCGTTAAAGATGGTTTTGAGAAACTCTTCAGCACAATTCATATTGCCTTCGAGGTCGCAGAATGCCATTTCAGGCTCGACCATCCAGAACTCAGACAAATGTCTTGAAGTATTGGAATTCTCGGCTCTAAAAGTTGGACCAAAAGTATAAATGTTGCTCAAGGCAGTGGCATAAATTTCACCCTCAAGCTGACCGCTAACAGTCAAGCTCGTCGGTTTACCAAAAAAGTCTTGTTCATAATCAACGGTGCCATCGTCTTTGCGTGGAACATGATCGAGATCTAGAGTAGTGACCTTGAACATCTGACCAGCGCCTTCGCAGTCACTGCCTGTGATAATTGGCGTGTGAACATAAACGAATTTACGATCTTGGAAAAACTTGTGGATAGAAGTACAAATTTCATTGCGCACCCGAGCCACTGCACCAAATGTATTAGTGCGCGGACGCAAGTGAGCGATTGTGCGCAGAAACTCATAAGAGGTTCCCTTCTTCTGCAACGGATAAGTAGCCGGATCAGCGAATCCAAATACTTTCACCGATTCGGCTTTAATTTCAGTGCTTTGCTCTTTGCCTGGTGATTCAACAACTTCGCCGATAATCTCAACGGAGCTGCCGATGCCTAACTTTAGAACATCGCTTTCGTAATTTTCTAGCTTGTTTTCAGCCAAGACTTGAACATTATCAAAAGTCGAGCCGTCATTAATGGCTAAGAATGAAAATCCACCTTTAGAGTCACGCCGCGTGCGCACCCAACCGCAGAGTCTGACACGCTTACCGATGTTCTCTTTTTTCAGAGTCTCAAGCACTGGTGTGCGTGTGAAAGTTTCCACTTTAGCCGTCATTCTTCCTTCTCTCCTTTTTTAGCGTTTACGCAGCATGAAAACACCGTCACGCAGTGTTAGCAATACACGATCAACGCGATCGTCTGTGGCAATAAAATCATTGAATTCGATAATTGCTTGGCCAGATTGATCGGCCTTGCTGGGCTCAAGAACCGTTCCGCTCCAAAGCACATTATCGACGAGTATGACCCCGCCAACCTTGAGTTTGGGCAAGACCGCCTCATAGTAATTTTTGTAATTTGGCTTATCGGCGTCGATAAAGACAAAGTCAAAAGGTCCAGATAACTTCGCCAGCGAATCTAGTGCAGGCCCCTGAATCACTTCAATTTTAGAGCCGTGCTCGCTACGCTCAAAATATCTCTTGGCAAAGGCAATGCACGTCTCATCAATCTCAAGAGTGGTTACCTTACCGCCTTTGGCCAAACCCTCAGCCATCGAAAGAGCGGAATAACCGGTAAACATACCAATTTCTAAAACAGACTTAGCCGCGGCAATCTGCACCATCAACTTGAGAAATCTTCCCTCAAGCCGTCCTGTCAACATCTGCGGATAATCCATATTCTCATGGGTATCACGCACGAGCTCAGCCAGAAGTGCGCTCGTAGGCTCAGTTTTCGACTCAGCGTAGTCGTCGATTCCGGGTTTAGTTAGAGTCAACATAAAGCTCTCGTTTTAAGAATTTTAGCCTTGATATATAGCACATGATCGCTAGATAAAACGTTGTAGAATCGGCGGTCATACTAACATTCGAGTGTAAGCAATGAATCCAGTACGTGCCGATCACATCAGCCCCCTTGATATGTTCAAGATTGGTGTTGGGCCATCCAGCTCCCACACTGTCGGGCCCATGGTGGCAGCTCTCGAGTTTCGTAAGATTGTCTCCGAATTGCTGGTCAAGTTACCAGCGAAAAGCGCTCATCAATACACGATTAAAGTTGAACTTTATGGCAGCCTTTCTGCCACGGGCTCTGGCCACCAGACCGATGGGGCTGTTTGCGGCGGGCTTTGGGGCTATAGCCCCAAAGAATCTATGCCAGATGAAATTTGGTCGGCCACAGAAAAATTGAAAAAAAATCCAATTTTGCCCTTTTCTGAACTTGGCGACAAAGTCAAAGTGCACTTTCAACCAGATGTCGATTTAGTCTGGGCGGCCTGGACGATGGACGGAAAACCATTGCCCCATCCAAACACTATGCGGTTCTTGCTCAAAGAAGGCGAGAACACAATCAAAGAGCTAATCATACTTTCAGTTGGCGGCGGCTTCGTCGAACCGGTTGACACAATTACCTGGGAGCGCCAGCCTGCAGGTTCTAACACTACTATTTATGACCTGCCGTACCCCTATAATTCCGGCAAAGAATTTGTAGAGCAGTGCAAAAAGCATAAAATGGCACCGTGGCAAATTGTTGTTGAGAACCAGAAAGTGTGCGGATTGTCAGAGCACAAATTAAGAGAAGAATTGAGCAAAATTCTGGCGGTTTTCGATTCATGCGTAGAGCGCGGTCTTTCCACCGAAGGAATTTTGCCCGGTGGCCTCAACGTCAAACGCAGAGCAAAGGCGCTTCACGAGCAAATGCTAGCTGGGACAAAAGTGACGGTTTACTCTTCGCCAGCGGGCCTCAAACCCTCGGTTTATGCTATTGCCGTAAACGAAGAAAATGCCGCTGGCGGCCGAGTCGTGACAGCACCGACAAATGGCTCCTCAGGCTTGATACCAGCTGTTTTTAGAACCCTACAAGAAGCACACAAACTGAGCCAAGAGACCCTTCAAAACGGCCTGATCGTAGCATCGGTTGTGGGCGCTCTCGTTAAAGTACACGCCTCCATATCTGGTGCCGAAGTAGGCTGCCAGGGCGAGGTTGGTACATCGTGCGCCATGGCCGCCGCCGGAGCCGTCGCCATGCTCGGAGGCAGCGCCGAACAAATTGAGCAGGCGGCTGAAATAGGCATAGAACATCATCTCGGTATGACCTGTGACCCAATTAAGGGCCTAGTGCAGGTTCCTTGCATCGAACGCAACGCCATGGGAGCAGTCAAAGCACTCAATGCAGCCGAGCTTGCTCTGGCCTGCGACGGCACTCATCTCATTAGCCTCGACCGCTCCCTTGAAGTGATGAAGCAGACCGGCCTTGATATGAACCAAAAATACAAAGAAACCGCTACAGGTGGCCTTGCCCTAGGTTAACGGTTGGCAGAAGGGCAAAGACCAGATTCTGTCTTAGATTAACTCTAAGAGGAAGATTAAAAACCGCTTGACAATCCTCGGGATTAGACTTAGTCTGGCATAGCCCAGGATTATGTCTAAAAGTACCTAACTAATAGATTAATTCACTCTATTTAGAGTCAACGGCCCCACATGCTTCGCATGCCTTTCTTTTCCAGGAATCCCAGACATGAAACCAGAGTTACCACATAACCAATACTGCGATGATCCCGCACTTGAACTTAGCTTTCAAGAAGTCGAGCTCGGCTCCAAAATTGAAGGGGAGCTACGCACAACCTTTCATGTCTATAAGAGCGAAAGACAGATCGGATACTACCTGGAGAAGGTCTACACCAGCGAAGATAAGCTGGTAAAAATGGTGAAGCGTTCAGCCGACGGCCGCTCAGAAACTCGATTTCACCCAGATACCGGCGACATAGACAGCATCTTCGAATCTTATACACTGCCAGACGGAAACATACTAACCAAAGATAAGCGCTACCTGAGCGAAGATCAGGCCATCGAGTCTGTGCTTGTAATGAATCCCAAAGGCATTCTCGTTCGCACTGTGGTGCGTGAAACTCAGGGACAGGTCAATTCTTTTCAGGGCCAGACTGAGTTTGGGCCAGACGGCAAAGCACTATTTTCAGTCAACCATTGGTTCGATGCCAAAACAGGCAAAATGAATCATCGCGAGCAAATTCAATGGCTGACCGATGGCCAGCGCGGCGTAACCGAGCACTTCCACTTTTCAGAAGAAGGTGCCTTATTGAAATATTTCAAGCGCCTCTATCATCCACCCACTGATAGATTCTTGGAAGAGACTCACATCTACGACAAAATTTCGCAGTTAATGGTGCGCAAAGAAACCAAGACGAGCGGCCGCCTAGAAGAGCAAATATCTGTTGAAGTCATTACCTTTGATCAAGCTGGCAACGCCATCAAAAAACAAAACAACGTTTTAGACAAAGCCGCTCTCTAAGCCTACTGATTGGTTTCGTTTGATGTCTTCTGCTCTTCCTTAAGAAGCGAGGCAACTTTGCTGCGCAGCAACTCTAACTCTGAGCCAGCAACGATATTAGCGCCGACTTTTTCAGGGCTGCTTGATTGCGGCAAACTACGCAAAATTCCCTCGATGCGATCACGCTCAGCACTGGCTTCGCCTTGAGCGTTCTTGAGCTTAGCAATCATCTTATTTAGCTCTTGTACGCGCGCAGCTACATCAACTGGCTTCCACGAATAATCAGCGATCATCATATCGAGCTTGCCCTGACCTTCCTTCAAAATAGCTAAACGCTCGACCTTGTTTTCAGCACGCAAAGCTTGCGAAACAAGATTGAGAATAGCGACAACATCGGCTTCAGCAATACGGTGAGTGAAGAATGCAAGATCGGCGCGACGAACGATGGTGAGGATCTGCTCACGGCCTTGATCAGTATCACCGTCTTTACGCAACAAGCGTGCAAGCCAATCTTGCAAGAATCTGATGTCGCTGGCCATGAAACGAACTTCTTCGTGACGCAATTCTTTTTCGAAAGGATCGACTCCAGGATTTGGACCTGGATAGCTCTTATTGATTGCCTTCACAAGCTCGAGCTCCTGCTGCAAGCGGGTTGCATCAGTATGGCCGAGATTGCCATTCTTAATTCCACTATCAATCAATCGCTGTACTTCTGAAATCGCATAGTCGATTTCTTCTTGGCTTGGTTGAATCTTACCGGCTTCATAATGAGTGGCCAACAGTCTCTTCTGCAATTGAGCCTTTACTTCTGGGGTGGCGACTTTGCTGTGAGCGCGATCTTTCAAGACTGAATAGAGTTCATTCTTTGCTCGCAACAAGAGCTCGGGCTCGACAATGTAGCTCTTATAAGTGTTGAGTTGACGGGCACAAACGGCGTTACGTGCCATATACAAATCACTTCGCAAAATCAAATCATCAATACTCTCAGTGCTCATCCCCTGACGGGCAAGAGCGCGGGTCAGTCTCTCTTGAACACTGGAAAGATCGAGGGCCAAAACATTGAACTGCCAGAAATCTAGACGATGACCATTGGCAGTGAATTGCTTTTGTAGACGCTTCATGCCAGCAATGCGGTCACGATAAAACTTGGCGTCGGCAACAGTGAGAGTTTTGTCTTTGACGAGCTTATCGATATCGGCTGAAAACTGCTTGATAAGGTGATCGATGCTGAGGTGATTAGACTTAACCTCTTGAGCGCGAGCTTCCATCTGCGCCCAAGTGCTCTCAATAGCCTCTAAGGTATTGGCATCATTTAGGCTAACTTCCATCTTCTTGGTTTCTTCGGCAGTTAGACGACCAGCCGCTCTGGCATTCTTCAACTCAGACTTAGCAGCAGCTCGCACTTCTTCAATATTGATGGGAGTATAAACTCCACCGCTTGGGAGAGCAAAACTCTGACTGCAGGCCATGCTCAGCGAGGCAAGACCAAGAGAAAGAGAAACTGCAAGGCGACCAAAGTTTACACCACTCATAAACCACTCCTTAACTGCTAGCTAATTCCGAGAATCCAAAGCATATGAAAGATTACGCCAATTCGATACAAAATTCTCTCCTTGGAAGCCTTGTAAATGGCGAAGCAAGTTGAGATGTCAGAAAATACGGCGATTTTTCTGACAAAAATTGCCAAACAAAAAAAGGAGCCATTACTGACGCTCCAAACAAAAAGGGAGTCATCACTGACTCCCTAATTTGATTTCTTCATTGATTCAACATACTGAGCTTTTGCTCTTGCAGGTTGAACCCTGATAACTGAATAGCCTTAAGATAAGACGCCTTGTCGTCTCCGCTTAAAAAGTATTTGAGTAGAACTGGTGTTCCAACTTCTTAAGTTTCATAGACATCGACCTAGGAGAAGTACCAATCTGGTCTTAGCCTTTCGGCTCGCAGATTGGAGTGTCGGAGGTTCCATCAATCACCGAGATGATGTATCCGATTACTCCCTAGAAAGGAGGTGATCCAGCCGCACCTTCCGGTACGGCTACCTTGTTACGACTTCGTCCCAGTCATCGGCCCTGCCTTAGGCGGCTGCTTCCTTACGGTTAGCGCACCGACTTTGGGCGTGACCAACTCCCATGACGTGACGGGCGGTGTGTACAAGGCCCGGGAACGTATTCACCGCAGCGTGCTGATCTGCGGTTACTAGCGATTCCGACTTCACGCAGGCGAGTTGCAGCCTGCGATCCGAACTGAGATTGGGTTTGGTGGTTCGCTCCCCCTCGCGGGATTGCATCACATTGTCCCAACCATTGTAACACGTGTGTAGCCCAGGGCATAAGGGGCATGATGACTTGACGTCGTCCCCACCTTCCTCCGGTTTGTCACCGGCAGTCTCGCTAGAGTGCCCAGCATTACCTGATGGCAACTAACAACGGGGGTTGCGCTCGTTGCGGGACTTAACCCAACATCTCACGACACGAGCTGACGACAGCCATGCACCACCTGTGTGTAGGCTCCCTTGCGGGCACCCTCTAGTTTCCTAAAGGTTCCTACCATGTCAAGCCCTGGTAAGGTTCTTCGCGTTGCTTCGAATTAAACCACATGTTCCACCGCTTGTGCGGGCCCCCGTCAATTCCTTTGAGTTTCAACCTTGCGGCCGTACTACTCAGGCGGGATACTTATCGCGTTAGCTGCGGCACATCAGGGGTCGATACCCGATACGCCTAGTATCCATCGTTTACGGCCAGGACTACTGGGGTATCTAATCCCATTCGCTCCCCTGGCTTTCGTTCCTCAGTGTCAGTTATGGCCCAGCTAGTCGCCTACGCCACCGGTGTTCTTCCCAATATCTACGCATTTCACCGCTACACTGGGAATTCCACTAGCCTCTACCACACTCGAGTCTGCCAGTATTCAGTGCAGTTTCAGGGTTGAGCCCCAATCTTTAACACCAAACTTAACAAACCACCTACGAACTCTTTACGCCCAATAAATCCGGACAACGCTTGCATCCTACGTCTTACCGCGGCTGCTGGCACGTAGTTAGCCGATGCTTCCTCTGCTGGTACCGTCATTTTTTTTCGTTCCAGCTGACAGAGCTTTACACCCCAAGGGGCTTCTTCGCTCACGCGGTGTCGCTACGTCAGGCTTTCGCCCATTGCGTAAAATTCCCCACTGCTGCCTCCCGTAGGAGTATGGGCCGTGTCTCAGTCCCATTGTGGCTGATCATCCTCTCAGACCAGCTACCGATCGTCGCCTTGGTAGGCTTTTACTCTACCAACTAGCTAATCGGACGCGGGCTCATCTTTAGACGGATTACTCCTTTCAACTTTCGTCATATGCGGTATTAGCGAGTCTTTCGACCCGTTATCCCCCATCTAAAGGCAGATTCCCACGCGTTACTCACCCGTCCGCCACTAGGTATTGCTACCTCGTTCGACTTGCATGTGTGAAGCACACCGCCAGCGTTCGTCCTGAGCCAGGATCAAACTCTCCGTTGTCACTTAGCGTTAGCCAAGTGCGTTTAAAACGATTTAGTTTGCCTACTCAAAATTCTTGACAGGCGCCTTGTACATAAGGCTATTCAGTTATCAGGGTTCAAGTTGGCGTCGGAGTGATCCGCTCAGAGGCGAATGTAATTCAGACGACGAGAGAAATCATACCAAGCTAAATAGGACGTGTCAAACAATACAAAAGTGAGTGTCCATAGGCTTCTTACAAAAGCATCCAGAAATATACACAATTGCCTAACACATTCTTATGAGCGAAATTAGCAGCCGGTGCCTCTTTCAAGAATCAGCTAGCTCAATCATGAGAAAAACGCCACATCTCAAACCGCGGGAACGCTTGTTACGCCTCGCAACACTTGATTGGCACCAAACAAATAGAATCGGACGAGTTCAGCGTCTTGAGACAAATCCCAGAAGCAGCCCAACTCTTGACTACCAGCCAAAAAGGCACCATTTCGAGTCTACTTAGCGAATCTGACGCAGCAAAAGTTCGGCACTGTACTTTTTACGAGCACCGGTGACCATAAAAATACGAGAGCCATGCAGTTGAATCTCAGTAAAAGTTGCACCGTTTCGAAACTGGTTACTATCTTGCGCCAGGCGCAAGTCGGGGTTCTCATCACGACTTTGACAGAGTGCTGAGATATACGATTGATAGCTTGCTGCTGCAACTTTGGCATTGCCACCATAATCCACAAGCAACAACTTAACGCGCTCTTTCACTGGCTCGCGCATCTGATAGTCAGCTACACAGGCCAATCTAGCCTGCTTAAAATCTAACGAATTAAGATAGGGGGCAGGGCAAAAACGTCGTGCTGAGACTGGACCCATTACTATTTTCTCGCTGCCACGGAGAAATTCCAGCTGCGGCATAGTTGAGAGAATGTAAGGCGGAGCGCCAGTTTCAACAATCGCCTTTGCTACTTTTGTGGCGACGCGCCTAATGACATCCTTGCTTTCGTCATCATCCGCTGACGTTCCATATATAGATGTAAAAGTCTTGCCTTGAACAAATGAAATGCTGTCATCGTCTTCTGATGTGGCGTCACCACGCAGCACAACGGTGGTTGCTCCGCGACGCAAGAAAGCATAAGCGGCAAAAGCACCATCATTGTTGGCAAATTCGTAGACATCAATATGTATATATCGCTGACCACGCTGTAGCGATTTGCGTGTAAAAGACTGCAAACCATATTCTTGAAGAATGGCCGCTTTCAAACCGTCGCTCTCCGGCAGCTGGGGTATAAGAGCGCCAACCACAGGCTGCCAGATGTAAAGATCTAGACCGGTCCAACCTTCAAAGGCCAAACGATTAGCGAAAGCTCCTATAGCTGTCGGTTTAAAGTTGGGTAGGGCCGGAGGCAAAGAAGAAGAAGAAGATGATGATGATGACAAAGCAGCGGTGGTAGGAGCCTTAGAAGTGGCAGGCGCAACCGGCGAGCCTTCAGCCACAGATGCTGGAGTATTTCTCGAAGACGCACTAAAAGCAGGTACCTGAGCTAATGCTTGAGGCACCGGAACGAGAAATAGAGCAACGCAAAAAGCCAAAGCCTTGGGCGGCACCACCAGTAATACTGAATTCATGCCTATTTCTGCGCCGGATCTAGCTTCGGATCGTAAGTAATACAAATGACTGTTTGTTCGCCAACCGGCACCAAAATAATGTCTAACTTAGCCCAATCAGCCATGCACTCAAGAGTTATTGTTCCTTTGAGATTGTTGTCGGAAAGCAAACGATAGGCTTTCATTGCCACTTCATTCTTATAGAAGTTCAGAATCTTATCAAACTCATCACTACTCTTTAAAATCACAACTTGTCGATATTTGTTCTGACCAATTGGCGTACTGTCAGATTTGGTGCATTCTGTACCGGGATAACAAGCAATGGGAAATTTTTCCGGTAGAGCTAAGCCAGTGGGTTTGTAAGACCCACCGCAAGCAGAAAGCAAAGAACAACTGGTCGCCATTACGACAAAAACAGCTAAGCGCAATAACAATCTGCTGCCGATCATGAAATACCCCTGCCTCTGAAAACAATACGAATATAGCGTAGCAAAAATTACCTTTTTGCACCCTGCGCACAGGCTAAATTCAATGCCCACAAGTGACTAATCCAACAGTAATTGTTTGCCTGCAGATATTCATTCCCTGCAAAGGCAAGGATATATCGAAAAGCGAGGCCATCAGCCAATCAATAATTACATCGAGTGCCTAAATTGATTCAATTCATCAATTAAACAAAACATCAAGCAAGGCAACTATTTCTTGGTAGCCGGCGTAGCTGGCGGCTTGGGCAATTTTTGCGGCTTATCATTGTCTGGATACTCGACCTGACCTGACTTTCTACCGGCCTTGGCTTCGGCATTGGCAACAGAATCGGCACCATGACCACCTGTAATCCAACCCCAGCCTTTCTTAACACCACCAACTACGGCGTGGCCAGCCTCAGAAGCAACAGCAGCAGCCTTGTGGCGTTTATCTGAATCAAGGACTGTGCCGACAATTACATCTTGAGCATCGGGGATACCACCGTTAGCAAGATTTAGAACGTCTCGGGCCGGACCCTGATGGTCAGCAGGCAAGGCCTTAACCCCTTGCTTCATAGCCTGCCCGATTGCACGGTCAGCCACCAACCCTGCTGGGCCGCCAGCTAACAGAGGAGCCCCTTCGCGTACAAGTGTTTTGACATCACCACGCTTGGCGGCTTCGCCTATACCAACAACATGCTTCTTCTCGTCTCGGTAGGCATCAGTCCCGGCTGCGATAACAGCTTTACCGACCTTGCTGTCCCTAGCCTCGACGGCTGCTTCTCTCAATTTGGGAGCATTCTCCCTGGCCAATGTAGCGCCCTCGCGTATAACCTGGCCGCCCTCTTGTATAACCTGGCCGCCCTTTGTAACAGCAGCGTCTTTGACGGTTTTGAGACCACCCATGACGCGACCGAATAGGCCACCTTCGTCTGAGCTGGACTCTGATTTCCCTTTAGGATTATCTGTACGCGCGTGTTTGCCGTCGCCCATGCTAGTGGCCTCAAAGTAAATATGTAGTATACGGGGGGGTTAGAGGATTCTAAGCGTCCTGCTCTTTTGTTGTCAAGCTGTTTCTTGCCTCTTCGCGAGTTCTTACGTCACCCAACTATTTATCCCAGACAGGCAAAAACCCCAAGGCTTTAATCCCTGGGGTTTCCCATACTTATATAGACCCTTACAGCCAGCAGCCCGCCGTCTTATCCTGGCTATTTAACGGCATTCAACTCGCGAGCTTGGGCCTGGCGGTACCATTCAATGGTCTCTTTCAGACCATCCACCAAATCTTTGCTTGGCGCCCAGTTAATCAGTTGCTTCGCCTTTGTAGTATCGGGCAGCCGACGTTTTGGATCATCAACAGGTAGAGGCTTTTTCACAATCTCACTACTGCTACCCACCAACTCTTTGATGATAGTGGCCAACTCAAGCACAGTTTTTTCTTCTGGATTACCAAGATTCACCGGCAAATGATGGTCAACATCCATTAAACGGACAATGCCTTCAACTAGGTCAGAGACATATTGGAAGCTTCTAGTTTGCTGGCCTTCACCATAAACAGTCAGGGGCTCATTGGCCAAAGATTGACCGATGAAATTAGAGACAACCCGGCCATCATCGAGCCTGAGACGCGGACCATAGCAGTTGAAGATGCGAATGATGCGAGTATCTAAGGCATGTTTGTGATGGTAGGCCATGGTGATTGCTTCAGCGAAACGCTTTGCCTCATCATAGACACCACGAGGGCCGATAGGATTAACATTGCCCCAGTAGGTTTCGGGCTGCGGATGTATTTCGGGGTCACCATAGACCTCTGAAGTACTAGCTAGAAAATATTTTGCACCTTTCGAAAGAGCCAGGCCAAGGGTATTGTGTGTGCCTAATGAATTGACCTTTAGGGTTTCAATTGGCAACAACAAGTAATCGACAGGTGATGCTGGAGAAGCGAAATGTATTACCCAATCTAAGTCTCCAACAATATGAATATGGTTAGAGACATTGTGATGGATAAATTCAAAGCGCGGATTAGACTTGTGCTGAGCGATATTCTGATAGTTACCAGTGATGAGATTATCCATCACCACAACTTGGTGCCCTTCAGCCATCATGCGATCGGTCAAATGTGAACCGATAAAACCGGCACCACCAGTAATTAATATTCTCAACGTCCTACTCCTCGATAAGTCATACCGGCAGCGGTTATCTCTTCTTCGTTTAAGGCATTGCGGCCGTCAATCACAAGGGGCCAACGCATACTCTTAGCCAATTTTTTCCAGTCTAATTTTCTGAATTGCTCCCACTCCGTTACCAGTACAAGAGCATCGCTATCAGCAGCCAAATCCTCAGCACTGTGGCAATAAACTAAGTCGAGGCTCGCATGCAGAACTTTGCAGCGGTCATTAGAGACTGGGTCGTAAGCTTTTACCGAGGCACCCATCTTCAAGAGCTGGTAGGCAATAGTCAATGCTGGTGCATCGCGCAAGTCGTCAGTATTGGGCTTGAACGAAAGGCCAAGTAAGCCTATAGTGCGACCTTTCAATATCTTCAACTCATCTTGCAGCTTCTTAATTACTACCAGGCGCTGACGATCATTGACAGCAACAGTGGCTTCTAGCAACGATGTTGGATAGGAATACTCTTTAGCAACCTGCATCAAAGCACTGACGTCTTTGCCAAAACAGCTACCGCCCCAGCCCACTCCAGCATGAAGGAAGGCTTTGCCAATCCTATAATCAAGGCCGATACCTTGAGTCACTTGGCTAACATCAGCTCCTACTTTTTCGCAAAGTCCAGCGATTTCGTTAGCAAAGCTGATTTTCATGGCCAAAAAGGCGTTGGCTGAATACTTGATCAACTCAGCTGAAGCCAGGTCAGTGACAACAAAAGGTACAGAGGAAAAATCTTTGGGCCGAGGTGCAAAGGTGGGCACGTCAAAGCTCTGCTCGACAATTGGCTTATAAAGGCTCTTCATCACAGCAACAGCCTGCTCATCGGTGGAGCCAACCACAATACGGTCAGGATAGAACGAGTCAGAAATAGCACTACCTTCGCGCAAGAACTCAGGATTGCTCACTACGACAAAACTAGGTGACTCTGGTCTAGCGGCGCGAGCCGGAACCGGTTGGGCATTTTGTACGCCTTGCGAAACAAGCATTTCTACCCAGTTACCAGAGCCCACAGGAACGGTTGATTTATTGACAATGATGCGACGGTGCTTAGCATCTAGTGCGCTGCCTATGCTGCGGGCCACAACCATCACCTGAGAGAGATCGGGCTCACCATTAGGAAGTGAAGGAGTGCCTACGGCGATGAATATGATTTGAGCCCGCTTAACAGCCTCTTCTAAATTGTCTGAAAAATTGAGGAAGCCAGACTCACTGGTCTCTCTGACAAAATCTTGCAATCCGGGCTCAAAAAATGGCACTAAGCCACTTTTCAAACTACCTAAGCGCTCCGGGTTGGCTTCAACAGCCGTAACATGATTGCCAAGATAAGCTAAACAAGCGCTCGTCACTAGACCTACGTAGCCGGCGCCAATAACACATATATCCACGAGATTTATTCCCACAAACTAAGAAAAGGAAAGAGAAGCTATGCTAGCCTCTGGTTATACATATAGCTTAAAGCCTATGGAGCCCCATGTCTTCAGATTTAGAAAGCTCAAATTTAGAAGGTTCACATCTAGAGCAGTTCATTGCAACCGTAGCCAAGCTCAGATCGCCTGAAGGCTGCCCCTGGGATAGAGAGCAGACTCACAAAAGTCTAGCCCGCTATTTGCTAGAAGAGGCCTATGAAGTGATGGAAGCAATTCACGAAGGCGACCCTGAAAAAATCAAAGAAGAACTGGGTGACTTACTGCTACAGATTGTACTCAATTCACAAGTAGCAAAGGACGATGGAAACTTTACGATTGAAGATGTCGCGGCCTCGATAAATGCCAAGATGATCCGCCGTCATCCCCACGTTTTTGCCGAATCTAAAGTTGATACGGCTGAAGGGGTAGTGACCCAGTGGCAAGAATTGAAAGCAAAAGAGAAGCAAGAGAAGCTCGACCAAGGGCAAGAGCAGCCTGAGGCAAAAGAATCAGCTCTAGCTGGGGTGCCCAAAACCATGCCAGCCTTGCTTCAAGCCCTAAAGATTTCCGAAAAAGCTGTCAATCAAGGCTTTGAATGGGAAAGAGAAGCTGATGTTTGGGCAAAACTTCATTCAGAAATTAGCGAACTACAAGAAGCTATTTCGCACCCTGACTTAGTCAGCCCCAAAAACGGCAAGGCAATTGACCCGAACAAAAAAAAAGACAGTGACAAAGCCAAACAAGAGGTCGCCCTTGAATTTGGCGATGCCCTGTTCTGCATGGTCAATCTCGCTCGCTGGCATGCCCTCGACCCTGAAGAGTGCTTGCTAATGACCATCAATAAATTTAAAAGCCGCTTCGAGTGGATGGAGCGCCATAGCGAGCTGCCCCTCAAAGAACATTCAGCGGAGCAACTAAACGACCTCTGGGAAGGTGCTAAAGCAGCTCTGAAAGAGAGCTTATAGAGTATTTGAAGTTTGAGCCACTGCTGGATTTGGCTTAGTATTGGGAAGCGGACTTGGCGCAGGACTTGAAATAGAGCCAGTTGTCGCAGTCGGTGCCGCAGCAGAATTAGCTTGAGGCTGACCATTGCTCGGCGTGCTCGAAAGAGCGCCCTGAATACTTTCTGGAATGTTGTTCAAAGCTTCATTGCGAGCGTCTTCAGCTTCTGATTTTTCAGTCGGCCGCTTAGGATTTTTGGAGATTTTTAGTGGAATTGAATTATCGAGACCAAGATCAATAAATTCGACTTTGTCTTTTATTGGCTCCACTGTGGGAAGTATTGAAACTAAGCGTCCCAGCCGCCTAGTCAAAGTAGCATCAGGCAAACCAATTTTTAAGGTCAAATCCCCGTTAGCGACTTTAACGTCAAAGGGTTGACGCATATCAATATAATCGACTGGTCGTCCGGTCTGACTACTAATGTAGTTTGCCCAACTGGCCCACTGAGCCACTTCGCGCGAAGTGAGCTTCAAGCTATGCCGCCCGTAAATAACTAGGTGGGGACGAACCACCGCAGGAAACTCAGCAATAGAAATAAATCGACCAGATTGGGCAATAACGGCCTCGGCTGGTTTGGTTGGATCAGGACTATAGGTAGCCCAGGGATACTCTTCTAATATCTCTACGACTAGATGCGGCTTCGGCAGGGCGTAGCGCCGAACGAAAGCATGACGAACAGCCTTAAGAGAAGCAATTTGATTTTCTAATTTCTTAGGGTCAATGCGGTATATCGGCACATTGACTGCATTTTTGACAAGCTTAAGAACTTGATCCTTGGTAGCCACCGAATTGCCGTGCACAATCACTTCTGTTTTTTCATTATGAAGGGCCCAGGGCAAGTGGGTAAAACAAGCAGCAGCAGCGATAAGCATTCCGAACAAAAGAACATAGCGCAAAGTTTGTCTACGCGATCTAGCGCGACGCGTAGCTTTCCGTTGTTTGCGACGACTCTTCATCCATTCGCGGCGCTGATCAGCTTCCATTATCATAGTCATGCTGGCAACTCCTCTCTACTTTCGCAGCTAGAGTGATCGGCTAGCAAATCAGAAGAACACAAACTATCGTCGAGTGGAAATTCGCCGGAAAATGCTATTTGCGCTGGTCCGTTTAACTCGATGAGATTATCCAAGGAAGACCAGGTGACCTCAAGTTCCCCACCTGGAAGAATAACACAGCATTGGCGGTTTAGGCGCTCTTCAATTACCCCTGCTGCCACCACCGCAGCAGCCCCTGACGCGCAGGCCAAAGTTGGCCCACAGCCTCGTTCTACAACGTATACGACGGCCCGATCGCGCCCCTGGGGCAGAACAAATTCAACATTAACTCCTTGAGGAAAGATAGACAGGCCCTGAATCTGATGAGCCCGGTCAAGCAAGCGAGCAGGAAATTTTTCTACGAAAGAGGCAGAGGCACCACTCGATATACCATGCATACAGCCTTGATATTGAGTCAATTCCAACTCGGGGCAATCGAAGATGACGCAGTGAGGATTTCCCATATCGATAGCAGTGGCACTAAGGGCGATATCGCCCAAAATTAGCTTTTCGCCAACAAATTTGACCTGGGGCGCAGCCAAACTTGTACTAATAAATCGCTGACGCGAATTATTAGCGGCACCACCGGCAGAGCCTGTTAGCGAGTTGAGAACAGTGACATTAACAGGATAGGCCCGAGTGGCAACCTTGAAACGATCAGACTGGGGCCAACGTCTTTCGCTCTCACACTTAGCATTCTCACGAGCAAAATAAGCTAAACAGCGCAGGCCGTTACCGCACATATCAGAAGAGGAGCCATCACTATTGATGTAAATCCAAGCCAAATCGCATTGCTCATAAGAAGGATAGGCGCAGACAATTTTTTCAGCCACAAATTCGGCAGAGTTATCAGAGGTATCAGTACTGACAGCGACAATTAGACCATCGGCACCAACGCCAAAACGCCGATCACACACTAACTGAGCCAACCGACTCAGAGTGGCAGCAATATCTAAATTTTTCCCTGCCGCCTTCAATAGACCACGCAATGCTAAATCGAGGTCAACATCTTTGACCATGACGAAGTCGTTGCCAAGACCATGCATCTTGGTAAATGGCATTAAATGCGTTAACAACTGATTGGGGTCGGTTTCCATATATCTCGGGAGATTATAACCCTTGCCGGCTTTCCTGTGCTTGACATGATCAGGAAGTAACCAATTAAGAAAGGAATTGGCAACAATCCCTTATATACTCATCCATTTTTAGTCTTGCAGCGGCATATGAGCAGTAGAAGGTTACTAACAAAATGAGAGCGTATATATCTGTTGACTTAGAAGGCGTTAACGGAATTTTGCATTCAAGCCAAACACAGCCCAACGAGCCCGGCTACGCTAGGGCCTTAGAGCTAATGCATGAAGAGACTAATGCTGTAATTGAAGGCCTTTTGGCTGGCGGTGTAGACGAAATTTTGGTGAACGATTCGCACTGGGATATGCGCAATCTTCATATAGAGAAGCTTTACCAACACAAGGGGGTTTCGGTGCGCAGCGGCTGGCAGAAGCCCTTCTCGATGGTTTCGGGGATTGACCCAGCTGATTTTGCCGTATTTGTCGGCTACCATGCCCGAGCCGGTCATGCTACGGGAGTTTTAAGCCACACTTACCGGGCCCAGATATTTTTTGAAGTAAAGCTGAATGGTAAACCGGTGGGCGAAACCGGCCTCAATGCAGCATTGGCTGGTTACTTCGGCGTACCAATAGCGATGCTTTGCGGTGATGACACTGTTTGTGAAGAAGCTCGCGATCTACTGGGAGATATTGTCACAGCCCAGGTTAAAACTGCTGTTTCGCGCTATGCCGCAGTGTTCCATCCTCATCAAGAAAATCTCAAACTATTAAAAGAAAAAGCTCGTCAGGCCACCAACAAAAAGCACTGGCAATTATTCAAAGCGGCCGAACCAGCCCAGATCGAAATCACCTTCTTTGACCCATCCATGGCTGATGCCGCTGAACTGTTACCACAAATCAAAAGGCTTTCTGCTAGAACCATAACAATTCAAGGCGCTGACTATGGCGAGACATTCCGACTGATGCTAGCAGTGGGAGCGCTTGGTGCTAGCCGTAAAGACCCCTATTTCTCTTAAGTTTGAGCTTTATCGGCGGTTGTAACCAGAGCCACCAATCAAATTTGATTAAATCTAGCAATTTTCCCTCCGACCTGTAGAGGGGAGGCCTGCTAGCGGGTATCAAGAATATACAGGGGATTGGATCTCTTGCCAAAAGAACAGGCAACGACGGGGTATGACGTCGATGCAGTTCGACTGTGACTATATTTTTACTCGGTCCATGGGGAATTTTCAGATGTTCCATTCTTCCTACCAAAATCTTTCAATCCGGCAACAAATAATCGCAGCCAACCAGTCGTATCCATGCCCACGCTGCAGTTCTGGCATGATTGAACCCTTTGGTATCACTGAAACACTGAAATGTACTTCTTGCGAGCGCAGCTTCGTCGCTCTGCGCGGGGGAAGAATGCTCTACCCAGCCAATAGCATGGGTCTCAAGATCGCCTTGACCTTCTGGTGGGACGGCTTGAGATGGCACTGCGCTGGCACAACTGCCAGTGCCAGACAATTACTCATGCCAGCCATCCTCTTGGCTATCCCAGTGCTCCTTTCACAAATACTTCTATCGCTTAATCTCTTTGCCAGCAGACCTGAGTATCCCGCTCTCTTTGCTGCCGCTGGCCTGCTAGTTGGCCTGGTCTTGATATACTCAATCTGCGGAGACTTCGATGTAGTGGCGAAGCGCAAAGAAAGAACAAGCAAAAGCCCGCAGCCAGACCGCCCTTCTTCGGGCAATTAAATATACGGACTGATTAATTTTTGGAACATATACCGGTTCTCCTCAACGAAGTTATCGAGGCATTGGATGTACGGCCCGGTCTCACATATGTAGATGCCACCGCCGGCGCTGGCGGGCATTTGGCTCGTATTGCTGAGCTGACCGAGGGCAAGAGCAAACTCTATGCCTTTGACCGCGACGCCGGCAGCCTGGAGCGGCTCAAGGAGCGCTTTGGCGACAAAGCAACTATGGTTCACTCCAACTTTAGATATCTAAAAGAGTCACTAACGCAATACGGTGTCAATACCATTGATGGTGGCATATTGGCAGATCTAGGCGTATCGTCGATGCAAATAGATCAAGGAGAGCGTGGCTTTAGTTTTCAGAAAGAAGGCCCACTCGATATGCGAATGGATCGCAGCGAATCAGTCTCAGCCTACAACATAGTCAATCAATGGCCAGAAGGCGCACTAGCAGACATCATTTACAAATACGGCGAAGAAAGACATAGCCGCAAGATAGCCAATCGCATAGTGGCGAATAGACCGATCGAATCTACCCTTGCTCTGGCTGATATTGTCGCGCGTTGCATACCTAGAGCAGCTGATAAAAAAAATTACAAAAAAAGTTTCGGCTCTGCTGGTGGTGGCTATATACATCCAGCTACCAGAACCTTCCAAGCCATAAGAATGGCTGTTAATGAGGAACTTGAGAGTCTTGAAGATTTCTTACGAGAGTCATTAACTATTCTAAAGCCAGGGGCAAGATTAGTAGTTATTACGTTTCATAGCTTGGAAGATCGAATCGTTAAACAATTCTTGAAGATGGCCGCAGCGTCATGCATTTGCCCACCTCGAGCCCCCGTTTGTACCTGCCAAAAAGAGTGCGAGGTACTGATAATTACGCGTAAACCTATTACAGCTTCTGAAGAAGAATTGCTTGCCAACACCCGGAGCCGTAGTGCTAAACTACGTGCAGCTCAAAAGCTGACTTAGGAGTATATATGGTTAACACTCTCCCGCGCCGCCGCGTTAACGAAGAACAACCCGTGAGCTTCGCTTACGGAAGATCTCATAATGATTCGGCCGCAAGAGTGTCCGTTGCCAGAGTTGCCTTGGTTGAAAACATGCAACCAGCAACGACTTATCCCGTTGCCTTCGGCTACAGCCAAAATCAAGCTGCTCCCGTGCGGTCAACACCAGCGCCATCACGGACCGCTCGTCCGCACCTGGTACCGATTGAGTCCCCTAAGCGCAAAACCCGCAAAGCCCCTTTTCTAGTACGTGTAAACAGAACGCTGCAAGCTTCATTAATAGCCCTGTGTGGCCTAGCCATCTTGGGTTACGGCTTTGATGTTTCTTCATCAAGCGAAGTAGGCAAGGTTCAAGACCAGGTCCGTCGCCTCAGCGAACAAAATTCTGAACAGTCTTACGACCTTCTCAAGAGGGTCTCGTATCAAGACATCCAGGCTAGCGTCACCGGTAGCACCGGTTTGCGAGTGCCGGAGGAAGTCAAGATAGTCAAAGAAGTGACCGCTCCAAAACTTAATCCTTTCAAGCCAGCCAAACATCAACTACCTTTGATGCCAGGCTACTAAAATATTGGTTGTTACTTCTGACAACCATTTCTTGTAACAAATCAAAAGTTATCCGATAGATATACGTCGGGTCTTGTTGATGGCGGAGTGGAAAGGACTTGCCTAGAGATTTGATAGATAGACCGGTAAGAACAAGGTCCCGAACCGGGCGAAAACGGCGTCAGCCAAAATCGCCCCTCTGGTGCTTGCGCTTCTGTCAAATCGTCTTAGGTGTATGCGCCCTATCTGTGGTTGCAAGACTCTACTATCTGCAAATCTATCAAGGCAGCAAACTTACAGAGAAAGCTCAAACCCAAAGACAGCAGCACAACATGCTGGTTCATCGTGGCGCTATTACTGATCGCCGCGGGCTTCCTCTAGCGATAGATACAACTAGATACGACATATATGTACACGTTAAGCTGCTCAAAGCAGAACGTGAAGAAGCTGCTGTAAAGCTAGCAGCGATTGTCAAAGAACCAGTGGCAAAAATTTCAAAGCTGCTCAACCAGGGTTACCCTGTCGTAACTTTAGCCAAGCACCTTGATAGAGAGACAGCAGACGCTCTACAGGCACTAAATTGGGCTGGCATTGATATCGTACCTCGACCCTTTAGACAGTACCCAGAAGGGGCCCTTGCCGCTCACCTGCTTGGTTTTACTGACGCTGAATTTCACGGCCAGGGTGGAGTAGAACAAGCCGAACACGAAATGCTCACCAATACTGGCACCATTCCCAAGCCACAGTTAGACGGCAAGGGCCATCCAATATTGGTGCCTGAGCGCGAGCCATCCTGGGACATCACACCGCCCCTTGGTCGCCACGTCGAGCTGACTATAGATAACTATTTGCAGCACTTGGCTGAAAAAGAATTGTATGCCATGTGCAAACACTCACATGCTCTAAAAGGCGCGGTCATTCTTGCCGACCCAAATACAGGCGAGATTCTCGCCTGGGCAAACTATCCATCGTTTGATCCCAATCACTATAATAAGTATCCATACGAGATTCTCAAAAACTGGTCTATGGTTGATGTCTATCAACCTGGTTCTACCTTCAAAATCATTACCGTTTGTTCTGGTCTTGAAACCGGAGCAATCAAACCCAATGCTACTTTTTACGATGGTGGCTCACTGACCATTGGTAATCGCACCATTCATAACCACGATGGCGGCCATGGCACCATCGACTTAAAGGGGCTGTTCATCCACTCTTCCAACATCGCCTCGGCCATGATTGGTATGGCGATGACACCGAAACAGTTCCATGACAAGCTGAGCGATTTTGGTCTCGGTCGCCGCACAGGCATTGAGCTACCAGGCGAATCGCGCGGCCTTTTGACACCGGCTAAATACTGGACACCAATTGACGCTGCCACTACTGGTTTTGGTCAAGGTGCCATTGCTGTCACACCACTGCAACTTGTGGCCGCAGTTAGCGCAGTCGCTAATAATGGTGTCTGGATTCAACCGCACTTAATTAGAAGAGTGTATGACCCCAGCAATGGTGTCACCGAAAAATGGATCGAACCAAAGAAACGTCGAGTTGTAGCGCCAGAAGTAGCCAAACTAGTTTCACGTCTTCTTGCTGAAAACATCTATGAAGGTACTCAGATAGCCGGTCAAATTCCAGGCTATAGAGTGGCTGGTAAAACAGGCACTGCTCAGAAAGTAACGGCTAATGGCCGGGGCTATATGGCTGGTCAAACAATTGCTTCGTTTGTGGGCTTCTTGCCAGCCAGCAACCCACAACTAACCTGCATCGCTGTGATTGATAGCCCCCAGACCGATGGTCGCTGGGGTAACACTGTGGCTGGGCCAGTCTTCAATGCCGTTGGCATGGAAGCGGCGCGCTACCTCAATATCTCACCAGACTATGTCACAGTCCCCGGTGACAAGGGTAAGAAAATTCAACCAGTTGTTCCACCCTCGGTGAAGTATGCAGCGGAACTTGGCGGCATAAGCAAAGAGCCAGAAAGTGTCGGACATTAAGCCCGCTAGCGAGAAAACACAGAGCTCTGGAAAAAGCCTAGCTAAAACGTTTTCACTGGTCGCTCTCTTTACTCTGCTCTCCAAGTTTGCCGGCCTGGCTCGCGACATCGTAATAAACCAAGCTTTTGGCCAGGGTTTAATTACCGATTCCTACAATTTTGCTTACTCAATTACTGGCACTATTCTTGTGCTATTTGGCGGTCAAGGCGGCCCGTTTCACACAGCTGCCTTCGCCACACTGACCAAAGAAAAAGAAACTGGTAGTGGCAAGCTCGTTATGCAGATGATGGCCTGGACAGCTATTGCCGCAGGTCTTATCGCCCTTCTCGTTTATATTTTCGCACCATATATAGTGCACATCATTATGCCCGGTACGGTTGATGCAAATCAGGGCTATACCACGGCTCAGCGCTTTGTTGAAGTAATCAAACAAGTGCGTATCATGGCCCCACTGATTATGATTGCCGGCCTAGTCGGCATTGGCTGTGGCATATCAAACACTTACAATGAACACTTTTGGCCATCGATTGCACCGGCCTTCGCCTCAGGAGCAATCATCACTTTTGTTCTCTTGCCCCATACTGACGGCGGTGTTGCCCTGGCCCTCGGCACCTTAGTTGGTGGTATTGGCCAACTAGCTGTGCAAATACCAGGAATGCTAAAGGCCCGACCTAGTTTTAGTTTTGATATTTTTGCTAAGCTGCAACCGGGCATGAAAGACTACCTGGTTATGTTTTTCCCGCTAACTTTCAGCACCTCAATTGGCACTTTAATTGGCTATGTCGACCAAGGTTTTGCCTCGGCCTTAGTACAAGGTGGTTGGAGCGCCATTTGCAACGCCAACAGATTGGTACAGTTGCCCCTAGGAATCTTAGTAACGGCCATGCTTGTTCCCATTGGCCCTATCTTTGCAAAACATGTAGCGGCCGGAAAAATTGACGATCTCAAATTTGAATTAAAACGAGCTCTAACCTTACTTTGGTTCTTGGCTCTGCCGATTTCGGCCCTGCTATTGGTAGAAGGGCGCTCTGTGATCAAACTGCTTTTTGAAAAAGGCGCATGGACAGCCAACGACACAGAGATGGTGACATCAGTCTTGCTTATATTGACACCAATGATCTTCTTTTATGTAGCCCGCGACTTACTCACCCGGGTTTTTTATGCCTTCCAAGACAGTCGCACACCCTTTGCCATAGCTGTAATGGCCATTCTAGTAAAGATATTTCTAGACTGGCTGTTCGTATCAGTATGGAAGCTAGGGATAAGTGGCATAGCCCTGGCAACCACCCTAATTACCATATTTAATTTGAGCTGCCTATACTTTTTCTTACGTATGAGAACCGGCCGCCTGGGAACGGTATCTATGATTAAGCCGCTAATGATAATGGTGACTGGATCGGGCCTCTGCGGCCTTACAAGCTATCTTATAAGCAATAATGTGCCCCAATCATTTGTCGACTATTTGACTTCGATTTTAGCTTCGATGTTTGGTTTGACCTGGGCAGCAAGCAGAATAGTTTTGGCCCTCAATATTGGTATCGCCAGTAGCGCTGGCCTTTTAATCTATCTCGCCCTCTGCTATGTCCTCAAGCTAGAAGAATTAAGGCTAGTAGCCGATAAAGTTCAAGCTAAGCTAAAGATTTCGCGCGCTCGCCCTTAAGCTTGGCCTTAATTGGTATGGTAAACCAAAACTTCGAGCCTTTACCTGGCTCACTCTCCACACCTATTTCTCCACCGTGTTGTTCTACTAAAGCTTTTGAAATCGCCAAACCAAGGCCTGTACCACCTTGTGAGCGAGAATCAGTTGAATCAAGTTGCTGGAATTTACCAAACAACTTTGACAGGTCACGCGCAGCGATACCGGCGCCCTCGTCTATAACAGAGAAATAAATGCATTCAGTCTGTCGCTCAGCCTTGACGACAACCGTCGAATGCTTATTGGAAAACTTAATACTATTAGAAACCAAATTTGTCAGCACTTGGATGATGCGATCACGATCGAGCTGTATTTCATCATCACAGCTAGGGTCTGTAACAAGTGTGACTTGTGATTCGTGGGCCATTCCGGCAAGACTTGACACAGTAGACTGTAGCAAGGCAGAAATTTTTGTCTTTTGATATTTCAACTCCATTTTACCGGCCTCTATTTTTCGCAAATCGAGAATAGAGTTGATCAATCTAATTAAGCGATCTGACTCGATGCGGGCAATGGTAACAAAAGTAGATGCCTCTTCACTGACCTCGCCAACTAAACCGCCCTCAATCAAGCCCAGAGAACCTCGGATAGAAGTGAGCGGACTGCGCAATTCATGAGAGACAGTTGAGTAGAACTCACTAACTCGCTTCTCTGCTTCTTTGCGATCGCTTATGTCGTCAGCAACGCCGCACAGTTGAACGACTTGGCCCTGGTCGTCGCTAATGGAAAAGGTCTTAGCTGAAATCCAGCGCACCTGGTCATGATCGCGCACAATACGAAATTGCACTTCGATTCCGTCTCGGTCTGTCAAAAGTCTTTTTGCCAGGGCAAGATCATTATGATGCACAGCCGCAAAGAAAGCCTCGCTATCAGCCAAAACATCATCCACGGCCCCTCCAGTAATTTCAGAGAAAGCCGGACTAAGATAGAGAAAACGCTGCTCTAAAGAAGAAATCCAGAAAATAGCTTTGACATTTTCAGTCAGCCTTCTGAACATTGCCTCGCTTTCTTTAAGCTTCTCCTGAGCCGCTTTCAGCTCAGTGATGTCACGCCCTTCTGGAATCAATAAAACGACCTGGCCATCCTCATCAAAAACAGGCTGCAAGGAAAAGTCAACAAACACTTTGCCGTTAGGACCACTATGCTCCGTCTGGAAGCGCACAAACTGACCAGCCGCTGCCTGACAGATGCCATCGCGAATCTGCTGCTGAGATTCCTCATTTTGGGTCCACCAGGGACACTGCCAAAACGGCTTACCTTCCACCTCAGCATGTGTCGCACCAATCGAATTTAAAGCAGCAAGATTGGCATCGATCACGGAACCATCAACAGTCAACAAACCAATCAACTCAAATTGCTTATCAAAAATAGCCTTGAACTTGCGTTCGCTTTCAATCAGCTTCTGTTTGGCTTCTATTTCGCTGGTCACATCGCGACTAGCACCGGCCAAACGAATGGCCTCACCAGAGGCATTGCGAACAGCACAAGCACGAGACGAAAACCAAATGTACTTTCCAGAGCGATGGCGAATGCGAAACAGATGACTAAACACCGGCGTTTCACCATCAAGGTGAGCTTTCTCCACCCGCCTAAGCTCCTCTAAGTCATCAGGGTGAACCCAATCATAGAACCGCTCTCGATCACTCTCAAATTCATCGTCGCTAAATCCCAGCAGCTCCTTCCAGCGACTTGAATAGAAGGCTTTTTTCTTAACGATGTCATAGTCCCAAATTCCGTCCATACTGCCAGCCAGCGCCAGGCTGTATCGCTCTTCACTCAAAGCAAGAAGTGCCTGGGTTTGGGCCTGCTCAATATATTGACCAACCTGCGAACAGACCGAACTAAACATTGCCAGCTTAGACTCATCACTGGCTCTAACTTCAGGAGAAAAGAAAAACAAAGCTCCAAAAAACTTCTGTCCAGAGAAAATCGGCACACCAACCGCCGTACGCAAACCAGCCTCTTGGGCCAGTTCTTTGCGATTAAAGAGATCCGACAACAAAACGTCTTCAATCCACATGGGCTCTTCTGTTTGCCATAACCCACCAGGAATACCCTCGCCCTTAGCAAAGGTGTAAGGGCGAGAGCCGTCGGCAAAACGCTTAAAATTAGTCGCTTCAAGTTCTTCACCGACGCCGTAAGAAGCAGCTATAGATAAGCGTTCACGGGCCTCATTCAAGAGCCAAAACTCACCGCCACACCAATCGAAATTAGTACAGATAGCCTCAATTATGCGCCGACCTGTTTCTTCTAATGACAATTGCTGAGTCAATACGCGAGTAACATCGAACTGCGCCCGTATGTGTTTTTCATTCTCGTGCTGAGCAGTGGTATCAAAGAAAGTAAGAATCGCGCCAGTCACCTTATTTTCACTGGTAATTGGTATCACCGTTACATTGACAAAAAGAGGTTGCAGTTGGTGACGAATTAGCCGCAGCTCAAGGTGACGCAAACTTACAGCTCGTTCAAAGACACTAGACAAATTGAGATAGTCAGACAGAGGGCGATTAGTAGAACCGGCAAAAAGTTGATGAAAAGTCATTGCCAAAAGATCTGTTTGCTCAAGACCAAACATTGTCTGAGCAGACTGATTGGCGAAGGTAACCTGACTGTTAGTATCAAGTAAAAGCAAACCTTCATCCATACTGGCAAAAACGTTACTGAGGCGATCGCGGGCACTAGCTGCGGCCATGGCATCAATTTTAGAGCGCTCGGTTATCCTGGAATTACTAATAAACAGACCTATTACTATGGCGCCGCAGACCAGAAGAGCTAAAAAGGCAAAAGCAAATACCAGAGAGAGAGCCGCGTTAGAACTTTCAGTGAACTCACGCAACTGTTCAGTCAAAAGCTTTCTATGACTACGTTGCCCCGCCTCAATTTCATCAACGATAGAGCGAATCTGCTCCATCTTGTTCATAGGTTTTGGCTGTTCTAGCTTCAGGAGTTGCTTTTCTAGCCTATCGCTATCTGGCTGAGCCGACACCCCTGGAGCATTAGCCTTAGCACTATTTTCCTTAGCAAGCTCATTCATCTTCTCTAGCGCCAGCTGCTTCAAACGCTGCACTTTCTTAGCATCAACCGAATCGAGAGACGGCGAACGCAAAATCTCGACAATAGTTGGCTCCAGCTCCTGGTTGGCCCGATTGAAATAAACTAAATGCCTTTGTTCGCCACTGACTAAAAAATCATGCTGCCCCCTTTCGGCATCTTGCAGTAAGGAACAAAACAAATCTAAGAGTCCACCCAGGTGATAACTCTCAATCACCAGCTTGCGGTATGAAATCATCGAATTTTGCTGCTGAAAAGCAATCGCAGCTACAGCTACAAAAGTCATGACCATGAGCAAAAGAGCAACAACAAGGCCTTTACTATCGACACGCCAAGTCATGATGTAACTTTCGCTCGCAGACGCGCAATCAGATCTTTCGTGCAATGATCGCGAACTTGATTAAAGTGAATGCCATGCCCAGGCGCACTGGCAAAGCCAGCCGTCAGTGACACCCTAAAGACCGTACAATCACCACCACCAGCATCATCATCAGCAGAGAATTCTATCTGTGAAAATTCTTGCTCTAGTAAGTCAACCAACTCACCAGCTTGATCAATATTTAGATCTGGGAAGGCCAAGACAAAAACCCGCTCAACCCAGCGAGCCTTAATTACAGAAGGTTCGAAACGGCCTCTAATCAAAGCTCCCAAGGCACAGATTACTGACTCAGCAACAACAGAACCGAACTTTTCACCAAGTTCATCAAAGTCATCAATGCTAACTAAAGCTAAAGTAAAAGGCAGCTCAATTGAAATACATTCTTTCATGCGTGGTTCAACTTCAGCAACGAATCCTTCACGCGAAAGCAAATGCGTCAAGCGATCGCGATCGTGCTGATCGCGACGAAGTCGAGTACGCTCAGCATAAGAAGAAACACGCGCAATCAGCTCTTCTTTGAGAACAGGTTTAGCAATTAAGTCATCCCCACCGGCACGAAAAGCCAGCGCCCGTCCCTCTTGATTGCTCTTTGCTGTGAGGAAAAGCACCGCCAAACTTCGCCAACGCTCGTGTTTACGAATCTCTCGACAAACATCATAACCACTCAAACCCGGCATAATCACATCAAGAACAACTACTTCGGGTTGGCAGCGCTCAAGGGCCTGGATAATTCCAATCGGCTCATTCAAAGTTTCAACGTTGTAACCCTCAAGGCTCAATATGCGAGAAACAAAATCAGTTAAAGCACTATCATCGTCTACCACTAGCACTTTAGGTTTGCTGCGGATGGATAGATCAGTAACTTCAACTAGAGCTTCATATAATTCATCGGCAGAAGGAGTGAGTGGCAATACTTCAGAAAAACCAGCATAACTAATTTTCGCCGGCACGAGATTGGCATTCCCCTGAGCCTGCGCCTGCAAATCAGACACCATCAAAAGTGGCAAAGCCGGATTGCTTGCAGCCAAACGCATATCACGGCAAAACTCAAAAAGATCTGGCTTGCTAGCAAACGGTTCCGCCACAAGAACAGCATCAAAGCTACCGCGACTAAGGGCAGTTAGAGCCGAGGCATGACTCGAAGAGAAAGATAGCTCAGCGGACTTCTTAAAAGCCTCAAGCTTCAAGGCACCTTCTTTGTCGGTGACAGCCAGTAAATGGGCGCGATACTGCTCAGCTTCAGTGCTAGGGGCACCATACTTCTGCGCAGCATCAATCAAGGCCAATTCGCCATCTGCAAGAATGCGAAAAACCTCAGACCAAATCAATTCGCTCTCTGTCTCAGATGCCTTTGGATCATAAGCTTTAGTAATGCTTTCCAATCGCTCCGAACACTTAGCCACAGTAACCAGCTGAAACGAACCAGCAGTTCCCTTAATTTTGTGAGTAATAGCTAAAACGTCTTCAACTTTGCGAGCAGCTCGAGGATCGTCTTTCATGCTACGCAAAAGAGCTGTCAAAGTAGCCCAAGTGACTCGAAGTTCGACTATATAATTGGCTCGCGCCACATTGATTGTTTCTTCCACCTCTAACATTTTTCGCAATTGCGTCAGCTTTTTAAAAACCACAGACTCAGGCTGCGATTCAAGATCTCCTAATCGCGCCAACTCCGCCTTTGCTAGTTCACTGTTAGGGTACTCATGGCGAATGTTCTCACATTCAATGTCAATCATAGAAACACGACTAACTGGCCGACCAGGAAACTGTCCAGAAGAGTGATCTACATATTCGGTCTCAGTTGGTTGGTAATCGGCCTGGGGAAGAATACTGTCTATAACCTCGACAAAAATCTCAGGCAAAACCGGCTTCTGTAGCACTAGGGAAACTTTGAGGATATTGCGCAACCAGTTAAAAGTGCTGCGATCGCACCAATGGCCAGAAATAAAGGCAATAGGCGTTTCATTGCCAGCATCCCGCAACTTACCTATCCAGCTAACGCCGTCCATATCGGGCAGCAGGTAGTCGACTATTATCAATCTAGGCTTAGAAGCTGCAAGAACCTGCTCCGCATCACGCACGCAGCGAGCTTCCCAAACCTTAAAACCACGCCGACCCAACAGGGCGGAAACAAAGGCGCGGAATGCCTGATCATCGTCAACAATGAGAATCTCACCGCTTGAGCCGGGCTCCATTTGTGCAATACCTTCTTGTAAGTGTTTGAAAGTTTGAAAAATTCAGTCTTACTTAGGTTATACCAACCTGAAGGGCAAAAAAACGAGCCTCCAGATTACTGAGAAGGCTCGTTTTTGAGTAATTACAAGACGTAAAAGAACGCGACAACAGCGGGTTTTAGCGGGTGAACTCGCCTGGTGAACGAGTATCCTTTTCAATCAATTTGTAGAGACAACAACCGAAACACACAACGACAAAAGCAAGAAGCAATACCTGCCAGGTTGCCTTGGCGACGACAAAACATGCAATCGCAACAACAACCATGGCAAGGATCGTCGTGATCGGCTCCCGGGCGTGAGCCATATCCGAACCTCCCATAGAGAGAAATATTCAATTTTTAGCAGTGGATATACAATACAGCACCAGTCAATATCAAAGATATGCATTCAACCATCAAAAAGGCGCTGGCTGCTGCAATACAAGAATATTTTTGAGCTTTCGCATATACCTTTATCTGATGCTGTAATCTCAACAGGTTGATCTAGGGGCCACCATCTGGGGCTCCTTCGGCGGATGGCGCTGCGCTAGGGGCGGCAGAACTAGGCTGGGCCAATTCCTGCATTTTTACACTTTGCCAATCGCCACCCTCGGCGTACTTGACCTGCAAAACGCGCACTTTCATGGCCACAACCCTAGGGTCTAGTGTGAAATCGCGCTTCCATTTATGACCCTTGGTGCCACCAGCAGCTACGTAGGCGCTGTCAACAGCATGAAAGGTGCCTCGCTCAGTTCCTTCAGCATCAACAAAGCGAATCCTAAATTTGACCGCAGATATAGATCGCTGGCTAGTATTCTTGTAATCTGCATATATGCGCGAAGACATAGGTGCATCAAACGGATCAAGGTCAAGTTCGCAGCGCACGGAGGCCATCTCTACGGGGCATTGATCCTCTGGCACAAATTCACAGCTAATGCTTCGAACTTTTTGGCCAGATTGAGCGTATACAAAAGAACCTTGTGCAGCAGGCACAATTAACTGGGGCAAGAGCATGGCAGAAGCAGAGAGAACTAGCAAAAGTGAAAAGCGGCCGATAAATTGGCGCTTAACCCTGATTCTGGCAATTTTCAGCGCATTCATATGTGCTCTCCTCATAGCCTCTCTACCGCAGGCACTGGCTGATAAAAAAGCCAATTTCACCTTGACCATCTTGCATACTAATGACCTTCATGCCCACGATCAGTCCTTCCAAGACAGGGGGAAATTGGTTGGCGGAATGGCCCGCTTAGGTCATTTAATCAGACAATTGCGCAAAGAGAATAAAAATGTCGTCGTGGCCGATGCTGGAGACATTTTTCAAGGTACACCTTTCTTCACCCATTACCTGGGCGAAATAGAAGTAGCAATGCTCAACATGATTGGCTACGACTTTTATACAGTGGGCAATCATGAATTTGATGCTGGTGCCATCAACCTTGCCACTCAGCTGGGCAAAGCCAAATTTGACATTCTCAACTGTAACTTGAATGCTGACGCGCTACCGCAGTTAAAGAAGCTTCTCAAACCATCGGTAATTAAGACTATTGCTGGTCAAAAAATTGGCTTCATCGGTGCCATAACCCCTGACATCGAAACTCTTTCTCTGAGCCGCGATGGGGTAGTGCTGCAGAGAGGCAACAATGAAAAATCAAAAGATCTAAACTGGCTTAGCCCCATCAAAGATGAAGTCGAGCGGGTTGCCAATCAAGGCGTCGACAAAATAATTTTGGTGACCCACTGCGGTCTTGATGTCGATAAAATATTGGCCAATGAAATTCCTCAAATTGACGCAATTATTGGCGGCCACAGCCACACTCGTCTAGATGCTCCGGTGGTAGTTGAGCACCAAGACGGCAGCCAAACTCTGATTGTGCAAACCGGCAGCTATGGGCGCAACCTCGGCAAGCTCGACCTGGCCTTCGACAAGCAGGGCATAGTTAACAGCAAGGAAACTCACTATAAGCTCTTTCATATCGATGAGCAAATAAGTGAAGACAAAGATATTCGAGACTACTTAGCCCTAAAAGGGCAGCCTCTGCAAAATCTGAAAGATACAGTACTGAGCTTTGCCAGCCATGATTTTGATAACAACTTTCGGGCCATGAAAACAGACTCGGCATTAGGTGATCTGATCTGTGATTCTTTCTATGAAGCAGGCCTCTCAGACAATGCCGAAATAACTTTGGAAAATAGAGGTGGCATTCGCTCTCGTATTGAAAAGGGTGCCATTAATTTAGAAAAAATCGAGGAGCTGTTGCCCTTCGATAATCATTTAGTTTTTGCCGATGTCAGCGGAGAGCGCCTGAAGAAGACACTTGAACATAGTGTGGCAGGAGCAACCGGCGGCAAATTTTTAGATGTACATGGCCTTAAATTTGCTTACGACTCAGAGCGCAAAATTGGTGACCGCATCGTCTTTGCCTTAGCCGAGAAAAACAAAACCTGGCAAGAAGTCGAACCGCAGTCGTCATATCGCATTGGCATGACCGACTATTCGTTCAAAGGTGGAGAAGGTTATCAATTTCCCGATGCCAAAAATGTTAAATATACTGAACTCAAACTCAACGAATATCTAAAGAGCTATTTGCTTAAGCACCCGAAGATCAAGCCCCAATATGGCGACCGCATTGCTTATTTGAGCGGCAAGCTAATACATTCAATCAGCAGCAATCAGCTTGACGATTCGCCCATGGCAAACTGTTCTAACGTCAAAGTCTCAGCCTTCACCGCCGACAAGCGCGGGGTGACAACTGTCTATAAAGGCACTACTGGCAGTAGCACAGTTTTACCGCTAACAAATCCAGAATTATTGGTTGAATCAGTATCACTGAAAGAGTTCGGCAAAAGAATCGCTAGGCAAAAGGCGCAACTTAAGCGCTACACAACAATTGTGGCCGAGGGTGAAGCCAAGAGCAAAGGGCCTAAATCTGTCAAGTCTGTAAGCTATCCGGTTTCAATTGAAGAGTTGAAGCAAAATTTTGCTGAGCTGAACTGAAATATGAAAGGCAACAAAAACACTTTACTGTTTTCGCAAAGCTTGCTTCTAGCATTTTTTTACTTGGTCTCTATCAATTGCTCTCTGGCCGCCAAGGCGAAAGCACCGCTAGCAGGTGCCAAATCAAAACCTTACTATGAAAGCCCCAAGTCTCACTTTGTCAACTTACTAGCAGGGCTCCCGCCTTGCTCTCTAGACCAATTGAATAAAGCTATCGCGGCCAAGCCTCATAAAGCCATGCCCTATATTCAAAGGGGTCAGGCGCTTATGGCTGGTGGCGAGAATGCCGAAGATGATTTTAAAAAAGCTCTTTCTTTGGAACCAAATTCTGCCATCAGTCACATCGCTATGAGCCGTTGGTATCAAGCACAGCAACAGTGGCCCCAAGCATTTGCTGAGCTGCAAACCGCTAGGCACTTGAGCAGCGATGAAGTTGCCAATAAAGCCCTGTGGGAATCAGCTTTTCTGCATCGCGAGCAAAAAGACTATAGTAATGCCAGCAAACAATATGAAGAGCTCTTGAAACGTACAAAAAACAATCAAGAGCGCGCCTCACTTCTTTTTGAAAAGGGTGAGACCCTTTGCCGCGACGGCAAATACAAATTAGCCTTAGAATGCTGCGAGCAGGCACTGAAGCTCAATGCCAATCTCATTGATGCCTATTCGTGCCGGGGCTTAGCATTGAGTCAGCTTGGCAAAATAAATGAAGGTATTGCCGACTTGTCTCGCGTAATTGCCTTGGAGCACAGCAGCGATCCACCACCACCTCGCTTACTCACAGCCGCCTATACAATGCGCTCTAACTTATACAAAGTACAAGGCAAGACCGATTTAGCCCGCCGAGATCAATCCCGCTCAGTTTCAAGTCAAGCGGAATTAGTGAATGACATGCCCTTCCGTTCAAGCAAGCCATAGCAAAACAGTACAATCACATTTTATTCTTTTGCAATTCATCCAAATTTAGCTGGGCGTCTTTAAACCCAGCTTTTAGTCGCAGTGCTTCTTTATACTCAGACTCTGCCTGCTGTCTGTTGCCCAATTGCATCAAGGCCACACCCAAATTATTGTGCGCTGCTGCTGAACTGGGGTCATACTTTATTGCTTCCTGGTAGTGACCAACCGCTTCTTGCAATTGTCCTTGTTTTTGCAAAAGCAAGGCGAGATTGTAGTGCGCATCAGCATAGTGAGAATCTATGCGCAAAGCTTTGCGAAACTCATCTAGAGCTTTCTTGCTGTCACCCTGACTGAGATAGGTCACACCTAAACTAGTGTGTGCTTGAGCATAACCAAGGTTTCGCTGAGCCTCTGAACAATCAGGATTGATCTTCAAAGCCTGCTGAAAACAGGCAATTGCCTCTGGGTATTTTCCCAGGTTGCTATATATCACACCAAGATTATTGTGAGCTTCAGGAAAGTCTGGCTGAGCAGCAATGGCAAGGCGATACTCTTGAATGGCCCGGTCATTTTCTTCAGCTGCCGCTAGCAAGCGAGCCAAACTATAGTGGGCTGCAGCATTCTTCTCATCGAGCTGAATAGCCTTTTCGTATCCTTCCGTGGCTGACTTGAGCTGACCTAGGCGCTCTAATGAGATAGCTAAATTGTATTGATATTCGCTATTGGCGCCAGCTTGCAAGGCGCGCTCAAATTCTTTAGCAGCCGAGGCATATTGGCCTTGATCGAAGAGCGCCACACCCAGGTCGAAGTGGGCCTCGGCAAAACTGTTATCAAGCTTAAGGGCTTTTTGATATTGGCCAATGGCCTCGTCAAGCTTATTTTGGCGATGATAAATCTTCCCCATCAAATTGAGTGCAGCAGCGCTCTCGCCCTCTTTCAATATTATTCGGCTGACCAGACCAGAAGCATCATTGTATTTTCGCGCTAGATAAGCTTGATTAGCCCGTTCAAGAGCGGCGCTATTGTTATCTTGGGCATTGCTCGCAGCCGCTGCGCTATTTAGAGAGAGTGTGAGAAACAGAGAAGCAGCAAGGCCGCAGCAAATGACTGTTTTCACTACGCTGATTAGCTTCACGCCCATAAGGTTCAACCGCTTTACTTCCCGTTAATACTATCTTTTCAGTATAGCGATCCAATTAAGCTATGCTATAGCGGTGACTAACTATTTTACTTTCTCTAGCCCAGTCAAAATAGCCCTACTTTTGGGCGCCAGCCTGGCCTTAGCCCCCTGGCAAGCAGACAAACACGGTGCTGCAATAGCTCGGGGAAAGACTCCGCCGAGTGGTACAACTGCAAAAAAAGCCGATGATGTCGGCTGCCCAGGCTGCCTCTCTAAAGCATCTGGTCTATTTGCCAGGGGCAACACCCTCGAAGCAGCTAATTATCTGCGCGAGTGGCTACCCAAATGCCCAAATAACCTACAATTACATCTTCTTCTCAACACCATTTTGACCCGCCTACCGGACACCAAAGCAGAAGCCTTAGCCGTTGCAAAAGCCGCCACCGCAATAGCTCCTGACTCTATGCTGGCGCACTTACAAGCAGCCATGACACTCCTGACAATGAATGACCAAAGTGCGGCCGCCGAAGAATTTGAAGCTGTGGTAGCCCTTGATCCGGGCAACCATGACGCCTGGCTAGCCCTCTCCGAACTTTACGGCAGCCTCAACGAACAAGACAAAGCTAAAAATGCCGCAGTCAAAGCTGCGACCCTGAGCCCATCAGCCCGCTACGCCCGTACCCGAATAATTACCAGCATGAATTCAGCCGGCAATATCAATGGTGTGCGTCAGCAGTTCAAGCAATTTCTGGCTGGTTCCGAAATTCCTACAGAAGGCTTACTCGCTCTAGGCGAAGAAGCACTGAACATGGGCTATTACGATGAAGCTAATGGCTGCTTTAGTCGGGTACTAGAACAATATCCGCAATCAAAAGTTGCTCAATTCAAGCAGCAACTGAGTCTCTATTTGGCTGGCAATGCACAAGCAGCTCTATCGGGACTAAAAGCTAACAAAAAGAATAGCGCTCAACCTAACTCTCAAGCCCTGTCACTTGAAGCACTCTGCGCGCTCAGCGCAGGAGATCTAGCTGGGGCCCGCACCATTATCGACAAGGTTAAAAGCTTGAACTCTAGTGAGCCCCTCTCAACCTTTGCTGAAGGCTACCTGGCCTACAAAGAGGGCGACTACAAGAAAGCCCTCTCAGCTCTCAACAGTGCCGCCAATAAAGACAAAAGCCTTTTCCCCGCTCAATTAATCGCCGCAAAAATCAACTTAAAACAAGGCGAAGTAATCGAAGCCACGAGTCAAGCCCACGAGCTGCGAAAAATTTCGGGATTGATGCCACAGGCTCTGGCTCTGGAACTGACTTGCAGACTAAAGCAAGATGACCTAGATAAGAGCAATTTAGCATCCTTGAAAACTGACGCTCTGCGTCTTTGCCAAAACCTGGGCGACAATGATCAAAGCAATAAAGCCGCACTCTATCTGGCTCTAGGGCGCCTGGCTCTTAATGAGGGCAACCTTGGCGATGCCAAAAGCTATTTCGCCAAAGCCGAAAACAATGGCCACGACGAAGAATTAGCTCTAGCATTAGCAGCCCTGGCAGCCAAAGAAGGCAATAGCAGTGCTGAGCAAGAAGCCCTTGAAAAAGCATTAGAGCTCGCTCCAGGAGACATAGAAGCCTTAAGCAAGCTGGGCATAATACAGGCAAAGGCTGGCCAGGCCAAAGCTGAAGAACTTTTGACAAAAGCACTAAGCGAAGGAGATACCAATGCTCAAGCAGCTTTTGCCCTTGCCAATATCAAACTAAAAAATGGCAACCTTGAAGAAGCACAAAAGCTCTTTAAGCGCAGTCTAGATAATGGCCTGACCGGGCCAGATAAGCAGATAGCAAAAGATACACTGAATAAGAAATAGCAACAAGAAATAGCAAAAAAATAGCACTGAGAAACAAAACTGACTAAGGCAAAAAAAGATGGTTGTAAGCAAACTAGAAGCAGCAAGTACTTTCGAATCAATCAATCCTGCCACCAAGCAATCGCTTGGTCGTGTGCCTCAAATGGGAGAAGCCGAAGTAGCGGCAGCTGTCGAAAAGGCCTGGAAGACTTTTGAAAACTGGCAACTAACCTCATTTAGTAAGCGCGCTAAGCTAGTGATGAAATTTCGCCAATTGCTCGCCAGCAAGGCCGATGAATTGGCCAATCTGATCAGCGAAGAAGTAGGCAAGCCACTTCCAGAGGCCTACCTTTCAGAACTTTGTGGCCCCCTAGATACCTGTGTCTGGTTAGCCGAAAACTCAGAAAGATTATTAGCAGACCAGCCTGTTGCTTTAACCAATCCACTGCTATCCAGCAAGCAAAGTATTATTGCCTTTGAACCTTTAGGCGTGATCGGGATAATCTCACCTTGGAATTATCCCTTTGCCATTCCCACCATGACTGCCCTCATGGCCATAATGCTGGGCAACACCGTTGTTCTCAAACCATCAGAAAAATCCCCTCTGGTTGGCATCAAAATTGGCGAACTCTTCGCTGAAGCTGGCTTTCCCGATGGCGTCATACAGGTAGTTACAGGCGGCAGCAGCACCGGCAAGCTGTTGAGCAAAGCCAATCTCTCAAAATTGATTTTTACTGGCTCAGTAGAAGGAGGCAAGGCCGTCATGGCTCAGGCCTCAGAGCACCTCACGCCAGTAACACTAGAGTTGGGCGGCAAAGATGCCGCCATCGTTTTACCTGATGCCCCGATAGAATGGACAGCCCGCGGGCTTCTGTGGGGCGCTTTCACCAATGCCGGCCAAGCCTGTGCCTCAGTCGAGAGAGTGTACATAATAAAAGGCAAAAATTCAGATAAGCTCGTTGAAACCCTTACCACCATGGCCAGCAAACTCAAGCTAGGACCAGCCACAGACCCACTTACCGATGTTGGCCCCTTGATTGATCAAGGACAACTTGACCGGGTCTCTGAGCACGTCAGCGAAGCCATAGCTGCAGGTGCCAAAGCCCTTACCGGCGGTAAAGAGAGAAGCGATCTCGGCGGCTATTTCTTTGAACCAACCATACTCACTGGTGTCAATCACACCATGAGAATCATGCGCGAAGAAACTTTTGGACCAATTATGCCAATCATGATTGTCGACAGCGAAGATCAAGCAGTTGAACTGGCCAACGACAGTGAATACGGTCTAACAGCAACGGTCTGGGCCGGCAAGCTCAATCGAGCCGAATGCGTTGCTCGCGATCTTACCGTAGGCACAGTACTAATCAACGACTGCCTCTTTTCTCACGCCACTCCGCAGCTGCCCTGGGGCGGCCTGAAGAAGAGTGGCTTTGGTAGAGGTCATTCGATATTTGGCCTGCAAGATCTCTGTAACATCAAGCATATTAGCATCGATGCCGCCGGCGGAGCGCACCGTGTGTGGTGGTACCCGTACAGCAGTTCAAAAATCAAGATGGCTCAAGGCGGCATTCAGTTAATGCACGGCAAGCTCTCGAAACGCACAGCCGGCCTTGTAAACTTTGTCGGCAACATGTTCACTGATGCCCCCAAACAAGTATCAAAAATAAAGAGTGAAAGTTCCTCGGACAAAGCTGAATAGCTCAGCTAACATCAGCCGTTTCTAGTTGAGCTAGCTTGTTTTTGTTGGGCAAGCGAATGTCGCTTACCAGGCCAAAGAGCTTTAAGAAGTTTAGAGCCATCCAGGTAAAGTCGAACTCTCCTTCGCCCAAGCCAAATCGGGCCGATTGAGGCAAAGCATGGTGATTATTGTGCCAGCCCTCGCCAAATGACAAAATCGCCACCCACAAGACATTGCGACTCTGGTCGCCACAAGCATAGGTCTGGTATCCCAGTTCAGGTTTGTGGCAATAGAGATTAACTAAAAGTGGTGCACAAAAAGCACAAACACTGGCCAACAACTCAGCAAGAAATACCACAGGCCCAAATAAGAACCAGATGGCAGCGCGATAAACAATAGAAATAAACAAGCACAATAGACCATCTTTGTGACTGTGATTGACATGAAGAAACCGATAAAGCGGATCGCGATACAAATCTGGTGCCAGAATTTTGCTCTCTTCTGCCGAAATCATCACAGTCGGTTCATACATCCAGCCAAGAAAAGCATGCCACTGACCGTCTAAGGGTGAATGGGGATCACCAGGCTTATCCGAATAACGATGGTGCAGTCTATGTGTAGTCACCCAAAAAATAGGCGAGCCTTCTAGACAAAGATAGCCGCCAGAAACAATCAGGTACTCAAGCCATTTAGGTACCTTATATGAACGATGAGACAGCAAGCGATGATAGCCCATTGTGATACCAACGCCATGATAAATGTATGCCAAAAGAAACACACCAAGAAAAAGCCAGATAGACACGAAACACCTCAGATAAGCATTTCGCATTCTAACAAGGCAAAAAACAGATGCCATCAGCACAAAAGCTAAAAGGAAGAACTTTTGTCCAGAACCAGAAAAACCACTTCAAGACGAAGCAACAGGCACGTTCTGAGCAAGGGCGAAAAAATCGATAGTTACGACAGCGCACCATAAGAGGTGCATAGTCAAATATCAATGTTTCCCTCGACGCCTCAATCTTTGCACTGATTTCAAGAAGACTTAGCTTAGAGCGCCGCTCGCTTAGTTGAAAACAACCGCAAAAGGTAATCAATCCAAGGACTGACGATAGCCAGGCCAGGAACATGAAAGACTACGCCGGGTTCCATCACTGCACGGGTATCAAAAAAAATGAGTAGCGTTGGCAATCGAGTATCGAGCGGAATACTCACAGCAGTCCTAACAATTGCGCTTACAGCAAATTCGACCATTCCAGCATTTGCCCAGACACAAGCAACATTGACAAATATAGAGATGCTCGATAAGCAAATTGCCGACAAAGAAATCGAGCTTCTCAGGCTGAACAGCGATTTTCGCAGCCACTACACAGCACGCGACAAAAACAAGCAAAGACGTATGAAATTCTACGACTTCGCCGCTGGTGCGGTAGCAAACGCTGGCGACATTACTCTTATGAGCCAGTTCTGGAAATATCAAAAGAAACCGGGCGAAGGTCTTAATCACCGCGGACGCTTGCAAGCTGGCGTGGTAACCGTCTTGGTGGCCTACTCTATACTTGGCACTCTCTATGCGGCCGAAGGTGCTGGTGACTTGATCACAGACTACAAGTCAAAGCGCAAACATTTTGATGCCAAATCGATGAGAGAAAGAGTCGTAGCGCTGAGAGACGAAATCGACCAACTACTAAACGAACGCAGCACCGCAGTGGGTCAGGTCGTGAATCTTGACAGCACTGATAAACAGTACCTTAGCGCCGAAGAAAATGTGCTGAAAGATTTTAGAGACCTTGGCCTAGTCGAATTTAGCAAGCTCTATATTGATTCACGCAAACGTCACTCAGCTCGCGATATAACAACAATAGGTACCTTAGCAGTCTGCGCTACTGGTATCTTCCCTGGTGCCTTCGGCGTACTCAATGGTATCAAGCATACAAATCCAAAACAAATTGGTGGTGGTGGTATCGGCTTCTTGATCTCAGGAGCAACACTTACAGCCGCACCAGTACTAATACACGGCGGTGCCGCTATAACAGCCAAAGTGGCTGGAGAGCGTCTATCAAAGCAGCTCGGTGAAGTGCAGTGCAAGACCACCGACAAATTAGCTGAAGATACTAAACTGCTAACTCAAATTCTCAACGCCAAAGCTCAAGAAAACAATAGCCAACCTCGCACCGAAACATACCAAGTTATGGGCAATTCAGTCAGACCAATGAGGAGCTGAAAAAGCTAGAAGCTTCTATCGGACGCTAATCGCTATTTCAAACTGACTTTCTTTGCCATTAAAATATCCGGCTTCCCCTGTCCATTTGCATCAGGAATTACCCCTACAATCACATAGCCTAGCTTTTGGTAAAACTCGTACGGGTGACGGCCTAAGTTTCTAATTGCTTTGATGTGCTGGAAAACATCTGGATAAAGGTCAATTCCTGCCAGTGTTGTTCGTCCAGCCTCATCATCGGTCCCAAGAGTAACGGTGATACCGCCGCGATCACGAACGACCCTTTCAAAATCAGTTACCAGAGCACGTCCTATCCCTTGCGATCGATGCAATGCGCTAACTGCCAAGGGATGCAATTCCCAAACATTGCCTCCATATTGACTAATTCCGCTAATCCAGCCAATGACATTTCCATCTTCATTGACTGCCACACGGCTGATACGCCCATCAGTCAATGACTCGCGCACTTCCTCGAGCGCCGCTGCCATATTTGGCCAAGCCTCAGGAGTACCAAAGCTTTCGAAGAGCAAATATGCTGTTTGTTCAATTGCTAGATTGCTTGCAGACAGGTCAATTATTTCCATTCTCAATTTTCATTGCCCTTCGCACTTTGCCAAGAATCTGCTCTAGCAAACGAATTGACTCAGCGACATCACTATCACTATTGTCGGCACCAAAAGTAATACGCACAGCACCCAGCGCCTTTGCTTGACCCAAGCCAATCGCCTTAAGCACACTCGATGCCTCAATAATACCCTGATGGCAGGCCGAGCCGCTTGACAGAGCCAAGCCCTTCAAGTCGCTTTTGAGCACAAGAGCTTCTCCTTCAATGCCGTTAACAGAAAAAGAGACATGACCAGGTAGTCGCTTGGTTATGTCTCTTGGTCCGGTTATGGTCAAATCTATATCGAGGGCAAGCAAACGCTCAAACAATTGCTTCTGATATGAGCGCAAGCGTTTTTCTAATTCAATCTGCTCTTGCTGAGCAAGCCTCGCGGCCTCACCGATAGCCACAATATGAGCAACCGACTCAGTACCGGCAAACATTCCCATTTCTTGTCCGCCACCAAATATGATGGGCATGATGTTGAACAAACGACGGAGAAAAAGGATCCCAATGCCTTTAGGCGCGCCAAACTTGTGACCAGAGAGAGAAAGAGCTGAAACTTTAAGCTGACACAAGTCAATTGGCAATTTACCTGGTATTTGCACCGCATCAGTGTGCATAAATATATCGCGACCAAGGCTCTTGCTGTGATTCTCGACCATCTCGGCCATGGCTTCAACCGGCTCGAGCACACCAATCTCGTTATTGCCCCACATCACCGAAACAATACTGGTATCAGCATCCAGTGCCTTCTCAAAATCAGAAAGACTGACAAATCCTTCCCTATCAACCGGTAAATAGCTAACGCGCCACCCCTGTGCTTCCAGATACTGAGCCGGGCCGAACACAGCCGGATGTTCAATGGTTGAAGTAATCAAATGCTTCGGCAGGCCATTTGCCTCAACAAAACGAGCTCGCCCTAGCAAGGCGACATTGTTAGACATAGTGGCACAGCTACTAAAGTAGACTTCACTCGGCAAGCAGCCAAGAAAACTAGCCACTTGATTGCGAGCATTATCTACCGCTGCTCGAGCTGAGCGACCAAGGCTATGAATCGAACTAGGATTGCCATAACTCTCAGACAAATAGGGCAACATCGCCTCCAGAACCTGGGGACGAACTTTTGTTGTTGCGCTGTTGTCGAGATAGATCACAACCATCCTCTGCCTGGGGGTATGGTAGCATTCTCTAAATTTTCACTGTGAAAATCTAGATATGTTCCTCAAGTTTATCGCTCTTGTTGCATTTACTATTCTCATTATGCTCATCAATCTTTGCTTGGGCGACCTCACAGTAGCGCCTATAGAAGCGCTACAGGCTGTCTTTGCTCATGCTGGCAGCGGTGAAATCCATGATGTCATTGTTGGCATTCGCCTACCACGGCTTCTGACAGCCTTTGTAGTCGGCCTCGCCCTAGCCACCTCAGGCTATCTACTACAAGCATTGAGCCGCAACGACTTGGCTGACCCATACCTGACTGGCGTGTCAAGTGGGGCTGCTGTTGGCGTTGCTTGCGCCATGCTTCTCAAATTTGACTTTCAAACAATTCCACTGTTTGCCTTTGCCGGCGGTATCACCGCCAGTTTTTTGGTTGCCTCTATTGCTAGGGGTAGCGGGCAATATGGCGTTTCGGTGGCTAAGTTACTCTTAGCCGGCATCGCCCTATCATCTGTTGCTGGCGCCTTAATCACACTGGCCATGACCACATTTGGCACCCAGCTAATGGCCCAAGGCCTATACCTCTGGCTGCTCGGCGGCATAAGCGGCCGCAATTGGCAAGAGCTAATACCGACAGTTTGTTATACCTCTATCGGCTTAACTGTGGCCTTTGCCGCCGCCAAACAACTAAACTTGCTAGCCCTAGGCGAAGAAACGGCAAGCTCCCTTGGCCTCAACGTTGGTCGCTGCCAAATAGTCATTCTTGCCGCAGCCGTGCTGCTGGCCAGCTCAGCAGTCGCTCTCAGCGGTATGGTTGGTTTTGTTGGCCTGGTAGCTCCCCATCTCTCGCGCCGGCTTTTCGGCCGCGGCGTGAGGCTGCAACTAGTCTGCTCTGGACTGACCGGAGCAATTCTGGTGCTCTTCTCTGACCTGCTTGCCCGCACTCTAAACCCGGGGCAAGAACTCCCCCTGGGAACCCTTATGGCTCTAATTGGGGGTCCTTTTTTCATCTACCTGCTCTCCTATTCGCTAGACCAGGTACAGAGCCATTAATACAATTAATACCAGGCAACTAAATCAAAACAAAATTCTCAGGGCCGACCAAGTAGCCCTAAGCTACGCCAGGCAGAGCCGAGCTAGAGCTACAGACGCAATCGTCATCGAGCACATCAACTTAGCCCTTGAACCGGGCGAAGTCCTGGCAATCCAAGGCCCCAACGGCAGCGGCAAGTCTACTCTAATGAAAAGCTTAGCCCGGCAGCTTAAGCCAAGCTCAGGCACAATTAGCCTGGACGGCCAGAACATATGGAACATGAACATAGTCGATTTTGCTCGACAGGTAGCCTATGTGCCTCAGAGCATGGAGACACCACACGACATGACCATTTATGAGCTAGTGAAATTAGGGCGCAACCCGCACCAAAACTGGTGGTCAAACCAGTTAAGCAAAACCGATATTGGCACCATTAATAGTGCCCTAGATCGCTGCGGCCTCACCCGTTTAAGTGACAAGAAGCTCAATGAACTCTCGGGGGGAGAAAAACAACGCGCTCTAATTGCCATGGCCTTGGCCCAAGAACCGCACTTCATCTTGATGGATGAACCGACAGCCAATCTTGACTTTCGCTATCAACTCGAAGTGATTGCCATCATCAAAGAATTGAAAGAACAAAAAATTGGTATTGCTACAATTTTGCACGATCTCAACTTAAGTGCGCGTATTGCCGATCAAATTGCCTTAGTAGGGGTAACTGACCAAGACAACAAAGGCGCTCCTTCAACTATTGTGGCCTTAGGCAGGCCAGAAGAAGTTCTAAAAGAAGACTTACTGCGAGCAGTGTTCAACGTCGAACTAGCCTTTGTCCACGACGAAAGAAGCAATCTCGATCTCTATGTTCCAGTGTCAATTGCAAAAAACACTGACAAAAAATCCGCCACCCAAATTTAGAATTGAATGGCGGACTAAGTAAATTCAAGAGATGACTCAGCTCACCCTAGAGATACAACCACGGCGGGTTGTAATTGCCCGAATACGCATACCGATTGTGGTAATCAATTAGTCCCCGGTTCTGGGGTGTATTCCAAGGATTGAAGGGCCGGCCAAAGTAGTTATTGTTGTTGCCGTTCCAACCCCACATTCTGCCACCTTGCTTAACCATCTCAATTTGAGCCCAGGTCTGAATGAGTGGTTGAGCTTCATAGAGAACGTCGCCTATGCCGCGAGCAACTTGGCCTACGCCCTGAAAAATTCTGTCTAAGAGGTTGCCCCCCTGATGTCCATATCGCCGATCGTAGTCATAATCGCCAGCTGAGACGGCCCGAACATCACCGTAGCGCGGGTAGCTGTAGTCATAGCTATAATCGCCTTGTCTCTGATACTGTTGGCGACAATTTGGAATCGGATAACGCCGGAAATCATCGCCGTGATTGCGCCATGCCTCTACTTGGGAGTTGACTTGGCGGCGAATAGCATAGTCGTCGTAATCAGGACAGTAGCTGCCTTGACCGCCGCCAACTCGCATCAGTTGACGCTGCGCGTCCGCATAGCCGTCGCCGTATGCTTGACGATAGCCCGCTCTAAACGCCTGTAGTTCCGAGCTGCTCATGTATCGATCTGAGTCGTTACCACAGCGATCCTGAGCGCACGGCCGCTGCGGCAAACGAGCGTCCGCTAAATTATCTCTACTAGGCGGAATGACGTCGTTGCGATCTGCTCTGAACAAATCGGTACTGCCAAAATCTTCGCGACTGCTAGATCTACCCATGGGGATCTCCTTAGAACTACGCATGCTCTCGAAAGCAAAGTTTGCCATCACTTCGAGCACTTCTTCTTCTATACAATACCTTTCAGAATTAGACAGTCAATGGGAAAATTCCCATCACCAATACACCCAGCCTTAGCCCACACTCATATTGTGCCCATTTTCACCAAAGAGCAAAGCCGAGGAAGGAGAACCTAGGAAGGAAGACAATGGCGCCGACAATTGCGGCGGTAATGGCCGCTAAAAGCACGGCCGCCGCCGCTGTATCTTTAGCGTAGCGGGCCGAGAGGTGGTAGCGATAGTTGGCTTGAATATCAACCATGTGCTCAATTGCCGTGTTTACAAATTCAGCAAAAAAGACAAAGCCAATAGCAACAATAAGAGCAGTCCACTGCCAGGGTTCAACCCTTAAGTAGAATGCTAGGGCAAAAACGAAAAGACCTAAAGAGGTATGGATACGCACATTGCGCTGACGACGGAAGCCCAGAGCCAAGCCGTTGAAAGCATGATAGAAGCTCTCAAGCAGAGAGCCAGCCTGGCCGCTCTTACGCTGCCAGCTATCTTGAGCAGGGTGCGGCGAAGCTAGATCGGGTGCGCTAGCAGCACTGACCGCGGCACCTTCGTCTAAGACCTCGGCCAATTGCCTAGCATCGGGATTAAAATCATATTTCACTTGATTTTCAGGCATAGAAACTCACTGATAACAGCTCAGGTTTAGACCCTCAAGCTAATCATGGCACAGAAAGATGACCGCTGGGGGCTAGCCAAGTGATTGTTAAGGATCACGCTTAAAGCCTGCAAGACTCAATATCTCAGTCTGTCGACCAAACATCTCTTTTTCGTCGGCCTTAGTCATATGATCAAAGCCCAGCACATGCAAACAGCCGTGCACAAACAAAAACGCCATTTCTCGACGAACACCGTGGCCATACTGCTCAGATTGAGCCACAGCTTTCTCAGCACTTATTATTATTTCACCCACTATCCACTGGCTGGGATCTTCTTCAAGCATCTCGGCCAGGGCTTCCGCTGGTAGTCCGAGAGTAACAGAAGGCTCCGTAAGCTCTAAAGGAAAAGAAAGCACATCGGTGGCCTTATTAATAGAACGCCATTCTTTATTGACCTGACGAATGGTGCGATCCGAAACTATCGCCACAGAAAGAGAGCCCCGAGCAAAAATAGCCTTCAAATCTTTTTTAGGTAGCCAGCGCGGCGGTCGCTTCAAGAGATTTTGACTGAGACCTTCGGTCAAAGCCGCATAGTCTGCCTTGAGCTCTTCCCAATCGAGCTCGAGCTTGCGCTGGCGGTTATGAAACGCAATCTTCACTTCTTCTTGCGTGCTCCTTGCTTACATGTTAGGATTTGGCCATAGAAAACCAATTTTTAGTCGTTAGCTAGTCAGAGATGTGATTAGCCTACGGCATTTTTGTGTTTGTGCATATTTTGCACCCGGCAACCCTTTACTGCCGACGACTGCACTTAGGTAATTTCACTCTAGACATTATTCATGCCAGATAGCAAAAACCCTAATAACAAAAACGATAATGAAGCTATAAAAAAAGTTACAGACCTAACCGAAGAAGTGGTTAAGGGCCTGGGCTTCGAACTCGTTGATATTCACTTTGGCCAGCATGGCAGACAAAAGATTGTCGAAATAACTATCTACAATCCAGGCGGAAGCGTCGGTTTGACTGATTGCGAGAAGGTCAGCCGCGAACTTGACAGCAGAATTGACCTAATTGCTGACAGCCTCGACTTTTTCCACGGCCCATTCTTGCTAGACGTCTCTAGCCCTGGCATAGACCGAGTCTTGAAAAGCGAGCGTGAATACAAATTATTCACCGGCCGAAAAGTCGAAATCAAGACCAAAACCAATGTTGGCGCCGATCCCTACGGACAACATTTCACCGCGCGCTTAGTACATTTCGGCGACGAAACGTTCAAGCTCAGCGAAATCGGACCGATTCAAAGCGCTCCAACTAAAAGCAAAAACAGCAAAAAACACGCTGCCAACAAGGTTTCACAAGAGCCCGTCAAAGAGCTCAAAGTTGCTCTCAAGCAAATAATACAAATTAGACTTTATCCCGATCTGCAAAAAAAATTCAAAGAAATCGCTGCTGAAAATGCAACCGAAGCTGTGATTGACCTGAGTGCAGAAGGGTCCGAAGAAGTCGATGCAAAACAAAATAAGGTGGAGGTAGAACGTGATTAAAATTGGCGACAAACTCCTTGAAGCAGCTGAGGAGCTAGAAAGGGATCGCAATATTCCCCAAGAGGAATTCATCTCTTATGTTTGCGACGCCATTGTTGCGGCCTACAAGAAGAAAGTGCCTGATCACGACGTCGAAGGCGTAAGAGCAATCTTCGACACTGAAACCGGTGAAATCGGGATTTTCGCACCCAAAGAAGTAGTCGATAAAGTCTCGAACGAATACCACGAAATTAGCCTAGGCGATGCCCAAGATCTAATTCCCGACGTCACAGTTGGAGAAGTTCTAGAAATTGAAGTAACGCCACAAGATTTCTCTGAGTTTGGTCGAATTGCCGCGCAAACTGCCAAACAGCTGATTACTCAGCGCTTAAGAGAAGCCGAGAAAGAATTAATCAAGAAAGAGTTCGAAGCTCGTAAGGGCAGCTGTACCACTGGTCAAATCGAGCGTATCGAAGTGATCAGCAATTCACGCAACAACGTCATCGTCAATCTGGGACGCGTCGAAGGCTGCATGCCAAGCCGCGAGCAACTCCCCGGTGAGACCTATAGAGTCGGCAATCGCGTCCGCGTCTATGTACTGGAATTAAGAGATACAGGCCGAGTTCCCCAAATCATCGTTTCACAAGCTCACCCAGAGCTAGTACGTGAATTGTTCGAACTGTATGTACCTGAAATCGAAGATAGCACTGTAGAAATCAAGTCAATCGCCCGTGAAGCTGGCTACAGAACAAAAATAGCCGTGCATTCGGAAGATTCTGACGTTGACCCAGTCGGCGCCTGTATCGGTACACGGGGTGTGCGTATTCAAAACGTAGTGGCTGAATTGCGCAACGAAAAAATCGACGTCATTCGCTACTCTACCGACCCCGTCGACTATATCTCCAACGCTCTTTCACCAGCCCGCATTACTACTGTGGCTCTTTACGAAGAGCAGCAAGAGAATGCCGGTCGTCGCGCCGAAGTTATCGTTCCAGACGATCAACTGAGCTTAGCGATCGGCCGTGGTGGTCAAAACGTCAGACTGGCAGCGAAGCTGACCGGCTGGAAAATCGACATCAAGTCTGAAAGCCAAGCTGGGGGTTCGTTCCGCAGCATGAACCAGACTCTTGACGAGCTCACAACATAGAGATTCCGCGAGCTACGTATTGAAAGCAAAACTGAGATTGTGTGTGGCATGTCGTAAGCTGACTGAAAGCAATGAGCTAATCAGGCTTACTTACGACTTTGCTTCAGCCAAGCTCGAAGTAAACTCGAATTCATCGACAGCAAAAGAGGCCGGAGTAAAGACCGGCCAAAAGCTGTCGGGTCGTTCGGCATATCTTTGCCGTTCTTCGCAATGTCTCGAAATGGCACTAAAGAATACGAAATTGAAACACGCCCTAGAAGGCCGCAGGAAGAAGGGTGTAGCGAGTTGGCGCAAAGTGGCTTGGCCGCTTGAAGCACAACTTATCCAGGCACTGTGGCGAGAATGCACAGATCCTGTAAAAACATGCCAAAATACTCAGAGACACGGAGAGGGCTGAATGGACGACAGAGTTCGAATCTATGAGTTGGCGCGCAAGATGAACGTTCCTAACCAGGACATCATCAACACCTTGCGCGAACTTGGTTATGACATCAAGAGCCACTCCAGCACCGTTGACAAAATCGGCCAGGACAAAGTGATAGCTGCGTTCGCAAAGAAGAAGCAGCAGCCAGACGGCGCTGAAAAGGGCAAAATGGCAAAAACAACACCGCAACCGGGCAAAGCCACGACAGTCAAAGCGGCGGCGGCTCCACCACCTCCACAACCGGCAGCAGTCAAGCCCCGAGTGCTATCGAGATACAGACCAGAAAGACCAAATGCTGACGGAACCATTCCTCAACCGCATTTCTTACCAATTGGCGATGCCGCCGGCAGTTCAGCAGCTCATGCAGCTCCAGCGAGCACAACAGTGGCTCAATCTACAGACAAATCAAGTGCAGCCCAACCTGCTGCCACGAGCTCAAGCGCTCAGACGGCTCAAGCTCCCCAACCAGCCCAATCAGTTCAATCTGCCCAATCAAGCCAAGGACAACCATTGCCAGCTACTATCGCTCCTGCCCAGACAGTTACAGCTCCTCGCGAAGAAGTACAGCCCGTAAGCCATACACCCGTAGCGAGCGGAAACACTGCTGGCACTGCAACCAGCATCGAGACTATCTCGGAACCTGAAGCAGGCAGCAAAGCAGCGAAGAGCCAAACCGAAGCGGCACAAGAGAAAACCGACACCGCCGTAGCAGAGAAAGAAGCGGACTCTACAGAGAAGGCGCTAACTTTTGAGCCTGAGTCTGATGAAGTCGAAGCCGAAGACGATGAAGAGCAAGAACTACCAGCCCTGCAGCCTCGCGCCACAGGGAACGAGTGGTCAGATTCATCTAAATTTGCACCACGAGTAATTCGCAAGCTTGATGCCCAAAAGGCTAAGCAAGTAGTGGAGCCACCCAAGGTCAAAGAGCCTCCAGCCAAAGCTAAAGAAGAAGTTAAGCCCGAGACCAAACCGAAGAAAAAAGAGAGCAAAGACGATGGCGATCAGCCAAATCGCGGCCCTGGTGTTAGACCTATGTCTCCATCGGTGCCAACTCGCGTAGCTGCCCCTTCGATGCGCGCTACTCCGCCTCGTCCACCAAAATCTCATCGTCCTAGCCCTTCGGACAGACATGCGCCGAAGAAAGAAGAGAAAAAAGCTCCAGTCGTTGCTGAATTGCCAAAAGCAATTGTGATCACCACCAACATCACGGTGCAAGAACTGGCCGCAAAAATGGGTGTGCCAGAGACTGAAGTTATCAAACGTCTGTTCATGAAAGGCATTGCTCGTACCGTCAATATGATGGTTGAGTTCGAGCTGGCCAAAGAACTAGCAATTGAAATGGAATACGAAGTACTTTCTGTTGAAGAAAGTACTGGCGAAGAAGCACCAGCAGAAGATGTTGCTGAATTGACCGAAGAAGAGCAAGCCGCTCTAGTGACACGTCCACCTGTGGTTACGATCATGGGTCACGTTGACCACGGTAAAACCAGTTTGCTCGACGCCATCAGACAAACTAAGTTCTTGCTAACAGATGCAGAGCACGGTGGTATCACTCAGCATATTGGTGCTTACCACGTTGAAGTTCCAGACAAAGAAGGCCAAATGCGCCAGATTGTCTTCCTCGACACACCAGGTCACGAAGCCTTCACCGCCATGCGCGCCCGGGGAGCAAAAGTCACTGACATTGCCATTTTGGTAGTTGCAGCCGACGACGGCGTTATGCCCCAAACGATCGAAGCCATCGACCATGCTAAAGCAGCCGGTGTACAAATTATTGTGGCCGTAAACAAGGTCGATAAACACGAAGCGGATCCAGATCGCGTTCTCAATCAATTGATGACCTACGATCTAGTGGCTGAGAAGTTTGGCGGCGACACCGTGACTTGCATGGTTTCAGCTAAAAAACGTACTGGTCTAGATGAACTGCTTGAGATGATCTTGCTAGTTTCAGACATCCTTGATTTGCGCGCCAACCCAGACAAACCAGCCGTAGGCGTCATTATTGAAGCCGAACTATCGCGCGGCAAGGGTGCAGTTGCCACAGCTCTCGTTGAAAATGGCACATTGCGCGAAGGCGATTTCATTGTCGCTGGTAGCAAATGTGGCAGAGTGCGGGCCCTGTTCGATGACCGTGGTCAAAGAGTTAAGGCTGCCGGCCCATCTATGCCAGTATCAGTACTTGGCCTAGATGAAGTACCGCAAGCTGGTGACCGCTTTGAAGTAGTCAGCGACGCCCAGGCCATGAAAGTTATTGCCGAGTCGCGCCGCAGCCCAGAAGCTCGTTCGCATCACCACGTTACTCTTGAATCTCTTCACGAGATGATTGAAGCTGGTGAAGTGAAAGACTTGAACGTTATCGTCAAGGCTGACGTGCAAGGTACGGCAGAAGCTATCGCTGATCAAATTCGCAAACTAACTTCTTCTGAAGTACAGGTGCGTGTGCTTCGCACCGCCTCCGGTGCAATTTCAGAAAACGACGTTAACCTGGCCGCTTCTTCTAATGCCATTGTGGTTGGCTTCAATGTACAGCCTGATCAAAATGCTAGCAGCGTAGCCGACGCCAACGGTGTCGATATCCGCACCTATAGCATCATCTACCAAATCACTGACGATTTGACCAAGGCCATTCAAGGTCTGCTCAAACCAATTAGAGAAGAGGTCAATATCGGCCAAGCCGAAGTCAGACAAGTCTTCAAAGTTGGTAAAGGCACGATGATTGCTGGCTGTATGGTGCTGAGCGGTAAAGTTCAAAGGGGAGCCATCGCCCGCATCGAGCGCGGCGGAACCCAAATTTGGGAAGGCAAGCTAGAGACTCTGAAACGCTTCAAAGACGACGTCAAAGAAGTTGCTACTGGTTTCGAATGCGGTATGAGCTTCGAGAAGTTTACCGACCTGCAAACTGGCGATAAAGTCAACTTCTTTATCGTTACTGAAACCAGACGTACCGATATTCCCAACAACTAACAACTAAATACAAAGGTTGCCATGACAGCTGAGCGTGCCTTGAGAGTTTCTCAATCAATCAAGAAAGAACTAGCTGAAATGATTCAGCGAGATCTTCGAGACGAGCGTCTGACCGGATTGATTTCAATAACAGAAGTCGAATGCACTTCTGATTTGCGCTCGACCAAAGTACATATCTCTGTATTTGCTCCAGCAAAGACCGAGGCAGTGCCGGCTGGCAAGGCTGAAGATCAAGCTGAACAAAAGCCACAAATAAGTGCAGCAGCTGCTGCCGACCTGGCAGCTGAAAAAGTGGTGGAATGCTTGAACGAGCAATCCGGATTTATCCGTGGTGAAATTTGTAGACGACTGGGTTTGCGCTTTGCACCCGAAATGATCTTCAAACTTGATACCTCCCTGGAACGCGGTTCAAAAGTAACTGATCTGCTCGGCAAAATTTCTCGCGGTGAAGTCTGAGCCTCAGGCCGAAGTAAACGGCTTCTTCAATATAATCAAACCGGTCGGCATAACTTCGCATGATGTTGTTGCCCGGGTGAGAAAACTCACGGCCATAAAGCAAGTTGGCCACGCCGGCACCCTTGACCCCTTAGCCTCTGGAGTAATGGTAGTAGCCGTAGGCAAAGCCTGCCGTCTGCTGCGCTTTCTTAGTGACGACAAGGCCTATTTAGCCGAAATACTACTCGGTGTACAAACAGAAACCGATGATATGGAAGGGGCTGTAATTGAAAGCAAGCCCGTGCCTGAAACACTAACAAAAGCACAGATAGTGTCTGAGCTGCAAAAATTTTCTGGCGAGATTAGCCAAATTCCACCCATTTATAGCGCCATTCATGTCAAAGGTGAAAGGCTCTACAATCTCGCGCGCTCAGGAGCGGACCTGGCCGCTCTCGGCATTGAAATACCGACAAGGCAAGTGACAATCAACCAAATATCGCTTGTGGATATTGCCCTACCGGTGGTGACAGCACGCGTCGATTGTTCTAAGGGTACATACATTCGCTCAATCGCTCGAGATCTTGGAGCCGCCCTTGGTTTCGGTGGCACATTGAAATCCCTCGTGCGAGAGCGCTCTGGTACATTCAACATTGGCGAAGCTCAATCGTTAGAACAACTTGCTGAATTAAAAGCCCTAGGCCGTGAGCCTTTATTGGCAGCCATGTGCCCAGTAGAAAAAGCCCTCCCACTCAGCCAAATAATATGCAACCAAGAACAAATCAGCAAATTCTGTATGGGCCAAAAAGTAAGTATGCCCCTGCCAGAGAACAGCAATCTTTCAGAATCTCAGTTCGTCTTGATTCGCCGCGATAATGCCGAGCAAAGCAGTATTCTGGTTGGCCAAATTACTAATCTAGATCGAGAGCAAAACTTTTGCCTAATTAGTCCGGAGGTAGTGTTTAGCAATGCTAAAACGACCTGAGCGCTACCAACTTTCAGACCAAACTGAAAAACCATTTGATCGGCATACAATCGTCACTATCAGCATCGCCATCGAAGCACTGCTGCTGCTCGCTACCACAGCCTGGTGCTATTTCGCTGAAATTGATTTGCGCAGCCTCTTCAAATTCAACTTAGCCACTTTGCTATGGGGCATTTCGGCCGGGCTCGCAATTTCTACTATTAATATGGCGATTCTCTATCTATCGCAAAAATTGGCAAATCGCCTTTTTATTTTCCAATCAATGCAAGACCTACTGAAATACGAAATGATTCCTCTCTTCGGCCAACTCACCGTTGCTGATAGTATCTTAATTGCTCTAGCCTCGGGCTTTTGCGAAGAAGTTTTCTTTCGTGGGGTAGTTGAAGCTACAGGCGGTATTGCCACTTCATCTATTTGCTTTGGCCTGGCACACCTACCGTCCTTTTACTATTTTCCTTATGCTCTTTGGGCCTTTGCAGTCGGCCTAGTCATGAGTTTTCTCATGGCTGGCACCGGTTCAATATTTGCCCCAGTGGCAGCTCATACCCTAATCAATCTAATTAGCATCAACGTATTGCGCTACATCAAGACATAAGCCCATAAAGCAAGAGAGAGAGCCGCAGCTCTCTCTCTTTTGGACTTTATAGATAACTATGATTAGCTCAAAGTTAGCGTTTTTTCTTCTTAGCGACTGGCTTTTTGGCTACAGCTTTTTTGGCTACAGCTTTCTTAGCTGGTTTAGCAGCAGCTTTTTTAGCTACTGGCTTTTTAGCAGCAGACTTTTTGGCTGCAGCTTTCTTCGCTGGCTTAGCAGCAGCCTTTTTAGCTGCTGGTTTTGCTTCTTTCTTAGCTTCTGGAGCAGCAACTGATTTTGGCATAGCAGGCATTTTAGCCTTGCCATCAGTGATGTCTTTGAGTTCTTGACCTGCTCTGAAAACAGGCACTTTAGCGGCTTCAATCTTCAGCTTCTGCTTTGGATTTTGTGGATTTACGCCAAAACGAGCCTGTCTTTGACGACGCTCAAATGTGCCGAATCCAACTAAAGTCACTCTCTCGCCTTTTGCTAACGCTGCGGTTAACGAATGGAGAAGAGAGGCAACAGTATTTTGTACACTAAGTTTTGATTGACCGGTAGCCTTAGCTACTACATTTACGAGTTCTGCTTTATTCATGCTTTTACCTAAAGTGCTCACCACAAGGGAATGCGCGAAAACGATGTGAGATACTACCATCGTGTTCAGGCTACTTTCAAGTACTTTTCGTAGCAAATCGGCCCAAATTATGTTTCCTAGATCTATTAATGATGACACTATCTGCGCTCTTTCCACCGCTCCAGGAGTGGGAGCCATAGCCATAGTAAGGCTTTCAGGCCCTCAGGCATTTTCAATTGTGCAAAAAATATTTTTGCCAAGATTGTCTGGGGCAAAAATTTCTTCATCAAGTTCTTTATCTCCTCCAGCACTAGGCGATTGGCAGCCCAAAAGCCATCAGGCCACTATCGGATATATCGTTCAAGAAAAACTTGGCCCTGAAATACAAAAACAAGTCGAACCAGTCGATGAAGTAGTTTTGATTCCCTATAAAGGGCCCAACAGCTATACCGGCGAAGATATGGTGGAGATAAACTGCCATGGCTCGCCAATTGTCACGAGGGAAATTCTCAATCTAGCACTGGCACACGGAGCCAGACTGGCCCAAGCCGGTGAGTTTACTAAACGCGGTTTTCTTGCCGGTCGCATTGACCTAACCCAAGCCGAAGCAGTGCTCGACCTCATCCATTCAAAAACAGAGCGGCAGTCGCGCTTGGCTCTAAGCGTGCTCAAAGGTCAGCTCGGTGAAGAAATCAAAGCAGTACGCTCTAAATTAATGGAGCTTCTTACCAGAATCGTCGCCGGCATTGATTTTCCCGAAGAAGTTGGCGATCTAGCCACCGATGATATCGAGTCAATTACCCACGATTGCATGGCTCGCCTCGATCAACTGGCTAAAACTTCGCGCAGTGGCCGCTACCTGAGAGAAGGTCTGAAGCTTGCCATTGTCGGCCGCCCCAATGCCGGCAAATCGAGCTTGCTCAATCAAATGCTCAATTTCGAAAGAGCGATTGTCACTGACATACCAGGTACAACCCGCGACTCAATTGAAGAGCCCGTAGACGTAAATGGTATTCCAGTAATTCTGATAGATACAGCTGGTGTGCGGGTGACTGAAGATGCGGTAGAAAAAATTGGTATCGCCCGCACCAGCAAAGCAATAGAGGCATCTGATCTGGTTGTCTTCTTGCTCGATCTATCCCAAGGGGTAGGCGAAGAAGAGGAAGTGATAGCCGCCAAGCTGATTGAATTTGAGAGACCATACCTTGTGGTCAAGAATAAGGTGGATCTTAAAAACAAGGCCGAAAGCGAAAATCAACGAAATCAACAAGAAGCAGAAAATGCAGAAGTGCCAATGCTGAAAAATTTGGCTGAGGCAAAACCTCCGGTACAACCTCAAGCCATAGAAATATCAGCCCGCTATGGCAACGGCTTAGAACTGCTTAAAGCGGCAATAGAAGAATGGGCGCTGGCCGGTTCCCCTCTGCAAGAGTTAGGGGGTTCACTAAACCAAAGACAAGGACAGCTTTGCCTACGCGCCCTGGAGTCACTAACCTTTCTAAGAGACTCGGTAAAGGCAGGACTGCCCCACGATTGTCTGGGAACAGACCTGCGCCAGGCAGTAGATGCCCTAGATGAGATTTCTGGCGTCGCAGTAACTGAAGAAGTAATCACAGAGGTCTTTGCCAACTTCTGTATCGGAAAATAGCAATAAAGGGAACACAATGGCCACTCTGAAATCGGAAGACCAAGAATTCGGAAGCTCTTTGACAATCGAACCCGGTGAGAAATTCACAATCTCGGCCCAGGGTAACACCCAGGCCGATCACCCCCTTGAAACTCAGACATGGCAGCACGTCAAGCTCACTTTAGTAAACGGGCCCAACAGACTGGTTTATCAAACTCAGCCCGGAGATGAAAAAGTAGCCGAGCTCACTTTGATGCAAAATGCTCTGGCCGATATTCAGACCGTTGCCCACGCCTACTTGCTTTGCCGCCACCCCCAGGATGAAGCCCATTTATTAGCAGAGAGACTGCAACAACTGGCCGAGGCAAAGCGATCACAGGTCTTATTCGAACCAGCCGAGCCCTCTTTTGAACTAAGCGTAAAATCAGCAGGAGCCGGGGTTAAGGTTGAATTCTTCGTTGATGCGGGAAATGTTGAGACAGGTATCTATCGATGGGATGCCCTTGGCATAAGATTCTTCACCAATAACCAGTTCTTGACCGACTTTGTGGCCGAGCTGAAATCAGAATTCGCCTGCTAAAATGGCGTTTCGAGTCTTTTATAGATTTGAATAAAACAGACCCGGCAGTTTGTAGATGCCGGCAAAACAAGAAGGAAGATACTTTATGTCGCAAGTAGAAACTCAAATTAAGATCAAATTGCCCGATGGCGCCGAGCGTCTGCTCGACAAAGGCCAAACCGGCGCTGATCTAGCAAAAAATATAAGTGAAGGTCTTTACCGCAAAGCCGTTGGCGTCATGATCAACGAAGAATTGAGAGATCTTTTCACCCCTCTCACTGACGGCGACACCGTAAAAGTTCTCACCCCGGATAGCCCTGAAGCAATTGAGCTTTTGCGCCACACAACCGCGCACGTATTGGCTCAAGCAGTGCAACGGCTTTTCCCTGATGCCAAAATTGCCATCGGACCAACCATTGCTGACGGGTTCTACTACGACTTTGATATACCTGGTCATGCTCTCAGCACCGAAGACCTAACTCAAATCGAAGCAGAAATGAAGAAGATCGTGAGCGAGAATCAAAAGCTCGTGCGCTTCAACATTCCTGATGTCGACAAGCAATTAGCTGAGTTCAAGGGCCAAGGCGAGAAATTCAAAGCTGAATTATTGACAGAACACCGCGATCACAACCCTACCCTTTATCTCATGCAAGATAAAGAAGGCAAAACTGTTTGGAACGATTTCTGCCGCGGACCGCACTTACCTTCAACAGGCAAAATCAAAGCTTTCAAGCTCTTGAAAGTCTCTGGTGCCTACTGGCGTGGTGACGAAAAGCGCGAGCAACTGCAACGTATTTATGCTACCGCCTGGTGGTCAAAGGAAGATCAAGAAGCTTACTTGCACCGCTTAGAAGAAGCCGAAAAAAGAGATCACCGCAAGTTATCTAAGCAACTAGACCTCTTCTCCACCCACGAAGAAGTTGGACCTGGTCTGATCTTCTGGCATCCAAATCTAGCCACTGTGCGCGACTGTATTGAAAACTATTGGCGCGCTGAACACCGTAAACGGGGCTATCAGTTTGTTTACACCCCGCACATCGCCAGTGAAGACCTCTACAAAATCAGTGGTCACCTAGAAAACTACGCCGAAAACATGTACTCTCCGATGGAAATCGACGGCCAAAACTATCGGGCTAAGCCGATGAACTGCCCCGGTCACATCATGATCTACAAGTCAAAATTGCACAGCTATCGCGATCTACCAGTGCGCATGGCTGAGCTGGGAACGGTTTATAGATACGAACGCTCGGGTGTCTTGCACGGCATGCTGCGAGTGCGCGGATTTACACAAGATGACTCTCACATTTTCTGCACTCCAGAACAACTAGAAAGTGAGATTTCAGGAATTATCGATTTGATCGAAACACTGATGACTACTTTCGGTTACACCTATAAAGCCTACCTGGCCACAAAGCCAGAGAACGCCATGGGTAGTGATGAAGAGTGGGAGCAAGCCACCAAAGCCCTGGAAGGGGCAATGAAGAGCCGAGGCATGGAATACGAAGTAGACCATGGTGGCGGTGCCTTCTATGCTCCTAAGATTGACGTAAAACTATTTGACGCCATTGGCCGCGAATGGCAAGGCCCAACTGTACAGGTTGACCTGAACTTGCCTGATCGCTTTGATGTTAACTACATCGGCGTTGATGGCAATCGCCACAAAGCAATCATGGTGCACCGCGCTGTGCTTGGTTCAATGGAGCGCTTTGTCGGCGGCTTGATCGAACACTATGCTGGAGCTTTCCCGCTCTGGCTAGCACCGACCCAAGTTGCTGTGCTGCCACTGTCTGATCGCCACAACGAGGCCGCTGCCAAAATAGTGGCCCAGTTGCAAGATGCCGATTTGCGCGTCAAACTCGATGAACGCTCAGAGACAATCAAATATCGTATTCGTGATGCCCAAGTTGATCAGATACCATATATGGTTATCATCGGCGACAAAGAGTTAGAGAACAATCAAATCGCTCTCCGTCACAGACGGCAAGGCGACATCGGCACCATGAGTGTTGATGAGCTTCTTGCCAAACTGAAGAAAGAAATCGATACTAAAGAATCGCTTTAATTCGAAATCTTAGACCAATTAAAATTGAAGGCCTTTCTTCTTAGAGGAGAGGCCTTCAACTTGGAGAAGAAATGGCAGAAAGCAGTTTCGACAATACAAAAGACTCAGACAATCAAAAAGACGCAGACAATGCCGACAAGACTAGCAAATCTAGTGCAGCAAACAGCAAGGTAGAAGCGCCGACCTTCAGCAAGTTTGATCGACTTTTAGAAAGCCTCGCCCCCACCCTTAATGCTCACTACCGCAGCTTCAAAGGCATTGAGGAAGCTGAATTTAGAGCAGCCGAGAGTACTTTTAGCAAATCAATCAATGCCGTAGCTAACCCGCTTCTAGCAGCCTTTGGCCTGGGTAAAAGCCCAGCTCAAATTCGCCAGCAATTCGAGAAGCAATATCTCAGCGCCTTTCTAGAATTCAATTATCAAGGTCATCAAATCACCTTGCAAGCACGCAACGTCGGCTTTGGCTATGAACTTGAAGCCAACAACCAGCGCCCCTATCAAATGGCTATAAGATGCAAACTTAACAGCAAGAAACCTTTTCTGCTGAGTCTTTCGGAAAGAGCAAAGAACGAGCCAAAACGCAAAGAGAAAACTGTATTTCTCAAATCGGCCCCTTATCTGAAACTACTTACGCCTCAAGGTTTTCTCAGTCGCCAGGCCAATACACCCGAGTATGGCCATGTCGGTGAGTTTTCCACAGCCGATCTAGATAATCGCTACGAGCTACTCGCTAATCCAGAAACTCTCGGCCGCGCCGTCGCCAGAAATAAGGAGATCACAGCTGGCTTGCAGCAACACCCAGTCAAAGTATTGACGGCCGGGTTTGGTGATTTTTTTGGCAGTGGCAACACTATGCTTGAAATAATCGCCAATTTTGATTGCAACCAAAAACAGGTACTCAATTGTGTTGACCTGGTGAAAGCCACTATTGAGCAATTGCGGCAAGAAAATCTGATTTAGCCTCTCTGCTACATTCAAGTAGCCATCCACTCCAATTTAGTTGACGGCAACACTGCCTGATACGTCAGTATAGGTCTTGCCAGCATCCTCGGCGCAAGCCTCATAACCCTCGCTGAGATCATCTTGTTGGCCATCGCTTAAGTCTTCGAGGCTGCCACTAAATCTTGAATAGAGATATGAAGCGAGCAAGAAAATAATTCCAGCTGCTATGAACGACAAGATACGTTCAAAAGTATTGTGATTGGCTAAATCAAAGAAGAGCAACTTACCTGAAAGCAAGGCAAGCACGACCAAGCCACTCTGGCGGAGGAAACTATCTTTGATTGATAGGCCCACTGTGAGCAAAACAATGGCTTCTAAGGCCAGTTGGGTCGAGCAATAGTCACTGGGCGCTTTGGCCAATATCAATGTCGTTAAAGTAAAGCTACCAGCATAACCAAGCAGCGACTGGAACAAATCAACCAGATGCGACTTTTCCAAAACAGGAAGACTTCGGCTATAAATATACCCTGAATAAAACGCAGCTACAGTGAGAGCTATTGGCAAAGAGAGCCAATGAATGCAGCTAAACACTATCTGAGTAGCACAGATCGCTAAGTGCAAGAAGCCCATATCAACATAATAGTCATCTTTGCTGCGCAGGCCACAGAGATAGTTAGTCAGGGCAAAAAGGGCCAAGGCAAGTGCTCTCCAACTCATATCATCTATGTTTGAGACCGCCAGCACAGCCACTATATTGCTGACAAAGTAGTAGAAATTGAAATAGAAGTTCTTGCCTTCGGTGCGCAAATGCAGCAGCGCCAGTATGGCAAAAACACCAGCAGCCAATGTTGCTACTTTAAAATACTGAATGGCGTGGATGCCTAGAGCCATCTGAGCTTGATGGCTTGAGGCACCGCCAGTCCAAAACAAGAGAAAGGCAATCGACAAAGCCACGGCAGTATAACGAAAAGCCTTAAGGTCATAGCGAATAGCTACAATGGCGAGCAAAGCAATCTGCACCAAATCAATGGTCAGCAGTGTAAGACCAGAGTAGTGCATTAGTTTGGCTGCATTGATAAATGACAGTCCAAGCAGAGCATGCACAGTACTCAGTTGAGACTGCTGACGCCCTTTGAGCCAATGAGAAGTAGCAAGATAAAGCAGGCCAAAGACAACAAAAACAACTTGATAAATATGCTCGACACTCTTTTCGTTCGTCAAGGCTAAACCCAGGGCAAGCATCATGGCGTTGACACAAGCTAGAGCCGTGGCTGTGTTTCGAGCACCAGCCGGAACACTCAAACAGAAACCAATGCCTACGGCAAAGACAAACCAAATTGAAGAAAGGAAAGCTGTGAGAATTAAATGCTCAGAATAACTAGGTGTAATACTAAGGCTACAATAAAAATGGCCGATGTAGCAGGCCGCCAAAGCAAAGGCAAAGAGCCGCCGCCAGGCTTGTGTGTTTCCTAAGATAGAAGCGGCAATAGCTATGATCAAAAAGGAAATATCGCTAGTTAAACCAGGGCCGTTCAGTAAAATAGTGCCTGCCGCCAGAGTAATTGAGTAGATTGCCATCAATTCAGAACGCGCCTTGAGGGCACTGTATAAAGCACCGCCAGCAACCAGAGTAAGTAAAGCGGTCTCGAGGGGCAAACTCTCAACGACATTGACCGACGGTACATAGTGCGCAGCGTAGGTGGTGAAATAAGCTAGGGACCAACCGCCGGCGGTTAAGGCCTGTCCAAACCACCTTTGCGTATCTTGGCCAGTCAGTTTCTCACCGAGCCAAAGCAGAGCCAACGAAACCACAAAGCCAGTACCTAGCTTAAGCCAGGGCAAGAGCCACATAAGCTCTGGACTGATAGTCTGAATTGAATAGGTGATGAGAAATACAACTCCCAACACCAGGGTAACAATACCTAAGCGGTGCAACCAAAACAGAGCAATACGAGACTCCAGAGACGGCATCGTCTTCTTATCGGCGTTCATAGGTTTTTCTCCAAGCTACCTTTTCAGCCTAAGTCAGCGAGAAGCAATTGCGTTTAGTTACCAAACAGTTTTGGCAGTGATTGCTCAATAGAGATAATTTTGCCGAGTTCTAGCCCTAGAGATTGCACCCCAGAGCTTTCGCAAAGGAGAGCTTAGTTTTCAAAAATAGGTGCATATACACGCATTTCGAAAACTCAAAGAGTCAGTGTCCGTCAAAACAGATCTTGCACTAAAGAAGGCCTCAGGGAAAAAGCGGGAAACAAAAGCTTTGATCAGCCCAAAGAATGAGACATCGCCAGACCGGGATGTGTAACAATAACTAGGTATATAAGGCATTCTCCCTTTGTGTTTCAGGAGACAAAATGATCGTAGCATTGACCGAACTTTTGCTCGGCCAGATATTGCCTTAATGCCTCAGCAAAAACCAATAACTGTGTTGATCGCTGAGGATCAAGCGATTACTCGCTTCGGGCTTAAATGCTCACTAGAGGCCTACCCAGACTTAAAGGTAATCGCAGATTGCGACGACGGCGCCACAGCCATTTTGCAAGCCTTAGCTGACAAGCCCGATGTAGTTTTGATGGACATTGACATGCCAACAATCGATGGTATACGTGCATCAAGAGAAATCAAAGAAGTGCTTCCCCGCACTCATATCATAATGTTTACAGCTAGCGATGACGACAAGCACATTTTTGCAGCTCTTGAAGCTGGCGCTGATGGTTACTGCTTAAAGAGCGTAGCTGGTGAACATCTCTATGATGCCATCAAGGCCGTTACATCAGGCGCAACGTGGCTAGACCCCGGCATCGCCAGCAGGCTGTTAAAGGTGCAAAACAATCGCAGCATAGCTGAGTTTAAAAGCGCAACTTCTCCCTCCAAATCGTCCAAAGAGACGGCTCTTTCAGAAGAGCAGATGGCAATTTTAAAAATGCTCAGCACGGGCTGCAACCTAGAGACAATTGCCAATCGCACAAGCTCGACTTTACACAATGTAGGCAATCTGCTACGAGGAACACTTGATCTTCTCTTAGAATCAGCCAAGCAAGAGCTGAATGACAAAGGTGAAACGCCCATAACACTCAATAAAACAGTTAGCATAGAGAACCTAGGAATAAGAAACTATCAAGAAGCAAGAACACGTCTAGGCGACCACTATGAAATCGAAGGCGTGCTTGGTCGCGGCGGCATGGGCATTGTTTACAAAGGCAGGCACGTGCTCATGAATCGTCCTGTTGCCATCAAAATGCTACACACCCAACACGCAGCTGATGCCAAAGTTGTTGCCCGATTTCAAAGTGAAGCTCAGACCTTAAGCCAATTGTCACACCCCAACCTAGTTTCAGTTTTCGACTTTGGTATCACGCCAAACAATGAACCATACATGATTATGGACTTTCACTCTGGCCAGAGCCTTGAAAGCTATCTAGCCGCCAAAGGTATTCTCAACACTGAAATTGGTATCGGCATCTTCAAGCAAGTGCTGAGCGGCCTAGCCGTTGTGCATAAAGCTGGAATTGTCCATCGCGATATAAAACCAGGCAACATCATTATTTCAGAAGACCGCATACCTCAAGTAAAAATAGTAGACTTCGGCATTGCCAAAAATCCAAGCACTGAAAAGGAACGCTTAAAAATATCCAACACAGGAGAAGTAGTGGGCACCCCTAGCTATATGAGCCCAGAACAATGCACGGGAAAAGAACTCGATGCCCGGAGCGATATCTATGCCCTCGGTTGTGTCATGTATGAATGTTTTACAGGCAAAACGACATTTAACGGCGATAGCTTCTATGAAATGGTTAGGCTACACCTCAACGAAAATCCTTCGAGGTTGCCATTCTTCCAGCCTGGCGTAAATCACCCTAGAGAACTAGTAGACATAATATTTAAAGCACTGAATAAAAATCCTGACGATCGTTATCAAAGTGCCGAAGAAATGCTTCATGCCTTGAACAAAGTACCGATAAGTGCAAAGAGCGCATAGAGCGCCGAGCGAAATAGAGGAGCGCAGATGACGGAATCACCAAGTGGAAAGGCTTTCAAGCCAAGAAAACTAAGAATTACAACGGCCCAGTTTAAAGCCCCGGGCTCAGCTACTTTCATTGATATCAAACTTCTCGCTTCGCGCTTTAGCGAGAAAAACTATCTACAGCTACTGTCGATGTTTGCTACCACAGGCACAGGCGAAGTAACTACTATGCAAAAGCATCTCGGCCAAGAAGACTACCAAGCCCTTCGCTCAGCAGCCCACTCGTTCAAAGGCGCCTGCGTTACCATCTGCGCACCTAAACTGGCAGGTACTTTGCAGGAACTAGAAGCGGCAGCCGCTACGTCAGACTTAACTCAATGCCATAGCCTGCTGGCTCGTTTAGACAACGAGGTTATTAAAGCACTAGATGAAGTGCAAAAGCATTTGCAAGAAAAACAAAGACCTGACGCACAAGGCTAGTATGTAAACGAATTTCAGTTAGAAGATGGCATCCAAAGACCGAGCATTTCTCTGAGTGGAGCAAGCAAAATAGGCTTGAGTAAAAAATCATCCATGCCTGACTCTAAACAACTGTCCCTATCGGGATTGGCAGTCATGGCAATAATTGGAGTACGCGCTTTCCCTGTACGCTGCTCCAACTCGCGAATAGCCTTAGCTGCTTCAATACCGCCCATAACGGGCATCTGCAGATCCATCAAAATCAAGCTATACGAATTATTAGCAAGACGGGCAAGGGCATCTTTGCCATCCACACTAGAGATAACTTCAAACCCCAAGCTAGCAAGCTGCATTTCAATAGTGAAGCGACAGATTTCATTGTCTTCTACGACCAGAATCAAATTAGCGGATGTAGACACAGGCTCACTCCGGTAATTCAAAAGACAGACTGAACCAAAAAGTTGATCCCTTACCCTCTGCACTGGTCATTCCAATTTCGCCAGACAAAAGATGAACAAGCCGCTTAGTAATAGATAAACCTAAACCAGTGCCACCATATTTTCGGGTTGTCGAACCGTCGGCTTGCACAAATGGCTCAAATAAAAGTTTCTGAGTCGCCTCTGAAATGCCAATGCCTGTATCGGTTACAGATACTCGCACAACAAGAGACCTTGATGTCTGACCGAGAACATCAGCATCAATAGTCACTGCGCCATGCTCAGTAAATTTGACCGCATTGTGAACCAAATTGAGCAATATGCTTTCTACACGAGCTTCATCACCAAGCACACAAGCCGGAATCGCAGGAGATATCAAAGTGCCTAGAGCAAGGCCCTTAATTTCAGCGTCATGACTAACTGTTATGAGCACTCTTTCGATTACAGCTGAAAGAGAAAACTGTATCTGCTCCATTTGCATCTTACCGGATTTAAGCTTTGAATAATCAAGCAACTGATTGACGATCACGAGCAAAGTATTAGCTGAGCGCTGAATATAATTGGAAATTTTTCTTGAGTCGTCATCCAAGTTATTTAGTAATAACAACTCACACAGACTGATTACACCAGAAATTGGTGTGCGAATCTCGTGACTAATGTTCGCCAGAAACTGAGCTTCAAGCTTAGCCTCCGAGATGGCTAAATCACGTGCTTCCTTTAGTTCTAAATTGAGGTTAACTAATTCTTGATTGGCCTCTTTTACCTGAATATTTACGCTCTCTAGAACATGCTTCGCCCCCTCGAGCTCAGCTACATATGCCTGTTTTTCTGCCAATTCGTCTTCAACTGATGCCAACTTCTGCACAGCTTGATAAAGCTCATCATTGACTGCGACTAATTTATTTCCAATTGTCTCCACTTCTTGAGCTTCTATCAGCCCGGCCGCATGAGCATCGAAAACCGCTTGATTAGCTACCAGCAACTGTTCGTTTGCCTTTTCCAGCGTACTATTAACGTCATTCAATTCAGAACTGAGCTCAGCCAGCCCCGAATATTTGACGCGAAGGACACTGAGTTGATGATTAACACCAGCCAGCTTGACAAGGGCGTCGTTCAGCTCTGTCTGAAGAACTTCAATGCGTTGCTTGGCTTGCTCCAGCGCAATTACAAGATTGCTGTACGATGGTTTAGGTGTTTCGATACTGTTCGCCTACAAAGAGCCAACTAACCCCAGCCACTGTATCACGGAAAAACGGTCTGCGATGCTGCTTCTCCTTCCCCTGGTCGATACGCATAACCGGCTTTAGTCTCGGCATTCAGTGCTGCCACGTGTTTCGGAGAATCAGCGAGTAAGTGACTAAATCAAAAAAATAGTTGACTACTAAAGCATTTTTGATTTAGCGAAGGGTACGTGTCTGAAATACCAAATTTGTTATTGCCTCACCAAGTATTCGCACACAGCGCGGTGATACTTTCTGCATAAATTGAAAAATCTTGCCCGCAAGCAGCTTGCAAGCCTTAGGCAGTAAGAATAATTATGGAGGTCGTAATTGCTTACAGAAACAGGCAACAAAGTAAGAGCATTGATTTACAAAGCAAGCCAAAAAGAAAAGAATGAACAAATCGGGGTTGCATGAGGCCGCCAACGGGTAGGTAGAGAATAGATGTCGGAGATTGAATATGCGGCTGCATAAGCTTGTGATATTTGCCATGCTCCTGGCGCTGCTTTCAATTCTGGCAGTTCCAACACTTACGCTCGCCCGTGAATACGACTCGCAGCAGTACACTCTAGAGCCCCTCGATGGCCACAGCGCCGCCATGCGCGACATGGCTGGCCCGGGCTTACAACTTTTGACGAGCAAAAGCAAAAGCTCAACCAACTTCATTGCCGACAATGACTCGACTTCGCTACAGAGTCGAACTATTGAACTTCAACTGCCCAAGGCATTGAAGCAGCAAGCTAAAGCCTTCAACCAGGCTGAAAGAGTCAGACCTCTTTGGCTCATTAACAGGGCTATGCTGATCTAAACCCCTCTAAATTACTCGAAATCGCTTGACTGGCATCACTTGCCTTTTTTCAAGCATGCCGAAAATTGAGAGGAAATACATTGTCTGAACTACAACTGATTCTAGACCTGTCTCTGGTCTGGCTGGCCGCTGCTATCTTGGGATTTGCCGCAGTGGCACTAAAGCAGCCAGCTATGGCCGGTTACATGTTGGCTGGGCTGGTAATCGGCCCCCACGGGGTAAGGCTCATAACCAACTCCGAACACATATCGGTGCTTGCTGAGTTGGGGGTTGCCCTTCTATTGTTCGCGCTGGGCCTGGAAGTATCATTCAAGCGACTCTTGTTTCGTACAAACAGAGTAGTAGCAGCTGGTATCTTCCAAATCATCGTTACAACGTTAGGCTTTGGTCTGGCAGTGGTGCACTTTGGCTTAGCGCCCGACCTCAAGAGCGGCGTGGTTTTTGGCTTCATCGTTGCCCTTTCAAGCACAGTAGTGGCGACCAAAATGCTTTCTGAGCGCGGTGAAACCGATTCTATTCACGGCCGCATTCTCATTCCTCTTCTTATTGTTCAAGATCTAAGCTTAATCCCCGCCATGTCGTTGATTCCCGCCCTCAAAGATGCTGGAGCCGACACTGGCATTGCCCTTTTGATAGCTCTCGGCAAAGCCCTTATTTTAGTTGCCGCGGTGATTATCATGTCCACAAAAATATTGCCGCCACTTTTAGCCAAAGTAGCAAGTACAAACTCTCGAGAGCTCTTTCTGCTATTCATGATGTGCCTTTGCCTCGGTGTTGCCATTGCCAGCCACGAGCTGGGTCTATCAATTGCCCTCGGAGCATTTCTTGCTGGCATCATGATCAGTGAATCCCCCTACGCCCACCAGGCGCTGTCTGATTTAATTCCGCTGAGAGATCTATTCGCCACTGTATTCTTTGTCTCGGTGGGCATGTTGCTTGATCCAGCCTATATATACCTGCACTGGAACGAAGTAATTATTTTCGTCGGTATCTTGATTTTAGGAAAGACCCTGATTGCTACCCTAGCCTCACTACTCGCTACCAATAGTATTACCAGTGCCACCCTGGCCGGTTTATGCCTGGCTCAAGTGGGAGAATTTTCGTTCGTGCTGGCTACGGTTGGTAACAAGGCTGGCTTGATTACCGGCTCTCTCTACAACTTGTTCTTTGCCGCAGCCGTGATATCTATGATTGCCTCCCCTAGCATAATCTCCTGTCTATCACCTATCATCAGACGAATTCGGCAGCCAGAGACACTCAACGCCAAGCAAAGCCAACAAAGCACTCATCTACCCTTGACCAACCATACAGTAGTTTGTGGCTTTGGCCGAGTCGGCAAGAACGTAGCACTGGCCATCCGCGAAGCTGGGGTAGCAGTAGCCGTGGTCGAGCTTGATGGAGCTGCCATCGAAGACTTAAAGCAGAGGCACATTCCCTTTGTCTATGGCGATGCCGGAAGCAGATTGGTGCTGAGCGAATGCAACATCAATGCAGCCACTACTCTTGTAGTCACTCTGCCAGACCCGCTGGCAGCAGTGAATATCATTAAGATGGCACGTGAGTTAAATCCTAATTTGCGCATTTTGGTTAGGGCCCATCGCCCAGCCGATCGCGTTGCATTTAAACAAGCCGGAGCAGCTCAGATCGTGCAACCAGAGTTCGAAGCCAGCTTAGAACTAACAAAGCAAGCGCTGCTTGGCCAAAATGCCGAACAAGGCCAACTGGCAAAAGCCCTGAGCTTCATTCGCAACAGTCGCACAGAAGATTCTGATGACTTCGACTATCATCCTCCCATCGGTGAAATTATTGGTTTTGCCAATGAAGATTTTGTTGGTGCCTGGTTTAAGGTGAAAAATTCGCTAGCAGGAAAGACAATAAAAGAGTTGGACCTGCGCAATCAGATAGGTGTAACGGTACTGGCCATAAGAAGGGAAGAACAGGTTGTCTCCCATCCACCAGCAGAATTTTCACTGCAAGGAGAAGACTCAATTTTTGTAGTGGGGCATAGCGAACAACTCTCGCACTGCATGACGGCGCTGGCCCAAACCTAGAATTCAGAACAAATTCAGAACAAGTTCCGAACCAGATCCGAAACTAAGTTAAGAACTCGCCGGAGCTATTGTGATCTCTTCTAAAGCTTGACTTTAGAAGAGTTTTCTTGCGGCCTTTCGGAGGTATAGCAAGGGATAGGATGTCGCTTAACACTGTCGGCCAGAATGAAGAAAAAACGGGCAATCCTACAATTCAGTTATAGCGACAAGCTTTCCACACTAATGCTGTGGTGGAAGGCATTTTTTATGCTGCCTATCTGGGCCTATCTAATTCTTCCTTTCGCAGGCTCAATTATTGCCTTTAGTGGCAATACAGCTCTACTGATAGCCTTCTTCGGTGTATCTATCTGGAGCCTAGTTTATTTTGTTGAAGACATTCTCAAACGCAAAATCAGAGTAGAAGACAACTTAATCTCCCACGGATTTCGCATACGCGAATTGTCTAAGCTTCTATCAATTGGCACCGACTACAAAGGCAACGATGTCTTGCCGAGAAAAATAACTTTGACCTTTGCCCAGGGCAAAAGTATGAGTTTCAACCTCAGTCGAATTAATGCACCAGAGTATCAACGGTTGCTCAAACATATTGAAAGCAATTACCCCCAGTGTCAAATTGACCCGGTGCTCAATAGCTTGCTCAGCTGTAAGAAAATTGCCAGAAAAGTATTGGTTGACGATAGCAACAAGTTCATAATTGAATATCGCTCCGGCCAAATGTGGCGCAACATGCGCGAAGCTTTTTTCGAAACTGCTTCGCCCTGGCTACGCTTCGGCCCCATTATCGTTGCTTTTTTCATGAGCCCAGCATGGCTACACAGCATCTATACCTTCTTATACATGCCAGCATACAAACTAAAATCGTCAGAAAATGTGCCAGAAATGCTTAGTAGACTAATTGCCGACACCACTTCACCTATCTTTTCTTATACATATAAAGCGGGTGAAGTCTTCTATCACCTCTCCGCCCACCCTATAGCTCTGACTATTTCAGGCCTTATTATCGCCTACGCATCGGCCTTCGCCCTAAAGGCACTTCTGCGGCCAAACTCACTCAGTGTCGACGCCAATGGGCTCAATTTAGCCATAACCATGGCTGGCAATACTCTCGGCCTTTCGCAAATCAAATGGCCCGAGGTAATTTCTGTTGCTCTCGACAGAAGTGCTGATGGAGTAGCGAAAATCAAATTCAATTTGACAGACAATAAATCGTTCTATCTCGATTTAGTTGCAATTCAAGAAAACGACAGGCCCAGACTAGCAAAAGCCCTAGAGCGCTTTGCCCCCGGCTGCACCATCACCAGTGAACTAAGCGAAGCGATGTTGCCCCACCGTGAACGCAGCTACACAGAGCTCTGGCTGCAATCACTATCATCGGCTCCAGAACGCAAGAGCAGTCAAGCACTAGCTCCAGGACAAAGGCTCAAAGACGATCAATACAAAGTAATTAAACGCCTCGGCGTCGGCGGACAAGGCACCGCCTATCTCTGCCGCGATGAACTCAACAACTGCAATATTGTCCTAAAAGAAACCATTGTGCCAGCCTATGCCGATCGCAACTTGAAAGAACAAGCTTTGAAGAACTTTGAAAAAGAAGCAAAAATACTAGAGTCATTAGATAGTGATGGCATCGTTAAACTTCAAGATTACTTCTTTGAAGACCATCGCGGCTATATTGGCTTAGAGCATATTGACGGACAGAACTTACGCCAGCTCATTGCCGAAAAAGGCGCACTGACAGAAGAAGCTATCCGAGAGTTAGCAGGGCAGATGTGCCAAATACTTGCCTATCTGCACAAGCGCTCGATTATTCATCGCGACTTTACACCAGACAATTTGATGCTAACCAGTGACAATAAACTCAAGCTAATTGACTTTAACGTTGCACAAATTCAACAAGTTGGCACCACCGGCACTATCGCTGGCAAACATTCATATCTACCACCTGAACAGTTCAGAGGTAAAGCCACTCTACAGAGCGATATCTATGCCATGGGCGCGACACTGCAATTTTTAGCGACCGGAAAAGAGCCAGAAGCCATTGCCCAATCAAGCCCCATCGAAGCAGGAGTAAAAACTAGCGAAGAGTTCGACCAAATTGTGCGCTCATGCACAGCTCTCGATCTCAATAGGCGATTTAAATCTGTGACAGAAATAGCAAGCAGTCTCGGTCAGCCAATCGATGATAACGAACAAGCAGCTCTGGCTAGTTTTGGTGAGCTAGCGATCGGCAGTGCGGCAAATCCAGAGAGCGATGAAGGAGTGACAATCAAAATAAGAGAAACAGAGCAAGAAACTATAGAGGCTTGATGGCAAAGGGTATCTGCTTATGAATTGGGGTTCTTGCATTAGTGATTTGGTGAGTCAATGGCCGAACTAGCGGTAAGAGTAAAATATCTTGATCATCAGCGTGACACCGCGTTATCGCTCCTGCGCCTGACTTTTCCGGCCTGGGGAGTGGCCTGTCCACTTACGGCGGTAATAGTTATCATCACTCAGTACTTTAGTTTTGTCGCTTCCCAAAGAATAGACTCGGGTGCATTTGCCATTGGCCTGGCCACACTGACAATCTTTGCCGTGGGCATGCTGCTTCTCAACTGGCTCACCCACGAAGCTATTCAAATTGATAAAGACGGCGTCAAGCTACCCTTTTCAATTTTTAGGCACAATCAGTTATTGCTCTGGAGTGACATCAAGAAGATCACCGTAGGCGGTGCCAATCAAAAAGATTGGCAAAGAAAGCAGATTACTTTCATGACCAACAAAGGCGCAATTCCGCTCACGCTCAGTCATATAGATTCAACCGATATGGAAAAATTGCTAATTGCAATGGAAATGTGGGGCAATACCTCTGAGATTGACGAGAGCGTGCACGAGCTGAAAAATCAGGTAACTGGCAACGAGACTCCGCAGTTGAGCTTCACTGGTATGTGGGAAGAGGAGTTGAGTAGAAGATTCTGCCCAACGTCCTTCGTACCCCTTGACCCTGGTCGAGTGATGCGCAACGGTACTCTAAAAGTAATGCGTCACCTTGCTCTTGGCGGCCTTTCTGCTGTCTATCTTTGCCAGCTAGAAGAGCGCAAACTAGTGGTTCTAAAAGAAGCAGTTGTATCAGATGATGCCATCGAAAGCGCCCAAGCGAAGGCCAGAGAAATGCTCGACCGCGAAGCCGCTCTTCTGCTTAAGATCAATCATCCCAACATAGTCAAAGTATTAGACTATTTCGTTGAGCAAGAACGCAATTATCTAATGCTCGACTATGTCAACGGCCAAGATTTACGGCAGCTCATAAAGCAAAATGGTCCGCAAAGAGAAAGCACAGTGATTAATTGGGCACTACAGATGGTGAATATTCTTAAGTATTTGCACGAACAAGACCCGCCGCTAATTCACCGCGACTTCACCCCCGACAATATTGTTCTCTGCGAAGACGGCTCAATTGTAGTGATTGATTTTGGTGCAGCCAACGAATTTATCGGCAATGCCACAGGTACATTTGTAGGCAAACATGCCTTTATTGCTCCAGAGCAGTTTCGCGGCAAAGCCAGTGTGCAAAGTGACATTTATGCTTTCGGCTGCACTCTCTGTTTCCTGCTGACCGGTGTCGAACCTGAGGCGCTAAGCACTTCTAACCCCCAAGAGCACAATAATCTCATCTCATCAGAGTTGAGTGAAATAGTAGTGAGCTGCACCCAGATGGAAAGCCGCGACCGTTACCAGACTGCAGCACAGTTAGTACCAGTGCTAAGGCAGATGATGGCCTCTTTACCGAGCAACTAGAATTTCGCAACGATACTTTTATTTTCGCCTCCTAAAGTGCAATTCATCAGCCAGGAATGGTAGACCGACGAGGATGGCGAAGCCATACAAGAATTCGTTGTTTCGTTAGTGATGCCTTGCCACAATCAAATTGGCTTAGGTCATGCTCGTTACTTAGCGGCTCTGGCCTGCTAACCAACTATTACGCCTGATCCCAAGGCTCTGGCTTAGAGAGCTTTTTCTTGAGATTCGGCAGAACTTTCGCTGGAGCAGAAAATATCTTATCGACAAGAGCCCACTGCTCGGAAGTAAGAACAAACCTCTATTGTTCGCAGACAATACTTTCGGCGGCAGCTAGTGCATTCTCTCGAATAAAGCTGGTAGCAGTGCCTTTCTTAAGCGCAGAAGCTTGCTTAATTAGGTCTTGCTCGGCCTCGGTCCAAAGAATGTCAAATTTCTTGCTCCTGCCTTTTTGGGGCTCGGAGTTTTTAGGAGCTACATGTCGCTTTTCGGTCGCCATTTACTTCACCGTCACTTACTCCATAACCTCTAAATTAACACGACGTCATGACATTTTCCGTACAGAATTCAGGCGACAATATTTAGACCTTGACGGCAATTCTATCTGTCAACAGTAACTGTTACGCTTTCAACTTGCCCGCGCCTCAATCTCTAACTGAGCGGCTCGACCGGTTGCAACAGGCAACCAGAAGATCAAAGCAGCCACGAGAAAGGGTATGAGAATACCGAAAACGCTGCTAAACCCAATTCCTATAAATTGTAAGAGAGCTGGCAAGCCAGTAAAATCTAGGGCCAGAGCTGCAATAATTTCAACTGGCAGCCAGAGCAGGTTTGCATCCAAAGATTCGTTCGCGCACGCATCAGAACAATCTTTCATCAAAATTTTAATTGATAGAGATAAAACCCCAGGAAGCTGCAGAAGGGCTATTACCAGTACTAGAGTCACGGCTACCTGCAAAACTTGAGAAGAGGCGAGCGTCGACAACATTCTGGCACAGCTTGCCAGAATGCCAATTCCAAGACAAATTTGAGAGCCCAAAATGCAGCTAGAGACCGCATGCACTGTCTGGTAGTGGTACAGGTGAAATAACCTGGGGCTTGTTTCAATTTCTCTAGGCACTTGCTCAGACCTCAATACAACAAGACACACAGCATTTAGCTTTGAGCCTACTCAATTACTATCGTATCAGTATGGCTTCGACCAAAAGTCTCACTCCGTTCCCTCCAGCTAAAAAACAGACGCCCAGCCCCATCCTAGATGTGAGAAATAGTGTGGAGGTAATGGTTTTGAAAATAGGTGCATATACACCCATTTTTGAAATTGTTGAGTACTCAAGTATTTCTCCAAAGCAAGAAGTCCCTATTACAGCGCAATCCCACCATTTGAGACGGGGCTAAAGACATATGTATTCTCTTCAGTAGAAGGGAAATCGCATGGCTAATTGGGCTCCGATTATTGAAAATCTTTCTGTTGCCGCCAAACCGGCCTACCTTGAAACATTGAAAGCTAGCTAATCTCTAATTCGTATTCTCAACATTGACGGTGGGGTG
>JBIPOV010000080.1:0-27404 GCA_044378815.1 Obscuribacteraceae bacterium (SeqCode) | reverse complement strand
GTCTGAAACGCTCGTCTAAAGCCAATTAAAGATAGAAAAGTCCCAGAAACTAAAAAAGTGCCGGAAGGCGCTAATCGCACTTCGGAGGTCCTCTTTTAAACCACCTGTGCTCGCCGGGCTCTTACGCCAGAACCAAGAACAGAAATAAGGAGTAGAGAACGAGTCGGTAGAAACTGACAGTGAAAGTTTACTTATTAAGATAGAGCCCCAAATTCAAGACTGTGGCTTGAACCCAGTGCATAGTAAAAGTATCGAGGGAACATAAAGCCATGCTAGATAGTTCGTATACAAAAAGATCGGAAAGCCCGAAGTTTAGTGAATAGACAGATTTTGCAATGTTCCGAGGCAGCGAAGCTGCCGGTTAAGAGAGATTATTCATCAGTCGAAACCTCAAAGAGGTTACGACATTACCACCCCGGAAAATTGCTGGCAGTTATGAAAAGAGGCTAGGGAAGTGGTGATGGCAGGATAAAGGAGTTTTACCATTCCCCGAAACGCCACCCAGGTGAGCCTTGAAAGTGATACCGATTGAATTTTTTGGTTTACCAATTGCGGAGACGCCCAGCCTGTGCCTCCTGAAAGTGATACCGCAGGTGAAGTGAACAGTCTGTCAGAGCCACCCCGTTCGCGCCAGCAAAGCTGTGAGCTTACGGGGTGGTTTCATTGTTACGTATGCAATCTGCTTCGAAGTCTTACATTTGGTATAGCATTGAACGTTGGGGTACGCGATATGATCTCATTGATAATCCTGCGTTTCGGCTAAATTGATAGTCTTCTGAAAGGTCTCGATTTGAGCTGCCGATGAATTAGTTTACTTTGTCTACAAGTGAGACCTAATGGTTCTAATCACAAACTTAGTGAAAGTCAGAAGTATTAATGCGGGCTGCGCTTTGTTACTTACCACAGACTTTTCGTTCAAGGATAGGAAGAAGCTAGCCGCTCTATTCGCGCTCTTGAGCATCGTTGCAAGTTCACAGTCATTGCCGGTCTGGGCGCTCAGTAATTCTGATGCATGGGAGGTTCGTGCTCCTGTTCTTTGGGGCATAGTCGAGTCAAATCTGCAGAATCTTGGAAAGATGAGTCGCTATGAACTAAATGAAATTTTGGGGTCAACCAATTTATATTTGGATGATGACGATGCGAAGAGGCGGCCATACCAATACCAACTAGATCGGACGACCAGGTTGACCATTAACTGCGAGAACGATCACGTATTAGAATATTCGCTGCAACGCGAGATTCCAAATCATTTCAAGTTATTGCCAACCGAACAAGTGGCTGACCATAACGATTCTAGTGATACCAATTTTCTGAAAGAAAACAATCCTAGAAGCAAGAAAACGAGAGTTGGGGTTGATCGTACACGGTTACCACAGAACAAAAGGTTTTGCTTGATTCAATCGAGGGTCAAGAGACTACTGAAGATGAATGCTGAAGAGATTGTGTCACTTCTCGGAACTCCTGATCGCCGTGAGTCTAGACTACCTTCAATGCACTCGAATTCATTTGCCAAGCACGGCGGTAATATTGAAGAACTTCTCTATAATTTGAATGATGAAACAACGGTGATTTTTGTATTTGCTGACAGTGTTGTAGAGTCTGTTAGATTCAGAATTATGCTCAGCAATACTAGACCCAACTTCGAAGTTGCTCCGACTGTGGTCGATGATAGGAATCAGTTGAATTCTCATTGATCGGAGATTTAGCCTTGAGTGCAGTGCCCAACTGGCTCGCTTTTTTCTCCTAATTACTTGTCCCCTTGTTCTGCATCAAGCTGACCTTGCCCCAGTTGTTGAGCCAGACGTTAAGAGACAGCTGCCAGCAAAGAGAGATAGCAATTCAATCGAAACCTCAAAGAGGTTGCGACATTACCACCACGAAAAGGCGGGGCGGAGGCAGACAAATTTAAAAGTGGTGATGGCAGGATAAAGGGATTCAGAAAAAACCTGGGATGCCAGTGCTAGTAAGCATTGAACGGTATACCGAAACACTTTTGTGGTATGAAAATCCAAGATTTTCTGAATATACGGCCGTTGAGCGTAATACCACATGTGAAACTACGAGTTTAAACACAAAGAGTAGTGCAATAGTTAGGCGTCGCAGCGTTATGCCGAGCGAACCTGTGCCACCCCGTTCGCACCAGCAAAGCTGTGCGCTCACGGCGCGGTTTTTTTTGACATGTAATGACACTTGAAGCTGTCTAGCCAGCCTTGCTCTAATAGTCAAGTCAGTCATTTAGAGAAAGTGCCAGCAGGACTTCTTCTTCTTCTCCTTCTTCTTCTTTCATTTGATCTTTGTTCAGCTGATAAGATGAAGAATATGGTCGTGGAGGTTGACTGCTATGAATTCTGGGGTGTTTGACAAGAGATTGCAAGAGTCAATCGGCTCCGATCCTAGTTTGTGGCGAGTCCTGTTTAGGCGATTTCCGCTAGTTGAGTCTGCACTCACCAAACGATTGGACGGTGAAGGGTTTTCACTTGATGCTATTAATGCCAATTTTCAGTTGTTTGCAACTCTTGGGTCTCAGGAGCTTAGTCGGGTTGTAATTCAAGAGCGAGGGTCTGATTCTCCTGCTTTTTGGGCTCTTATGGTTCGGGATTCTCTAAGTGACTTTGAGTTGGCTAGCCACTTATGTGCCAGCCTTGACGAGAATGAAAGACTAGTAGGCACAGCGATGATGGCGAATGGTGTTGGTACAGCTTTCCCCGTCAAGGCAATCAATGTTGTTTTATCCTTTGCTGGTACTGAAACCTCTGATACTGTGTTTGAGTGGATAGCACTTGCCTTGTATAAATTAGAGGTACCAGAACGGCACAAATATTTTGAACGCATGCTCAACTGTTCAAGAGCTAAGAGCAGGTTGGCAATTGCGCTCAGTTTGAATGGGATCAAGTGCGAGCGAGCTATAGAACAGTTAATACAACTTTCTTCAGACAAGGATCCAGATGTCCGTAATTGGGCTACTTTTGGTCTCCGAGAAGCTTCTTCTGATTCACCTAATCTTTGTGATGCTCTTTTTGAACGTTGTTCAGATAGTCATTGTGAGACTAGGCAGGAAGCAATTTTAGGCTTAGCACTAAGGCGAGATATTAGAGTTCTTGCTCCGCTCATTGATTTATTGAGATCTGCAGATGTTTCGCCTTTAGCTCTACAAGCAGCTAGTGCTATTGCAGAGCCGTCACTTTATACATACTTGGTCGAACTTCGCGGCGAGTGTGCTGAGGAATATTTGCCTTTGTTAGAAGAGGCAATTGCTGCTTGTCGTTCTTGCTAGGATTCAACAAAATTTTTAATTCGTATCTGCGGTTATAATTGTCACTAGCAAAAGAAATTGTGATGGAACTAAAAGAGCAATCATTGACGGTTATTGTAGCGGTCTACTTATTGGCGCAACTGTTGCCCTGCCAGGCGAGTGATCGCATTGAGAGAACGATTCTATAAAGTGGAAATTTGGCCAGCCAGCTACAAAGATTCTACACTTCTATTTAGGAGCGACGAGTATCCGGTCTGGGAAATATAAACTGACTGTCAATAGTCAATCGAGTTGCGGTCAAAAGAAAAGATCCTGTTGGCGCAAACGGGTACCAAGAAAATTACAGGAGCGAAAATGTCATTTCTTCTGCCAGAGTTGGCACCTGCTACTGATGCAATTTATTTTGTGAAAGCCACTGCCGAACAGATTGTAGAAGCCTTGCGCCGTCTTGATAAACAGTCCTATGTAAAAAGTAGTCTTAAGACCAAAACTTTTCGGGCAAATTCATTGGTAGACACTATACGACGAGTTCTCCCTGGTAATGCAAGAGAGAGTTACTACCTACTAATACCAACTGCTAGTGAATGGACTGCCTTTGTTGACGTGACAGGTCCTAATGGCCCTGATGTCAACACGACCCCACGCTTAATTTCGGAGTTTGGAAGTTGCGACGTAGTCGTTGCATCTGCGGTTAATGACACTGAGAAAGCCCACAATTTGGATTCGTCTGTGCCTCTAGTCTATGGAAGTGTAAGATTTGACTTCTACGTCAATGGTAAGTGCATGCGAGTATTACAAGTGGCCAATTCTGGAAGCTCTGGCAAGTGGATCTTTTATGAGCATGGAGATCATCTTTCAGCAGAGTCCTTGGAAAATTACAAGAAAAGGCTGGTCAGAGATCGATTTACTACCGAGAATCTAAGCCAACTTCTTTATGATTCGTTTGGCATCAGATTTCTCGATCTCAATTTCTATCAACCGGAACAAGGATGTTTGCTAATCACACGGCGCTTGCTTTTTCTGGGGATACTCTAGAAGTAAGCACTAGCGGCTTGACCTTGCACAATTTGTTGAGCAAGTCGTTAAAGGACAGCAGCGAGTTTTAGATTCAAAGTTAGGCTGATTGAATGTTAACTACTATCTTGCCTTCGCTTGGAAAGATTTTTGATGGTGTGGCCAAGGCAGCTTGGGCATTTATCATTGCTTGTCTAACTGGATCTTGGGTAAGGCGAGCATACATGGCTGTGGCTGCTTGAGACTTGTGGCCTAAGGCTTTACCAATGATAGTTGGGCTGACGCCTTGAATGGCCATGTAACTGCCAGCGGTGCGCCTAAGATCATGAATTCTAAGGTCGGTTATTTCCGCTCGCTTGAGCAGTCTTTTCCATGCTTCCTTTGGATTTCCCATGTGCGAGAATTCGCCGGTCTTGCGAGAGCGGCGATCTGAGTAGAAGACCCAGACATCATTTCTCTTCACGTCGCTGTAGCGTCGCTTCAGTATTTCCATGGCACTTGGGGTAAGAGGCACTGAATGCGAGTCACCATTTTTTGTCTTTGGTATTGTCCAGGTTTCAAGGTCAAAGTTGATTTGGTCCCAGGCCATTGCCAGAACATTTGATCTTCTTGCCGCCACGAACAGTGAGAGCCAAAAGAAATCTCTCCATGTTTCGTTTGGTTCATCGGCTAGGGCCTGAGCGAAGCGCGCAAATTCGTCACCGGGTTGTATAAAGCGCTCTCTTGATTTAGTCGGTATCTTATCTACGCCGATACAGGGGTTATCGCAGTAAACTAGGTCTTTGCGCTTACCGAAGTTAATTACAGCTTTGAGTTGATCGAAAGAGCGGTTTGCAGTGTGCTTTTTCTTGCGGCCTTCACCAGCCAGGTCATAGACCCAGGCTTGAATATCACTTCTCTTTATCTTAGTGATTGGTTTGTTGGCCCAGCGTGCGAAATAGCGTCTGTGATTTTCGACAGCTTCTTCCCAGGTCGAAGTTTCATGCTTGGCATACTGCTCTATGTAGGTTCGGAAGAGCCGATCATAAGTAAGTTCGCCAAGTTCTATCACTATCGGGTTTTTGCCTTGGCCAATAATGCGATTGAGTTCGTCGGCTTTGTGACGTGCCTGCTCGATTGAGAGATCACCGAATCGACCAAGAACAATTTCTACTAGAGTTCCTGGGTTTTCATTGTTGGCAGGTAAGCGCCTTTGGAAAATGAAGGCCTTAGGGCCAGATTTCATAAGCCGAAGCTTCAGGCCCTGGGTCTTAGGGTCTGGAATCAGTAGCCATTTCTTGTCTACTGGGCACTCTGCCTTGTTTAGAGAGTCAATTATGAACTTGATTTTTGTCTTCATCGTTCACCTCTAAATCGATTATATCGATTCTATCCCAACAATGCAGGTGAAAGTTTCAACGTTTTTCAAGATATTGCCGGGTTTTAGTGCCATTTCCATCCCAACAATATCCCAACTTTGGAGGGGAATTTAGAGGAATGATTAGGAACAAAAATATACCCAAAATGCACTGTGGACAAGTGTTTTGGGGAAAGTTGGCGAAAAATGGTAAAAGTCCCGAAAGGCCCATAAAACCATTAACCCACTCATTTACACCGAGGGGGTTGGGAGTTCGAGTCTCTCATCGCCCAAATATTATAGAGAGCGGTTTTCGAAAGAAAACCGCTTTTGTTTTTGGGGCTATTGAAAATATCGTCCCAACAATATCCCAACTTTTACCGGAAAACATTGGCAGTAAAAGAAGACTTTAGTAATGCGCTTCGGAGTGATTGGGCGTTGAGTTAATGAACTGAGAAAGGGCTGCATTTATTGCGGGCCTTTTGCTTTCTGTCTATTGATAGAGTTGCACCATATTAGGTGCAGCTTAATTTGTCTTCCAATGATTGGATAAAGGAAAGGGCAATGTAAAAGCGCCATTTTCAGATCTTTACTGGCCGCCAGCAATTTTTTCAGCCACGGTCTCGTCGCTCTTCGCAAGATCCATTCTATTTGCTTTGCGATAAGCGTTTGCTCTTGCCAGATACATCGATGCATTCGCTTCCGGCGAATATTTGATCGCTTTTGTATAGTCAGCCACTGCTTTGTCCGACTCACCAAGTTTTAAATAAACATCGCCGCGTTTCAGATAAGCCATCTCGTTCTTTTTTGTTAAAATCAAGCATGTGACTGTAGTCCGCCAATGCTGATTTGTAGTCGCCGAGAGTTTCGTGACACTGGGCTCTAAGCAAATAGGCTTCATCATCTCTCTTGTTAGTGGCGGCAGCGCGACTACAGTCGGCGATAGCACCTGTATGATCGCCTAACTTCATTTTGATTCGCGCACGAATGACATAGTTGGCTCGATCGTGAGCCAGCTTTATAAGCTCGTTGACGTTTTTCAATGCGAGCTTGTTTTCACCTAAATCACAGTAGGCTCTCGTCCTTCCGGCATACGGCTCCGGATCGGTCGGATCAATTGAGAGGGCGCGGTCAAAATCTGCCAAGGCGTCTTTGTATTGCCTTAACTCAATAGACACCACACCTCGCCGTTTAATTGCTGAGGTATAGTTTGGATCAAGGCCGATCGCCTTGGTAAGCTGTTCGAAGGCTTCTTTATATTTTTCTTGTTTGTTAAATATGCGTCCGCGATTATAGTAAATCGTCCGATTTCTAGGATTCAACTTTTGAGCAGAGTCGATATAGTACAGGGCTGTTTTAAATTCTTGTTTTTCAATGCACTCGCGTGCTTGTTCGATAAGTTGCTGATCGGCACTGAGTGCGTGACTAGGCATATGCGCAAGAACAATTGTCGCCGGTATTAGTGGCAGAAGGTAGAGGAAATTGCGGCGCGATTTCATTAATAGAATGCCTAGTTAATGTTACTCATTCATTCTATTGTCCCATATCAAATGAACGGTGCATCTGCTTTGTCGTCTGGATTTTATGGTTGCTGCTGGAGACCAAGTAAATTGCTTTGCAGGCAGTCACTTTTTGGGCTCGGTTGAGGCACTTGGAAGCTTCTGAGTAGAGCTTTTTATGGAATGCTAAATTGCCTATTCATCATGCCGAAACTGACCGTTCCCGGCGAATTCGGAAACGTAGTAATCGATATGGGCAACCGGCATCGCTCTGAAAGCCAGGTGGCAGCTGCCGAAACCCGCCAGCCAACTGTATCGGGACCAGGATGCGAATTTAAAATCAGTCGAGTGCCGAGTGCAGATATGACTGATGAGCCCGCGGTAGAGGTTAAGCCTCCGAAAGGTGGAGGCAGTTGCGTGGTTGTGATGCCCCCGAAAGATAACAGCCTTGATTCAAAACTCAGTGATTACTAATCCAAAGGTGTTCTACTTTCAGCAAATGCGCAACCTCTTCGATCGCTGATCGCATGGTTTATTGAGCCTAGTCGCTAATTGGCGTCGAGGCAGCAAGACCCCAGGAGGCAAGAATTTCTAATTCTTCTGCCGGTGATTTTGCTTTTTTGAATTTAGTGTTGCTCTGTCCTTTGACCTGTTTTTCGCAGGCTGCCCAAGTCAAATGACGCTTTACGACGCCGTTTTGGTAACTCAAATAAGAAATTTTTGCTGGTGCATTTCCACGTCCAGATGATGAAGAAGACGATGAGGATGAACCTGCTTTTTTTGCTTCGGGTAAAGGCTCGTCTTCTGGCAAATCGGTCAAGTCGACAAAGTAGCCATCGAGCGGTCCGGAATATAGAGGTTCGTGCTTGCCTTTCGATTGCGCTACAGCAATAGTGTCGCATCTTTCGTTACCGGCATAACCGGAATGTCCGCGCACATACTTCCAGCTAATTGTGGCTGGTTTAATTAGCGTGACCTGGCGTAAAAGTTCTTCCCAATGCTCACGGTTCGCTACATCTTTGCCTTCGGCGCTTTTCCAGCCGCGAGCTTTCCAACCAAAAATCCACTGGGTGATACCGCGGATGACGTAAACAGAATCGGTATAAATAATTACATTGCAAGTCAGTGGCGGCTTTAGCAATTGCAATGCGTGAATGGTAGCCGCAAGCTCCATACGATTGTTTGTGGTGCCCTGGTTATTGCCGCCAATTTCTTTGACTGTGCCGTCTGGAAAGGCGACAATGCTGCCCCAGCCCCCTGGGCCTGGATTTCCCGAGCAGGCTCCGTCGGTAAAAATGACAATAGATTGCTCTGAATCTTTCATACCTGTAGGCAAATTTACTCCTGGCAACGTCAAAAATAGATGCATTCGCTTAAGCAAGTCGAATTATATCATTTTTCTTGGAGTAGTTTGAATGCGGTGTTTTGCCACTATATTTAGTGGCTATATCTGCTTGGTGCTTACTGACTAGGTTGGAGGAGTTGTTTGTTGAATATAAACTGCTTTGAGGACAGTTTTCGAGACTCCCCTCAAGGAGCCCAGCGAAGGTGATTTTCTACGAAATTCGCCGAAGTGATGCCAACAAGAGTTGGCTTCACTTCGGGCAGGGTTTGTCCGATCTCTATTGCATAGTTCTGGAAGGAAGACCAAGTCGTGCGCCAGTAATAGTGAAGAAAGCAAGAACAGCTTGTAGCAGACCGGGATTTACTTCGTTGGCTACTTCTGTTCGCAATGCTTGCTGATAGCTCTCTTCTTTTTGCTGTTCTCTCAAGCGCTTTACCTCAGCTTCAAGCTGAGTTATTCTCTCAAGATGATCGGGCTGCTGTGGTTGTATAAGTTCAGAGGCCCGACGAACACTAAACGGAACAATCCGCCATTCCGGCCCGCAAGCGCCTGAAACTTTGATTCCTTTCAAATAACCACTTTCAATATAGCGAGCGATGGTTCGTCGTGAACGACCCAAAACTTCTGACGCCTGGCTCATATCCCAAAATTGAGACGCGTCAGCTGTTTCTGTCAGAACCAGCGACTTGTCAAAGTCGATGGAAATTATCTGTTCAAGATTTCGCATCTATAAAATCCTTATTGCAGATACTATAGTTGACTTGCGAGAAGAAAGTAAGAAGGTCTGCTACCGACTCGTCTTGCGGATGTGTCAACTATAAGCCTTAAATTGTGACAATTACATATCTAACCGTCTTGGTTATATTCCGGCAACGCTGTACTTCTTCTGGATGGCTTTTCCTTCGTCATCCTTTTGCATCGCCGCCCTTATTGTAGCTCAGGCTGACAGCTTGGATGGCAAAGAAGGTCGCGGCTATCCTTTTACCTAGTTTACTTTGGTCTTGACCATTGGTAAATTGAGATTGTCTACGAGTAAAGTTGAGCTTGTGCTTGATGCCTGAGCCAACATAATCTCCTGAACCGTTCAGCTTCTCTTACTATTAAAACGCGCGATCTTAGCATAGAGAATTGATACCACTTCTAGTGGCAATTTCATTTCAGCAGAGGTAAAGCCATGAATCAATTTCCCCGATCGCTGTTTGCGATCGCTACTCTTGTCTTAGTTTGTCCGGCAAGTTTTGCCCAACCGTCATTTGATCGAACTCGCCGGCCGTCGGTCTACGTTACTAAAACACCTTCGAATGTGCAGTCAGTCTCTAGCGTTGAGAGTGAGCTAAAGCACGATAAAGCACTTATAGACCAGGGCTTATCGATGACCACATCTGAGGGTGTGGTAATGCCAATCAATGGCCATTATGCACTCCAGTTGATCCAAGACATTCACAAGAACCCAAGCAATTCTGAGGCATGGTTTGGCCTTGGTGTAGTTCTGAGCTCAGCCCGCAAATACATAGAGGCAGAAAATGCTTATCGGCGCGGGCTGTCAGTGAACGCGTCGGACTCGGCGGCATGGAACAATCTAGGCAATACGCTTTTGGCTCAGGGACGACTTAAAGAGGCTGAAGCAGCTTATGTGAAATCGTTGCAAATCGGTCCCTGTGGGTCCTGGCTTAATATTGCCAGTGTGCGCAAGCGGCTTGGTGACACGAAGGGAGAGCAGGAAGCCAGGAATAAGGCAGAAGAAAGTGGTGAAAATGATAAGTGGCGGGCACTGGATCGCTTTCGAAAACAGATGCAGCAACATCCTGAGCCAAGCTCGCGCAAGATGACCTATCGCCCCCTCTAGCGGCCTCATATCCCAGCAACGCTGTACTTCTCCTGGATGGCCTTTCCTTCGTCATCCTTACCCAGTTTCTTCAACACAATGGCATAGCTATTGGCTGCTCTAGCCAGCATGGCTTTATTGCCGCTGGCTTCAAATTCTTCAACTGCAAGCTTCAAAGAGTTCTCTGCTTCAGCAAATTTTTCTACTCTAAGGAAGCTCAGGCCGGAGTCAAGGTGTGCGTTGGCGATATTGCCGCGCACGGTCTTGCTTTGCGGATATAATGTCAGCGCTTGTTGAAAAAGTTCTAGGGCTTTGTCATATTGTTGTGCATCAAGTGCTGTCAGTCCGGTATTGTTTATAGCTGCTGCTAAGTCTCTTTTGATTGCAACAGAATCTGGATATTTGGCCTGCCCAGCCTTTAGAATCTCCACAGCCTTGTTGTAGCTTTTAGCAGCAATGGCTGCGTTGATAATCGAAACGGAATCGATGAGCTTCGCTCTGTCAGCCACTGATACTACACCCTTTGTTGATGGCAAGTCGTCTGGTGGGGCAACAATTGCAGTGGAATACAACTTGCGAAGTGTTTTGCCGTCCCGTGCGCTCAGTTTTAAATTTTCAAAATTGTAGGGCATCATACTGAACATAATATCTTTTGGTGCTTGGCTATGCTGCGACATTCCCAGGGCGTGACCAAGTTCATGGAGGCAAGCAAATTTTACGGCCTGGTCATTGGGAACGTTGGCAGATGTGCAATTTGCTGTCAGCACAATAATACGTGCGGAGAGCAAGGCATTGGCGCAGTAACGCAATTTCGTTTCTCCACCTTCAACAGGGCTTGCGAGTTCTTTAGGATTGTTTGTCCATTTGAATGTGATTAAGGCTTGGTTGGGAGCGGACACTTGTTCGAACTTTATTTTGCCTTCGCTAGCTTCTTCCCAGGCTGTCAGTGATTCTTGCAGGACTCTGCCAAAAGCTTTTTGATAGCCAGGTACAGCGTCTCCGTTGGCAATATAGATTTTAATTGGAATATCTTTGTCGTCCCAGCGTATAGTGTTGAGACCGATTGCTTCGGCAAAGTAATCTTCGTCGCTGTGAACGGAAGCTGTATTTTTCGCGCGTATCTGATTTTCGACAGAAATCAATAGCGCGTTGCCTTCTTTTATTCTAGGGTCTTTGGGATATCTGGCTAGAAATTGCTTCAACAGCACTAATGCTTCTTTGGTCTGGCCTGTTGTTGCGAGAACACCACCGAGGTTCCAGAGTATGTCTGAATCGTAGGGCTTTAATGCAAGTCCCTGCCGCAGAATGGCAATCGCTTCATCCGGGCGGCCAAGTCTTGAGTAACACTCGCCCAAGGCGGTATACGCAAGGTAGTAGTTGGGCGCGGCTGCTTTCGCTTGCTCGGCTTTAATTCGGGCAATGTCTGTCTTGCCGGCGTCCAGATGGGCTAAGCTTTCATTGACTAATTTAATCGCTGTATATTCATCTTTACTGATCACTTTGCCGTTCATCATGTAGCCTTGCGCCCTAGCCGGTTGGCCAAGAATAAGAGCGTTGCCTGTCGAAATAGTAAGTAAGAAACCGGCTAGCAGCGATTTTAGAAAACGATATCTGAACAATTGCAAATGAATGTCCTCACTAAGGCTGGTATTGCTATTGGTATTTCTTCAGCTACCGCTCAGTTTGCGCCACTCTTGCAACTGTTCGATTGTCAAATGAGAGTATTTGAGAAACTGCGCCAGAACCTCCACGTCTACAGCGCTGATAACTGTATCTGGACCAAGCTCGTCGTCGGCTAAATTGCAAATAGTCTCAAAATACTTTTCCAAGACTTTGAACATTAGCAGCGTTTCGGCTGAGAAATTGAATGACATGGCTTCAGCGTGCTTGATTTCGCGCAGTGAGACACCATCGCCATTGGTATCAATCTTGCTGAAATTTTCTTTCAGTAGGTCAGCCAAACGCTCACCGCTCAATGTCGTAGGTGTCTGGCTGGTACTCTCGCTATTGCGAAAATCGCCGAAGAGATCTTTGTAGGCGCTAGCCGCCACGCGTCTTCTTTTTTCTGGAATGTTTGTCATAACGGCCCTGTCTTGCCTCGTCACAAAGAGACTCTAATGATAGTGCATTGCTGCCAATATTAGGCGACATCAAGACAGTATCACTCTAAGGGCATCTCTTTGCAAAACAGCCACTTTGAGCCTAGCGGGCAGTCACAGGTCGGTAATTTTAGTGTTCTAGATTGTACTCAGGCACAGGCAAATTGATGATACTGGAAAGGAGGCTTTTCGGTAATTTCGTACCGTACTTTAGTAATTGAGATTGATTGAAAATGGCAGAGTATCGAGCACCTGAAAGCTTTAATAGACCCGAAATTTCTCCGTCTGATATTGTTTTTAGACGGTATGATCCATTGGCTACCCTGCTTGAGGAGGCTCGGCTTAGTGCTTACTCTGACCGTGTTCGACCAGGCGATGGAATGGCGGCACAGCGTTTCACTGAGCGACGTTGCGGTATCAGCAGTTGGCCGTGCGCTGAAATAACACCGGGAATGGTTAGGACTGGCGAACAGCTATTGGGTGCATTCGACAGCCGAATGGGAACCTTAGCCTCTGCAGTGCCGTCAGGAATCATTTCCGAAGGAATGTATCTTACCAAGCCTACTTCAGAACCGCCAATGTTCGACGGCAACAGATTTGCTTCATTAACCCGTCAAGAGCCAAATTTAGAGAGAATGTTGATGGAAAGACTGTCTAGTCAACCTGGACCGATAACGCAAAAAATGCTGACTGAAGCTGCCTTAGAAGTATGTACTAGACCCGATCAGCTGACAGATAAAAAAAATGGCCCTCTTGTTGCTGCATAATTTCACTAAGAACTTGACTGCTATGACGCGTAACCCGCGTCTTTTAGACCAGCAGTCTACTAGCGAGTATCCAGGGGATACTTATGGTCAATTGCAAGCGAAGTCAATTGTAGATAGGTTGGAGCAACTCAGTCAAAGCAAAAGTCAATCTGATCGCATGGGTCAGATTTATCATTTCTATGGTGCTGCTTTGGCAACCTATGCTTTTGATAGAGGCTCATGGGTGGGCGTTCAAAGATATTGGCGGTTAGTCAGCAGCACAGACCCTCATAATTCGGCAAAGAATGGTGCCGATATGTTGGGCTATCAGTTGGGGAAGCGGCTTCAAGAGAGCAATGTTATCGATCGACTGCTATCACCGCGCTAAACGCCAAAGAGTTGGGCGCGGTTGGCTGCGCCGTTGAGGGAGCATTTTTGGTATGCTGTACATGTAAAGATTATTTGAACTAGAGAAACCCTTTTTACATCACTTTTCGGCTTTGGGTTGCTAACAATGAAACGATACAGTAGCTTCATAGTTTGTTTCGTCCCCTGGATTGCTATCGGAATTGCCTTCTTGAGTTGGCCAGGCTACATGGCTCCATTTATGAGTGACCCGATTGGTATCGCCTTTTTGCTGGTGATGCTGCTGTGGACAATTGCTGGTATCGCTTTCAGTGTCATACCGGGTATCCCAGTACTGCTAAAAGGCCTATGGTGGATATGGCTTCCCATATTTTTATTAGTGCCGATGCTTGGTCCGTCAGTTGCCACAATTTTGCATGCTATTGGTCCGCTCACCGGTGGCTTCTAGCAAGTCGGCGAGGCCAACTACAAAAGATTAGATCTCATGATTCTAGATGTAGGCGGCCAGATCATTGCAGCCTTGTGCGGCGAGAACTGCTGGGGCTAGTAACACGGCTTTCTTAATTCGTCGGTTCGTCTGGCATTCTTTTGTAGATTATCAAGGCCCGATTATTTGTATCGAGAATTGGATTGCCTGAAAGAGCCGCCCCCCAAATTGCAAATGTCTTAATTCCATCGCTGAGGATGATTACTGAATTGCCAGGCATGCCATTGAAGCGCTCTGGAGGATGTTTTCGCCACATCTCGGGGTCTATATTTGCCACGGATGGATCTAGGGTAATGCGGTAATCGCCAAGCACCCGATATGCTCCATTTGTTACAGCCTGAGTGCGTGAGCCGGAGAGCTCGTCTGAATATAATCCTTGTAAAATGATGTCGAAATCGGCCTGTGATGCGGGCATATTTCCATGTTCTTTGTAAAAAGCTTTCATTGCGGTAGATGCCGCTTTCATGTTGTCGAGCAGCTGTCCCTGTCCAAATCCCTGAGGCGTCTGCGCCAGCACCGCAGTGGTATTGGTAGGAATAGCAGCAGTGCAAGCTAGGGCTAGAGCCAATGCGCCCAATAACATTTTCGAATTAGTGAACATTGACAAACCCGTTCATATTGCTACGGTGACATTTTACACCGCCAACATCATTCCCAGATTTGCTGCATAAGTATTGGCTTTACTTCTGTTTGTGACCATAGTAGTTAACGCCAGACATGTCTTTGAAAATACTTTCGAATTCGCGTGAGCCAAAATCATCAGGACGGCTCTGAATGTTAGTGATTCTCTCGATAAGACCGTCGGAGTTTACGCCGCGGGCAATGCCGTTGGCTCTCAGAGCCTCAGGCGAGATGAGCGATTTAGTGCTGGCTCCATGTTGATCTAGCATCTTTGTGCCGGTTCCACTGCCCCAGTTGTTGAACATTTGTCCAAGAGCCGGCAGGGCTCGATTTAGAGCGTCTTTGCTGGAGCAGAAGTAGCCCTTGAGCACCTGTGGCACGCTTTCATCTCGCTGTTGTGTATTGTGCGCTTTTAAGACGGCATCGCAAGTGTCTGGGTCTGTTGCTGGCGGGCTGTCTTTTGCCCGGCCGTCGGTCAGGTCATTGGCTCGCATTTCCAGTAATTCGCGTGTTTCTGGGCTGATATTGTTTTTGCCAAGCTTGCTTATATAACTGGTGATCAAGCGCTTCTGTTCTGGTGCACTCAACGCCTCCCATTTTTCGGTGGCTTTCTGCCAGCCTTGTTCTGCAGTTTTGAAATATTCTTGTGCTGCTTTTCCCGTCGCATCGCGCTGGTCTTCAGCTAGCTGCTTTGCCTGTACCTTAGGGCCGATGTCGGCGTCCATCAGAAGCCCCTGCATGCCAACCGCCAACTCTCTTCCGGAAACACCTAGTTTCGTTTTTGTGTTTGAGTGCGAAAAGTCTGTGTACAGTGCTTCAGTTGGATTGCCTTTTCCGTCGAAGTAGCTTTTGTTCTTCTTGTTTTGTTCTCCGAAGGCAACGATCTCGGCGCGTATCTTCGTCTGTAGTGCTTCGAGAAGTTCGGCTTTCTTTTCTAGCTTGTCAGCTTCATTCGTGGTGTCTGCAAGACTATCCTTGCGTAAATGCTCAACGTCTGTTCGCATTGAGGCTGGTATGTTTCCGTTGTCGGATATCATCAAGCGCAAATTAGTGGGTGTTATTATTTGGCAATAACCGACACCGCTTGAGGCTGGATGTGAATTATTGCGCCGCTGCCATTTATTTGCCTCGGGGTTTTCGGAGTCGGCATATTTTTGCGGTGTGCCTGCTTGAGTATCGTAGGTGCCGTTTGGATCTTCGACTTTGTAGACATTTTTTGTAAAGCGAGCCAATTCGGCATCTGATAGGTTCGGAGCTACTTTGTCCTTTATGCGTAGTAGTTCCTTGGCATAATTCTGTTTGAATTCATGTTCGCTGCCTTCGCGGATTTCAAAATCAGGCGCTTGGGGATCGCCACTGGCAACGCGATTTAGTATGCGCGACTGCGTGATCATATTCTCAACGCTGGGTATTCTCGGCAGAGAATGGCTGTGATCAGTTCTTTCATTTCGATGATTATTTCCTCTACTGATTTCAATACAACCAAAGTTTTTAGAAAAATGATCGAACTGCGTGCTTGAAGGTGCCTTTGCCGAAAGGCTTCGGTAGAGAGGATCTGCCATCAATTCGCCACGATCTAGTGGACTGAATCGCGTGGTACCACCGTATAGGCTCTGGGGGCAGAATTGCTGAGTTTTTTCTGCTGCTTGCTCGTGACTGTTCTCGTGATGATGGACAGGTCTGTGGTGGCGCATTCGTCGACTCCTAGTCGGTTTAGCCGATGTTAACAAAGAGGAGGTGAAATCTGCGTCAAATGAATGTGGCGTGATCGTCTCAGGTAAAGTATATTGGTCAACTTTCTCGGGCATTGAATCTTATCTTGCAATTGCTTGAGAGAAATAACCACAACAAAAGAGTAGCCTGACATGCCAACAATTGAGCCTACCGCGCAGCCATTAGAGATTGAGGAGTGTAGTTCAAGTCAAGATCAAGATGCCATTGTTGCTATTTTGCGTCGATACAATACACTGCAAGCCGGTCTAGCTAACTACAGAAGGTTAGATCTTATGATTCGCGATGCAGACGGTAAGATCATTGCCGGTTTGTGCGGAGAGACTCGCTGGGGTTGGCTTTCGATAGAAACGTTGGCGGTCGAAGAGGGCTACCGCCACCAGCAAATTGGTTCTCGACTTTTAGATGCTGCCGAGGCTGAGGCTAGACGACGGAATTGCCACGGAGTCTTTTTAGACACGTATACTTTCCAGTCCCGCGAGTTCTATGAGCGCAAAGGCTATACGGTTTATGGCAAGTTAGAAGACTTTCCTAAGGGTTACACTAAACTCTATTTGTGGAAAGAAATATCGTCTCAATAGTAAAGGCCCGATTTTATCTGCTCATGAAGAAGATCACGCTAGAATAGCGCTTGAGCCTTTAAGGTGACCGATCGAGAAAGTTTTATCGACAAGCCAACTACAGAAAAAGCCCAATTCAAGCCGGCCATTTTTAGGGTCGGATTGATACTTGTTGTATTGCCAAGCTTGGTTGGTGGCGCATCGCTCGTTGCTTTAAATGGTCTGTGGCGTTCCTCTAATGACCTGATTCTTCGCAGTCAACAGATTAGTAACCTTTGCCTGTCGCAGACTGAGGCTTTTAGCGATCTGGTGCCTTATTGTTCATCAGCTCTTAGCTTTACCTTTCAAGGTGACCAGCAAAAGAAACTTAAAGCTAAGCGTGACCGTGCTCAACTTTCACATTCGCTTGATGCCCTCAAGTTAGCGACTACTGGTGGAGCAGAGTTGAGATTGCTGTCGTTAGAGAGTAAAGCTCTTCCTTCTGATATTGCCGCCACCGTTGACGATGCCGACCGAATTTGCCAGAGTTTATCTACAGAAGTTTTCTCTAGCAATGTCGAGCGCTTCAAGGCTTTTTCTCGCTTGATGAAAGACGGGCTAATGCTGTCAGCAAAGCTGCAGAGCGCTTCTCAGTTTCAAAACAAGCAAGTAGTTGAGATTGAGCAGCAGTATGACACCATATGCAGTGCTATTGGTATTGGCATTGTTTTTGCTCTGGGTTTCACTGCCATTACTTGTGGCTCTGTGCTCATCTTGTATACCTCTATGGTGTTTAGTCGCTTTGAAGTGGTGCGTAAGAATGCTGCGAGATTGACTTTGATTGGTGGTCCCAAGCCAGAATTACAGGGTGATGATGAGCTGGCCTATCTCGACAAGACATTTTGTGCTGTTGGCCAAGAATTGCAAAAGGCTGCTGACGCTAACGATATGCTTATGCAGATGGTGGCTCATGACGTGCGATCGCCTGTTATGGCGGCCCAGGTTTCGATTCAGATGTTTGAAGAGCTTCTGGATGACAAGCTCACTGGAGAAGTCGCTCTTGTTTGTGAAGCTATCCAGCAAAGACTGGGCCAGGTATTAGATCTAGTTACGAATTTCCTCCTAATAGAGAAGCTTGAGTCAGGACTGCTTGAGCTTGAGTGCTCTGATTTTTCTTTAGACCAATGTTTGCAAGAGTGCATTGCGCAGTTGAGAAAACAAGCTATCAGTAAAGAGCTAACGATTAAGAACAACTGCCAGCAGGTCATGATCAGAGCTGATGCAGCGCAAGTAAAGAGAGTGTTGCGTTATTTCCTGGCCAGCAGTCTGAGGGCTGCTCCGGAAGGTTCAGTCGTAACAATTGACGCCAAGCAAGAAAGCGGCAACATTACCCTCAAGTTTAGTGATTATGGTGAACCTCCTGCGGTATCAGACGGTAAGCAACTCTTTTCTAAGTTTTTTGTTGGCAAGTTAGATCGTCAACGATCAGATCGTGCTTTGGGATTAGCTCTGAGCAAGTTGATCTTGGAGCAGCATGAGGGCTATTGCGGCTTCACCGCTGTTTCTCCCAGTTCTTCTCCCACTTCTTTCCAGACTTCTTTCCAGACTTCTTTCCAGACTTCTTTTCCGACTTCTTCCTCCACTTCTTCCTCTCATCAGGGTTGCTCAATCTGGTTTACTCTTCCCTTGAATCAATCTGACAGCACCAGGAGTACTGTTCAAGCCGATGATACCAGTGTTGCTGCTCTGCGAGATTGGAAGAGTATTTTTCGCCCTGGCCTAGCTCGTCAGGGATTGATTTTGGCACTGGTACCGCTGTGCTTCCAATTTACATGCCTCCTCTGGTTAAGTGGTGAAGTAAGTAAGGCGGCTAGTTTGCAGGCAATCGCTCGGGCACAATCACGAATGGTTGATCTTGCCAATCATCTCTGGCTCAATGGCGTGGCGGCCAATGCTAATATGGGCTTTTTTATGGTTAGCGGCGACCAACGTAGCAAGAGAGCTGCGCAGCAAAATATAAATGCACTCAAAATACTTCCTCCTCAAAAGTTTGGTGTTGATAGTGGTGGCTCTACAACCGAAAGGCAATGGCATGAAACGATTGCTTTTACCCTGGCCGAGACAGCCCGTATGGAGTCTCTGCTGAACGGCACTAGCGTGGTTACTGCTGCGGTCGATCTTGGCACTCTGCCATCCTTTGCTGAACGCAGTGAGATCGTTAGCGATAAACTGAGAACTTTGCTAAGAGCCGAACTGAAGCGATTGGCTCAGGCACGGGAGGCGCAAGAACAGGTTATGAGATCTGTTAACAATGCGCTTCTTTTGATGCTTGCTCTCAACAGTGGCGGTTGTCTGGTCTTGCTTGCTTACTTCGTATACCGCACCAAGCGAAGGCTCGATAGGCTAGTCGGCAATGCCGCAAGGCTTCCTAAGCGTGGAGCTTTGGCGCCTCTTCTCAGCGGTAGCGATGAACTACAAGAGTTAGACTATCTCATTCACCAGGCTGAGAGTTATCTGCGTCTTGCAGACAAACAGCACGCCTTGTTGATTGATATTATCATCGATGAAATAGAGAACCCTATTAGTGCCAGCGCTGGTTCGCTAGACGAACTTGACGCCTTTGCCAGGCAAAGTTTTCCGTCTCAATCTAGTGCGCAGATTCAAAAGTGTTTGACACTAGCCAAAGCTAATAACCTCCGTGTTTTGTCTTTAGTCACTGAATTACTTACCGTAGAGAGGGCCGGGGGCGAATTGCTCGATCTGGATCTGACATCTGTGGCTTTGCAAGATGTTTTAGCCAGGGCTGCGGAGAGCGTTGCCAGTCTGTTGGAAAAAAAGAGCATTTCCTTACAGATTAGTTGCCCTGATATTCAGGCGCGTTTAGATAGCGGTCGAATTGTCCAAGTTTTAGTTAACTTGCTTGGCAATGCCATCAAGTTTTCTCCAGTAAATTCGACTATTGCATTGGCTGCGGTAGCTTCAAATGGGGTGCTGAAGCTTTCGGTAACAGACAATGGCTCCGGTATAGACAGCGAGACTGCCAGCCGGGTGTTTGACAAATTTTTCAAGTCCTCCGATCAGAAAGGTGCTGCTTTTGGATTAGGTTTGGCCATCTGCAAGCTGATTGTCGAATCGCATCGTGGCACTATTGGCGTTGATAGCCAGCCAGGTAAGGGGAGTACGTTCTGGTTGCTTTTGCCGGATGCTGTTTGAGACAGTTGCAGTTGGTTCCTCCTGACAATTGCATCGTAAGGGCAGCTGCGTAAAATATGCACAAAATATTTGCAGGCAAAATTGGTTTTCCCAATTTTTTTTGAGGGCTGAGTTTGTCGCTTCTTTATCATCGGCAGAAGCCGCTTTTGTTGTTAACATATGATTGTTCGGCGGCTGCTGGCGCTTGGCAAGGCCGAGCGATGGCCTCAAAGGTTCTGATAAATGGCTAGGATATTGCTGGTTGATGATGACTTCAATTTGGTTGATACAGTTCTGCCTTATTTGAAATCTCATGGGCATGTAGTCGACAGCTGCTATACAGGGGAAGATGCCCTGCAACTGCTCTCAACTTACTCATACGACGTTATAGCTTTAGACTGGACCCTGCCAGGCATTCATGGGGATGCCGTATGCAAAGAGTACAGAGCTAGCGGTGGACAAGCACCTATCATTTTCCTTACGGGAAAGGAAGATGTTCAGTCGCTGGAGTTGGCGCTTGGATATGGTGCTGATGATTATTTAGTTAAGCCTTTTGACATCAGGGTTCTCAATGCCAGAATTAAGGCCTTACTGCGCCGAGCTGGCAATTCTATTGTGCCGGTATTGAAAATCCAAGACCTGGTGCTTGATCCTGAAGGCTCTTCAATAACAGTCAACGATCAAACTGTCCGACTGCGAGCCAAAGAGAAAGCTTTGTTAGAATACTTGATGCGGCATCCTAATCGAGTCTTTAGCTCGCAGCAATTGCTCGATGCTGTATGGCCTGCCGATAGCGATTCTAGTACCACCTCGGTGCGCACATGGATGGGATTATTGAGGCACAAACTGGCAGAAGTTGGTCGCGAAGAATTGATTCGCACAGTGCTGGGATCTGGGTATATTATCGATGATCCAGCTTCTAAGACAAATGCTAGTACAGCTTCACCAACCAGCGAGGCCGGTGAGTCTGAGGGTTAATTGACTGAGTACAAGCTAGCATGGCTACTCTTCAATTTGACACAAATTTTATAGTATCATCAACGGTGCTAAGCTATGATCAGGTATGCCTATCTAGCTTGCGATTTGACGCATGTTTGACGTATTGCTAACTTCCGCTAAGACTGCTTATAAGTGCCGTTCGCATCAGCTGCATGTGATATTTGACGTCAATTTTACCATCGCTTAGCTCTACTAGTTTCTTAAATGCCACCATATATGGTCTCATTCCTAGCGCTGCTATGCGTAGATATGGTTCGCCTCGTCGGTTGTCACAATCTATGGCAAGTTGCCCATTGATCAAAGAATCTGCCGCAATTCTATGCTTGCAATCGTCGGTCGCCCTGGTCTACGGTACTTTTATAGACCTATTTTCAACCCACGAACACAAGCAGAAAAAGAAAGACCAAACCACCGCTCTGACCACAAAAATGCAATAGCCAGGCAGCAAATAGCTGCTGTGGCGGAACATAGGGTATCTAAATGTCCAATGCTCTCAGCAATATGGTCTTTAAAGTGCTCTTCGGCAAGGGTTGCTGCGCAATTTTTGTCGGCAAAAATATAGTAGGGGCAATGCTTTGTGCATACACCGCTACTTCCATGCGTGAACTGGTTCTCAAACTTCTTCCCTGGGTTGGTGCGATATTTCTTGACCTTATCTGGTTGGGAATACCGACCTTCATCTGCTTTGCTAAAGATGTGTCAGCTCGTGCTGGATTTCACCTTTATTCAACGCAGGCCTCCAGTGACGATGTCGCTCAGTTCATCCATATAAATGTATAAGTTCAAGTAACTGGGGGAGCGTGAGTTCCCCCTTTTCTCTTAACAGCTCGCGCTTTGCTAAATAAGCACCAGATACTGATGCTTACTTAGCCAAGTCGAGATCGCCTGTGCGATAGGCGAGTTGACTAGCTTTCATGATTGAAGAAAAGGAGAAATCAAATGTCTCAATCAGCAAAACTCAGTGCAAGAGTGCCCTGGGTGTCTCTCTCGATAATATGGATCTGTATACTGGCTTTGCCGTTCAGGGCGCCATTGTCGATCGTGCCGGCCTTCGTCACTGACGCCTTTACCTCGCACTGGAACTACATACCCCTGGCAATGCTGTCGTTCTTTACCTATATGTTTCAGCACGCCGGCTTCTCGCACATGGCCTACAATATCGTGCCCTTCCTTCTATTAGGAGCCGCTCTCGAAGAGGCCATCGGACATCGCAGATTTGCGCTGTTCGTTGCTATCACCGGTATTGGTGCAGGCTTGGTGCAGTACGCAGTCATGCCAGAAGAAGTGCTCGGTATTGTCGGCTTATCTGGAGTGGTGATGGGCTTACTTGCAGTCATCACTCTGGCTGCTCCGCGCTGCACCCTGTTTAGCTTTCGCCTCTTTGGCCTAGCTATCGTTGCTCGCGTCTATCAGATGACCTTGCTCATCGTCGCCATGCAGCTCCACGGCTTCTTTACGACTGATACCAATGTTCAAGATCTCACCGCCTACTGGATACATTTTGGCGGCGCGGCATTTGCCGTTGCTCTCTGGTACTTCTGGCTGGGCGACAAGATCGAAGCCTACAGTAAAACACCCCGCGGCGCCAAACTCTTCGCTTAGAGATGCACAATCAAAACCGGCGCCAATGCTGGCTTTGTTGCTAGTTCTAACTCTAGCGCTAGCTTCACCCATTGCCCTATTGGGCAGCAAAAATGAAAGTGAAACACCATGTTTCCTAAACTTCCCAAACCCAAAATGATCTGGTTCCTCTATCTGGGAATCGCCCTCATGCTCGCGGGAACGGTTCACAAATACGTCTTCCCTCAATCTGAGCCGCAGCCCGCCACTAATGGCGAGTTGGCTTTTCATGACCGCACGCAGTTCTGGAAAATTCAAGAACTGGTGGAAAAAGATCCCAAGTCCGTCACCGGTATCACCTTCCTTACTCAGCTGGGCAAGGAGACACCCACTATCGTGCTCACTGACGGCAAAGAGTCGCTCTGGGCAAATGTACCTGGCAAACACGACTATGACCTGCTCTCGCAGTCGGCGGCCGACCATGGCGTGCGTAAGGACGCTAAGTTTCTCAATGCCGAAAGCGAATACAATATGCCAGCCGACGGCGGTGGATTCGTTGGTCAGCTGATGGTGAGCATCATTGTTATGATCGTCATCTCAATGATCATTGCCTGGTTCATGAACAAGCGTGGTCAGGGCAATGGCAATCCGGGCAAGCACGGCAAAATCACTCTGACCCGTCTGGACCAAGTTGGTCAGAAAGTCACCTTTGCCGATGTCGCTGGTATTGATGATGAACTTGATCAGATCAAGGCCCTCGTCTTCGATATCAGGCATCCGGAAATCTTGACCAAGCTGGGAGGCAAAGTGCCTGCCGGTGTTACTCTCGAAGGACCTCCGGGCACTGGTAAAACCTATCTGGTGCAGGCCATTTCGGGCGAAGCTGGAGATGGTGAAAAGGGGCTTCCTGTCTTCACCTGTAGTGGTGGCGACTTTGTCGATCAGTTCGTCGGCACTGGCGCCTCGCGCGTTCGCGATGCCTTTGAGCAGTGCCGCAAACTGCGGGACGAACTTAATTCGTGGGTGATACTCTTCATCGACGAATTTGATGCCGTCGGTAAACATCGCAGCGGCGGTGCTTCTGGTGGTAATGATGAACGCGACCAGACGGTCGGCCAGCTCCTTGTGGAATTGCAGGGATCGGCCGGTGACAATGCTCGCATTCTCGTCATCATCGCCACTAACAAACCTGAAGTGCTCGACCCCGCCCTTGTGCGTTCGGGCCGACTGGGTGACAAGAAAATCACTGTCACTGCGCCGGATCGCGCTGGTCGTCTGGCTATTCTCTCGGTGAAAATCAAGAAAGTGCCAGCCGCCGACGACGTCGACCTTGGTGCGATTGCTGATGAGATGACCGGTCTCACTGGCGCCGACATCGATACTTTGATCACCAAAAGAGCACCGGAGTTTGCCAAGAAACGCCTGGTGTCAACGGTGCCTGCTGGCATGGTTACGGTGGATAGCTTCAAGCCCGAGCAGTACAAGATCATTCATGCTGATATCTGGAAAGCCCTTGAAGATATGATCATGGGCACCATCACTGAGACCAAAGGTCGTCGCCTTGATCCGATGCTCAAGCATATGATCGCGGTGCACGAGCTTGGTCACTTTGTGCTTGCCTACCGCAAGTATCTGCAAAATACAGGTAAGTGGGACGGTCAGTACGGCGATGCCATCACAGCCATCAGCATCCTCGGCCCGTCCGGGGTTGGTGGCTTTGTGCGCACCGTGCCGCCCCACGACTTCAAAACTGCCAAGGGGATGAAGTCATTCATCACCATTGCTCTGGCCGGTAATCGCTCTGAGCGCATGTTCCTTGGTGATAAAACCGGGGGCTGCTCCAACGATTTGCAGCAGGCCATGCGCTTTGTCAAAGCCATGCTCTTGCAGTTCAATATGTCTGACTGCAACAACGAAGGTTGGAAACTTCCGGCCATTTCAGTTGATCAGCAGGGCGGCACGAAGTATCTTGGCGGACAGACTTCTCATGCCGCCCAGTACGGCATGAGCGACTTCAGCGCGACACAGGTTGACGCTTTCATCGATCTTTTCCTCAACGAGGCCGAGACCGAAGCCGACGCCTATCTCGCTGAAGAAGCCGACTTTATCAAATGGATGGCACCGCGCCTGGTGAAGGCCGAGCGCATGCGCTTTCCTGAGATCAAGACTGATTGGGACGAATTCCACCAGGGGCGCGACCTCTCTAAGGCCGTTGCCTTCCCCTACCTCTGGGACGACAACCATGTCGCCTTGAATCTTCCCCGGGTGGAGCTGAAGCCCGTTTCAAAGCCTGTCATCGGCTAGTGAAAATTGAGCTAAAGGAGGAGGCGAAGCATTGCCTCCTCCAAACCTATCAAGCTGACACTATAAAAAGAAGGGAATCAATAATATGCAGATAGTGAGTTTTTCCTACCTATGGTCTGCCATCGGTTATCTGCTCATGCTGCTGGATGTCTCTATCCTCATTGCTGTGCATGAAATGGGGCACTGGCTTGTGGCTCATAGTCTGGGCTTTCGCACCCCAGTCTTTTCAGTGGGTTTCGGCAAGCGCCAGTGGTCCTGGGTGGTTGGCAACATCTTTGACACAGAGGTGCGGCTTTCGCCCATATTGGCTGGCGGATATGTCTCTATCCCTGAGATGGAGGAGAACGGCGATTTTGGCGGTGAGGCTCGAAAGCACTTTGCCGTGTGGAAGCGCATTGCCATTGCCCTGGCCGGAGTTGCCTTCAACTTCATTTTTGCTGTGATGCTTTTGGCCGCCTACTTTATCGTTGTCGGTGAGCCGAGCACCACAGTGAAGAGCACGAGAATATCTGGGCTTTCCACACATAACTCAGTGGCGCGCTACGCTGGCTTGCAAGTGAAGGACCGTTTCATTGCCATCGGCGAGCAGCCAGTGGTGAGTTTCCAGGATATAGCGCGCGAACTTTGCCGCAATCCTGGCCAGTCGGTGAACGTTACTGTCGAGCGCGGTAATGAGAAAGTTTTGACAATACTCCGGCCTGACAGCGAATGCCGTATTGGCGTCTCTGTGCAGCAGGAGATTGAGCCGACTGTCACCAGTGTCGGCCCTGGGCGAGCCATCGTCGATGCTACCGTAACAACAGCATCGACATTAAAAGATGTCGCGGTCAGCATCGGCATGCTCACTCATGTGATTGAGCGACCCAGCGAAATATCATCAGCACAGCTTGAACTACGAGGCTTTGTTGGAGTTATTGAGATGGGTAGCGATGCCATGAACGATGGTGTTTTCAGTCTGATTATGTTCAACGTCATGATCTCCTGCAGCCTAATTTTTCTCAATCTGCTGCCGCTGCCGATTCTCGACGGCGGTCAGGTGGTCTATCTTCTGGTCGAAAAAGTGCGAGGCAAGCCGGTCAACTTTGAACTGAAGCAGAAACTGGCCTATCTGTTTGGCGGTCTCTTCGTCATCTTAATGGCCTATGGTCTCTCAAACGATCTGTACAACATCTTCTGGCGCTAGTAGATAAACAAGCAGAGGAAAAAACAATGAGCAACAAAATTGGGCCGCCGACAAGATCGGGCGGCCATCTGATTGCCGGTCCGGGAGGCGCACGCGCTATTCTGGCGGCCACAGGAATGCTCATGGCTCTCGACTATTTCGGTTTCCGCTCATTCGCCTCTTTGGGTGGGGTCAGCGGTGGTGCAATTCCGGTGCGACTTTTCGCCGCCGGGGTGAGCGTGAGACGTCTGGTCGAACTCGCTGTCGAACTAGACTTTCAAAGTCTACTTGACCCTGAAGCCACAATGAAATCGGTAATGTTTGAGCACTATTATCTTCACGCCAGCCGCTATAGAAACCGCTTGCCGAGAAGAGGATGCTACAACGGCAAGCGTTTCGCTAAGTGGATCGAAGATGCCGCCGATTCTCCTGGCTCGGCTTGGCCAGAGAGATTCTGGACACTGGCTTGCGAGCATGACGCCCAAATTCTTCTCTCACAAGAAGGAGTATTCAGACGCGAGAGGGATGGAAAATTTCATCAGCTATGTAGTCAGACACCACGCCTTGGCACTGCCATATCTGCTTCTTGTGCAGTGCCTATGATTTTCAACTCGGTGCCGCTGCGCCTGGGTAGCGGTGAAGTGCTGACTTTGCATGATGGCGCTCTGAGCTGGGAAGGTTGGCAGCCGGTCAGTGTGGTCGTGGACTATTTTGCTGCTGCGCCCAGGGACATCATTGTCTGTGATGTCGGACCTGATACTACGTTGTATGACCGCATCTCTTCTTCTATTTGGAAGGTCGTTTGCGGTGGGCGTTGCATTCCGACATCTAAAGTGGTGGCCGAAAGCGAGAGAAAGTTTCTCTTGATCAAGCCCGTCGTGACAAGTGTCAGCACCTTCGAATTCACGGCCTCCAAAGACAAAAAAATTGAGGCCATAATGGAAGGATTTGCTGCCACTCTTCGCGCTCTAGCGCAAGACAATAGGCTCACTGAAGAAGAATATCTGGCCGGCCGCGACATTGTTGTGTCATTCAACGGCTTGGTCAAAGCAGCTCGGCGTCAGGAACCTGGCACACTATCGCAGCAAGCCATGTCACTCTTAGTCAGCAAAGGAGTCTTGTCTGAAAGTGATAAATAAAACTTCTGCCTTCCAGCGACTTAGGTTGTTGGGGAATAACTTAGGGGGCTTAAGAGCCCCCTTTTTCTTGTGTGCCGGGCATGTTCAACAACTGGAGGTGAAAGTCCTTACACAGCCTGATGACGGTGAAGTGTAGTGAAGCGCAACGGTTAATCCGCGAGGAGAAGTCGGAAAGAAGCGTGAATCA
>JBIPOV010000079.1:0-27473 GCA_044378815.1 Obscuribacteraceae bacterium (SeqCode) | reverse complement strand
TACCTTCGTGCACAGCATCGGCGATAGCTTGTTGATTATTCAGCAAGAATGTAATGAATGATTTTTCTCTTGCCGGTGTGTTCCCGTCTTTGAGATGTGCTTCTAATTCGTGCTTTTCAATGTAGCCATTGCCGTCTGAATCGAGCTTGTCAAAGGCTTTGTAGGCATAGTCTTTTATTTGCAAAATAGCATCAGCTGCTGAGTCTTTTGGCACATAATTGCTAACCCAGGATTTCTCAAAGTCATCTTTTTCCACTTCTTTTTTTACTTCGTTCACTGTTGTTCTCCATTATTTAGTGCGACTTTTTCTCTATTTACCACTGGTTGAAATAATTGCTAGGGTGCTGCCGTCAGGGCCGCTAAATATCAGGGCGTGTCCTAGCGGTGTCTTTAGCTCACCCCGTTTAAGAAAACCATAACTCTCAAGAATTTCACGAGCGGCACCAATAGTGGTGACCAGGTAGACATTGAGACTGGGAGCGGGAATTTGACTTTCTACTAAAATTAACTCGGGGCCAGAGGCCAGGCGAATGGCTGCTGCTCTTCGATGAAGGTCATCTGACTTCCAGGTCATTTTGCCTTTTAAAACATCACTATAGAAATGGAGTTCAGTTTCAAAATTGCCACAGCTCTGTACTACATAGTGAATTGATTCAAATAGACTGACCCCTGAATTCTTACCTAATATTGAATCTGCTGAGCTCGGTGAAAGTGCACCGAGGTTTGCTCTGGTTGTACGGGCGTTATTTGGAGCAATAACTGGCGGGAGTCCCGCTGGTGGTGCTAGATGTGCAACAGCAGGAGGAGAGTAAGCCTGCACAGAATTAGGATTGACATCTGCTATAGGAGTACGGCTTTCTCTTAGACCCCGACGCCTTTCCATTGAAATGCGTAGCATTAGCTCGGTGGTGCGCTGCTTAAACTCAATGGCCTTTTCTATCTGGCCACTATTTTCTATTTCTTTGGCTAACCGTTGCAATTCATTGGCAACTTCTTTTTGGTTCTCGCCGTAATGTTGCTCAATAGAGGTAATTATTGATGCCAGTTTCTCTTCAGCCTCATCGGCTGAATGATTTGTCAGGGCCGACAAAGCTATTTGTAGAAGCGCTCCACTAGTTAGCGAATGGCCATCGGTCATATAATGCCCTAAGTTCCAAATAGTCCTATTTAGATTATCCCCGTCAAGGCATCGGCTAATCAAAAATAGCCATTGCTAGGTCTTAACCGGGTTGATTAATCATGAACGTAGCAAAACTGGCGAAGAACTCTTTTAGGGTGGCCTTGTGAGCTTGAAACTCGGGCACAACCTCCAGGGCTGCTTCCATATTGGTCACCCAGGCATCGCGTTCGGCCTGGCCAATTTTGAAGGGCATATGGCGGCCGCGCATGCGCGGATGGCCCCGTTCGTCACTGTAAGTGGTCGCTCCACCGGTGCGCTGAATGAGAAACTGGGCCAGGTGCTTTTTGCCAGGCCCTAAATCTTCAGGGTAGAGAGGTCGCAGCAGCGGGTCTTTCTCGACCCCTTGATAAAATGCCTCGACCAGCTGGTAATAAGGGCCTTCACTGCCGACCGATTTATATATGACACTGAGTGGGTCTATTGCTTGCATTGCTGAATTATAGAGTATTAGTTTGAGGCACTTCTAACTGTGTTCTTTTGTTTAGCACCGTGCTCCGAGAGCATGGCAATGATGGGTTTGTGACTATCTTTGCTTTGATCTTCTCTAATGGCATCGTCAAGTGGGGTATTGCCCCAGCGGTCGACACTGTTGAGGTTGACTCCCAGCTCGATGAGGTAACGAACGGCCGCTACACGGCCCTCGCACGCCGCTAAGTGCAAGGCTGTGCGCCCGTCGTAGTCGCCCACATCGGGATTGATTCCCCGAGCTACCAGGCGGCGCATTTCGGCCACATCTCCTTCGGCGGCTGCCCAGCAAAAAGCATTTATACCACTGAGACGTGATTCATACAGATTGCGTCTGGGGTCGAGGCGATCGTCGGTGAGGCCGGTGGTACTGTCAAATGTGTGAAACTTGAAGCGAGAGGCTAATTGGCGGCAGAAATCGACGCCTCTAACTGAATTGCCTAGCTCGTCTAGGCGTGGTGACCAGACCGCCAGGCCAGCCACATTGGGCACTACTAACATGATTGCTCCGGAAACACCGCTTTTTGCCGGAATACCGATGCGAAAAGCGAATTCACCAGAAAAATCGTACATGCCACAACTAGACATCAGTGAAAGACAGTTTTTAACATGGTCCGGCCGAAATACTTGCGCTCCGGTGAGGGGGCAATTACCGCCATTGGCGAGGGTCGCGGCAATCACTGCCATGGCTTTGGTGGTTGTTTCTATTGAGCAGCACTGGAAGTAAAATTCGAGAATGTCGAGTAAGTTGACATCGGTTGGGTAGGCCTTTTTCTCTCGCATAAAATAGGCCAAGGCAAAGTTACGGTCGGCCGTCTGTCTCTCTGAAAGATAAACGGCATTGTCAAAGCCGATCTTCATGTTGCCAGCGCACTCTTTCCATTTGCTCATAACATAGTCGAAGCGATCGGAGGCATCGGCGCCACGTTTAATCAGGGCACCACACATGATGGCGCCAGCATTAATCATAGGATTATGCGGTAAGCCTTTGGCATTGAGAGTGAGTTCATTGAATGTTTTACCGCTTGGCTCTGTACCTACATACTGGTGCAGAACCTCTTCGCCTTGATCTTCAAGAGCCAGGCAGTAGGTAATTGGTTTTGAACAAGATTGCACACAGAAAAAGTCTTCGCTGTCACCCAGGGAAAACCGTTGGCCGTCCACCGAACAGACCGATGCTGCCAATTTGTCTGGGTCAACCCGTTCTAGTTGGGGGATGTAATTGGCAAGCTGGCCGTCGCGATTATGGGACACTCGCTCAAAGATCAGCTCCACTTCCTGACGAAATTCACTAAACCGAGGAATGGCCAGTTGGCCGGTCAAAACTTGTTCAAATAGAGCAGGGCTTACGTTTTGCAGCGTTTGGAAGCTTTCGGCGTCGATCTCTGCGCCGGCCTTGCGAATGGCCTTAAAGAGGGCGCCACCACGTGGATCATCCTCAAGAATACCGCTAGCCAGGAAGCAGTCGAGCAATACGGCTCTCTCTACCGTGCCTTTCTTAGCGAAGGCGCGAAAGAGGCTAGTGGATGGTAGATGATCGTCGCTACTGCTAGACATAGCTTACTTATGCCAAATTGTCTCAGTATCTAAGCGTCTATTTGCTAGTTTATCGTTTGCCTTTGCCAGCCAACTCTTTTAGCGGATTATCTTGGAGATACTCTTCATAGGTGCCCTGGAAATCACGCAAGCCGCTTGCTGTGAAGGCCAGAATACGGGTGGCTACATCAGAGATCAAATCGCGGTCATGGGAGACAACAAAGACTGTGCCCGGGAACGTCGAGAGCCCCTCTGCTAGTGCTGATACAGCCTCTAGGTCTAAGTGATTGGTTGGTTCATCTAGAACTAAGACTGGATTTTTTTGCATCATCATGCGAGCGAGAAGAAGTCTAGCGGCCTCGCCACCTGATAGATTCTCAGTTTGTTTCAAACTGTCTTCTCCCGAGAAGAGCATCTTGCCCAGAAGACCGCGCACGTGTTGGTGACCTTCGTCAACCATGTATTGCATCAACCAATCTAGAGCGGTGCTGCCAGGGGTTATAGCATCGTGGTAGTCTTGCGGATAGTAGCTCCAGGTGGCTGCTTCTGTCCATTTGACTGTGCCCGAATCTGGTGCAAGTTCATTCATCAGGCAGCGCAAAAGGGTAGTTTTACCAACACCATTAGAGCCAATGATGGCAATCTTTTCACCGCGCAATAAATCGATGTTGAAGTCTTTGAAAAGCACTTTGCCATCGAATGATTTGGTCAGATTCTTTACTTGAAGAACTTCACGACCAGAGGGTTTCTCTTGTTCGAAGCGGATGAAAGGTCTTTGAATATTTGAACGCTTCATCTGCTCTGGTGCCAGTCTTACCATTTCTTTGCGTCTTGATTGAACCTGGCTAGAGCGCTGACCGGCAGCGAATCTTTGCACAAACTCTTGTAGTTGAGCGATTTTTTTCGCTTTGTCTTTATTGGCAGCTTCAATTGACTGACGAGCCTGCATCTTGTGCTCAACCATGTCGTCATAGTTGCCTGGGTAGACAATAATAGTGTCATAGTCGATGTCGGCAATGTGAGTGCAAACTGAGTTTAAGAAGTGGCGGTCATGCGAAATTACTACGAGTATGCCTTCGTACTGCCAGAGGAATTCTTCTAACCAGTGAATTGATTCTAGATCAAGGTGGTTGGTCGGTTCGTCTAGTAGCACTGCTTGCGGTTCACCAAAGAGGGCTTGGGCTAATAGCACTCGGAACTTGTAGTCAGTGGCGAGAGTACTCATAAGATTTTCGTGGTCGGCGTCTTCGATGCCGATGCCTCTAAGAATTTCGGCAGCTTCAAATTCAGCGGTATAGCCATTTTCGTCGGCGATGATTACTTCAAGTTCGCCCAGACGGTTCATTTGCTCTTCGGTCAAATTCTCTACTTCGCAGAGAGCATCCCGTTCTTTGAAGGCTTGCCAGAGAATATCATTACCCATCACAACTGTATCGATGATGCGCTCATTGTCATAAGCAAATTGGTCTTGTTTGAGCACGCCTACTTTGCGAGGTCGAGTGATAGTGCCAGCATTAGATGCTTCTAGCTCGCCGGTGAGAATTTTCATGAAAGTAGATTTGCCAGCGCCGTTTGGGCCAGTGAGGCCATATCTGTTGCCTGGGCTGAATTTGACTGAGACGTTGTCGAACAGTGTGCGAGAACCGTAGCCTTTTGAGACTTCGTTAACGATGATCATTTATGAGCTTTCCCTAAACAAAAAAGCACGCTGTCACGTGCATTGCTGCCGATTATACCTGTTTGCCTCCTGTAAACGGCCGCACATCACTAGATAGTAAACAGCTTTAAGGCGGTCTTAATTGTTTTAGGCTCAAAATCAGCAATTAGGCATGGCGCGCAGTAGTCAAGCGGCGACCTGGTGTCAGAGGGATATAAGTTTGATTCACTGTTGAGTGCTATTCGTTTACAGAACAGCAGTGCTTGCTGGTCAAGAATGATTTTCGCTTTATACTTGCACCAGTGCCTTTACCTTATCGAGATCACTTAATGAGTATTCTTCACTCTCCACTATTGATGGTTATGCACGATCCAGTGCTGCATCAATTTATTTCTTATCTAGCTGAGAAAAAGGCAGAGCAAGAAGCTAATCCTGACAGTCATATCAAAATCGAACTTTCACGCGATTTGATGGCCCAGGTCCGTGAGTCTTTTCGCCAGAGTATTTTAGATGGTGAACGCAATCTCCATTTACTTTCGCATTTACTTTCTACTTTGCTTTTAGAAGATGACTTTGAGCTTCACAGCAATGTCATTGGGCTATTGCCTAGTGATGAAGACAGGCCATTTCTCATTCGCGAACGCATTACCCAAGATATGCTGTTTTCGGTTACCGACATTGATCTGGGTAAGCATATGCTCGATAACTTTCGCTACCGAAAGAATTACGAGTGGGTGCCCCTTGAGCTCTCGGCTAATTTCATTGAGTACCTGCCGCGAGGCCGGGCTACTGATGGCGTAAATCGTTTGACGAGCAGGGTCAAAGCTGAAGAAGAACTATGGAATAAAGTCACTGACGAAATTTTTGTGATTGATGAGCTGGTTAGCCGCGATAAGCAATTGCGTCATTACAGCAAATACGTAAAAGATATTTTTGGTATCAAGATAGTCTGTGACGATGAGGCCACATGTCTGGCTGTGCACGACCGGCTGGAGGCGATGACGGCCATCGACATTGATTGGGAGCGCCTTGGTGCCCTGCAAGATTTTGGCATATTGAGTAATGGTTCAATCAAAGGTGACCGTTTGGTTGAAATTGTGGAAACTAAAAATTATCTGACTTGCCTGCCTACGGAGATGAAAAAGACTGGCTGGAAAGCTATCAAGAGTGTAGTGCAGTGGCACGAACGACTCTTTGAAGTGCAGGTTCAGCCGCTCAATAACTATTATTTAGAGTTAGATCATATGTCTGGCCCTTCTCATAGTTCCTTTAAGCTCAAGCGCGATCAGATGAGAGACCAGGTAGCTGAGAGAATTCCTCTATATGGTTTTTACCGCGACCTTCTCAAAATGCTCTTTATGGGAACTGACGTTTCTTTTGAATGCGCCAACGCCACCGTCGTTATCACTTGAGTTGCTGAAAGCCTTGCTCAGCTTGCGATTGGAAGTCTTTGGGGTAATCCCTAAAGGCTTCTTTCATTTGCTTTTCCTTCCTATACTTCACCGTTTAGTTCAGCTAGATTAGTGGTTCATATCTGTTTTACGGAGGATCTTTTTCCATTGAGTATGTATTTCAATCATCGGCCTGTAAGCCTGGCCTTGGCATCTATAGGAATTCTATTTTTTGGAAGTATTGCTGGCCCAATAAGTAAGGCCGAAGCTAAGACTAGTCCAAAGGTCTCAGCTGATTCTGAAGCAATTAAGGCTGAGGATGAAGCCGCCATAAGGGCGCAGGCCAAGCAGTATGTAATTGACTATGGTAAAGGTGACGCCAAGGCATTGGCCTTACAATGGTCAGCTGACGGTAGTCTGACCGAGGCTTCCGGTAAGAAATTGCACGGTCGAGCGCAAATTGAAAAGTCTTTTGCTGATCTGTTTAAGGCCCATGCGCCGCAATCATTGGTGATTGATGTTGAGTCGGTTAAGTTCCCGGCCAATAACATAGCTATAGAAGTTGGCACTTCCAAGTTAGCCTCGGGTAATTCGCGCTATACCGCTATTCATAGTAAAGAAAGCGGTCACTGGCAAATGATTTCAGTGTTTGAGCATGACATGCCCTCTAAAGCTGCTGAGGTGCCAATCTCTGAACTGGCCTGGATGGTGGGGTCTTGGGGAGCGAAGTCAAACTCAGACTTGCGCGTACAGTGTGAATACACTGCTAACAAAAAGTTTCTGTTGGTCAATTTCTATTCCAGCAAAGCCGATGGCAATACCCCGAGTGAAACTGAGATCATTGGTTGGAACCCGGTTCTCAATTCAATTTGCTCTTGGCACTATAACTCTGATGGTGGGCTCGGTATGGGGCGCTGGAAGAAGGATGCAGATAATTGGCTGGTGAACGCCCGTGGTGCAGATCATGATGGCAATCTTGCTAGTGCTCAATACGTTTTGCATAAAGTTGATGATAACAACTACACCTGGAAATCCACCAAGCGATTTTCGCAAGGTAAGTCACTGCCAGACACTCAAGAAATTCTTGTTATGCGTCGTGACCCTAAATGAGATTACAAAGCAATATTCACAAATAGGTAAAAAAGATTATGCGATCTGGACTCTTTTGTCTCACAGCCAAGAGTGGCAAAATCATTTCTGCTAGCCTACTCCTGGCTTTGTCTCTATCTGCTTTTGCATTGTCCCACGAAGCCATTGCTCGCGGCGGTGGTGGCGGTGGTAGAGGTGGTGGCGGTTTTGGTGGCGGACGCGGCTATGGCGATGGCGGAGGACGCGGCTATGGTGATGGCTATGGTGGCCGCGATTATGGCGGCGACATGTTTGGCGATCGTGGTGATCGTGATGGTTCAGTGCTCGATCGCACTTCTGAGAGCGATTTGCGCAGCGGTGCCGATCAAGTTTGGAATGCTGGCCCACAAAGGGGGCTTGCTACCGATGGTGGCTTTGGCCGAACTCTAGCTGATACAGGTGTTGGAAGAGGACTATCGGCCAGTGCTATGACTGACCGCGGTGTTGGTGTTCGCAATGCCTTCCGTGACGACAGTTTATTCCGCCGTGACTGGTGGGGTCGCTATCCCTACGCCTGGGGTGGAGCCTGGGGTGATGATTGGGCTTATGGCTATGGTGATTGGGATGACTTAGCCTCTTTCTGGGATTATCCAGTCAATACTCCACCTGTGGAATATGACTACGGCAACAACATCACTTATCAAGGCGATACTGTGTATTACGGTAATCAACCGAGTGAGACAGCGGCAAATTATTACACTCAAGCCCAAATCATTGCTCAGTCGATGCCAATTGCTCAGTCTACGACTTCTGCGAACAATGGCAAGACTGCTGTACCGGCAGCCTTAGCAACTGCTGAGTCGAAAGATGCCAAAGATTGGAAGTCACTTGGTGTGTTCTCCCTTACTCAAGGGGATCAAACTAATTCGACTATGATGTTTCAGCTTGCCGTCAATAAAAAAGGGGCCATTAGAGGCAACTACTATAATGCTTTGACCAAGGAGTGCAAGGTTGTCTCTGGAGCTGTCGACAAGAAAAATATGCGAGTGGCTTTTGAAGTAGAGGGCAATAAGACCGTTATTTACGATACTGGATTGGCCAACTTAATGCAGCCACAGAGCCCAATTCTTGTGCATTTCAGCAAGACCAATACTGAGCAGTGGAATATGGTTAGACTTGATCCTGTGAAGCAATCATCCTAAGTACTGATAGGCTGGCAGGCCCTGGCAGTCGCTCAGGTGAATTTTGAACAGATCACCGGCATTGGTTTCGCTATACCCTTCCTTTGTGGGCGGCTCTTGCTGTGCAGATGTGATGTAAAGATCTTGCAGCTGATCTCCTCCAAAGGCACAGGAAGTGACATTGAGCACCCCAGGAACGGCAATGCTGGCGAGGAGCTGGCCACTTACTGAGCTCACTTTTTGCACGGCCGAGCCACCCCAGACTGCTATATAGAGATTGTCTTCGCTATCAATGGTCATGCCGTCAAAGTGCCCACCCCATTGGTTTTCTACCAGCGGGCGGCGGTTGGAAATAATAGCTGTATCGTTGTCATAATCAAAGGCATCAACTCTGTTGGTGGCGGTGTCAATGTAATACATAGTGTCGTTCGCCCTGTTCCAAACAATGCCGTTCGATATGGTGACATCTGATAACTTGTGCGCCAGTTTTTGCTTCTTATCTAACATCCATAAATTGCCACTGGGATAGTTGCAGCCCAGGTCCATAGAGCCGCACCAAAAGCGACCGGCCGGGTCGCATTTGCCGTCGTTCATGCGGTTGGCAACTATGTGTTCTTCTGGGTGAGCCAGTACTGAGATAGTATGGATATTTTCTGAAAGGTCGTCGACGACTTTTAGATGAACAAATTCGCCACCAATGCCAAGAATAAAGCCACCACCAATGGCAGTGGCACGTCGGACGACGCAGCCTGGTTTAGCTGGGAGCTTCAGTGCCTTGTTAATTCCGGATAGAGGGTCAAAACTATTGAGTAGGCAATTGTTTATGTCAATCCAGTAGAGGCGCTTTTTTTCGTTGTCCCAGATTGCGCCTTCGCCAAGTGAGGCTCTGGCAGCTAGAACTGGTTGCGCTATAAGTTCTACCTTAGTCACTTAGATTATTCCTGCTTCGCCGGGATCTTCAACTCTGCTTACTGCAAGAGCGGCAATTAAAAGGGAGGCTCCTCCCATCATTACCACAAATACCGGTTGATTGTTGAATACATATTTCACCAGGGGTTGAAACGCTATTGAAGCAAGAATTTCAGGAATGACAATGAAGAAGTTGAAAACACCCATGTAGACTCCTGTGCGCCCCGGTGGTATGGCAGAAGCTAAGATGGCATAGGGCATTGATAAAATTGACGCCCAGGCAACTCCAACTCCAATCATTGTCAGCTGCAACAGTTGTGGATCATGAATGAAGTAAACTGAAAGCAGGCTGAGGCCACCGAGGGTTAGAGCCGTTGCGTGAACAGTTTTTCTGCTAGTGATCTTTGCTAGTTTTGGCAGAAGAAAGGCCACCAAGAAACAGACAATAGAATAAATGGCGAAGCACCATCCGGCCCATTCGGTGCCGCGGTCAAACAGCTCTGAAGAAGCAGATGGTGCTTTGAAAATATAGTAGGCAGTGGTTAGACCAAAGAACATCCACATACAAAAGAGCCCTAGCCAGGTAAAAATTTGCACCACTGCTAGTTGCTTCATAGTTGCGGGCATGGCCATAACAGCTGCTGGTACCTCATGCCAGACTTCTTTGAAGAGCCCTGCTAGGCCAGGGTTTTCTTGCCGTTGGCGCTCGAGGGCGGCTAGATCTTCGGGCGGGTATTCTTTGGTGGAGCATACTGTCCAGAGCACACAAGAGAGGAACATCAGCGCTCCAATCTTAAAGGAATACTCGACTGTTAGTGGCACACCATTAGCACCAACACCGCTCACCCCCATTTGATGGAAGAGCAGGGGCAGGGCATTGGCCATGGTGGCACCAATGCCAATGAAAAAGCTCTGCATAATAAAGCCCAGGGTGCTCTGTTTGGCATTAAGCTTGTCGGCAATAAAGGCCCTGAATGGCTCCATACTAATGTTGATACTGGCATCGAGAATCCAGAGTAAGGAGGCGGCAAATAGTAGAGATGGAGACGTTGGCATGAAGAGCAAGGCGCATGAGGCAAAAAGAGCGCCTACTAAGAAGTAAGGCCGACGCCGACCTAACTTGTTCCAGGTGCGATCACTCATGGCCCCAATTAGTGGTTGCACCAGAAGGCCAGTTATTGGGCCCGCTAGCCATAAAATCGGAATGGAATCGGGGGAGGCCCCTAATTTGCTATAGATGGCACTCATGTTTGCTAGCTGCAGGCCCCAGCCAAATTGAATGCCGAGAAAGCCAAAATTCATATTGCCGATTTCAAGCAAGCTCAAATCTGGTTTTTGCACTTATAGACCTATTTATACTAGCTAGGCTGATTTTCTCAAGAAATTGCGGAAGAATTGGGTGATTGTTTCAACCGAGCGACGAGCATAATTCATTTCAGACATTTTTGCTCTGGCTGTATCTTTGTTTACCACATCGGACATACGCAAGAAGGTCAGTCCATGATAGTCTCCCTGTTGCTTGGGCAAATTCAACAAAGCTCTCATGCGGTCCCAACTGGCACCATCATATAGATTGCCATTGAGGGCATTCTCTCCCTTTAAGAACAGCCCTTGACGACTGGCTTCTTCTCCCACCCACTTGGCTAGGGTGTTGGGCATGGTTTTCTTGCCCAGTCCGTCAACTCCATCCGGCATTTCTACAGCGGTAAAGAATGGCACTACTCTTGAGCCTGTGCCGGGTATGGCTGGCTGGAGGGAGCTAAACATTGAGAGCATTGGTCTATAGCCGCGACCAGCAGAATTGTTATCCCAGTCACCACGGCTGGTGCTAATTAGGCCAGCATTGAGCTCGGCCATGCGGTCGCCCAAAATGACATTGCCCCCTTGCCATTCGCCTACCCTCCAGTGTACTCCGGGAATTTTGGCACCAAGGTCGATGCCGTAGAATGGTGACGTGCGTTGGCCAAAGACGTCGACTGCGGTGCTCATCACTCTTTGGCCGTGAGCAATAAGCGATTTGTTGTACCAGTCAAAGAAGTCTCGACCGTACTGCATATTAAAGTGATCGCCCCGCTTAAAGAAGCCATCGGCTTCTGATGGTGGTTTGATAGCATCAGCGGTAAGGTTCGGCATTGACCAAGCCTTACTTACTCCTTCGGCACCGCCATATTTGGCGAGGGCATATTCTTTGAATGAACTTTGCGCTAAGTCAGAGTAGGCCTGGAGGGCGCCACGGGTTGGGTAGCCAGTATGTTGATCGTGCGAATTATATGAGGGATAACGCAGCTCCCCTGCGGGCCCAAGACTGACGTTTACTTCGGCAATATCTTTTGCTTTTGAGGCAAAGTGAGTTTGGAAATCTTTCATCACCGTGGCGTAGTGATCGACTACGATGTGGTCTGCCCAGACTGAGAGATATTCTTGACTGGTATTACCCTGTTCGCTTTTGTATTTTAGAGACTCCGCGCTACCGCTGGGAGTTTTTGCTCCGAATTCTGACCAGATCCATGATGGTAGCGGCACACTGATCGTATCGCCAACGTTACCGCCGCATTGATGGAAAGATAGAATTGGTACCCATTTTAGGCCAGCCTTGGTGATGTGGTCACTGATCTTTTCATAGTAGCTCCAATCATATTTACCTTTGGCTGGTTCGACTAAGCCCCACCAGACGTCCGTTGAAACCGAGTCAACACCTAGCTTTTTAGCCTCTGCTAGTTGTCTATCGAATTCTATCCATTCTGCCTTTGTTTGGGGGCTCTCTGGTTTACCGATTTGGGTAATTTCGCCGACCATCAATGGTGCCATAACGCTTAGAGTTGTATTGCCGTGGTCTAAGCGTACTGGCTCGATATAACCTTCTTTTCGCCATTGGCTCACAGGGTTGTCGCCGGTGGAGAGCAGTAGTCTGTTGTCGCGGCCTGTGGTCAGCCAGACCTTGCCCTCTGCTTCGGGGAAGGCATGATTGGCTTTGTTTGCCTCTGGCAATGCTTCTGGGTGCGAGCTAACAATCAAATCTGCTTTGGCGGCATCTGGGTGCAGTGCTTCTGAGACTCCGAGCTTTTGCACATAGAGATTTTGTTTTGGTCCGATGGTTTGCGAACCGTCTTCGTTTCTAATTACTTCGCGTACTTTCAACCAGGCGGGGTCAGCATTTGGGCCACGCAGTCCTTGCAAAGATGGTTTTCCTGCGTCAATAATAAATTCGCGCGCCTGGGGGACATTGCTAGATTGGGGCCCTGGTTTTGCTTCTAGACTAGTTTTTGCTTCTGTACTAGTCTTTGCTTCTGTACTAGTCTTTGCTTCTAGACCGGGTTCTGCTGCGATATGGGGGCTGAAGGGTGAAGTGGGTTTGGCCCGATTGAATAATTCGGCGAATTTGTTACCTTGAGTGCCTTGAGAGACAGTCAGTCCTTCGCCAGTGACAATTGTATTGCTGCCCTTATTGTCAGTGACACCACTGATGGTGGGGTGCTCGTTAATCTGAATGTTTTCGCCGCGATTAATCTCGGGCCTGGCTGTTGGTGAAAGTTTGTAGCCAATCGCCCCTCCTGCGGCTGTAACTGTTCCTTCAAGCAGACTCTTCTTTAGCACTTTTGCCAGGTCGAAGTTCTCACCAGCGCTGTTCTGTCTGGCAATCTCGTTAGAGCCGCCGGTGACTAAGCCAAATGAACCGCCCATGGTAATTGAACTAGCCAAGGCACTTTTTGTTAGTGAACCTTTCGTTAGAGCATTAGCGCCCTTGAACAGACCTTCGCCCATGGTCCAGGTGGCGGCGTCAAATGCTAGGGATTTGGGATCAAGCAATTCTTGCTTGAGGCGAGTCACTGTTTTGGAGGGAGCCATAAAGGTGTCATGGCTCACCGTAATATCTATCGCCCTTGAGCCAATGCCTACCAGAACACCTCTGGTGGGGGCTGATTTGAAGGTTTTTGTTACGTTGTTAAGCAGACTGCGAGTTGCTCCCCCTTTCACCGCTCCGAGGGCAAAGTCTTCGGCCTGTCTTGCCAGCGGCGTATCTGGTCTAGCTGAATCAAGACCGTAAAGAACCGCTGTATAAACGGCGGCATATTTACCAGGGGTAAAGAGAGCGGCCGTCTTAATCAGTTCTGTGCCATAGTAGTCGACTTCTTTGCGAGTCTTTTCGTCTGAGATAACTAAGCTAACAGCTTTGTCTACACCTTTCTCTAGATAACTTTGTCCCAAAAGATGCGCAGTGTCGGGCGTTTGCCCTTCTGCTGCTGCTGGCTTTTCGACGTCGGCGGTAAATTTTGGCATGCAACCTGAGCTTAGTTGACATGCGCATAGTACTTAATAGCTCTTTACAAGGCAATGGTAGAAGTACTAATAGGAAAATTAGAGCCTTATTGCAAAGCGGATCTTTGCTGTTCTAGGTCTCTCAGATTTTTCAGGAAGATCGTGGAGGCGCTATACAAAGAGGCTTGACCCCAGGCCAAAGGCGTATTTGCACCGGCAACGGCATTTTGGCTGTCGCCGTCGCCAAGATTGAGGGCGGAAACCATTTCATAGGCTTCTGGAATGGCGTAACCAGGACAGGGCATGCCATTAGCTTTGTAATGAGAGGGTGCAGAAGGGTCATTACCAGGAGTAATGCGGGCATAAGAACGGTTAATAAAGCGGGTTGCCTGGAGCTGACCGTGAGTAATTAACCCTGTTACTTCCTGCTCATTGAGATTGCCTTGGGCGGAGCCTTTCATCTTGATTAGCTTTTCAACTTGACGGCAATATCCTTCTGCCAACACTGAAACGAAGCACCATTGGGCTTCACTGCCTGGTCTGGCTTGTTTTACTCGAGCTAGATATTCTTCGTTAGTGCTGCAATCACTTGAACCATAGTCTTTCAGATGAGACGAATGACCCGAGATTTTTGCTCGTAGCTCAGGTAACAGCCAGTAATTGTCAGCTAAATAACTATCGAAAACCAGCTCTGACTGCCCGTTTGCCAAAGGCAGGTTGAAGGGTGCGTAGCGCCCAATGCCGTGATCACGCACTAGCAATTGTTCTATTGCATTTAAGAGGCGATACTGCAGGCGCACATCTTCGATGGGATGATCGTGCATTTTTATTGTGGATGTGGTGATGAATGCTAGTGAACAATCGCTTGGCCGGTGCGGATTTTCTATTGGCAGTGGCGCGCTGAAAAGCCGTTCTAAAATTTTTGTTCGAGCGGCTTTGATCAGCTCTGTTAGTGTGTTTCTTTGACTTTGAGAATAGAGCCAGTCAGCCTGTTTGTTTTGACTGATCTTGCTTAAAATGGCATCAACTTTGGTATTTGACAGCGCCATCAATGTCTCTAGGCTCTCAAAGCCACTGCGGATAGCTTCAGTATCCCAGGTCAAGCCCAGGGGAAATGGTATCTCTTCCCAGGGGCCTGCCGACGGTGCATTGAAGTCGAATTCTCCGGCCTCGTTAGTGTTTATTGCTTTTAAGTAGGATGCCACCATGACTATAGTTGTTGCTATTAGTTCGCTATTGGTGGAAATATCTTCATCACTAAAGCCATAATCTGCGCCATTGGTCGAAGCTATTACTGTGTCGCAAATGGCCTTCAGTGCTAAACCGTGCGATTCAAGCCGCTTGTTGTTAAACCAGGTGGCATCGCGCTTAAGTGTCTCCGGTAGAAAAATGTGAGCCACGCCATCAAGTAGACCACCGGAGCGATAAAACTCTGGGTTGGCAATTGATTTTTGGATGGCTTCGACCTCTTCGCTCTGGCCGTAAAAGCGACACAGTGTCAGCATTGCTTTGCGCCAGGCTAAAGGTTTAAGAGTGCGTTCCATATCGCCGCAACGTACTGTATCTGTCACCCACTGGCGTCCGCTCATGTCCCAGTTTTCTTCGGCTTCAGCTGTGCGTACAAGGCCATTTTGGTCATTTACAGATAGAGCAAAAACCTGCCTGGCCTGACAAAAATCGAAGAGAGCAGTAAAGCTTTCTGCTGAATAGTTCGTCTTTAGGTAACCAGCCACGTCACTGTTGTGAACAGGCAAATTGTGGGAATCTTCAGCTATGAAAGCAGGTTGATGGGTTGAGGCACATAGCATGGCTTTTAGGCTGGTTTTGAACTTTTGCAGAATTTTAAGCAGTGGCTGAGTGTTTTCGTCTTTCGCAGCCTCTTGCCAGTTGAGCAAACTTTCAGCTTTGAGCAAATCGACTATTTGGCCTTCCAGGTCAATCGGTAAAGTTTCTATAGCTAAACTCTTGCCAAGGTCTGATAGCCATTTTTGGTCACTTGATGCCAGTGGCCGGCGCCCGCTCGCTACTTCACCAAGTTGGCTCAGGGCCTCGGCAATTTGCATGTAAGACTGGCCAGGACTGGTCTGCTTCACTTTAGCAATGTTCTCCATCTTGATCTGGGCAGTTCGAGTTGATCTGCCTTTGAATATCCTCCTAATGCTAACGCAAAAGCGCCTTGTACTAACTGAGCTGAGTGCATTAATATTGTCCTCTTAGTTACCTTCGACCATAATGTGCCATGCCTTCAGAGCCAAACAGACAGAACGAACCGCAAAACTATGCCTCCAGTCGAGGCGGCAGTTCGTCTGTCGATTTGCCAGCCATCACCCCTCCTGCTACTACGTCGAAAGGGCCCATATACAAAGCCTTTGCCTTTTGGATTTACCCCTTTACTCGCTTCCATAGAATTCCTGTATTTAAGCGGGTATGGCTCTACTTGACCTTTATGGCGGTCTATTCTTTTGTTGTCGATATTGTTGTCACGCAGAACTTTTCCAACCATATCTTTAAAGAAGCCGGTGCTGCTGGCTACACTAGCGTCATTCTTGGCTTGCTTCTGGTCTTTCGCACCAATACCGCCTATGAACGCTGGTGGGAAGGGCGTAAGCTCTGGGGTCAGTTAGTCAACGATTCGCGCAACCTTTGCTTGAAAGTGCGCACCTATGTGGCCGCGAGCCCCGGTGATAAAGCTGAGCTGGGCGAACTTGTAGTTTCTTTCGCCTATGCTTTGAAACATCATTTGCGTGACTCTCAAGCTAGTCGCAGTTTGCCCGGTTTGGGTGACATTCCTGAAGGGGTGAAGATTAACGCCCCCGTGCATCTGACCGGCAAGATGTATGAGAAGGTTCTAGAGTGGAAAAAGGACGAGGCGTTTGACGGTTTTGTCATGATTCAGCTTGATGCGCATTTGCGTTCGTTCATGGATATCTGTGGCGCTTGTGAGCGCATAAGAAACAGCCCACTGGCTCTTTCTTATCGGGCCTTTATGCGTCAAGGTATTGCCCTCAATTTGTTGGCTCTGCCCTGGTATATTGAGCCGGAGTTCAATTACTGGATGAGTTTGCCTTTGATTCTCATTAGCTCGTATTTCTTAATTGGTCTTGAGTTGATTGCTGAAGACATTGAGGAACCATTTGGTAAAGATGGCGATGACCTGCCGCTTGATACCATATGTGCCACCATCGAGGGCACGGTGAATGATATTCTGCAACTCAATCGTTCGCAGAAATTCACCACTTCATTCCGCAAACCAAGAATTGATCCACTTAAAGAGACCAAGGGAAACCCTATTTGAGTTGTTCGATGCTGCTATGACTAACATAGCTTGTCGACAATGGCTGTCGGTTTTTTCGGCAATTGTGATTCTCTTATTGGATGGGTCAATTGCTAGAGCTGCTGATCCCAGTGACGATATTGATACTAATCGGCCGAGCTTTATGTTCTCGCCAATTGTTCTGCCAAAAGGCAGCCTTCAACTAGAGAATGGCTGTCTCGATTCTGGTTTGAGGAGAGGCCGAGTGGGCTTTGATTTGCCGGAAACCCAGGTGCGCATTGGTCTGGCACGCTCTACTGAGTTTCAGGTTTTTGTTCCTAACTTTGTCATCACAAAATCTGGTGGTGAGTTATCTTCTGCCGTGACTGATATTTCAGAAATAGGCATTAAGCAGCAATTGCCCACATCGGGCAAGCTTAAGGCCGCAATCATCGCTTCTGTGTCAGCTCCGACAGGAGCTAGGAGTCTTAGTCTAGGTGGTACATCGGGGATTCTTCGTCTGCCTTATCTCTATGCAATTAACAATCGCTGGTCTGTTGGTGGCATGCAGTCGCTGCTACTTATCAACCACGGCAACAGCGTGCAATGGCAACCAGATGTTTTGATTTCTCGCAGTATCGGCAGCAAAGCTTGCGCCTTCCTTGAATATGGTGGTTTTTTTACGACGAGAGATTATCCTGTTAATCTCATTCATTTAGGTACTGAGTATAAGGTTACTCGTCATCAGGAACTTGACGTTCATTGCGGCTTCGGCCTCAATCAAACTGCGCCATCAGCTTTTGTTGGTGCTGGCTATTCATTTAGAATTGACGGTCTCTTTTAGGAGAACGGTACTAGCGACGCTGCATCTTCAAGATCACATCAGCGTATTGCTGTCTGGTTTGTGCCAGCCTTGGATCTGAAGCTAGTAGTGTTTTCTGCTGAATGGCCAGAGCTTGCTCATAGTAAAGTTTGGCTTCGGCTAAGCGACCGGTTGAAGCATAGAGTGCTCCTAAACAGTTATAGCTATCAGCAACAAAGGGGCTATTGCCATCAAGTTTATTTTTGCGAATAGCTAAAGCGCGCTTGTAGAGAGGCTCAGCGGCTTTGAAATTAGATGCTAGTTGGTAGGCTTGACCAAGATCGTTTAAGGCGCTGGCTGTGTTCTGGCTATCAGCCCCGCGTTCTTTCTCAGTTAGATCAAGAGCGCTCTTCAGTACCTTGATGGCATCTTGAATTTTGCCCTGGCGCATATATAAATAACCAAGACCTGTGAACGAATCGGCCATGGCATAACTGTTCTTGCCACCCGATTTTGTGCGCAACTCCAGTGAGTGTTTCAGATCTTTCTCAGCTTCGGCATATTGACCTAATGCAGTTTCAGCTCGGCCAATAAAAGCCTCGCATTCGGCAATGCGTAGGGGATCATTACCATTGGCCGTGTATAAAGACTTGGCTGTTTCTAAGTTAGCTTGCGCTTCGTCATATTCGCCTTGGGCATATTGAATCATGCCGAGCAAATAACGATTGCCAGCGTTCTTTGGCGAATTTGTTTTTTCGGCCATCTTAATAGCCGTTCTAATTTTTTGTTTTGCTAAAGCGTAAGCACCCTTGTTGTAGTCGGTTTGAGCCTCTAATTGCAGCTTCTCAATTTCACTATCGCCCTTGCTGCCACCAAAATTTTGATTGAGAGCTAATGATATGCCAATCAGGGCAACTGCTCCTACGGCAATTAGCAGCATATTCTTATTAGCAAGTTTGGCGCTTGCTCTTGGTCGGGCAGCGGCGCTGAGACTGCTGCTTGAACTGGTGCTTAAAGCTTCTGTGTTTGGGTTCTCTGGCGCGGCGTTGACTGGAGCTGCAACAATTGTTTCGTGACTAGATTCGTTGTTTTCAGCAACTGGTATTTCTAAGCGCGGAATGTCTGTTCTTGTTAGTGAATCACCAGGAATTCCCTGATAGACATGATCTAGAGCCTCTCTCAGTTCGCCCATCGACTGATAGCGATCGTCTGGTTGCTTAGCCATGGCCTTGAAAATTATGGCTTCAAGGTCAGAGGGAATACTTAGTTCGGGGCAGACTATATCAAAAGCTGCTGGGGTTTCGTTGACGTGTTTATAGAGATATTCGATTAAGTCATGGCCAGTAATTGGCTGTTTGCCAGAAACCGTGCGATACATGACACAGCCAAGAGAATAGATGTCAGAGCGAGCGTCTACTTTCAAGGCACGGCATTGTTCGGGGCTCATATAAGGAGGGCTGCCGAAGACTTCACCGGTTCTGGTTAAATTATCAGTCTCCCCTTCTGTAGGGGTAAGTAGTTTGGCGATGCCAAAGTCGACGATTTTGACAAAGTCTGGGTCGTTATCAAGCTTTACGAGCATGATATTGCTTGGTTTGAGATCTCGGTGTACCACCCCGTTTTCATGGGCGTGGGCAAGGCCAAGGCTGACTTGCTTGAAAATATGGACGCTGCGTTTTAGCTCTAGGTTGGCACCTCCAGCTATTTGCTCGGCCAAGCTTGTGCCTTTTAAGAAAGCCATGACTAGATAAGGCACACCACCATCAGTCACGCCAAAATCGTAAACGGTGAGAATATTAGGATGATTTAGCGCGCTGGCAAGTTCTGCTTCTTTTTGAAAACGCTTAAGTGCTGCCGCCCCCGATACTAAATTGGGGTGCATCATTTTGACTGCGACAATGCGCTTGAGCAGACGGTGTTTGGCCTTGTAAACTTGGCCCATGGCGCCGTCGCCAATTAATTCCAAGATTTCGTAACGGTCGCCAAGAACAGTGCCGACCAAATCAGTTTCTTTTAAGGGCGTGAGAGTTGTGCCATCTGCAGGGCAGACTGTCATCTCACCAACATATTCTTTGCTGCAGGCCACACATATTTTTTTCTGGTTTCCAGCGTTTCCTGAGCCCGTATCTGGCATCTAACTCTAAACTCTTCTTTTTAATGATCCGCTATTCGTCAATTTATCGATTATAGACCCTTCTCTGGGGCGAAGGTCAAAATGTACGCTAGCGTAAGCTTGAGGTTAATCGACTTGGGTGGGGAATAAATATTTTGTGCACTAGTTTCATGGTTTAGTACTGGGAGAGTAAGACTTGGAAACCAACAGCAGCCAGTCGGAAAAGAAGCAGATAGATACAGCTCGGCTCCATGACAACACTGTCTCGCCTCGCGATGATAGACGCGATCGGGGCAAAATTTTGCACGAGGCAGTGCCTCACGAACTGTTGGCTCGTTTTAAGCCGGAAAGCAACCGCCCCGACCCGATTGAGCTGATTGAACAGTCAAATGTTGGTCGTCGGCCAGAACTCATACCCATTCGCTATGGCCGTATGCTGGTGTCGCCATTTACCTTCTATAGAGGAACTGCCGCTCTCTTTGCTTCTGACGTCGGTGAATCGTTTGTCACTAAAGTCAAAGTGCAAACTTGCGGTGATGCCCACCTTTTAAACTTTGGTGCTTTCGCTACACCTGAACGCAATATTGTTTTTGATCTGAACGATTTCGATGAAACTTTGCCGGCTCCCTGGGAATGGGACGTGAAGCGGCTTGCAGCCAGCTTTGTCTTGGCCGGTCGTAACAACGATGTTAAGCCAAAGCACGCTCAGCAAGCGGCTGAAGCTGTAGCTCGGGGCTATCGACTGAAGATGCTCGAATACTCCAAGATGAGCATTCTTGATATTTGGTACGATCGCTTCGATTGGAGTGCTGTGGCACAAAACACGTCGGATCCTCGTTTGCAAAAACGTATTAAGGATAAGACCGAAAAAGCAATCAAGCGCACCATTCAGTCATACTATTTCCCAAAAATGACAGAAGAGCGAGATGGTGACTATCATATTAAGGATACTCCGCCAGCTGTCTATCACCTCAAAGGAATTGATGCTGATACTTTTCGTGAGCAAACCCTGAAGGCTTTTGAGCTTTATAAGCAGTCTCTGCAAGATGATCGGCAGCGCTTGTTTGACCGGTATAAAATGGTCGATGTTGCTATCAAGGTCGTAGGCATTGGCAGTGTTGGCACTACTTGTGCGGTTGCTCTGATGCTGGCACCAGATGCAGAGCCATTAATGTTGCAATTGAAAGAAGCCCGTGCCTCTGTTTTGGAGGCTTATGCCGGCCATAGTGAATTTAAGAATCACGGGCAAAGAGTTGTTGCTGGCCAGCGCATTATTCAGTCTGCTAGCGATATCTTCTTAGGTTGGACAGAATTTGATGACGGTAAACACTATTATGTTCGGCAACTGCGAGATACGAAAGTTAAGCTAGAGCCTGATTTGTGGGACGGTCCGCGCTTAGTTGAAAGTGCCGAAGTAATGGGAGCGGTTCTGGCTCGGGCCCATGCTCGCTCTGGTGATGCGGCGGTTTTGAGCGGCTATCTTGGTGAAGAAACGACCTTTGAAGAAGCAATTGGTCTTTTCTCTATCGCCTACGCGGATCAAGCAGAGAAAGACTACGAGATGTTTCTCGATGCAGTCCGCAAGGGACGGATGACTGCTGCCGAGGATTGCGGTTACTGAATTATTGGGAAGCTAGAATGGGAAAAAAATTCTCAAAATTTTCCTCGAAAGCTTGGCTTTAACTTTATACCTTGGCCCGATGTGCAAGTTTTGAAGTTCATGAAAATCTATCACTCCAAGCTTGGTGAGGCAGTCAATTGCCTTTTCTTCAGAGTAGAAGGCGATTGGGCTACTGTAAAGAGTCTCTAATCGATTTATGAACCAAATCGGTCGGCTGTAAACTCGTTCGCCCCAAATCTCTAAAGTAACTATTATTGGATCTTCTATTTTGTCAGGCAAATATTCTGAATTTCGACTGCGGTTTATCCAGAAGATCTCATTGAATTCTGGTGAGAATTGCTTGAGCAAATCCATTATGAATTTGCATTTCTTTTGGAGTATCTCATCAGTCTTGGCTCTATCCATTAAAGAGTTATAGTGCAAAATTAGATTTGCATAGATTTCAGCCTTGTCTTCTCGTGCTTCGCGCATGGCATAGTCGCTCACGAAGCCAGGACGGTTGGCTGAATTTGCAATTTTTTTGTCTCTGTCTATTGCTTCAAAATATTTGAAGCCGTCCGGATTCAACGCTACCCAGTTTGGATCGTGCCATCCATAGGCGTCGTCTATATAGTCGATACTGTGAAACAATTCATGATGGAATGTCAGTCTTGTATGCTTATCTGGCTCTTCGATAGAAATATAGATTGTGCCATTCTTCGCTAAGCAAAGTCCGCCTATGAGCTTATCCTTTAACCTCAGTCCTTCGCACAAAACAATGCGCCGGAGCTTAGTGCGTTCAATAACCTCTGTCGGGTAAAGACGCAACTCGTCAATGAGTACTTTGCAAGCTTTATTCAGGTTCTTTTTACTTGCGTGTCTGAAAGTAACTGAATCTTTGAGATCCTCACCTTGGTAAACAAGTTCAATCTTATAGCTTAATGCGAAGTTCCTTAGACGTTCTACCGCTGGGCTGCCCTTGGGTGAAGAAATCGGAGTTTCTTTTTCTCTGGCGTTCTCAGCTAGATTTCTTGTACTTCCTTTGAACCAGCGAGCTAAAAAAGCAATCAAATTGTTACTTTTACCCATCTAAACACTTAGCGCCTCTCCACAAAGGCAAAGTCGATATAGGCATTTTCTGGATCTGTTGATACCAGCCGCACTCGGACGCGATCACCAACGTCAAGGGAAAGTGAGCCGCCATGGCGCTTACTTGAATGCTGACTGCGTAAGAGTTTACCTTCGACTGGTGGTCTGAAAGTGCGCACATAAGTAGCTTCGGGCTTGACACCGGTGATGATACCGTCAAAAATATCACCAATGCGACTTGAAAGTAGAACTGCAGCAGAGATCTTGCGCATGGTGCGCTCTACTTTCTTTGCCTGTCCCTCAAGCCTCGTGCAACTGGCTGCGATCTCACTAAGCTCGTCAGTACTGTAAGGACTTGGCTCTCCGGCTAGAACTGCCTTCAGTAGCCTCTGGGTGATCAGATCGGGATAGCGCCGATTTGGAGCTGTAGAGTGGGTGTATTCGTTCACTGCTAGAGCAAAGTGGCCCGGCACATGCTGCCCTGGAACTTTGACGATATACTCGCCCCTCCCCAGTAGCTTAACGATTGTCAGAGATAATTCACTGAAGCCCTCGGGGTCAGCTTCTTTCTGTCTGATGAGAAATGCTGCCAGAGCTTTGGCATCGGGAGCTTCAGGTAGAGAGTCGCCATAAGATTCAGCTACTTCAATTATTCTCGGCCAGCGCTCTGGGGTTTTCACTGTGCGCATAATTGATGGAAAGCCTTTTGCTTCTAAAAATTTAGAAGTGGCTATGTTAGCTGCGATCATGCAGTTTTCAATTAAGTCGCGAGCAGGATTGCTCTCTACTAGCTCTAAATCGAGCACATGCCCATCTTTTACTACAGTGCGTGCTTCTTGAGTATGTAGAGCAAGAGCGCCGCCACTTTGTCGCAGCGCGTGTATGTGATCTTTTGCGATGCTTTGAATAGCAATTTGCTTTTCTAGACCTGCTATTTGTGTCAACTTGGCTGGTTCACCATGATCTAGCCACTGGCCAATAGAGTTGTAATCAAGTTTTGCTTTGTTTCGGATAATGGCTCTGAAGGCGTCACTCTTTAAGACATTGCCTGTGCGATCAAGAGTTAGCTCCATGCACATGGCTAGTCGATCTTTTTCGGGCAAAAGGGAGGTGAGATCATAAGAAAGCTCTTCTGGCAACATCGGATAAGTGACAACGCCGGTATACACTGTTGTGGTGTTGCGCTGGGCGTGCAAGTCTATGGCACTGTTTTTCGGTACCATTGAATCGACATCGGCTATGCCAATGATCAGGCGAATTTCGCCGCCGGGCAATTGCTCGGCATATTCAACTTGGTCTAGGTCTTGTGACTCGCGGTTGTCTATTGAAGACCAGAGTAAATCTCGCAAGTCTTGAATGGGGCCATCGCTTTCTGAAATCTTTCTGGTTGATAGCAGACCGAGCTGCTCAATTACTTCTGGTTCGAAAACTGGTGTGAAACCCGCGGCCAATAACTCTTTGTCGGCCCTGGCTACCAGGTCAAAGTTCTCTCCAGCGTTTCTATCACTATTAGTCTCAGAGCTATGGCTATGACTTTTGTCGTTAGCAGAATTTGCTTTACCTTGGCTGAACTCAGGATGATCTTTGGCGCGCTGCTTACTGTCTTTAGAGTGTCTCTTGGGGTGATTTTTTCTTGGCATTGTTTCTTGCTTTTGCTAGCGTACCCAAAATAGCAATCTTTTGGGTTAATGTCCAAATTCGACCGATGGGTTAAACTTCGCCCTCTGGCATTACCGACGGCAATGTGGGTTAGCATGTGGTTTAGAAAGATGAAATTAGCGCGGGCGCTTGCGGCAGAGACTTTAGGAACGGCGTTCCTCCTTGCAACTGTGGTTGGTTCAGGGGCTCTGGCAGATAAGTTAGACCTGGGCAATCTTGCCGTTTCGGTTTTGTGCGTTGCTTTTGCCACCGGTGCTGTTTTAATCGCTTTGATAGCAGCCTTTGGTTCGGTGTCTGCTCATTTCAATCCAATAGTTAGCCTCGTATGTGCCCTTCGTGGTGAGTTCAAATGGAAACTTGTGGCACCCTACATTGTGGCTCAGCTAGCTGGGGCAATATTAGGAGTGGTGGTCGCTAATTTGATGTTTGATTTGCCAGCCTTCACTATCTCCACCACTGCTCGCAGCGGAATGGGGCAATGGCTTGGTGAGTTTGTGGCGAGCTTTGGCCTGATCGGTATTATCCTTGGTAGCGCTCGCTCCAATTCTAATAGCGGCATTGCTGTTCCTGCCTATGTGGCTGGGGCAATTTACTTTACCTCCTCAACCTGTTTTGCCAATCCGGCTGTCACCATCGCTCGCATATTTACCAATACACTAACTGGTATTTTGCCCGCTGATGTACCAGCTTTCATAGCCTCGCAACTTGCTGGGGCTCTCTGTGCTGCTTTCGTATTCGGTTGGTTGTTCGCTGCCGAAGGGAGTGAAGAGCACACCTTGGCTGGGCAAGATATTGAAGAAAAACGGGTAGGTGAATTAAAGCCAGAAGTGTTTGCCAACCTAGAGCGAGAACTTGCTGCTGCAAATAAGTAGAGCGTGTATAAGAGTCGATAATTAGAGCAAGTAGATAGATAGGAAAAATAGATGTCGAGAAAAGATGATCCTTTGGGCGTGACTCAGAGCATCAAGTTCAACACCAGATTGAAGTCAATGGATAGTCCCGATGACATTCCTGCTCACTGGATGGGAAGCCCTATTGCTGACTTGATTGGCTCACATAATTTTGGTCAGAAAATTGAAGTTACTGGCGAGCCCCGCGTGTTGATTTCGACCTGCATTGAGTTTCGTTATCATCCAGCCGTTCCCAGTCAGTATGCCTATGTGATTAGACGGGCCAGTGGCCGTTTAATCGGTGCGGAGTTTGCTTTGGTCTATGCACTTTCGCGCGGAGTGAAGCATGTGGTGCTCATTGCTCACAATGATTGCGGTATGACTAAAGTGACTCAGCACAAACCGGCTATGATCGCCACTCTTGTCGAGCAGGGTTGGGACTCTGAGAGAGCCGAAGAATTTGTTGCTATGCATGCTGGTCGTTATCATATTGAAGATGAAGTTGATTCGCTCAAGCGCGAATTTTATCGACTCAAGCGCTTGTTTAAGAACGTAGAGATAGCACCACTGTTTGTCTCTCTTTCGAGTAATCGCTTACACGTGCCTCACTGGTATCTCGATTTTGTGCAAAAACCAGATCTAGGCAATGCTAATGAAGGTGTGCCAGCCGAAGAATATTTGATGCTGCCTTAGAGCTAAATTTATTGCTTCGCTGCTAAGTCGGTAATTATTTTCCACTCTTTAGCTGTCACTGGCTGTACTGATAGTCTGCTGCCTTTTTGCAGCAGTGCCATCTCGCTCAGGCCTGGTATTTGACGTAGAAGCTCTAAAGGCAGGGGTTTCTTGAACGTTTCAACATGCTTGACGTCAATCATGTACCAGGTTGGTTTCGCTTTGTCGCTTTTGGGATCGAAGTGCACATCATCAGGATCAAAAGCTGTGTGATCGGGATAGCCTTCTTTTACGACTTCGGCAATACCGGCTATGGCAGAGGGTTCTGAGTTGCTGTGGTAGAAGAAAATGAGGTCGCCTAACTTGAAGGAGTCACGCAGGAAATTGCGAGCTTGATAGTTGCGCACACCGTCCCAGCAAGTTGTTTTCTTTGGTGCCTTGGCTAAGTCTTGAATGGAAAATACTTCTTCTTCACTTTTAAGCAGCCAATAGTTGCCGCTAAATTTAGATTTTACTTCAGTATTACTGCTTTTGGCTGCCATTTGGTTCCTCGTTAGATTTTTCGTTTGTTTTTTCGCTTGTTTTTTCTTTTGGCTTTTCTAGCGGCTTTTCTACAGGTTTTTCGCTGATTTTGCCAGCCATAATGTCGTTGATTTGCGCGTACAAAGCATTTGCTTCAGCTTGCTTGCCGTCTTTTAGGTACATTTTTGCGTAGGCCTGCATGGTCTTTACTTTAGCCTGGGGCTTAAGGTTCGGCATATCGATAACTAACTTAAACCGCTTTTCGGCCTCAACTTTGTCGCCCTTTGCTAAGTACATTTCGCCCAGGTCGCACTCTGTTTGCGCTACTTCAGCAGACTCCTCACCGTTGGCCACTTTCCGAATGGCTAGGGCGCGGTTAAAATTCTTCTCTGCATTGGCATAATCGCCAATTTCTTTGTATTCGTTAGCGAGGAAATTAATGCTCTCCGAAAGTTTTGCGTGGTTAGGGCCAAGCACTTTTTCGGCACCGGTGATGCGCTCCTTCATTATCTTGATTGTATTCATGTGAATCGTTCGCCGTTGAGCAATTTTGCGCTCAACGTCTGAGCCGCCGCCGACCACGTCAGGTGAAGAGAAGGAAGCGGAGCCGCTGCTGGTATCGCAGCGAAATGACGCATTGATAACAATAAAGGGCTTACCCTCGAATCTCATGAAGCCAGCGCTGTCTACTGCTGTGCGGCAAGCAACATCGAAGGAGCCGTCGCCAGAGCCTCTCCGCATCACCCAGTCGGTGTAGCTACCGTCAGGTAGGAGGCGAAAACTAGCATAGGCGCTTCTTGCGGCAGGCCTTTGCTTACCTAATGTGCGCATACGGTTGTCTACCATTTTTTCGTCATGACGCATGACTTCTGATAGCACTTCCTGCAAGTCTGCTCTAGCCATCGGCGTTGCTAAAAGCGCTGTCAGAAGCATGGCTATCGATGGCAGCAGTTTAATTGGTCTTGCAGTTGCAAATAAGCGCATAAGCATCCTTGAATCTATGATGTTCAATTTTAGCACTGTGCGGTTTTTCAGATAGATGTTTACAAGATTGCTACTTCTTAGTAGCCTTACCAGATGAAAACATTAAGCACAGAAGAACAGAAGCTCCTTGCTCGCGTATCTTGGCGACTACTTCCCTTCTTGCTGGTGCTATATATCGTCTCCTATCTAGACCGCATCAACCTCTCTTTTGCGGCTCTTGAAATGAACGCGCAGCTCAAATTTAG
>JBIPOV010000137.1:0-8280 GCA_044378815.1 Obscuribacteraceae bacterium (SeqCode) | reverse complement strand
TTGCTGGTGCTATACGTCTCTTCATACCTACCTCCTAAGCTTTTTCATCAAGACACTGTATTCTATAGTTAACCTACCCCATTAATATAAAATCCAAACTTCGGCTTAGCTAAGGTGATAGGCAGATCATAGAAAGCAAAACTAAAATCGGAGTAGAGAACAATAAAAGCCATCCCAGCACGCCAAATGCATATCGCTAAGTGCGCTATGGGCAGAAGCATCTTATGAAAATAACTTGCTAGTTAGCGCCAACGAACAAGAACCTCTCCCTCTGAGCCAACGACAAGGTCAAGCGAGAATATCTGGTTTTCAAGCATTGATCGGCAAAGCTGCATTTACGCAGGTTTAAGGTATTCAACTCTTTTCTTCACCGTGCTAACTGGCAAAACAAAAATCGACTAATTACATTTACTGCCTGTACTCAATTTGGTTGAGCCCCGCAAATTTTCTGCGAGTGTTAGGGTTCGATACCCCAAACAGGCTTTCCCGCCAAAGTAGCTTCAGTATGCCTGACGCTGCCAGTTCAATTATCAAATCACTAAAAACGCGCAATCGGCGGGATTCGCGAAACAGTAAAAATTATGAACGCAGAAGAATCAAAAGCCTTAGTAGGGCTTTTAGTCAATTTAGGTTACGGAGTTCTTTTAGTATTGATGCTGGTAGCAATGTTTCGCAGCCTCGGCCAGCAAAATCAGTTCTCCCGCAATGTAAAATCGGCGGCTAAGAAGATAGAACCAGACAAAGCCAACATAACCTTCGCTGATCTTGCCGGATTGGACGAAGTGAAAACCGACATGCAACTGTTTGTCGAGTGCCTCAAGAACAGCCAGACACTAACTAAACTGGGAGGCCGTCCACCAAAAGGTATCCTTCTTGTGGGCCCTCCAGGAACAGGCAAAACCCTTCTGGCCAAAGCCGTTGCCGGTGAAGCTGGAGTGCCTTTCTTCAGTGTCTCTGGCTCAGAATTTGTGGAAATGTTTGTTGGAGTAGGGGCCAAACGCGTTCGCGAGATGTTTGAAAAAGCGAAAGAAGAAGCGCCAGCTATTTTATTCATCGATGAAATTGATGCTGTTGGCCAGCACCGCGGGGCTGGAATCGGATACAACAATGATGAACGTGAACAAACCTTGTTGCAGTTGTTGAAAGAAATGGACGGCTTTGAAGGTAGCGAAGGTCTAGTGATCATTGCTGCCACCAACCGACCAGATAAGCTCGACCCTGCACTGCGTCGCCCAGGGCGCTTTGATCGCGAAGTCACTGTCTCAGTGCCTGACAAAGCCGGCCGATTGGAATTACTCACTTTGTACAGCAAAGGTGTGCCTCTAGCGGCCGACGTAAATCTAGAGGCCCTCGCCTCTGACACCGCAGGCATGACTGGAGCCGATATTGCTGCAATGTTCAAGGTGCATGCTCCAGTAAATGCTCTCAAAAGAGGTGGCTCAGAAGTAAGCGAAGTTAGTATGGCCGACCTCTCCAAAGCGGTCTGGGACAGCCAGGCAGGCGCAGCTACAGAAGGCAAGTCGCGTCGACTCTCATTGGATGTCAAAAGACTGCTGGCCTTCCACGAAGGTGGACATGCCATCGTCGGTCACTACCTCTCAACCCAAAAGTCAGACTGGAAAACCAACTGGGGTGACCCAGTCAGTAAAGTCACCATCATCGGAGCTGGCGCGGCTGGGGGTTACACAGCCTTTGCCACGAGCGATGAAAACAACTTCCCAACGCGAGAACGGCTATTGGGGATGATTACCACAGCCCTTGCTGGCAACATGGCCGAGCAAATCTTCCTTGGCACCACCACCACTGGTGCACAAAATGACTTCGATAAGGCTTACTCATTAGCCAAGCTTATGGTGACTCAAGTTGGCATGTCTGAACTTGGGCCAATCTCGGTCGGCGCAAACGGCAGCGATCCATTCTTGGGCAAAGCCATGGGAGCACAACAGGGTTACGGTTTAGGTGAGCAGTCATCCGACCAAATAGACCACGAAATCAAGAAGATTCTAGATAACTGCAAAGAGCGGGCCGCTCGCATTCTTGAGGACCCTACTCTCACAGCATTTCTCAAGGATCAGTTAGTTTCGCTCTTGCTTGAAAAAGAAACAATCTTGCTCGATGAATGGGCGGCGCTGTGGCAGGAGAACTGCAGCGACGTTGCCATCGAGATTTAGACCAACAAAAACAGTTCTAACGCAAATAGCGTCACGTAGAAAAATGAGCAAATCGACGAAAAAGGTACCAATTACTGGCCATACTAGTCACACGAGCGAAAAGTACGATAAAAGGCTCCACAACCGCTCCTACCGCCGCCAAATCAAGCAGATGTTAGCGGTAGGCAACGCTCCAAGTTTCGATGAGGATCAGCCGCTGCTGCCTCTGCCTAACGACATCAGCACACCGTATAATTTCGATAAAGACGGTAAACAGTATCTTGAACTGAATGAATTTGTTGAACAAATTCGAGACGGTTCACTGCTTGAAATTCCCAAGCGCTTTCTTGATAAGCATGTGACGGCAGTGAATGAAGATTTAAGCCAGCTTTCGGAAGACTCAATTCTTGCCCTAGCCAATGAGCGCCTGCGCAATCATATGCGTAAGTGAATCCAAAGGAGGTTTTGAGGAATCTCCAATCATGACTTTGGAGGCTCAGTATCATCTGAGCCTTTTCTTTTGCCTACCACTAGTAGACCGGTCGACTAACAACAAAACCGAACCAGACGGCCGAGTAAATTCAAACTATGCGAAAACGCACAATAGAGTTGGCGCCGACTGAATTTTCCTAGCGATTTTTGTTGCTCCAGTCTAAATAACCTGGAGCAGCGATACCGATAGTTTTCCAAGCTGGTGGCTCCCAGTATCCATTATTCTTGTTAAACTCAAGAACTGCGGGATCGCGCTTGCCTAACTGATAGCCACCTTCATCTGTCATAAAAGTATGAGCTGCCTTAACTGCGTTGAATTTTTCAGGCTTATAAACGAAAGCCCTGTGTTGAGCCATTCCGCGATAAGTAGGATCTTCAAAATCAATGATGTTGTATTTGATATTTGTATTCGGCGCATCAAGTCGATCGTAGAACTTCGCTCTCCGAGCCCTTGTAATTATGTCTTCTGGCGATAGCCCTGGCTCTTTGGGATGCTCCATTTCCAAAGTCATTGCTACAAGGTCTGGATGACTTGCTTTTATCGATTCATTTAGGCGTTGCAAATGAAGAGAGCCAACACCTGATGAACGGCTAGCTTCGTCGGTAGCAACGAAATCAAGACCGGCGAATTTTGTTGCACTTTCATCATGCAAAGATACAAATGAAAATGATTCCAGCTTGCCAGAATTGTCTCTGGTTGTGTGAACAAGAATACGTCCTCTATTCACAAGATCAGCCACCTCTTCAGTAGGTTGACGTTCCTCTTTGGGAAAGGATGCCTCATAGAGCTTTACCACATCTGGCTTCAGTTCACTTTCTTGCTGTGTTGAAAACCTCTCTGGATGCTCTACTCTCTTCGACACTTCCTTCAATTTAAGTGATGGCTTTAAATCTAGTGCTGGTGCTTTAGGCATCAGTTCAGGGGTCAACTTCCAAGCCAATCCACCACCGGCTATACCTGCTAGGCCCGTAGCAGTGTAATCAACTAAGCCAGCTCCAACATTTCGCGCTAACTCTTTTTTATTAGATTCAAGATTATTCGGATTCTGCCAAACGTCATATGCTGGTATTCCGACCTTGAGACCCCAATCGACACCAGCTAAGCCCATACCCACTTTACCAACCAGTGGAATGCCCCCTTTAATAATAGGTGCCATTGTCTCTCCTAGCAATGCCGGATTCTTGCTCAATGCCACTATTCCTACTCCAAGAACAAAGGCACCTGCTGATTCAGAGACAATCGTGGTCTTGTTATTTTTCAAGTGCGTACTAACTTCATTCCATAGATTGTCTTTGAGACTACCAAACAATTCAGACTCTCTATTTAGCCCTGCCTGTAGGCTGTCGTCCTGACCACTCCCTTTAGAAGAATGCTGATTATCTGCAGAATGATCTAATTCAGGCATTTTGGATTACTCCGTAACTAATTCGCATGTAGACATCCTTTTAAGTCAGTTCTCCGTAGCGTGCGGATAGAGAAAATCTGAACTAGCCATGCAACCGTTAACACTCAGCCCCGTTATCACAAACAACTCTAATTGATCAAATGTGTCGAAAACATATCCAGAATCTTACAAGTCAACGAAACGCCAGATAGGTTTAATATGGCAACGCTGGCCATATTAATAAGCCACGGGATTAATTCTCGTAGACCGGTCTACTAAAATTTTATCAAAAAAAGGTTGCGGACCTCAAGAAAAAAGTTTGAGACCGGCTGCAGTCAAAGCTGCAGATTGTCTCAAACGTCAGTTAGTGAGAGCTTAAGCAATTGCGTTATCGATTAGAGTTACGGCGCTCATCACGCTCGCGAGTGTAATAAATTTCGGCCTCCTTTTGGCCGAAGCCAAAACTCATAAAGCTCACTAATGCAACAGCAATACCAATTACAGTTCCTTCAGCTATAGTTGCGCCGAAACCAATAACTGCGCATAAAACTGAAAAACCGCCGAATAATATCATAACCATGAGTGCAAAAATCATAACTAACTTCCTCCAAATTTATATTGAAACGAAACTATCAGGCTACTCAGCCCAGCGAACAATGACTGCTGGACACGGCATCGACTTAGCTGCGGTTGCAACCACGTCGAAATTCCCGACAAATAATACTTGGGCAAAGTCGTTGCTACACCAGTCCACAAGCTGGCCCTGTCCTGCAGCAGTCCGCACTTGCGTCACCCAATCTTCAAAAAGCAACTCACCACACGTAGTGATATCGGCTTCTAGGAGCAACTCTCCGTGTTGATAAATAAACTGATCACAAGGCGGCAAGTCATCTGCTGAAGTCGCAGTCGCTGGCATAATTTGTTGTACGATTTCCATAAAGTTAATTGGCTTATCTGCCAAGCTAAAGTGGAATTTGCAAGCGTTGATCAAAAACCGGGAGCGAGTAGAGAACCCGCACAAGAACTAAGTAGGAGGTGCTCTGATATCATAGGCAAGCATAAACCTCATTATTTGCGCCGATTAACAATCACACTGACACCATGCTCTGGCGCCAGGGTTACCACTCTTCTTCGAGGCAACTCTTCGCGGTTGCTAGCTAAGCGAACATCAAAATTCTTCAACAAGTTGGCGAGCACCAACCGCATTTCAAAATTGGCGAGCATCTCGCCCAAGCATCGCCGCGCCCCGCCACCGAATGGCATGAATTCAAAGGGGCTGAAAGTACGCTCTATAAATCGTTCAGGGCGAAATACATTGGGCTGCGGATAGAGATCCTGGCGCTGATGAAGCAAATATATACAGCCAACAACGCAGGTGCCTGCGTCAAGACTATAACCGCCTAGTTCAACTTGCTCTTGAGTCACACGTGGCGAAGTATTTATCACGACCGGTGTAAGGCGCAATGTCTCATTACAAACGGCAGTGAGGTAGGGCAGCTTAAAATGCTGCAGAGCGTCAGCGTTGGCTGGTAACGAGTCGAGCTCGGCAAGCAGCTTTTTCTTCACTTCTTCATGTCGACAGATATGATAGACAGCCCACGACATGGCTGTGGCAGTAGTCTCGTGACCAGCCAGCAACATTGTCGTTAGCTCATCGCGCAATTCATTGTTGTTTAGACCCTGGCCTTCTGGATCTCGAGCGGCAAGCAGCAATGCGAGAATGTCACGGCGACCTTCATCGTTTTGTTGCCGACGGGCTTCAATAGCATCAAGTAGTAAATCATCGGTAGCACTAACTTGTCTTTGCAATTTGCCGTATGGGCTGATGCCTAGTAAATCTTGCTGAAGCCAGGGCAGAAACAAAGATAGTCCAACTAGAGGCGAAGAAACCATGTCGGCCAGATTGGCAATAGCTGTGCGTAATTGATCTGTCTGGCTGTCTAGGCCAAAGACAACTTCTTGAATGACCTGCAGCGAAAGCGCTTGCATCACTGTGCGCATGGCTACCGGAGAATTAGAGGCACTGGGCAGTGCTACAAACTTCTCAGCTGCGACTCTTGAAATAATATTCAAATATGAACTCATACTTTCTTGATGGAAAGCTGGCATTAGCAGTTGGCGCGCAGCTCGGTGTTGCTCGCCGCTAAGCATTAAAAGTGAGTTCGGCCCAATCAGAGGCAAAAGCACTCTGTTTGCTTCTCCTGAGACGCCAAAAGACTTTTTCTCATTGGTAAAGATCTGCTTCAAGGCACTAGGCTCAGAGACAAATACGACCTCCATGCGGTCAGACATGGCAGAAAATATTGGCCCAAATTCACGGCTGTAATTTTGCAGATATGCAATAGGTTGCAAAATCCACTGTAATTGCTGAATCACAAGTGGCGTTTTAGAGCGTGGTGGTTTCAATGATTTCATAGCTTTGCTAAATTAAGATGAGAAGGGCTAAAGAGCCCTTCTGGAAAGTTACTAGACGTTAAATGCAAGTTAGTTGATTAGGCATTATGCACCAGCGATTGGCTGCCACTGATCATCTACTAGTTCGCTAAGAGAAACGTCACCATCTTGAGAGACACAAGCTTTGATGCGGTTATCTTCAAGAAAAACCACAACCGCAAGGTTATGGGAAACCGGAATTTTGGCGGCTTCTATTTGAGCTTGTTCTTTCAATGTTGCAATTGAGTCTAATTGGTAAGTAGTCATAATGTTGTGATCCTCAAATTTACTAATGAATGGTTGAACGGTTTACTTGCGTTACTTGTTTGAAGCTCCTCCTGCTTCTAACAAGAGCGTCTGAATTAATCTAAGAACGCTAACTCAACTACAGAACCAGCTTCGGGGTAGCCAAATAATGCGGCCGCAGACCCACCACGCAGAAAGATCTCGAAGTAGCGGTCACTGTGTCCAGAGCTGCCAGGGGCGAAGGCCAATTGACCATGGGCTACAGAGAAACTACCTAAAGCGCTTGTTGCTGCGTATGTTTCGGAGGAGTTGATTTTGATCTGTACAGTTTGTCGAGTAAGTATTAACGACCCTAATGGGCTATCAACACGAATTGTCGTCTTGATATTGCCGAAACTATCAATGTACCCAACCGCACAAGCCGGCGGCAGTGGGATATCTTCTAGCGAAAGCTGCTCTTTCAAAAGATGCTTATCACCGCTGAACAGGCGGGCTACGGCTTTAGGAAATACATCACGAGAACGGAACTGAGATGTTCCATCTTCAACATTGAGAGCATATAACTCAACGATTTCTTTGCGCACGAACGACAAAGAAAACCCACTGTTAACAGCTACAAAGCTGACACCGCTAGTAGTGTAACCAAAAACTAGTTTTTCTCCCTTGTTGTTGGTGCGAGAACCTAGTTCATCTTTTCGCGGAGCGCAATTGGCGAACACCATAGTATCAACTGGCCGTAAATCTTCTGCAGCCAGAGCCAACTGTGCCAGGGTAAACCCAGCCGAGACAGTATCGAAAGAGGCGACACTAGAAGGGACAACCACGACACCATCAGGCAAATACCGATAAAGCGCAGCTAGCACTTCAGAGAAAGCCTGGTCGCCGAATTTGTAATCGCAAATCACATGAAGTAACTTCGTTGACATATTTCTAAATTTCGTAAATTGAATAAATGGACTGACTTAAATCGAACAGAATTAGACCTTCCTAAAGAGAAGACCACCCTAGACTGAACACCACCAGACAGAAACGGCTCTCAAGAAAACTATGACCACAACTCAAAAATGAGCAGGTGCTGAGAGAGATAATGTGCTAGGCAGATGGATAGATGTCTGAGATGAAGGTTTTCTGGAATCGATATAAGGGTGAAAAGGAACGCTTAAACCAATCACAGAACAACCTGTCATATCAATCGCCACAAGATGAAAGGGCAATCAGATGAGAAATTAAGAGCTTCCGACCTTGCGCGATGCTCTAGAGAATCTAGCCTAATCATCAAACTAGTAAACTATTGGTCTTGAGCATTGGTATTTAGCATTAACCAAGAACATTGGAGCTGAACATTGGCCAAAAGCGGCGCTTGATAATGCGAGTTAGTATCTGGAGTACATTAATACCCATAAGCAAAATATTTATTTAAGCGACCGGTCTACTAGTTACCGCGAAGTCTGCCTATCACCTTAGCTAAGCCGAAGTTTGGATTTTATATTAATGGGGTAGGTTAACTATAGAATACAGTGTCTTGATGAAAAAGCTTAGGAGGTAGGTATGAAGAGACGTATAGCACCAGCAAT
>JBIPOV010000023.1:0-95031 GCA_044378815.1 Obscuribacteraceae bacterium (SeqCode) | reverse complement strand
TCTCCTCGCGGATTAACCGTTGCGCTTCACTACACTTCACCGTCATCAGGCTGTGTAAGGACTTTCACCTCCAGTTGTTGAACATGCCCGGCACACAAGTAAGACCGCCGGCTCAATGGCCGGCGGTCACACTTTTATGAAGAGTAGCTAAGCAATCGCAGTAACGACTAGCTATACCCCTTCGATTTCTTTAAGTAGGCTAAAGACCTGACTAAGAGCCAGATCGTAATCGAGACCATCTAGGCAATAACCGGTCTTGCCGAGGTTCTCAATGACATCAAAACGGGCAGTGTGCTCAGTTTCATCAATGGTGATAAGCAGACTGGAACCACCAGAAAAAAGACAAGCAATTTCAGTCAACACCGGCATAAAGACGGCTGTAGACTCTGATTTCTTCGAAATACGACGGACATACAGATTTTTGTTGCGCCAATAAGATTCAGTCTCGCTACCGCGATTGATAGAACCTGGTTGAGCTTCGCTGATCTGACACCACTGTTGATAGCGAGTAGCAATATCGCGACGCTTCAAAGCCAATAGCCGAGCGCCGTATCTGACAGCAAGATCAATTAGCTTGCGGTACTTCAGTTCATCTACAGGTGGTGCACTGGCAATGGCAATTGTACGAGCACTAAAGGAACGCTCAGCAACTGAAGGCGAAATATAGGCTGTAGCTGGATTTGACTGAGTACGGTCAACAAAAGACAAAACATTAGCAGGGACTAAATATTCAGTTTTGGGCTGGAGGGCTGGAGCAATACAAATGGACATTCAGTTCTTTACCTTATTCAAATTTTTCATTTTGGGAATGGAAAAAAATCCACATCAAAGACGCACTCAGCAGTTCTCATGTAAACACAGGAGTTGAGAGCGGATATATCTTGTAGAGGATCGGATGCCCTAATGTGCTAGCGGCTCGTCCTATTAACAGTGAATCATTATACGAGATTAGTTGCATGCTGATCAAAGGGTCAGATCAGTTTTAATAATAGGCACCACTGATGGTGATGCATCGCTAATTATGCAATTGATCTCTATCGTTAACAATGCCTACGAGAGGCATTAGACATACACTTTCGCAATATATTCGGATCGCAAAAATTTCCTCCATGTCCAAAAGATCTTCATATTTGAAGCAAAGCAACATCGATTGCAAATCGATCAGATATAGATGCAGCTAAAACAATCGAACTAACGAAAAGGCTGATGAAACGCAGCTCATGGTGCCACTTCCACGGGCACCATGCTGACAACAAAAGCACGATTTGGTTAATGAGAGAATCAACAAGACAAGAGATCAAGACAAGAAATCCAGAAAAGATACCGGGCAAAAGTTATCGCGCGCATCTATATAGATGCTCGAAAAAAAAGTAGTTTCCAAGGAAACTACTTTTTTCTTTTTTGAACAAAATCTTTGAACTAACTCTTCTATTTAGAATCCATAGGGAATATGTCTCGCACCCGTCGCATCAGATTTTGAATTTTGTCTGGCATAACTTCAGTCTGGGCACCGGGATTAAGTTGCTGCCTGCGATTACTTATCATCACCCGCATCATTTCTTCCAACTGCTTCTGCTGCTTCTCATCAAGCACTTTGCGCTTGTTTAGATAGTTTTGCATAGCGGCATTACTAAGCTGTTCTCGCCGTCTAGCAATTGATTGCTGCAGAGCCATCACCTGAATGGGATCGGCATTGTGGTCGGAAAGAAGCTTTTGCAGTTTAGACTGCTCATCGCGAATCTGTGGGCTCAATTCGTTGAAGTCTTTGTACCACTGCTGTTCTAGGCTTTGAATCTGACTACTTTGTTGCGGGGAAAGATTGAGCTTAGTCCAATCAACGTTACAAGAAGTTGGCTGGGCATCTTGAGCCATGCTCTCAGGTGGGAAGGATACTTCTAAAGCGCAGCCAGCTGCCAACGATAAGGCGGCAGACATAAGCCCGTTTGCTGCACTCTTTGCTCCGTGCGAATTACTCTTCATAAACTACCGCCTCAGCTTTATCTGCTGGTTGCAACAACGATGAATCAATCAAATAACCCTCGGCAGAAACTTGACGGACATTTGACTGTTCAGGACTGTTGAGCCAGAAAGCTCCCAATCCGAAAACTAATACAAAAACAGCGGCTACAGCTGCCAGTGCATAAACACGTCGATCAATTACACCCTTAACCTTGCTATTAGTACTAGCAGTCTGGGTCTTGGGAGTGAAAGGAATAACTTGTAGCTTGCTCTTAATACCAGGCCAGAGATCGAAGTCATCTGGAATATTTGGCTTATAAGAATCACGAATAATATCGCCAACATTGGTCAATTTGCCGAACTCAACCTGGCAATTAGAACAATCTGTCAGGTGCTTAGTTATCTCCCGGTGACGCAAGGTGACAACTTCTTGGTCTAAGTAGGCCGAAAGCTCATTGTCGATCAATGCACAATCGGCAGTAAGTCTTTCCTTTATAGAAGACCAGAGATTAACATCAACATTCCGCGGTAGCTCTAAACCCTTAGCCAAGAGACGGTTAGTCTGATTTAAAGCGGTGAACTTAGCCAGGCAATCAGAGCACTCTTTTAAGTGCTGATTAACCCCTTCTTGGGCTGGTGAAGTTAGCTCTCCATCTAAGTAAGCCGAGAGATCATCTACTATTACATCGCAAACCGAAGGCATATCGAGGGCGAGCTTTGACCAGATATCCGGGGTTTCATCGTCAGAGGCTAAAGCCTTGCCAAGTAATTTGCTAACGGCTTTCAAAGACTCGAAATCGGCTGCACAATCGTGGCAAGCCTCAAGATGCGATTCTATTTCACTTTTCAAGCTAGGGGCCACTTGATTGTCAAGCAGAGCAGAAAGCTCTTCCTTATATTTATCGCAAGCAGAGTCAACCATCACTAGAGACCTCAGTTACCGACTGTGACTGTTCTATGTATGGCTTAAGCAACTCTTGCAGCTTGGTCCGGGCACGGGCAATCCTAGATTTCACCGTTCCCATCTCTGTCTGTGTTATCACTGCAATTTCATCGTAGCTTAGGCCCTCCACTTCTCTCAAGACGATGGCTGTACGAAACTGTTCCGGCAAACGCAACATTGCTTGACGTATTACTTCTGAGATTTCTTTATTGAGAATTTTCTCGTCCGGCAAAATCCCTGTGTCAGGGATATCGCGGGTGGAACCGTCCGATTCACCGTCTTCTCCACCATGAGAATCATCCATTGAAACAGTAGGCAGGCGACGGGGTCGCTTGCGCAGTTCGTCATAAAAGAGGTTGGTGACAATTTGAGTGAGCCAGCCACGAAAAGAGGCCGGATTTCTTAAATTGTTAATAGAGCGCCAAACCCGAATGAAAACTTCCTGTGCCAGGTCAGAGGTGTCTTCCCAATCGGGGGCCAATTGATAGAGCAAGGAATAGACAGTGCGCTGGTGCCGTTTCACAAGCTCTTCAAAAGCCTGAGGTTCACGCTTCTGACAGGCTAAAACTAAATCACGGTCACTCTTCTGAGAATATGCGGTTGGCATCCAATGTCCCGTCCAATAATAAGTTCCTTAATATGGTAACACTTGATAGATCTATTTCAGTATCATCAAAAAATGGTAGCATAGCAGGTTCAGCTTTCTGAAAGCGGCTTCGCTGCGGCTTTTAAAGCAAAGCATTTTGCATGACTCAAGGAGTTATTCACTTGACCAACACTTACTTATTTACTTCAGAATCAGTCACTGAAGGACACCCAGACAAAGTATGCGATCAGATTTCAGATGCCATTCTTGACGCCATGCTAACTCAAGACGCTAAGTCAAGAGTAGCGGCAGAATGTGCGGTTTCGACTGGCCTAGTGTTGGTTACCGGAGAAATAACGAGTAAGGCCAACGTTGATTTTCAAGAGCTAGTACGCTCAGTGATTTCCGAGATTGGCTATACAGCAGAGAAAGGCGGCGGCTTCGACGCCGCTTCCTGCGCTATTCTCACCGCTCTTAATAAGCAGTCCCCCGACATTGCTTCTGGTGTTGACCATGCTCTTGAGAGTCGCCCAGCAGCTAGCGCTGGTAGCAGCCAACAGAGCTCTGATCTCAGTGACGAAACTGGTGCTGGCGACCAGGGTATGATGTTCGGCTTTGCTTGTAATGAAACACCTGAAATGATGCCTATGCCAATTTCAGTGGCCCACCGCATTGCCAGACGCCTAACTGAAGTTAGAAAGAACGGCACCCTCGACTATTTGAGACCAGACGGCAAAACCCAGGTAACAATCGAGTATGACGGCAACACTCCTGTAAGAGTTGATTCCATCGTTGTCTCCACCCAACACGATCCAGTTGTTGACGGCATCGAAGACAATGCCAAGCTGCAAGAGCGCATTGCTCAAGATTTGAAAGCTTATGTAATCATGCCAATCTTCCAAGATCTATCGATCAAACCAGATGAGCAGACTCGCTATTTGATCAATCCTTCTGGCCGATTTGTCGTCGGCGGGCCCCATGGCGATGCTGGCCTTACCGGTCGTAAAATTATTGTCGATACTTACGGCGGCTACTCACGTCACGGTGGTGGTGCGTTTTCTGGCAAGGATCCAACCAAAGTAGACCGTTCGGCAGCTTATGCAGCCCGTCACGTTGCAAAAAATATTGTTGCCTCAGGTTTAGCCGAGCGCTGTGAAGTGCAGATTGCTTATGCTATCGGTGTGGCCAGACCAGTATCGGTTCATGTCACAACTTTTGGCACCGGAACCTTGCCTGACCACGAGATCACTGAACTAGTGAAAGCCACCTTTGACCTCAGACCGGCAGCCATTATCAAAACCTTCGCCTTGACCGAATTGCCTAAGCTCAACAATGGCCGCTTCTATCGCAATGTGGCTGCCTATGGCCACTTCGGCAGACCAGACCTCAACCTTCCTTGGGAAAAATTAGACAGAGTTGAAGAATTAAAAAAGTCTCTAACAAAAGCTAAAACCGCCAGCGCTTGAACTTAAGCGTTGCACATTGGACGTTTAAAGGTCATTCTTTATCAGGAAACTTAAGGGAGTCCTACTTTTGCCGTCGATGCCTCTGCTAGTGAAGACATATATCGGTGTGATTCTATGAGGACAGGCACCCTTACGGTCAATCCGGATACTCCGGAATCATACATTGTCGAACTTGCCGAAGGCGAGGTTCTACAAATTGGGCGCAAACCAGCCTCTGGCGGCATTAAGAAGCTGGTTCTTCCCTACCCGGAAGTATCGGGTCAACATTCTGAAATTCGCTGCAAAACCGAAGGTTGGACGATTATTGATGCGGGCTCAACCAATGGCACCATGCTCAATGGTGGCCGCCTAACGCCTGGTAAGGAATACCATTTACATTCGGGCGACCGGGTCAAAATCGCTCAATACGAACTGCTTGTCAATCCGCCTGAATTCGATCATCCCAATCAAGATGACGACAACGATGACTCCCAAGACCGCACGCAATTTCGCATACAAATGATGAATGCCACCATTTTGGTTGGTGACATTAAGGGCTTCACCTCCTTAATGGAAGACCATGCCAATCAGCCAATGTTGGTTATGGAAGCAGCTCAGAAAGTATTTGACAATCTCAATGATGAGATCAACAAAAACTACGGCCAGTTAGAAAAAATTGCCGGCGATGCCATCATGGCTTATTGGCAGGGCAACGATGCTAAGAGCGGAGGCGGATTATCGGCCTGCCAGGCCTGTTTCACTGCTCTCAAATTGAAAATTCTCACCCTCAAGTTGGCTGCTGACAAGAAAATCTGGCCTTTTGAAAATCACCCTCTTATGCTTGACATGGCACTAGCCACTGGGCCTGTGGCATCGGGAAATCTGGGCTCAAATGCATCGAATCCTGCTCTATTAGGCGATACTGCCAATCTCGTCTTTCGCCTGGAAAAGCTTATTGGCGACGATCGTCCTGGCGACGTCATCGTCGAGGGTGCAACCTACGAGCTAGCCAAGGACAACTTCAAATTCGATTTCCTTGGTCAGTTCAACGTCAAAGGCAGACAAAAACCTGTCGACGTTTATCGCTTGATTGCCCCAATTTCCTAAAATTCAATTGAAAATTCTAACTACAAAACAATTGGCAGGCAGACTGGTTATTGGTCGGCTGCCTGGCCTCATATTGGACGATGAGCACAAGCAAGCACTAAGCAGCGGCATCCTTGGCGGTATCACACTTTTTAAGGAAAATGCCCAAGACCTGAAGCAGCTTTGCACTCTCACCAAAGACATAGTTGACGCCTGCATGCACTCCCCAGTGCTAACTGTAGATCAAGAAGGCGGAGCAGTGCAACGCTTTGATCATGTCCTTTCACCGCTGCCCTCTCCCATGGCACTAGCAGCAATCAATGATAGTAATTGCACAAAAGAAATTACTTCCATTAGCTGCCGCCAACTGAAAACCCTGGGCTTCAATCTACTCTTGGCCCCCACCCTAGATTTACTTACCAACCCTCTGAACCCAGTAATTGCAACCCGCGCTTTTAGCAGCGAAACGGCTCTAACAAGCAGCATGGGCCGCCAGATAATAGAACATATTGAAGCATCGACTTTGGTTGCTTGCCCCAAACACTTCCCAGGCCACGGCTCCACTAGCCAAGACTCGCACCTTGAGCTGGCCATAGTCGATAAAAGTTTAGAAGAGCTTGAGGCTTATGATCTAGAGCCTTTCGCCGCCAATATCAAAGCAATGTCATCAATTTTAATTGGGCACATCTGGCTGCCCCAACTGGAAAAGCAACAACGACCGGCCACACTATCACCGCTGGTGGTGAGCGAGATTCTGCGAGAGAAACTTAAATTTGATGGTCTTGCCATATCAGACGATATGACTATGCATGCCATCACCAAAGCTTATGGCCTGGGTGAAGCATGTGTCATGGCTATAGAGGCTGGTGTAGATCTTATTTTGGTCTGTGGTACCTATAGCCAATCGCAAGAGGCGGTGCAAGCTATTGCTCAAGCAATTGAAAGTGGTCGTATTTCAACTGAGCGACTGAACCAAAGCTTGGCACGGCTCGATAAACTCTTTTACAAAACACCAGATTGCCTAGATCCAGCCAATCAAAGAGCTCTTGCCGACTTCGCTAGCACCATCGCAACTGACACAGCGACCAGCACCAAATTTAGTACCAGCTCAGCGGCTCTGATGAAAGGTAGCAGTGAGCAATTAAATTTGGCCGGGCAAGCTTTAGCAGTAGTCGTTCCCCAACATCCTCGCTACAGACTTCCTTTAGCTGAAGCTCTGGCCCAAGAGAAACTAGAAGTAGAAGAACACCGCTACAGCTTAAATGCCGGTGAGGAGGAAATTGCCGAACTTTGCGCTCGACTAGAGAAAGGCAGGCGCACTATTCTCTACGTCACTTTTCGTTCCTATATCAATAGCGGTCAAATAACTCTTGCTGAAAAGCTAGCAAAACTTAGCGACGCCATTAACTTGATTCATGTAGCAGTCGACACGCCCTACGATTTTCTCAAAATGCCTGAATCTGTAGGTACTTCACTAGCAACCTTTGACCCCAGTGACCAAGCCATGGCTGGGGTAGCCCAGATATTTGTCGGCAAATCCCGAGCAAAAGGAAAGTGCCCGGTAAATTTAAGCCTGTGAGCCTATAATAGAGAAACTATAAGTGAGGCTTAAAATGGAACCTAATTCTGAGCCCAATGCCAATATGCAAAATGCTGAGCAAGCAAGTATAGAGCCACCGAAGCCCAGTACAGACGCCAAGGTTCTCTATCCTCATGACGTTCTAGCTAATAGTGAATTGACCGACAAGCTCAGCGGCGCGCTACAAAACCCCCAGGTGTCTCGCTATCTAGGCAAAGCCACTAAAGTAGTAGTGGCTTGTGCCATTTCCGGCTGCATCCTATTAATGATAGCCATTTTCGCGGTGGTCAATGTATTGACTATGATTACGTCTCAAATTCCGCAATAGTTCTCAAATTACTTTATGTCGCGATAGAGAGCAATTGGCATAGCGGCCCGCAATGCTGCAGCTTTAGCTGCTTCAGCCGCAGCTAAGAGCACCCCTAAGTCAAGACAATCTTCGGGAATACAGGCGACACCAAATGCCAGAGATAAGTTAGAGCTATCAACACCAGGAGCAAGAGAGGCACTCCAGATTGCCTTAGCGACTCTTTGAGCAAAAGTGTTGGCACCAGTTGTTTTGGTATTAGGTAAGAGCATGGCGTAATCGTATTGGTCATAATGGGCCAACAAATCGATATGTCGTTTCAATCGACTGACCCGACGCACAACTTCAGCTAGAGCAGGAGTATCAAGAGACTGTCTTTCAAAGTTAGGCGGGCCACTAATGACGCGCATTTCCATCACCATAACCGAGAGTGGACTGCCTGAGCGATAGCCTCGGAAGTATTCTTGCTCTAAGAAATAGAGGAAAGCCTCGTAAGTGAACATGCCTGTTTCAGGTCGTCTCAAATTCATCATGACACTATGAATCTTCGACTTATCAATAATCTTCGGCGCAATAGTTGGCTTTTCTTCTTTGACACCAATGTAATCGTTGGTGAAAGTAATCAAATCGGCATTGAGTAAGAGGGTAATCAATGGCACCCACTGACTGCGAGACAGCCTGGTCTTATCGACCAAATCTTTGATTGAGGTCTTATCATCAATTACCGAATAGAGCGCTTTGAGCATATGAGCGGCCACGGTCGGATCATGGGCAGCTAAATTGTCGAAGTCATATCCAGCCACACTTTCATGCTTGCGAATCAATACAGAGTCTGTCTGCAGGCCAACGTTTCGCAAGAAAGTCACTTTGTCGACCAAATGCACACCAAGAATTACCAGGCTCTCGATTGGCTGCGCCACATTGCGCTGAGACACCCTTACCCTTGGCTCAAACTGGTATTTTCCTTCGCGCCAGGTCAGTAAATCAAGAATTCCCTCATCGCCGAGAATGCCACCAACATCAGCGTGGAGAGGTTCTCCATCAACAAAGAAAATCTTGCTGTGCAGACTGCCTTGATCTACATCAAGACGACCTGTCATCTTAGCCAATAAAATAGATTGCAATAATCGTGAAATCTCAACGAGAGAGAGATCACCAGTAGGGGGTAGCGCAGACCTTGACCAGGCATTGTCTTGCGTACCAACCGATGGATTGCTCTTTGGATCGGTAGCATCCATCGTGTTGGCTGTCTGCATGAACAAGGTGTCTCGCCGTTTAGAAGAATCTCTAAAAGACTCATTCACAGACAAAACGCCATCAGCCTGAATACTTTGATGAACTTCGCCGCAAGAAGAAATGATCAAGTTGTAGACGAGTAATACATCACAGCTCTTGTAGTCCCAGACAATACGCATATTCTTGCCGACAAAAAGCTTCCACTCAGTGTCACCACCGCGCCAGGGGCAGTGAATATTGAGAGTAAAATCAACGGCTCTATCAGGAGTGGACCAGGTAATTTCAACTTGCCGCCCTCTATGTTCCATCGCCACCGAGAGATAGTGGTGGATTTCAGATAGTCCCGGCGCGGCCGGCAACTTCTGAAGTGTTTTAGGGATCGGACCAGATCTCCGCAGCATAATTACCATCCTTTTCCAGCCTGTATCTACAGCAATAGGTCTTGCAACCTAACTCAATACAGTTAACGCCTCACGTCAGCTTATATGCCCAGGCTCAGATAAAGCTAACCACCCCTAATGGTCGCATTTCAAGCAGGCGCCGGATCAAGGGTCTTATAAATATTATACTGAACAAGCTAAGCCACTATCAATGGTGCTAAACATTGCCCACGGCAAAAGTGGCTCAGCGAACCATGAAATGCTGCCCGGCTAGCACTATGAGAAGTATGAAAACAGCATTGATAGCCAAGGCAACTGCAAACAGACTAGTCCCGACCATTAACTGCCAGCAAACCAGGGCATGGCGGGGGCTCATTACTCGCAGAATACCAAAGCGACCAACTATATATAGAACTAAAGCAATAAGGAAGAACGAATCAGCCGCTGCCAGACAAAGAATAGCGTACCGGGCAAAACCAGCCATAGGCAAGAAGAGAAATATCAGCGCTGCCAGAACTGAGCCACGCAATAAGTGCACGCTTTGTTTATCGGTCTCTCGGATCGAAATAGCCTTATCAGCGGAGGCTTTGCGCACATGGGACAGAGATTCTAGACAGGCCGCGAAGTGGCCAATACGCTTATTGTCACGCTCACTGACTGAGTCAGCTTCAAGGGGAGACTGGGACGGTTGGAGAGGTTCACTGGCGCTCATAGATACTCCTGGCACTACATGTCAAAGTACCGCAATTCGTTACTTTCCAAACCTATTTTCAACTTCTAACAAGTTTCAAGCTCACAGCCGATCTCAAAGAACGTCTGAAACATGCGCTTAGCTTCGACCACTAGAGCGTCAATCTCACTCTGACTGAAGCCCTGAGCATTCATAGTAGCCTTAAAATTAGTCCATCTCTCCCGCTGCAAATCACCATAACGGTCAAAATACTTGGCCCCTCTCTCCTCTGGCAGGTTAAGGCCTTTTCTCAAAGTCTTAGCCATGAACTTAGCGCCATTAGTTGACCCTTCCAAGACATAAAGCTGGCCTAAGAGCGAAACCGGTGAGTGCTCAACCAGTTCGTCCATGGTGTCAAGCAAGGCGGCTGTAGCAGTAAGAGGCACAACACTGTCGGTGCTAGCATCAAAGTATCCCAAGTCACCCACCACAGCGCTCAAATCACTATGGTAAGGAGCAAGAACAGCGGCTATACGTGCATCATTAGCAGCTGCATGAGGCAGAAGATCAGCTAAATGCTTATGCATCAGATAAAGCTGACCAAGATACTTGACATACAAGTCTTTTCTTACTGTGCCAGAGCCCAGCTGCTTCTGAAACTGATGTCCTTCAGTATCGGCGTGCAGTTCTTTGGTTGATTCGCGCAGGGCATCCATAACCAAGGGTTGAGAACCTTGCATAGTAATCTCCTCAAATAAGAGATAAGTCTAGTACAAATATGCCACTTATTTACGACTTGGCGAACAAGTAATGGGAAACCATCCATTCTTCACCGTCGCTATAACCCCAAAGCTCAGCGCAAGACATAAAGAAAAGCCGCCAGAAGGCCCACCAACGCGTGGCTTGGTCGGCCCCATAGGTAGTCGCTAAAATCGGCATTATCTCAGCCTTATGCCGGTCCATGTTCGCCAACCAATGATTAGCAGTCTTTTCATAATGCTGGCCGTTGACGGTGTAGTGCTGCTCAATTTTCAAGTCTTGCTGAAAATATAAGAGCAAATCGTTAGACGGCATTATGCCGCCAGAAAAGAAATTACGCGTCATCCAATCGCTTCCGTCTTTATCTTCATAGTGGTAGCAGAGTTCTTTGTGGCTGAAGATATGAACAAAGAGCTTGCCCCTATCGCTCAACCAGCCAGAGATGCGCTGCAAGAGTAAGCGATAGTTTTTCATGTGCTCAAACATCTCAACTGAGACCACCCGGTCAACTTGTTCATAAAACTGAAAATCATTCATGTCACAGGTGATCACTTCGACATTGTTCAACTGACGCTTGACGCACTCTGACTCAATATATTGCCTTTGCGTTTTAGAGTTAGAAACGGCTGTGATTTTGGATTTGGGAAAATGCTCGGCCATATAGAGAGTTAAGGAACCCCAACCACATCCAAGCTCAAGCACGCGATCACCGTTACTAATTTCTGCTCGCTGTACTGTCAGCTGCAACATTGCCTCTTCTGCTTGATCAAGGCTGTAGCCCTGTTCATAGTAGGCACAGCTGTATTTAAGGCGCTTACCCAAACAGAGCTTGAAGAACTCAGTGGGAACTTGATAATGCTGTTCGTTTGCCGCAGCGGTTTCAATGGCAATAGGAGCGTTCGATAACTCTTTGACCATCTCAAGCACATGAGCTTGCTGCAATTCATAAGAAGCAAAACGCTCCTCTCTCAATTTGGTTTTGAGCATCTGCCTGATACCAGCTCTAATGAGGAAATCAGGCACCATATTTGTCGCCAAAATTTCGTAGATAAGGGCTTCTGACTGAGGCTTACGCAAGGGAGTAAAATCAGAATCAGAACTAGAAATAGAACTGCTTGTAGTATCAGTATTTTGCTCAGCTAAATCTGGAGTCGACATAAATTTCCCTCTTCGTTCTGTTCTTACCTATGAGCGTTTAAACCAGGGTACAAAGGCACTAGTGGTGCGCTGATAATCAATATAGGCCTGACCCTTACTGCGAACAGCTTGCTCTTCTGTAGCCTTCACACCGGTTACTTTGGTCAAGAAAAACAACATGAGCAGAGGGCAGTAAATTGTATAGATACCGCCAGGTGAGCCCAGTGAGAAGCAAAAGAAAGCCAACCAAACCAGCCACTCAAAAAAATAGTTCGGATGTCTTGAATAGTTCCAGAAACCAACTTGACACACCTGATTTACTTCATTTACTTGATTAGCGCGGCCAGCCTCTAGCCTTCTACTCTTGAAACCCTCCAGTTGCTGATCTGAAATTGTTTCACAAACAAAGGCTACTAGCCAAATGACAAAACCAGCAATCTCAAAGCCGCTAATCTGCTGATTGGAATTGGTCAGAGCTAGAGCGAAAGGCAAAGTCAGGGAGGCCAGTAAAATTGCCTGCATCTCGAAAGCAAGAAACAATCCTAAACTAGCCCTATCGGCCCAATCTTGGCGATATTTCTTGTAGCGCCCATCTTCTTCTGGCCACATTCTCTTAAACCTAAAGGCCAAGAAGAAGCCCAGACGTAGACTCCAGAGCGCCACCATAGTTAGTATCATGGCACTACGACTGAAATTACCCCAGCCATTTATGTAGGCCAAGGCAGTATCTACAAGTGCCACAACAGCGAAACCGAAACCCCAAGCCACATCAACAATTCCGGCATTGCCGATACGCTCACTTACCAACCAAATGACAAACATCATTACAGTGGTAGTGAGAAAGGCAGCAATCATCAAATAAATATGGGGCTCTGGCACTATATCTCCTTAGGTACAGTTAGGTACGGACTAGGCACTGACTTCGGCGCTGGCTCGCTGTAAACGGTCTCTAACACCATCCCAGGCGCTACCGTGAGGAACAGCTTCAACAAAAATGCGATCAAGCTTGAGCTTGTCAAACAGACGTAACTGCTCATAAAGAGCCCGAGCATATTGATCAACTTGCTCGGGAGCCACCACTAACGAATCAAAAGCCAGACCAGAAAGATTGGCCCTCAACTTAGCCACAGTAAAATCAAAGGCAAAAACAGCAGCGCTTCTCTCCATAGCATTAAGCTCAAGCACTAGCTCAATCAAACGCTCAGAGGAAGCGACTGTCAACTTGGTCTGCGGTGCATAATGACTAGGAAGTGCACCAGGAACACGAGTTTCGCCTGCAGAAGCAGAAGTAGAAGACCCAGAAGCAAAGGCTTCAGCACCAAGCACTTCTGCCACTGAAGCTGCATCAATCATGCCTGGGCGTAAAATTTTTGCTTGAGAGTTGAGCAGTGAAATAATAGTCGACTCAATGCCCACATTACAGGGACCACCATCAAGCACCAGGGCAACTTGATCAGGCGAATCAGCAAATTCAGCCTCTACAGCTTGCGCCGATGTAGGCGAAAGACGACCAAAACGATTAGCCGATGGTGCTGCCAAGCCAGCAGCAAATGCCTTTAGTAATTTAAGAGCCACTGGATGCGAGGGTATGCGAATACCAACTGAATCTTGCCCACCGGTTACTTGACTGAGCACATGATCGGCCTTTGGCAAAATCAAAGTCATTGGCCCTGGCCAAAAACGCTCAGCCAGTTGGTAAGCCTGAGGAGGGATGTCCTTAGCCCAATCGGTCAACTGCTCGACACTGGCAATATGAACAATAACAGGATGCGAAGTGGGCCTTCCCTTAACAGCATATAGGCGCTCAAGAGCAGCAGCACTTGAGGCATCAGCACCAAGACCATAGACAGTCTCAGTGGGGAAGGCTACCAGTAAGCCAGCCTTGAGTTTACTAACAGCGAGTTCAATTGATTGATCAATATCAACAGTCATTTTTATCTTCCTAGATTGGCTAGGCAAAGCGATTTAGCAGCTCAGACCGACTCAAATTAAGATTATTCGGCCTGGTATAAATCGTCTGCACCACTGTAATGTTGCGCATAGCAAAGGCAGCAAAACAGTAAGACAAATAATAGCGCCATTTACGCACAAAAATTTGGTCAAAGCCAAGAGCTTCCACCGCTGGCAGCTGAGCTTCGAAGCGCTCCTGCCAGAGCCCAAGAGTCTTGGCATAATGATTGCCCATGTCTTCAAGATCGTGCACAAAAAGGTCGCTCTGACAACGCTTTAGCGCTTCGCTAACGCGGCGATGGGAGAGGAGCAAAGAACCAGGGAAAATATGCTTTTGAATGAAGTCAGTATTCTCCCGCAACAAGTCATAGCGACTATCGGGACAAGTAATCATTTGCAGGGCCAATAGACCGTCTTTAGCAAGCAAACGGTCGCACTGCTGAAAGAATATATCAAGATACTCATGACCGACGGCCTCAATCATTTCTATCGATACGATCTTGTCAAACTGACCAGTAATCTTGCGATAGTCTTGCATGCGCAGGTCTACTTTATGGCTAAGACCAGCCTTTTGGATACGTGCCACGGCATAATCATATTGCTCTTGCGAAATGGTGACACCAGTAATGTGACAGCCATAATTAGTAGCGGCATACTGTGCAAATCCACCCCAGCCACAGCCAATCTCCAGCACACGGTCGCCTTCTTTTAAAGCTAGTTTGCGACAAAGATTCTCATACTTAGCCGCTTGTGCCTCTCTCAAACTAATCGACCAGTCTTTGAAATAGGCACTGGAATAAGTCATCGACTCATCCAAGAACAACTTAAAAAGATCGTTGCTTAAGTCATAGTGATAGGCAATATTTTTACGGCTATTTGACTCATTGTTATGGCGCAACAAATGCAGCAGCTGATTGCCAATGCCGAGCAAATTAACAATCTGAAACTTCCTACCATTGCCCTCTAAAAGCGGACATTGACTGATATTGAGAAGAGCCCAGGCTATCACACTGGCCACGTCATCGGTCTGCCATTGCCCATCCATATAAGCTTCAGACAAACCAATATGACCATAAACTACCAGGCGGCGAAAGAATGCTTCTGACCTAACATCAATTGCAGCGCAAATACTAGGGTCAACTGGCTGCGACTGACCAAACCAGATTACTTGCCCTTCAGGCAAGGTCAATTTTAGTCGACCTTCGGTCATGGCACCAAGAGCCGCTAATACTATTTTGCGCCAAAACTTCTGCGCTATTGTCAGAGAGGTTTTGGCAGCCGTTCCTTTATTCTCAATATCAAGCTCTAATTTGGCCATCTTGTTACCTTTCATGATTAACTCTCTTAGCGCTGTTAGTCTGCAATTCGGGCCATTGCTCTTTATAGAAAAACGGTATCTTCTTCAGCCAAAGCAACAGAGCATGCCAGTGAATTAGCGAAATGACACGCAAAGTTACTAGTGGATAGCGGAAGAAAAGTCGCAGCAGTTGCCCATCAGTCAACGGCAGAGCGGCACCACTAACGCTAGTAACTAATATCTTCTTGCTTGGATCTTCACCATCGACAGTATCAACGCTAAGTTTCAATGCTTGATTGGGGAGAGGCAAAACAAAATGGAATTTGTCCTGCAACTGGCCAAAGGGTGAAACATAAAAGTGCTTGGTAAAAAAGGCATCAAAAACAGATGCAGAACTCATTTTAGTAGCATCCATAAAATAGACCTTCATCTCACCGAAAGTATTGCCGACTTCGGCAATACAAGCTAAAGGTTGGTCTTGGCGATCAAAAACAAAATAAAATGACACCGGATTGAAAACATAGCCGAGCACCCGCGGATAGGTGAGCAGATAGGCTTTTCCCATAGGCTCAGAGATGCCATGGTCGACAACTAAGCGGCCCAAGCGCGTAAGCAAGGAGCTATCTGCACCAACTGGCTCGCTGCCGAATAGATGATCACTGTCATAAAAGCTGAACAAATTAAAACTATTATGATTGAAAAGACGCGAATTCTGAGCTAGACAGCTCAGTTCGCCCAATTCTAGATAAAGCATAAAAACGCCATGCTTAAACCTGTGACCGCTGGGCAGCAAGCGCTGATGGGCCACTGAGCACTCAAATAGTCTAGACGTCAATGCTAAATCAGTCATATCTATTGAGCCGCTCCAGCTAAGCTATCTACAGCCAAAGTTGAGAGAATGGCACTCAAATCATAGGCAGAGGCCAGGGCATCTTCGTGGAAACCATAACGGAAGTAGCTGCCGCAAAAATACAAAGCTTGCTTGGGGCTGACCGAATTGAGTTGCGGCAGCTGAGGCTGAGCCTCAAAAGTAGCTAGATCAAAAAGTGGGTGTGTATATTCAAGCTGGCGCACAATTTTACCCGGGTCGATCAAGCCTTCGCTGTTTAAAGATACAAAATAATCTTCCCGGCATTTTAGGCCTTGCAGATTATTCATCCAATAATGAGTATTAGACTGCTCAGCGATGCGATAGTTCCATGATGCCCAAGCCTTTGGCTCGGCAGGCATTACGCGGCGATCGGTGTGCACAGTAACCGAGTTTTCTTGATACTTGAAAGGAGTTAATAGGCGAGCCTCTAAAGCCGTTGGCTCACCAATCAGGGCAAGGGCCTGGTCTGCGTGACAGGCAAATATCACCTTGTCAAAATCGCTAAAGCCCCTCTCTGTATGCACTCGAGCGCCATGAGCAAGCCGCTCGACTCGTTTTACCCCAGAAGAAAATTGAGTGCCTGGAGCGAGAGCCGCTATCAAGCGCTGAACATACTCTCTGGCACCGCCATCGACTGTGTACCACTGATAATGAGTGTCTAGGCCCAGGAAACCATGATTATGGAAGAAGCGAATTAAAGTGGCAATAGGAAAGTCTTGCACTTTATCTGGTGGCGTCGACCATACAGCCGAAGCCATCGGTATTAAATACCAATGCAAAAAATCCTCGCCTAGCTTAAAGTGGCGGACATAGTCGCGCACCGAAAGCCTGGAGACATCGGTGGATAAATCGGCATTATCCATGTGGAGCAAGGCATTTTTGTTGAACCAATCAAGCTTTAGCAACATACGCCAAAAGCGCGGACTAATAAGATTTCGTCTTTGAGCAAAAATTCGATCTAAACCTGCCCCATTCCATTCAATTTTATCGGGCAAATACTGCACAGAAAAAGACATGTCGGTCTTCTTAGTAGGAACATTGAGTTCGCTAAATAGAGCCGTCAAATGTGGATAGGTAACATGGTTATAGACCATAAAGCCAGTATCAAAGGCAACCTTACTACTGCCAACCACATCAATAGTATTGGTATGACCGCCAAGATATGAGTTACTCTCAAAAATAGTCAGATCATATTGGCGGCTTAGCTTGTGAGCACAGCCCAATCCAGCAATTCCCGCCCCAATGATGGCAAGCTTTTTCATGTCGTCGCGTCACCACAAGTTTTACCAGAAGAATAGCTATAAGCTTCGGCCGGGACAGGCCTGAGCTGCCAAATAATACCAAGAGCGGCTAGGACCTTTAGTAAGTAAAAGCTAAAGTCGACTTCCCACCAGTAAAAGCCTTGCCTGGCTGCCCCAGGGAAATAATGATGATTGTTGTGCCAGCCCTCACCCATGGTAATTAGAGCGAGAAAGAAGTTATTGCGGCTCTGATCGCCAGTTTTATAGCGCTGTGAACCAAACATGTGGGTCAAGGAATTAATAGAAGCCGTACCATGGAAGAGCAGCACAGTGCTGACAAAAAAGCCCCAGACCAGCATCTGCAATGGGTTTGTGCCCAATTGAGGATAGAACAGCTGCAGGCAATAACCAAAAAGCAAGAGACTGCAGCCCAAGAGCGCAGGTACGAACCAATCGAAGCGATTCAACAAGACAAGCTCGGGATAGCGGGCCAGGTCTGGGATCTTTTCATAGTCAGTCGGCATGTTGCGATCAGCTGTTATCCAACCAATATGAGACCAAATGAAACCACTAACCGATGGCGAATGTAAATCTCCATCTTTATCTGAGAGTTTGTGATGGGCACGGTGGTGAGCCGCCCACCACAATGGCCCGCGCTGAACAGCAGAGCAGGCCATGAGAGCAAAGATAAATTGCGCCATACGACTGGTCTTAAAAGTACGGTGGGAGAAATAGCGATGAAGAAATGCCGTTACGGCAAACATTCTCAGCCAATAGAGGGCGACGGCTGTGGCTACGGCAATCGGTGACCAACCAACAAAAAAAACGGCAAATAAACCGGCATGAAGAAAAGCAAAAGGAAACCAGCGACTGTAACGAGTTCTTACTGGCTTCACTCTGACCCGCTCAGCTCCTTCCTCAAAATAATCTGAATCAAGCCAGCGTAAAGAAGGAGGCAGCGTGAAATAGCAATTGCCAGCGCTAGGGGCGCCTATAGATATAGGTTCTAGTTTAGGTTTAGTGCTATTGGTCATTTTCGATATCATGGCAGCGCCGCCGCACCTTTTCCCAAAAACACGAGTTAAAGAGCTTTTCAGAAGATAGAAAAGCTAACAATTATAAGTTTGACCCAAAATGTCTTTTCAGTCAATAGCCTAATGGTCAAATTGTAAAGAGCTGAGTTAAGAACCGATGCAATAGTCTTTGTGCCTTGGATTTAAGGCGCTGATAAGAAGGTCGTCACCAAGGAAATTAGCACCAGTAATTTTCCACTCAACACTGTCAGCTATCAATCTATTATTAGCTGAGGCCAACACCGGCAAGGCCTTTCTATCTACCAGCATCTTCGGTGCAACTAGCCAATAAAGCTCATCGACTAAACCTTCATCAATTAAACTGCCGGCCAATTGACCACCGCCCTCACACAGGACTTTCTGACAGCCTCGCTCAAGTAAAAATTCAAGAGCAGTTTTGGCATCGAGACCTCCGGCCCCCTGGGACAACTCTACAAGTGAGGCAGAGTCAGGATATTCGCTCTGCTTAACGATGTGCTCTTGGCGGCAAAAAATGATTGTCTTTCCGGGCGAGGCAAATATCCGGGCATTAGGCTTCACTGTGCAGTTCGAATCAAGTATTGCTCGAACCGGATTGCAAGCTGAGTTGCCCACAGCACCTTCTTCCAAGCGAACATCTAACTGTGGGTCATCTAGCCTGGCTGTATTAGCACCAATCAAAACAGCATCATAGGCAGCACGCAATGCCATGACAAATTTTCTAGCAGTGGCACCAGTAACATAGCGACTAGCAGCAGTGCGATCGGCAATGCGACCATCGAGAGTTAGTGCCATCTTGAGAGAGAGCCAGGGCAGATTTTCTTTGATGGCTTTGAAAAAACCACGATTTAAGTAACCACACTCACTTTCTAACACACCGACTGTCAGGTCAATACCAGCCTCACTAAGCTCTCTCAAGCCGCCGCCAGCAACTTTAGGATTAGGATCGGCGATACCCACAACTACTCGACCAAGCTTGTGTTCTATGATTTTTTTCGAGCAAGGTGGCGTGCGGCCGAAATGACAGCAGGGCTCTAAATTGACATACAATGTCGCCCCAACACTCTGGTCGCCAGCTTGATTGAGAGCCTCAACTTCGGCATGGGGCAAACCGGGAGCGTGGTGATAGCCTTCTCCCACTATGCGACCATCGGGGCTGACCACCACAGCTCCAACCATGGGGTTTGGGGAGGTGAACCCTTCCGCTTCTTGCGCCAATTCAAGGGCCCGGCGCATGAAGTGCTGGTCGGCAGTATCGAAACTATCCAAAGAAAACTTCAGCCACGCGATAAAGTTCCATATCGAGAGTCTTCAAGCTGCTTGTGGCTTCCTCTATGGCGACATCATGCAACTTTGACCCTGACAGTGCGACCATGCGTCCAAATTTTTGCTCATGCACAAGTTGGGTAGCCTTAACGCCAAAGCGGGTGGCCAAAACTCTATCGAAGGCTGTAGGGGAACCGCCACGCTGAATGTGGCCAAGAATAGTGGCCCTGGTCTCAAAACCGGTTTCGGCTTCGATTAATCGCGCCAACTGATTGCCGATACCAGAACTATCAGAAGGCGAATCATGGGTAGGCTCTGCGCTGTGTTCACTAGCCTCAGCCGCACCGTCTGGCGACTCAAAGCGCGCCCCCTCTGCCACTACTACAATAGAGTAATCTCGACCCCGAGAATGCCTGGTCTTGATTGCTTGTACTACTTCTTGTGCCTTAATCGGCTTTTCAGGCACCAAAATGAAATCGGCACCACCAGCAATACCGCCGTAGCAAGCAATCCAGCCTGCTTTGCGGCCCATCACTTCGCAGACCAGCACACGGTTATGCGACTCGGCGGTTGTGTGCAAGCGATCTATGGCTTCAGTAACAATGTTAATAGCAGTATCAAAACCAAAGGTGAAGTCAGTGGCATTTATGTCATTGTCGATAGTCTTAGGCACACAGACAACTTTTAAATTGTGCTCTTTGTGCAGTCGGTTAGCCACACTACATGTATCAATGTCGCCCACAGCAATTAGAGCGTCTAGTCGATTCTTGACGATATTTTCAGCAATGCGCTCAGGACCACGATCAAGCTTAAAAGGATTAGTACGAGATGTGCGCAGGATAGTTCCACCGCGGTGAATCAAGCCACCGGTAGATTGCATGGTCAGGGGCATCACCATATTCTCTATAGGACCGCGCCAACCTTCTAAGAAACCAACTACTTCAGATGAATACTCTTTGACACTTGTTCTCACCACCGCTCTAATAACGGCGTTCAATCCGGGACAATCCCCGCCACCAGTCAAAATTCCAATACGCATAATCGTTTCTCTTTTTGATTTTCCCATGCCAAGCGGCAACTATCGTTCGTCATCGTGAGGATGTAAGGGCCATCAGTATACTGAGCAGCCAAATCGGCGGGCGGAAGGCTTAAGAATCATAAAGTTCTAAGGGTTTTTGTCAGCAGTGTCTTACATTTATAGACTGCCAATAAGAGGACACGATCTTGAATCTCTACGAATATGAAGCCAAGCGAATTTTTGCCGAAGGGGGCATCAATGTACCGCCTTCTCAGCGCATCACTAAGCCAGAAGAATTGGCCAAAATCCATTTCGGTTATCCCCTAACCCTAAAATGCCAGGTCTTGGCAGGCGGCCGCGGTAAAGCCGGCGGCATCAAATTTGCCAAAGACTTGAAAGACGGCATGGCACTTGCCAAGGACATGCTCAAGCTTTCAATCAAAGATTCAAAAACAGAAAGTTTACTGGTTGAGCCCAAGATGTCTATCGCCCGCGAGCTCTACCTCGCTGTCACCCTAGACCGCGACCGCGGCTGCCCAATATTCATCGCCTCAGCTGAAGGCGGCATTGAAATCGAATCTTCGTCAAACGTTTTGACAGAACCAATTCCTCATCCATATCAGCCTTTCGTCGGCCGCAACCTTGCCCAAAAGCTCGGCTTGAAGGGTGCTGTGCTCAACAAAGTAGCTGACATTGCCAACAAGCTCTACAAAATATTTGAAAGCAAAGACCTTGACCTAGCTGAAATCAACCCACTTGTGATTACAGAAGGCGACGATGTTGTTGCCCTCGATGGCAAAATCATCATCAATGACGATGCTGTTGATAGACAACCTCAATTCAGAGGCTGGGAAGAAGCTCACCTCTGCGACCTCTCAGTAAGAGAGCGCAATGCCAAGATGACCGGTTTAAACTTGGTTGAACTAGATGGCAACATCGGCATCCTCTGCAACGGCGCTGGACTAACCATGGCCACCATGGACATGGTCAAAGCTTTTGGCGGCCAACCTGGCAACTTCTTAGATGCTGGCGGCGGTTCTGACCAAAAGAAAACACTGGCAGCACTAGAACTCGTTAACGACAATCCCAATGTTGATGTCATTCTGCTCAACATCTTGGGCGGCATCACAGCCTGCGACGAAGTTGCCGGTGCCCTCGTTGAGTTCATGAAAAAGTATCCAGAGCGCGCCATGGTCGTAAGACTGCGGGGCAACAACCAAGACATCGCCGAAAAAATGTTGGCTCAGTCGGGTCTCAAGCTTTATCCAGATTTGGAAGAAGCAGTTAAGGAAGCGGTTAGCCGCGCCAAAACAGGTAGTTCCAAAAAACCAGTTGCCGCCGGCAAAGCCTAAAAGGAGATTCTAAAGTGATTCTTGTCGACAAACATACAAAAGTAATCGTCCAGGGCATAACTGGCAAAATGGGCGCAGCCCACACAAAGCGCATGATCGAGTACGGCACCAACATTGTTGGCGGCGTAACGCCCGGTAAGGGCGGCGAGAAAATGCACGGCGCCCCCGTATTCGACACTGTCAAACAAGCAGTAGAAGCTACAGAAGCGACTTGCTCAGTAATCTTTGTGCCACCGTACCTGGCTCTTGATGCCGGTTGCGAAGCCCTTGATGCAGGAATTAGCCTCTTGGTTCTCATTACCGAAGGCATTCCACCACTAGACACTGCCAAGCTAGTAGCTCAAGTAAAAGCCAAAGGCGCCAAGCTAATTGGTCCTAACTGCCCTGGTATCATCACCCCTGGTCAATCACTAATCGGCATTCTTCCTGGCTCGATTTTCAAATCAGGACCAGTAGGCATGGTGAGCAAGAGCGGCACTCTAACCTATGAAATCGCTCTAGCTCTAACTGAAAGTGGCCTTGGTCAATCGACTTGTGTAGGCACCGGTGGCGATCCCATCAAAGGTCTTGATTATCAAGAATGCCTAACGTTGTTTGAAAACGATCCAGCCACTGAAGTGATTGTTATGATCGGCGAAATCGGCGGTAACGCTGAAGAAGAAGCTGCTGCCTTCATCAAGAAGTCAATCAAGAAACCAGTAATTGGTTTCATTGCTGGACAAACTGCCCCTCCCGGAAAACGCATGGGCCACGCTGGCGCCATCATATCTGGTGGCAAAGGTACAGCCGAATCTAAGCTAGAAGCTTTCAAAGCTAATGGCGTAAGAGTGGCTATAACCCCAGCAGAAGTAGCTAAGCAAGTAGCAGAAGCTCTCAAGCAACCAGCTAAAGCTTAAGTTCTAAAGACTAAATCGAGAGAGGAGAGATCAATTGATCTCTCCTCTTTTTTTAGCTAATCTGACTGCTCGTCAGTTCCCCTTGAGCAACCCAGCCAAGTAGTGGGATAGCTCATCCCAACTGGCTGGCTGACTGCGAAAAGCAATGTAGCCATCAGGGCGAATTAAATATAGACACTCCGAACTGGCACCATAAACATTGTGCAATTCGCGCTCAGCATCCAGCAACAGAGACTTAAACTTCGGTATTTTCGCTGTTTTCGCTAGAGCTGGCACAATAACATGAACATCAATTCGGCCTTTGTAGTGCTGTTCAATTGCATTCTCAATCTCACTGAACTGCAAGTAGCCCGGTTCTGAATTAACAAAGCCATCAAAGAGCAATAGCTGAAACTTAGTGGAAACCATTTGTAGAGCCAGCCTTGTACTCTTGCCATCGGCGGTTTGACAGGGTCCATCAACGACTCGATCACCAGCCACAGGCCCACGGGTAAACTCCATCCACGACTTAAAACCAGGGCGTTCACCCACCTCGCCATGACCAGTAAAGCGCAAAATTCCGCTATCAACGGCTTTGAGGGCTCGCTCAAGGGGGCGATGGGCCTCGGCAGAAAGCGAACTTTGACGATAGCTAATACCAGTTAAGCTGCCAGCTCTAAGTATGCGCTGCTGCACCACTTCCTGCGCTGACAAAAACGACATCATCCGATCGCGTACATTTTTAGCCAAAGGGTTACGCAGAGTAACGGCCTTGGTGGCGATATCAGTACCTTTCAAAACGGCCTGACCAACTGAATGACGCTCTTCATGATAGGTATCAAGCAAGCGCTCACTATCAGCGGCCAGGTCATTTAAAGCCAGGTGCAATTTCCACGACAAGTTAATAGCATCTTGCATGCCGGTGTTCATACCAACCCCGCCCACAGGGCTGTGTATGTGAGCGGCGTCACCGGCCAGAAATACTCGGCCCTGGCGGTAAGAAGTGACGCAACGCCTATTGATTTTGAACCAGCTCATCCAATGGGGATCCGAAATTGTCAGAGGCTTTTGCTCAGGACTATCTAATTGTTGATTAAGGCGAGCCTTTACTAGCTCAACCACTTCTTCAAACTTAAGTTCGCTAGCGGCATCAACATCAGAGTCAGCCGTCATGTCGAAAATCAGCCTGTAGCGGCCCCCACCAAAGGGAAAGAAAGTAACGAGACCACTTTCAGAAAAGTAAATATAGGCCTCATCTTCGAGCATAGATATCTGACTGCCCGTGTCAACAGCTACGTCGGCGGCACCAAAAACTTCCTCATAAGCAACCCCTTCAAAAGTCAATCCAAGGCCATGGCGAGCAGCACTATGGGCTCCGTCACAGCCAACCAAATAGCGACACTTAACAATCTCAGGCTCGCTCTCACCTTCACATTTGAGAGTTGCCACCACCTCTTCACCATTCTGGCTAAGGCTGACTAATTCTTTGCTGCGCTCAATATTTACGCCATTTTCAGTAAGATTATCAGCCAGAATTTCTTCGGTTTTACTCTGGGGAATAGCCAAAATGAACTTATAGAATGACTCAATTTCATCAGTATTGAGATGAACAATGCGTTTGTTTTGACTGTAGATATTGCTACCGCGAATGGGCATACCGTGGGCCAGGAAAGGTTCCACAAGAGACATATTTTCGAACATTTCTAAGTTACGGGCGTGCACAACAATGGCTTTTGAAATTGTGGTGGCAGCATCAGCCTTGTCGATTATGCGGAAGTTAACACCGCGCCGGCGCAAGTCATTGGCTAGAGTAAGCCCGGTGGGACCAGCACCAACAATCAAGACATCAATTAAATCTGACACTGGAGTACCCCACTATGGAATTGCCAGTATTTTACAGCAGCTGCTCGCAAGGGTTGCCACATGGCAGCAGGTAACATACGATAGATTGGTAAGAGTCTATTTGTAAGGTCTTAACCATGGCATCCGACGATACTGAAAAGCCTCACCGTCCTATGCGTGCCCTTGTGCTGCCTGGCGGCGGCGGCAGAGGAGCTTATCAAGTTGGTGTTACCAAGGCCTTCAAAGAAGCCGGAATAGAATTTGATCTCGCCTTTGGCACAAGCATCGGTGGCATCAATGCCAGCCTTTATGCCCAGGGCAATCAAACTCGTCTAGAAGAGTTGTGGTGTTCAATACGTAGCAAAGATGTTTTCAGCCTGCCTTCAGCTCACCAGATCGGCCGCTTGGTGCTCGGACACAAACTAGGCTTGCTTGATACTTCACCCTTAGAAGAACTTTTACGGCGCGAACTAAATTTGCAAAAGTTGAAATCGAGCACGACAAAAGTTGGCTGGTGTACCACTGATTTGTGCAGCCTAGAGACCAGGCTAATCACCATTGATGACATTATGTCGACCAATGAGCTAATCGACGTCTTAATGGCGACATCAGCTCTGCCCATGGCTTTTCCACCACGGCACATTCATGGTCAGGGCCTCTGGATTGACGGCGGCCTTGTGCGCAATACGCCAATGGAAACGGCAATACATCTTGGAGCTGATGAAGTCTATATGGTGCTCCTGCATCCAGAGCGCATCAACGTTTGCCCAGTTAACATGTTTGAAGTATTGGTGCGCTGTCTCGATATTGTCTTAGATGCTTCGGCCCGCAAAGAGGTGCAAGCAGCGGAACTCTACAACCGCCTGATTGATGCCAATTCGGTCGAATCAAGAGGGCGAAAGAAAGTAAAAATTAGAGTGTTCCAGCCCAAGCACGGCGTCAATGTTACCTTGCTAGAGATTGACCCCGAGCGCTCACGACGCCTCATAAGACAAGGCTACGACGACGCTCGCGAGCAACTCGCCCAGATCTTCAGAGAAGAAGCTGAAGTTAAAGCCCTTTCGAACTAGTGTTTTTCTAACTAGTGTTTTTCTAACTAGTACTTTTCTAATTAGTACTTGAAGCCATCTTTGCGCAAGTGAGTCATTGGTTCATCTTGACCGTTGAGCAGCTCGCCATCGATAACTTCACCGACAACTAAAGCATGATCACCAACTTCAGTGACTGATTGCACTTTCAAGTCGATGTAAGAGACAGCCTCAGCGAACACCGGGCCAGCCACTATTGCTCCCTCTGCTGGTTCTTTCAGAGCAAGACCATCAAATTTTTCGTCATTATGCGGCTTGGCAAAAGCTTTAAAAATATCCATATTGCGGTTTGAGAGAACATTGATAGTGAATCTATCACCAACGTTCATGGCCCTAAGAATATCGCGCTGCTTGTTCACCGATACCACCAGCGATGGCGGCTCAAAACCAGCCTGGGTAATCCAGGTAGCCAGCATACCGTCTTTCTTTCCAGCAATATCAACGGTGACTATGTAGACACCACTGGCCAAACGACCAATTGCTGGACCGATTTTCTCTTTCGATGGGGCTACCGAGCTCATAAGAACCTCCTCAATGAAAAATAGCGACTATAACTTGCGACCTAGTTTGGCCAGCGGAGCTTCAGGAATGGTGGCACCTGCAGTTGGCGGACCAGAATTACCGCTCGAAGGCTTAGGGGCGGTAAGCTTACGCTTGGCCTTATAACTGAAGAACTGCATGATTACTTCAGCCAGCTTAGCTGGATCGTGATGGCTGGCGGCCTCCTCACTGACTAACATCTTACGAAATGGCATAACACCCAGCTCTTTTAGACGCTCAGGATCAAAACGCACAGGCTTAGAACCAGACGGCAGTACCGGAGCAGCCTTGCCATAGTCGTTAACCAATACCCCTTGCATCAGACGACCAGCAGCACCGGGTGGAGTCTTAGAATGGCTGAGCAAAACTTCCACATGGTCACCCACTGAATAATCAGTGGTTTCACCAGGCTGAGTCATAACGTTGCAGACATAAATTTTCTTGGCCCGCGAATTGCGCACGGCATCGGCGATTCCAGGCACAATCAAATTTGGAACCACCGAAGTGTAGAGGCTACCGGGGCCAAGCACAATTAACTCAGCTTCCATAATCGCCGCCACCGCTTCCGGCACAGCAACCGGTTCGGCCGGTTCACTGAAGAGGCGCTTGATGCGCTTGTTAGGAGCGGCAGCACCTTCTTCGGTTATGTGCGACTCACCTCTAACTATGCTGCCATCTTCAAACTCTGCCATCAGAGTCAAACTATCAAGGGTCGAAGGCAAAACCTGACCACAACTGTTGAGCACCCGACTAGCAGTGCGCACCGCCTGGATCATATCGCCATGGGTGACGGCACAAACTGCCGTAATAAATAGATTGCCGAAACTATGGCCCTCTAAACCTTCCCCCGACTCGAAGCGATAGCGAAAAAGTTCAGTAACCAACTTATCTTCATCAGCTAAGGCCGTGATGCAGTTGCGAATATCACCAGGAGGTAGCACACCAAGCTCTTCTCGCAAGCGCCCAGAGCTACCACCATCATCACCAACAGTGACAATAGCCGTGATGTTATAAGTGTGTTTTTTCAGGCCGCGCAAGAGATTTGATAAACCTGTACCACCACCTATGACCACAACTTTCGGGCCGCGACCAAATTTACGGGCGCGGTAGAGCATGTCGGGTATAGATTCGCGCTCGGGCAAATAAGCGCCCAATACCAGTTGCGTAATGCGCACGATTGACACAAATACAGCCACTGAACCAGCCGTAATTAAGATAATGGCGTTGAGCTGCTTGTGCATAACTGAAGCAATTTCGGCCACCACAGCCCGAATGTCTTTCAGAGCCCAGATGATCAAACGAAACATCTTATCGACTGGGTGCACATCGAGCAAGGTTAAAACACCAAATACGATGGCAATGATAGCCAAAATGACAATACCCAGATAACGCTTCAGACCTGGCAACATCCAGCTCTGAAAACGATAATCTAGGGATTTCTTTGGCTTCTTGGGCACTCAGCCCCCTTCTTGAAGAGCGAGTGATTCCTCACCATGAGAAGAATTTGTTAGTTGATCAAGTTCACGATGCGAAAGAGATACTTTATAGTGAGGATAGCTATCCTTGAGAAACTTAGCCACTTCTTCAGCCACAGCAACCGATCGATGCTGGCCACCGGTACACCCTAAGGCAATAGTAAAACTATCAACATTAGCTTGATTATGAAACATTGCCGGTATCACATGCGACACCAGAGCCTTGAGATTGCCCATAAATTCTTGAGCCGAGCTCTGCTCCATAACATAATCTCGGACCGGCTGATCTCGACCAGTTAAGGGTCTCAACTCTTCCACCCAGAATGGATTCTTCAAAAAGCGCACATCCATAATCACATTGGCTTGAGGTGGATCACCGTTTTTAAAGCCGAAGGATAAAACATTAACCGAATGATTTGCTTGCGTTTGCTTGTTGGCGTTCATTTTAGAAGTTTCTTTTGACTGCTCTCTAGCTTCATGCTTTCAAAAGTAGGTAAGGTCTCAGTCCATTCAACCAGCCTGTCCTTGTGCAGTATCACATTATCCGCCACCGCCGAGCAAGCGGCAAATTGATAAGTACCAAGATTAACTGAAAATATGGCGAAGCCACAAAAGCGACAGGTCAAAGGCTTACCATGGTCGTCAAAGACTGGCTTCAAGTCGAGGTCAGGAAAGCTTTTATTCAAATTCTGGATATACTTTGACGCGTTCTGACGCAAAACCACCCGGGCAGTTAAGCGTGAGAGATGTTTCAAACCGCCGATATTCTCGCGCAGGCTCCAAAACATTACTTAAAGCGCTACTGGCTGATTGGCTGTTTGAGTGAGAGAAATAGTTTGTGCCTCTTTCTCCAGCTCCAATTCTCTTTCTAGCTCAGCCACGTCGCCTTCTCGGAAACCGGCCTTAGTCATCTCTAAGTCGGCCTTCAACTGCGATACAGCCCGATCTATGAAGAGTTCACCATCGAGGTGATCAATTTCATGCTGAATTGCCCGGGAGAGCAAATTGCCGTCAGCTGTTAGTTTGAGGGTCTGACCCTTGAGATTCTGAAACTTGACTACAACTTTGGCAGCGCGCTTGACCTCAAAGAAGACATCGGGGAAGCTTAGACAGCCTTCTTGGCCGGTCATTTCGCCATCTCGTTCTATGATTTCAGGATTGATAAAAACTATCGGCCGAGGGGTCTCTTCTTCACCGCTGACGTCAATCACCATCAGGCGCTTAGAAACGCCAACCTGAGGGGCCGCTAGGCCTACGCCATCATTCTCGTACATAGTGTCGAGCATATCTTGTGCCAGTTTACGCACCGAAGAATCAAAAATTGTGATCTTTTTGGCCTTAGCCTTGAGCACTGCATCAGGGTAGTATCTAATCTTCAGTAATGACATGATTGCTGCCTCTTATGAAAACCGGCCTCCATTGCCGAATTTCTAATATGTACTAAATCTCTCGCACCCGATTGCACGGGGCTCTTAGCCGATATTATCACACCATAGCTTAGTTTTTGTAGACTATTTAGATGCCTCTAACACCACTCTACACATATTTCACCCAAATAGCCTTCTCTTACTCAGCGGCCCGGCTAGGCGCCAGTTGGCTTCTGCTAATTCTTTTAGCCCTGAACCAATACCTTGCCTGCCCAGCTCTGGCCCAGGGAGATTGGGGATATGAAGAAAAAACTACTGGAAGTCCAGACAAGGCAGCTCCTGCGCCCCCAGCGCTCCCTTCCATTAATCCCTCAGCGACAGAAAAAGCGAAAATTCCAACTAGAAGTCGTGTCCCAGCTAAAAGTCTTGTCCCAACTAAAGATGTAGCTCCTGCCAAGCCGGTAGTCTTAAAAAAACCTCAGGTTGAGGCAAGCGGGCCCATAGTTACCCTCGACGACAGCCGCTGCTGGCTTGAGCTCTTTGCTCTCTGCGCCTCAAGCAGCAACGAAGACGACCGTAAAGAAGTTCTAGAACTGGCCACGCTGTCGCTCGATCAGAAAAATCGCCTGGGCAAGCTGCTGGAAAGTAAATTGAAGGCGCCAAATAACAATTGGGTCGGCGTGGCTGCGGTATGGAAACCTCTGCGGCCACGAATATTGCAAGAGATGGACGTTAAAGAGAGCTATCGTTTGCTATTTCGCGCTTTAATTCGGCACCATTTGAGCAAGATCCAAGAATCTTCGGCCGACATAGAACTCTTACAAGACTTACTTGGCGCAGTGCGAATAGCCGAACCAGGTCCGCCGGTACTGACCGAAGATGCCGTAAATGCCTACTCAGACATGACCTGTTTTCTTTATCAAAAACGCAAGCCAGACCGCTCTGTCGATGGTGACGATAATCGCCAGACATTTGCCTTAGTAATTAAAGACCGCTTTGTTCGCGCCCCTAACCTGGCGGCAAAAACAGCCATGACCAACTTTGATCTGACCTGGGCCTGTTTCCGTTGCCGGTTTCTTGATGTCAATGCAGACCAGCAAGAGAAGCTGAGCGCTTTAATGGCCTCAGGTGATAGCAAAAGCAGCGCCCAACTAAAAGCTGAGCTGGTCAGCCCGTCAATGCTCAAGATTTTTGCCCTTGGACCCTGGAGCGAGAAAGCAAAAGAATTGAAAGAAGAGCATGCAAAAGCCGAGAAATTAGAGATTAAATAGGCAGCCGCCAAGAATCGATAGTATGAACCAGCGAGGCTGCCAGCTTAGGCAACCAGCCATAGACTACAGATATGCATGCTAGAAGCCAGAGTATGATGGTATTTTGAATCGGTCGATCCTTAAGCAAGACTTCTTCTGGGCTGCCAGTATTGTTGTCTCGCACAGAGAGCACCTGGTAGCGCAAAATGCCATAGAGCACCATTGGTAATGTCACCATCATCCACTGGCCATACTGCGATTGAAAGCTATAGAAGGCATAGGCCGTAATTAGACTGGGCACAATAGCCGCTTCCATGCGATCGAGCAACTCAATAGAATATTTCCCCAGAACTTGGCGATGACTGCTGGCCTCGAGTCCCAAGCTGCGAATTTCCTGACGGCGCTTTTCTAGAGCAAGAAACAGCGCACCAAGAGAAGTACAAAGCAAGAACCAGGCAGAAAGGGGGACATGAGCAGCAGCACCACCAGCCAAAGCACGCAAAACAAACCCAGCAGCGATACAAAACACGTCAAGTATAATGCGTTGCTTCAGTTTTAAAATATAGGCTGCCTGTAGCAATAAATAACCAAGCAAGACAAGACTAAGAGCAGGCCTAGTTAAATAAGCAACGGCGAAACTGGCAACCATGGACAGCGAAGCAACTACAACAGCAGTTCTGACACTGACTAAATTAGCAGCAATTGGACGTTTGCATTTGGTCGGATGCTTACGATCGGCCTCAACATCAATAATGTCGTTGAAGACGTAAACAGAGCCAGAGATTAAGCAAAGGGCTACAACACACATCGAAGCATGCAACAGAGCATCGCCATCAAGCATCCGGCCGGCAAACAAAATTGGGGCAAAGGCAATTAAATTCTTAGTCCACTGCCTAGGCCTCAGCAACTTTATCAATATCGATAGATTAAGAGGAGCAGCCGCAGAGGCCTGACTTGAATTCATAGCTATATTATGCCCTGACGCGCTACAACTTCACAGCGTAGAAATCTTCACTTCAACTGTAAGCCAAGTCCGGATATTGCAATAAATACCTGCTCGGCGCGTGCGGCAAACTTTTGATTAGCAACGCCAAGAAGGTCGCGATAACTACGAGCCAAATTGTTATCAGGCACAATACCAGAACCAACTTCATTGGTGACAACAATAAAGCACAAATCGTCACGCTGAAAAATTGCAGCCAAAAGGTCATCAACTTCGCTTAGGATATTTTCTTCTAGCTCTTTGCGCACCCCACTGCTTTCAATTGTGTAGGGAATTGAGAGCAAAAGGTTAGAGACAAAAAGCGACAGACAATCAATTAAGCAAAGAGTTTTGGGGGCAGTGACCACTAGCTTCTTAATAGCTTTAGCCAGCAATAAAGGCTCTTCTACCGTTTGCCAATCGGGCGATCGTCTCTCAACATGCATCTCAATGCGTTCAACCACTTCAGCATCAGAGGCAATCTTTCCCATGGTTGCAAAGTAGACCACGGGCAATTCGCTTTTTTGCGCCATGGTCTCGGCCAAAAACGATTTACCGGACCGGGCACCGCCGGTAATGAGAGTCAATTTTGCCAAATTTTGCATTGCTGAATACTCCAGTCAAGCTGTTGCCATAAGAGGCTAAAACCCTTAAGCTATCACAATCAATAAATAATTATGCCACTACTTGCAATACCTGTATAAAAGTGACAGCAGATAACAGATTTCACGAGCTTAGTAGACGCACAGCCAATTTGGAGAAGTCTAAGGCCAAGGCCGATGACCAACCAGGTGAAAGCCCAGACGGTATATCGAAAGCTACGCTCAAGCTATACAAATCATTTATGCAGTCATACGTCAAGCGCATAAACGATGCCACCTTCAATGTCACCATTGGAGGTGTGCGAATTGGTTCAGCAAAGTACACAAGACTGGCTCAAATTAACCTTAAAACTAAAGTAATTACTTTTTCGCGCTTTGCTATAGAAAACGTTCCAGAGCGAGGTCGACGTTATTTAGTGCTACACGAGCTGGCTCATGTTCATGAAGCCAGTCACAACCAACATTTTTGGAACTTAGTTGGTCGACATGAACCTGATTACAAAGACATCGGCATAGATCTAGACCGGGCCTTCAAGAAGAACGTTCAGTCGCACGAGCGCTTGCTTCGTCGCCGCATGAAAAGCGGAGAGGATGACGACGCCAGGGTAATTTATCAAAACGAGAACTTGATCTGGACACCAGATCACGGCTACGTAGCCACAGGGAGCCAGCAGTTCGGACTACACAAAGATCCAGTAGAGAATTTCCTCAAAGGCGTAGATAACCGCTTTGCTGACGAAGCTTTCAGAGCTTACGTAGACCTAAAATTTGAAGACGACAGTGAGCATTTCGATACAGATTCTGAATTGGAAGAAACAGAACTGGAAAGCTCTGAAGTTGACGACAACGAAGAACAACCATGCCACTTCTTCGATGACGATGATGATTTTGACAACAACTGTGGCACCATAAGTGGTGGCGATTGCTCAATGGAAAATTAGCAATTTTGCTACTCTGTTAGCAAACACTTTGTTTCAAAGAGGATAATTAATTATCAGCTAAGGGCATCAAACCAAGCATTAGTGGCAAGCGCGCTAAAATATTGAGGTTACATACATATATAAGAAAAGTGAATCAATGAGCGAGCGCAGAGTAGTTATTACTGGCCTGGGGATGGTAACTCCAGTTGGAGTCGGCAAGGACGAATGCTGGGAAGCTCTTCTAGCTGGCAAATCTGGCGTTTCTGCACTGACCTTGTTCGATCCTAGTACCGTAGCCTTGGAAATCAAAATTGCTGCGGAAGTAAAAGACTTCAATATCCAGGACTTTTTTCCAGATAAGCGCAAAGTCGGCTCGATGCTCAAAGAGATGGACCGTGTCACCTTGTTCGCCATGGCTGCTGCTAAATTAGCTCTTGAAGACGCCAACTTCGATGTTAGAGCAAATAGACCAGAGCGTGTTGCGACTTTCTTGGGCACCGGCGTCGGAGGTCTGATAACTACCACTGCAGACCATATCAAGCTACTTGAAGGAGGAGCAAGAAAGCTCGGCTTACGTTCAGTCATAAGACTTATGCCCAATGCACCAGCTGGACAGGTTGCCATCGAATATGGTGCCAAGGGACGAGCCAAAGCAGATTCAACAGCATGTGCCAGCGGCCTAGACTCGCTATTTGATGCTTTCATGTACATAAAGGACAATCGTGCCGACGCTGTAATTTCGGGCGGCTGTGAAGCCGCTATCAATGCCTTCAGTATGGCCTCATTTGGCAATATGATGGCGCTTTCTAAGCGTAATGATGATCCAGAGGGAGCTAGTCGGCCATTTTCCAAAGACCGCGATGGTTTTGTCATCGGTGAAGGCGCGATCGTATTGATTCTAGAAGAGCTAGAACACGCAGTTAAGCGCAATGCCAGAATCTATGCTGAGATAGTCGGCGGCGGTGCCACCTGCGACGCTTATCATATTGTTGCTCCTCATGAGACCGGTGAAGGGGCAGCAGCAGCGATGCGCGAAGCCATGCGCGATGCCAATATTCAACCAACTGACATCGATTATATTAATGCACACGGTACCTCAACTCCCCTCAACGATGAGCGTGAGACCATGGCAATTAAACAAGTCTTGGGTGAACATGCCTACAAGATCCCAATTTCAAGTACGAAATCGATGGTTGGTCACTTGCTCGGCGGCGCCGGGGCGATAGGCACCGCAGTAGCAGCGCTTAGTATTTACAATCAAAAAGTACACCCGACCATCAACCTAGATACTCCAGATCCGATGTGCGATCTCGACTATGTGCCAAATAAATGTCGTGATGCCAAAATAAAATATGCCATGGTTGAAGCCCTCGGATTTGGCGGCCATAACACAGTGCTTATTTTAAAGGCCTATACAGCCTGATTGATCGGCTGCTGCCGCTTTTTAGGCGGGCCGGGCAGAACTGCTCTAGGTTGAACCACTTGTGGATCGACATTATTCTGAGGTGTGCCAGAGTGGGCGACAACAGTTTGGCTGACAGAATTGCCGCCGCCGCCATCACCATCTTCGTCATCATCATTGGCCAAGTTCGCGGCGGTGTTATTGCTCGAAGTACCAGTGCTGCCTTGTTCTAAGACATCAGCCTCGGTGCGTTCTTCACCTTCGGTCACTTTGCCACGACCGCTGCCACCTTCACTAGCGGCAGCAGCCAGAGAAGAGAACAATTGCTTAGTATCAGAAGAAGATCTTGTACCAGCACCAGTATGGTTAACTCCGAGAGTTCCAGAAGTGTTATTGCCAAAGGTGCTAGGGCCATTGTTTCGGCCATTAGCCCCAGCATTCATTAGTGAAATTGGGCTAGTCAAAGACAAAGCTGGATTTATAACGAAGGCGTCTCTGGCTGGCTTCTCAAAACGGTTACCATCAGTACGCACCACTCCATTTGTCTTCCAATAAGGCTGCTGTGTAGCCAGGAACACCAAGTTATTTATTTCTGCCGAGGTTGGCTCAGCACCCTTACCAATGAAGTGATCAGCCCCATAGGCTGCCATCAAGAATAGCTTGTGTCTATCGGCAGGGTCTCTAAGATCTAAGCCGAAAGCACCAACTTCTGACTTAGGTGCGCTATCTTTATTGAACGCCGCAGCGCGAATAACTGGCGAAAGCGGAGAATAAGAGGCACTACTAGGAGTGGCACGATAACGCATTTCCGCTGAGTACGCATTGCGCACTACTGCCTGACCATTAGTGCTGAAAGTAGTATCAGGCTTACTGGCTACAGCCTGAGCACTGACAGCAACAACATCAGGAACTACTGTTCTATCTCTAGTATCGGCTTTAGCCTCAGTATTGGTATCAGGCTTGCTATCAGATTCGGTATCAGACTTAGTATCAGCATTGCTATCGACTCTAGCCTCAGTGCCACTAGCCTCAACATTCTGAGGCACTCTTGCATCTGGCGCAAAATTCTGCTGTTCAGCTTGCCTCTTAGCCTCGCGAGCATCAAGCATTCCACCGGTGACGAACATGCTACCAAGACCTAAAGCCATAGTGGCTCCACTTGCGGCACGAACAACATTCGGATTGAAAATAGCGGCTCTATTTAAGGCAAAAATTTCATCGCTGGCAGAGAGTGTGCGCATCGCCCGGCCCACATCACCACCAATAAACGGCACCATGTTGCTGCGAACAGCTAAGAAATCTCGGAATGTTGTCCTAAAGCCGTCTGATGTAAGTCCATATAGAAGAAGCTTGCCGGCTGCGACAGCATCACCGTTGGCAGCCAACTTAATCAGCGATTTGCTATAAGCAGCAACTTCTAGCTGATTAGCGGCTAACACTAAGTTAGTTTGAGCCTTCTCGAGCTGCGTAGTAATTTTTGCTGCAGTATCTCCACCGAGGTAACGCAAAGTTTGTATCTCACCAGCAGCTTGCCGAATCAGCTCCCGTTGTACTGTAGAACTCGTAGAAACTCCAACCTGGCTAAGTAAATTTTCGACATTGGGCAAGCGCTTTTCTAAAATACTCTGGGCAAGAAGACCAGCATCACTGACCGATTCAGTAACTATTTTGTGGCTTTGTCTTAGGGCATTTAGTTCAGTAGTAGCTTGACCTGGCAACTTAAGCCCTTGCACTTCCCTCTCGATTATGGCCAGTTTCTGACCCATTTGCTCAATAGCAACAGAACGGTCAGAGCGTACAGCCAGTTTCTCAGCGGCCTCGATATAGTCAGCCAAAGTTTGCTTGATGAGTGGCAAATTGTTGCTCAAGGTTGCTTGTTTGGCCAGAGCCTGCTCAAGGCCTTGGGCAGCGTTAATCGCAAAAGGAGCTTGTGCCTCAACTTTAACTATGGCCCGCTCAAGAGCACGCACTTCCAAGTTTTGCTCGAGTTTATTGACACCAACCTTAAGCTCATCGAGCAACTGCCTGCCTTCAATTGATTTGCTCAATGAACTCTGCAAACGAGGATCATCGATTTCACCACTGAGTTTTTTCAGTGCAGCTGACTGCTGTTCAAAAGTAGTAGCCGCCTTAAACTCGGCAGCCGCTCTCTCGACCTTGACTAAATCGCCGCGCAAAGCCGAATTATCACTGAAGCGAGCGGTTAAACCGAGCATCTCGTCGGCTCCACGAGCTATTGCTTGAGTACTATTATCGAAAGCGCGCAATCCTTGTGCTTCAACAGCAGCACGATCAAGAGCGGCCACTGACTGCTTCAACTCACGATAGGCTATGGCTTTCTCCCCAGTGAAGAGAGCCTCGCCACCGAGTTCTTCGATTTTAGCCAATCTATCTTTGATGCCCGTAATTGGCTGAACGTCATCAATAGCATTGGTTAGATTTTTGGACTGCCTGGAAATGAAGTCTAGATTCTCGGCAACTTTTGCTTCAACAGAAGCCACTGGCTTGACGCCAGCGTTGACACTTGGTTTTTCAACCAGGCGAAGATCGTCAGCGAGACCACTAGAAAGCTTCTCTGCTTGAGCACCTATTTTGCCAGCCTCACGTTCAATAGCACCGACCGAGGCCTCCATTCTTTGCACACGACTAACGGCGGCAGAGCCTCTCTCTAACTCCGAGACAGTGTTCTTCAATTCTTGAGCGAGTTTCGGAGCACCACTAGCCTCAATTGCTTCAATACGATTACGCACCGAACTCATGGCTAACTCAGGATTAGCACCATTCTTGATAGCTTTAAGATCATCGGCTATCTGCTTCAAATCAGTGGCGACATTAGGTAGTTTAACTTCATCTGCAAATGACGAAGCTAGCCTCTCCACCTTTGTGGCAACTGCAGTAGTTTGCTCACCAAATTTAGCAACGGTTTCAATCCGCTCTAAGGCCAAAGCAGAGGACTCAACCTTAATTGCTGAGTTGCCAATGGTTGATGTGGAACCTTTCATATCTTCAAGCAGACGAGCAGCCCGAGGATTCTCGACAAAGAATTGATTAAACTCAGGGCGCTCGAATTGTTTGACTAATTGTTGTATTTCTCTGGCTTTAGCCACAGGCTGGGCAGAAGACTCAAGAACTTCATCGATTTTGCGAACTGTGCCGTTCAAGCGGTCAATAACAGCACTATTTTTGGCACTCGGTACAGTCTCTTGCAAGAGTTGGGCAAAGTCGCCATTCTGACGACGGAGATTGAAACCCGATTCTGCCATAACATTGAGGCTGCTCTTAATTTGTCCAACAATGCTGCGTTCAGCTTCGGCAGCAACTATCGAATTTACGGCCTGCCTGGTTTCCACTAAAGTTTTGCCGACTGGTGAATCTAGCACTTCCTTGCCTAGATTTTGCTCAACTGTGCGCATAGCTCGGCTTAAGTCGTCAACAATTTGAGGATTAGGGCCTCTTTTAGCAATGGTCTCCAGGCTGCGTTCAACGGTTTGCAGTGAAGCTGCTACTTCATCAGTAACTTTGACTCCGCTTTTTGTCAGCTCGGGGCCTAAACCTTTAACTTTTGCCAGGCCTTGCTCAGCTATCTCGGTGACTGGACCTTTACTGGCCAAGTCATCAGTCAATTTCGTAATAACTTCTTGCACCCGGAAAGGCGTAATGGCATTCGGTAATGCTGCTTTTTCAACGGTAGTAGCAGCTTCTCTTAAGGCAGTGCTCGTTCCTTTCATATCTTGCAAGAGCTGAGCGGCTTTGGGATTCTCAGCAAAGAACTGGGCAAATTTAGGATTCTCCAACTGCTTAAACACCGCTTCCACTTCTCGCACTGTGGTTTGGCTGGAAAGTTTTGGACCGCTCTCGAAAATATCATCTAGCTTTTTGACTGCAGCAGTGAGTTCGCCAGCAGCGCCGCGACCGGCATTAACAGTTCCGGCGCCGCTTTGTTCAACCAATTCTGCCAAATCTCGCGATTGACGGCGCAAGGCCAAGCTTGAACTCTCAACCACCTGGTTGGCAACGGTCAAGGCCTCAGCTTTCACCACTGGTTCGACCGCTCTAACTAGTGGAGCTTCAGTCACTGGTCTAGCCACTGGTTCGCCAGCTCTAACTACTGGTGCTTCAGTCACCGGTCCAACCACTGGTTCGCCAGCTCTAACTACTGGTGCTTCAGTCACTGGTCTAACCACTGGTTCGCCAGCTTTAACTACTGGAGCCTGAGTATCCACAACTGCCTTCACAGGAGCATTAGGAACTTCAGCAACCTTGGGTACTCTAGCGGCGCCTGTCTCAGTACCAGCAAAAGCACGACCATTGCCAAGATTGTCCAGCTGGCTAGCCAAAGACTGTTTCGGTGGGGCGAAAATCGATTTTATAGTGTCACCAATCGGCCTGACTGTCGAAAGAAGCGTGTTGGACTTAACCGTTGTTTCAGCGACTTCGGTCAGCAGCCCATTGGTAATACGCCCTGTTCCGGCCAGAGCAAGATCATCTACAGAATTTTTGCCCGCTGTCCTCAAAACAGCCCCAGCCTCGCTAACCAGAGTTCGGGCTGCTGCAGTTCGACCCAAAGCTTGCTCGACGCCAATCAGTGCCTCAGTACGAGCGCCTACCCGAGCGACAGTGCCTGAACTGCCGAATCCGGCTGTGCCCACGGTAAATGCTAGAGCCCCACTAAGGTGGGCTATGCCTAAGACATCGCCACTCTTCACCGTCTGATAGGCCTTAACAGTCTGATCCTTAATGCCAGTACCTGTGCGCACAGGATCTTTGACCATATCAAATATGTTTTGGACGGCGTTTAATACTGCTCCATTACTTGAATCTTTTCGTGAGACGATAGCAAGAGTGCCGATACCAGCTTCAACAGCACCACTGGTGAAAGCTCCAGCTGTTTCCGCTAAGGTTGGACCTTTAGGCTTAACTTCCTCACGCTTGGTTGGATTCGCCATCAGTGAGTCGATTAGGGGGTTAGCGGCAGCCGCAACCGAGGGCTTGTTGGAGTCCTCCGGCTTATCTCTGCTGGCTGGCGTATTTTGGGGCATCGACTGACTTAAAAACCTATAATCAACTTGCGCCTATGGGTCTATACCGGTTGCCAAGAATTTAGACAAATTTCTCATTTTTCTGGTCGTTGTTCGATGGGGGAACCACGATAAAGGCCAAAAAAGTCGGCAATAGTGGTAATTTGTTTCTACTTTCAGCGGTCATTTTGATCATCAATTAAACTAATTACAACTTATATATCCCCTCGGCGCAGGCGTTCTAAACGCCTTTAAGGCCTAAAAGCCGGTTGCCAAGAGGATCCTGAGGATTCCCTTTCTCCAATGTATCTAAAAGAGAGCCTGGACAACATACTTGCCAAAGACCCAGCAGCAAGAAGCCGCTTTGAGGTAATTTTGTGCTATCCCGGCTTTCACGCCCTTTTTTTCCATAAAATTGCCAATGCCCTCTGGAAAGCGGGTTTTCGCACCCCTGGGCGGTTGATGTCGCATATCGGAAGAGTCTTCACCGGTATTGAAATTCACCCCGGTGCCACAATCGGTCGAAGAGTCTTCATAGACCACGGCATGGGCGTCGTTATCGGCGAGACGGCGGAAGTCGGCGACGACTGCGTCATATACCAGGGTGTTACCCTGGGCGCCGGTGCCGCGGCCAGACAAGGAGCTATGTCTCGAGACACAAAGCGCCACCCTACCCTGGGAAAGGGAGTAATTGTCGGCAGCGGTGCCGAAATTCAGGGAGCAATCACGGTCGGCGACAATGTCCGGGTGGCCTCACGCTCCATTGTGCTAAAAGATGTGCCTGATAATTCTGTAGTTGTGGGGGTCCCTGGACGAGTCATATACCGCAACGGTGAGCGAGTGGCTCCAGAAAAGCCTCAAGAAGACGTACCTGACATCGAGGCTCAGGCCATAAAATCCCTGCATAGCAAGCTTTCGGAACTTGAGTGCACGGTTCGAGACCTCAAAGGCAAGCTCAAGCAGCAGAGCAAAGAACTGGAACAATTCAAAGACAAAGTTTGCCCAGAACTTACCTTAGACATTAATGACCCGGCTAATTCGGGTATTAATTCAAGTGTCGACCTTAAGCCAGTGGACCAAGACCCAGTCGATGTATTTTTGCAAGGAGCGGGAATCTGACAATATGAGTTAGAGACTGTGATAACGGGTAGAATAACTTTGGTTCTGAGATAAAGACGGAGAAAGGATTCGCATGGCGGTTAGCGAGCTTGAGAGAGCATTCGGTACTCTTTCCGAAGCCCTAAATTTGACTGAATCGGAGATTTCCGAGGAGATCAAAATTATTGAGCAACAAATTGAAGAGTTAAAAGCGAGAACCATTGAACTTGTGGGCAAACAAGAAACACTGGCACACGATAGGGCATCGATATCAGAGATGGTCAATCGATATTGTGACACCGAGGACGGTGCATCTTAACCATTTTGGCGTAAGATAAGTCGATCCAAACTAGATTAAGCTAGGAAATATCTTCACAATGTCAGGTTCCTGTCCCTACTGCGGCGCAAAACTCAATTACGGGATTAAGTTCTGTGTTGTCTGTGGGCGGCCAATAAACGGCCAAGACAGCGGGAAAGCCAGCAAAATGGCAGGCGGCATGCGTTCTGGCATTCGGCCAGCTGATGTCACGCGCCGCCTTGACGACCTGATGACGGTGGCAAGATTTAAGCATTCAAAGCGCACCACCACCTTAGACAGCAATATGCGCTGGGTGTCCCTGAATTTCGTCTCCGTCGCTCTTGGTATCGCCCTGTTTTTCTGCGCGGTAAAAATCAGTCTCGATGGCGGCTTGGTCAAGAAAAGCGATCGGGCTATCAGCCCCCTAGCAGCGATCTTGACAAAACTTGGCCTCGATGGCATTGGCAAGAAATCTACCAGTGACGCTGTCAAACCAGACAGCGCCAAAGCATCAAACAAGAAGTCAAAAACGAAAAAGTCTTCTAATAAGAAATCGCGCTCAAATACTCAATAGTTTAGTTAGTCGATTAACCTGATAATGCCGTGCTCAAGCAGCAGTGCAAACTGCTCATGGGTCCATTGCTTCTTCACCTTCGGTGAATGGCGCAGACTAGCGCGAATCACTTTGTCACCAGCCCCGGTTACTTCATAGATATATTCTTTTTCGAAAAGCGGAGGCGCTTTGACGCCAAGTAGCTGACCCTTGGCAAAATTCAAGTCATCCATGGCTAGACGGCAGTGACTAAGTGTCTACCCATCTCAACTTTAAGCCCTTCAGAAGTATGCTCAAAGAGCTGATAAACCTTAGCGTCACGCATTAGCTTCTCAACAGGATACTCGCGAGAGAAACCGTAGCCACCATATATTTGCACAGCATCGGTGGTGACTCGCATCACCATTTCTTGGGCAAAGGCTTTTGCACAAACAGCTTCGCTGGTTGAAACAACACCTTGATCGGCCAGCTGGGCGGCCTGATACACCAAAAGCCGCGCGGCCTCTATATCTTTCGCCATATCAGCCAACATAAAGCTAATGGCTTGATGCTGAGCAATAGCCACGCCAAAAGTAAATCTCTCTTTTGCATATTTAAGTGCATGGTCAAGGGCGCAACGAGCGACACCGACCATCCCAGCAGCAATCAAAGCGTAGTTACGAGTGAGAGCGAGGCGATACATGTGTTCGCCCTCCCCCTCAGCCCCTAAGAGTGCCGAAGCTGGCAAATAAATCTCATCGAGCCGGGCAGAGCTAATCACCTGGGCGCGACGTCCCAGACTCGCAGCTCTATCACCGAAATCAATATCGTCATCGGCACCAACCAAGAAATAGCTAAAGCGTTCTTTGCTACCTAAGGCCAGACCGCGACCACTGACTTCACGCCGATCTTCGCTAGCAGCAACAAGATACCACTGGGCAATACCGCCGTTGACAAAAGCTGGGTGCTTACCACTCAAGACAAATTGCTCGCCTTCCTTGCGGTAAAATACCCGCCCACTTTTGATTCCACCCGACATGCCGAATCCAGCCAAGCAAGCTTCTTCCATAAGAGGGGAGAGAAACTTTGCTTTTTGCTCATCGCTACCAAAATCGATCACGAACTGTTGCGCAATAGAAGAAGCCTCAACACTGCCAGCGATACCACTACATCCGTAGGCCAATTCTTCAGCGATTAAGCAATTATCAAAACAGCTAAGGCCAAGACCGTTAAGAGCCTCAGGCACGCAGGCATTTGCCAGACCTGTTTGCCAAAGCTTGTCAAAAATATCACCGGCAAAATCAGCCGAATGGTCATACTTATGAGCCTGGGTCGCAATTTCTCGAGCAGCGAAATCGCGAGCCAACTTTTGGTATTCCTGTTGCTCTGAAGTCAATTTATGGCTGATCATGATTTACCTAGCTAAGCTCTCGTTTGATGTAGACATATATTGTAGGACTGCTAACAATTAGCATCTTATTATCGAATTAAGCCTTGGCACCTTGGCAAGCGGACAATCGCCTAGAAGCTCGCTGCCTGGGGCTTTGAAGGCTAGGCTAAAAAAATCTTCATGCCCTAGTTCAAGACTGCTAGTCAAAGGGGCGACTTACCGCTTGACCATTGAAGCAGAGAAGGGCATCATTACACTGTCAAGTGAAAATCAAAACCATCAGGCCAATTCGCAGCCATATATGAACGTAATAGTTGCTCCCTCAATTTTATCGGCTGACTTTTCCCGTCTGGGAGAAGAAGTTCGCCGCGCCGAAGCAGGCGGAGCAGACTGGATACATGTTGATGTTATGGATGGCCACTTCGTTCCCAACTTGACCATTGGCGCCCCTGTGGTCAAATGCCTCAAAGGCGTGACCAAATTGCCGCTCGATGTTCATTTGATGATCAGCGATCCTGATAGATATCTTTCTGACTTCGCTAACGCTGGTGCCGACTACATCACAGTGCACCAAGAAGCTTGTCATCACTTACAGCGCACCTTGTCGCACATTCGCTCACTGGGCAAGAAAGCAGGAGTAGCACTCAATCCGGCCACCCCGGAAGATACTCTCAAGTATGTTTTAAAGGACCTCGACCTAGTCTTAGTTATGTCTGTAAACCCAGGCTTTGGTGGTCAAAAGTTTATCGCTGAAATCTTACCTAAAATCGCCAATTTGAGAAAAATGTTTGACGAAGCTGGGCGTCCAGAAGTAATAATTTCAGTCGATGGTGGTATTAATGCCGATACCGCCAGACAAGTAGTGGGCCATGGCGCCACGGCCATGGTAGCTGGCAACTTTGTCTATGGTGCAGCCGATTTAGGCAAAGCAATTCAAGATTTAAAAGCCGCGGGAAAGAGTGCCCCCGTCAAAGAAAAAGCAGTGCTCAAGTAGTAAGGAGAAAACAATGACCGAGTCGTTGAAAATGACTAAGCGTATACCGGGATTACTGGCACTGACATTAGCGGTGGCAACAGTATTATCGACTCAATTAGTTTTTCCTGGTAAGGCACTAGCTGCCTATGATGATCTTTTCGTCGACACCTCCGAGATTGGGCAAGATCACCACGGAGTTGTGAGTTCTGACCAGTTTCTTGAACTGGGAGTTCCTTCAGCTAACGGCCTAAGAATCGAAGGAGAGCAATCAATGCGCCTTGGCAAATTAGACCGGGCAATTATGGTGCTTCAGCGCTCTGTTGAACTGGCACCGGCAGACATGGACGGGCGAATTCTTTATGGTGAGGCCCTCGAGAAAAAGCTCATCAAACAGAAAGACCGCGACCCAGCTCTCTACAACTATGTCATCAAACAATGGCTTTTTGTGGCTAAAAACGCTGAATTTGCCGATCAAAGCATGCAGGGCTTCAACCACCTTCTCAAGGTCTGTGGCACAGTACCGAAGAAATGGGAAAAAGAAAAGAAATTCTTGGCTCGTGTGCTTATTCCTGAAGACGGAACGGCCCCTGTCAAGCTAGGACGCCGCAATCAAACTTCTATGTAGTTTTTCGGCGTATCAAGCGTTTGACCAATTTGACTAAATCGATGGTGCTAGCAACAGCCCCCCAAAGTGCAATGAGCAGTCCAAGGTAAAGCCATGCCCAGGGCGAATGCATTGTGATCAAGTGCTGCTTCATCATCAGAACTTCACCAACAAATTTATCGCTCTCCAAATGTGTCAAGACCAGGAGAAAGAAACCAATAAAGGCGTTAGAAAGTCCAAACAAAAGGATCAACCAAGACTGCCTGGCAAGCACGAGCAAGGGCACGAAGCCAAGTAAGAGTAATGAGTCTGGTAGCCAAATTAGTGAGCTAGTGGCTGGTATTTGAAAAGCAAGAACAATACTGAGAAGCCACAGGGCCGTGGAGAGTACTGTAACTACCAGCGACTTCTTGCTCGTCTTCTTTCCGCTAGCCATCTAGAGACTGACCCAAAGTCAAAGTCATCCTCACAGCATCAAGAACAATAGCCATCTCAAGCGGAACATCCGTGCTCTTCTTACAAGAAGCGACCACTTCGTTAGCAAAGCCGATTTTATCGAAATCTCCTAAGCCTCGATCCCGGTATATTTTGTTCAAAGCATCTTTGCGTCGGCCGCTCTCTGGCAATGAAAAATCGCACTGAGACAGTGTTTGTCCAAATCTTGCCAAATGTTCTTTGAGCAGATAGAGCAACTGCTCATAGGAATAGCTATCCTCTAATTCCACCACTGCCAGTGATACTAGTTGATCACAATCACGCAGAGAATCTTCAATTAACTCAGCAGAATGTTCCGCGTCACCATCAAGCACGCAGACTATGGGCAAGCGCACCGTATCTTTAATTGTCAGATAGCGCCGAGCTACTTGTTTAGCACCGCCACTAGCAATAACTTCTACACCTAGTTGACTAAAAGACAAACCAGATAAGCGAGCAAAATGAGGCAAGACGATGGCCTCAGTCTGTCCTTCTACCAAGAGCAAAAGATTTGGTCTTAGCTTTCCGGCTAGCTTCTTGGCGCATTCATAAACTTTGTCTGCCAAAACTTCAACAGACAGAAGAGGCAGAGCGGCATGACCAGAGGCCAAACTCTCAGCCTTCAATTCTCGAAAAATCTCTTGAACGAGAAGCACACGCTCTAGATCTTCTTTCTTTTCTGCCTGGCTCAGGCTTTCCCACTCACTAAAGCGCCAATCTATAGTGGCTAGAAGACAAGCGCGCAACCATGCTTGAGCAGCCCGAGAGAAACCATGACCGAGAAGTTCAAGCAAAGCTTGCATTTTGGCACTGAGCTGCACTTCGTCAGTGATATGTTGATACTGCTGATACCAAATCGTCAAAGCAGTTTCACTGAAGACCCGCAAGTCATCAAGTGCTATAGCTAAACTAAGAATTTGCGACAGACTCGGTTCTTCAACATTTTGCGGACCAAAGATTTGCCCGAAAGTCTTTGCCAGAGTTAAATAGTTACTTTCGATGGAGCGTAAAATTGGCTTGGTATCAGGGTTCTTGGCACATTGCTTGGCGACAGTCTTACGCATTCTGGCAAAGCGACTGGCAGGTTCTTCAAAGGCAAGTTGCCTTAAGGCGGCAACGAACAGTTCGTTTACATCTGGTTTGCGAAAAACTATCTCTTCACATGTCAAACTTCGTAATTACCCCTTTCTAAACCCATGACCAACCTATAGTCTAGTAAGTTCGCTCTTAGCAAGCAAGCAAAAGAGGGGCGATGTAAAAAGAGAGTTGTAGATGTCCTCTTCGGCAGGCGAGCCTGAAATCTCGACTGAAACTGAATCTAGCGAGATTAACTCCAGCGACCGACTGGTGAGCGGCTCAACTTGGGCTGCCATCTGGCACATGAGCTGGCCCATGATGGTGCAAATGCTGGTGATTTCATCAGCTAGCTTCGTCGATATCTGGGTGGCAGGTAAACTCGGCTCTGAAGTACAGGCAGCTCTAGGCATCTGCAATCAAATCTGGTTTCTGATGCTGCTTTTGACCGTAGCTCTATCTTCAGGAACCATGGCTCTGATCAGTCGTTTCTGGGGGGCACGAGACTATAGCCAGGCCGTAGAAGCCGGTCGACAGTCACTGATTTTCTGCATATTGTTTGGTGTGCTCTCGACTCTAGCTGGTTGGGGCGCTGCCAAACCCCTGTTAGCGATGGCTGGAGCCAGCCCCCATGTGCAAGAACTGGGCTGGCAGTATCTATCTATCGACCTCCTGTCACAACTACCTTTTACTGTGGTCTGGACAGCACACTCGATGTTTCGTGCCATCGGCAATTCCAGAGTGCCTTTGCTCAACTGGTTTTTCATGGCAGTGGTAATCATTGGACTAGATTTTTTTCTCTGTTTAGGCTGGCCTCAGTTAGGAGTCTCGGGCATCGGCTGGGCTTGGTTTGCTGGCGGACTAGTGGGCATGTCACTCAATCTCTATCTCTTATCGAAGTCCGACCTGGCAGGCTCTCTCAATCTCTGGCCAGCTATCAAAGGTGGCTTGACGAAAGAAACCAAAGAATGGATCTGGCGTATCTTGAAAATCGGCATTCCCACATGCATTCAAGATCTAGCCTGGGTAATGGGTAATTTCGCCCTCTTTCTCATTTTCGCCATGACTAAAGACCCTACGGCCTGCCAGGCGGCTTGGACCATAGGCTTCAGAGTTGAAGAAATGCTTTGTACCTTGCCCCTGCATGCTCTAGCTACTTCAATTGGCACAATTGTTGGTCAAAACCTGGGTGCAAAGAAACCAGAGCGAGCGGAAGCTACTGGCTGGCAAGCCATGAAAATTGGCTTGGCTATTGAATTTCCCACCGCCCTAATCATGTTTTTTTTCGCCACACCTATTGCCAGGATGATGAGCAGTGAAGCCAATGTGGTTAGCTGCACAGCTGATTATTTCCGTATCGTTGGTCTCTCTGAGCCATTGACGGCTTGCTGGATAGTATTATTTGGTGCACTGACTGGGGCCGGCTACACGAAATGGCCGATGTGGATTGGCATATTTTGCCTAACTGTGGTGCGACTACCACTAGCCTTTTTGCTCACCACTAAATATGGTCTTGCCCTCGGCCCACCAGGCATCTGGCTGGGGATTGCCGCCTCCTCATCCATCATAGGATTGCTAGCAGTCTGGCGATTTAAGTCTGGTGTCTGGAAAACGCAGCAAGTCTAACAAGCAAAATTTAGAATCTAAGGAACCTTTTGATTGAACTTTGGCAGTGAATGCGACGTCTTAAAAAGAAGGCTGGCAGATTTCGCTGAGGAAGAATCAATGAAAAAAGGTAAGACTGTAAAATTGAGCACTTTGCTCGATTATCAAATTCCAAAACTTAAGCTCTGTCTCGTAAAAGAAGAGATAAACCTCAAACCACCATTCCCGGCCATAAAATCGGCCGAAGACGCCGCTTCTCTACTTCGGCCTTTGCACTTTGCCTCAGAAGAACATTTTGTCAGCTTACACCTCAATACTAAGTTTGAAGTAATCGGCCTACACGAGGTCTCCCACGGTACCCTCTCGGCCTCTCTGGTTCATCCAAGAGAGGTATTTAAAGCCGCCCTGGTTGCCAACAGCTACGCCATTCTAGTCTGTCACAATCACCCATCTGGAGCCAAGCTGACGCCCTCAAAAGAAGACTTCGAAACCACCAAGCAGTTAATAGCAGCAGGCAAAGTGCTGGGAGTAAGCGTACTTGACCACCTAATTCTCGGCCTGAAGAACACAATAAGTACTGCAGCGAAGAGGGGTAAAGAGCATTTTGAAATATTTAGTTTCCGCGAAAATCATCCAGAAATCTGGGACTGTTAGCAACTTTCAAGTATGATTTCGGTATGACATTTACTGAAAAAAGAAAAACTGCCGTAGTTAAAATCGGCAACAAAGAGATGGGCGGCCCATGCCCGGTATTGATTCAATCTATGACCAATACCCCCACTGAAGACCCCCAGGCCACTGCCGATCAAGTAATTGAGTTGGCTGACGCTGGCTCCGAAATCGTGCGCATCACAGTCAACACGAAAGAAGCTGCCAAAGCTGTGCCTAAAATCGTTAGCTTGCTAGAGAAGCGAGGCTATGACACCCCGCTAGTAGGCGATTTTCACTATAACGGCCACTTGCTACTTTCGGAGTTTCATGATTGCGCCAAACTGCTGGCAAAATATCGTATCAATCCTGGCAACGTAGGCCGGGGCGAGAAGCATGACGGCAACTTCAGAGCCATGGTAGAGGCTGCTCTCAAATGGCAGAAGCCAGTGCGTATCGGCGTCAACTGGGGCTCACTCGACCAAGAGTTGTTAGCAAAGATGATGGACGAAAATGCTTTGCTGCCAGAACCTAAAGATGGTCACGAAGTATTGATAGATGCCATTGTCGAAAGCGCTTTGTCATCAGCTGCGGTGGCAGAAAAATATGGTCTAAGCAAAGGACAAATTGTTCTTTCTGCCAAAGTTTCAGAAGTACGAGATCTTGTTAGCGTTTACACCCGCTTGGCAGCGAACTGCGACTATGCCTTGCATCTTGGACTGACAGAAGCAGGCATGGGCATGAAAGGCATTGTGGCATCTACCGCTGCGCTATCAGTATTGCTAGCTCAAGGTATTGGCGATACCATTCGCGTAAGTCTTACACCAGCTCCTGGTGCAGCTCGCGACCAAGAAGTAAGGGTTTGCCAGCAAATTCTGCAATCATTGGGTATTCGCTCTTTTAACCCACAAGTGACAGCCTGCCCTGGTTGTGGCCGAACCACTAGCACAGTTTTCCAAGAGTTGGCCCAAGATATTCAAGAGCATCTAACAGCCGAGCGCGCTCGTTGGCAACAACAGTATCCGGGAGTGGAAGAACTGAAAGTGGCGGTAATGGGCTGTATCGTCAATGGCCCTGGCGAATCTAAACACGCTGATATCGGTATTTCCCTTCCTGGTACAGGAGAGGAGCCACGCGCACCGGTCTATATTGATGGCAAACATTTCACCACACTAGGTGGGCCAAATCTAGCGCAAGACTTCATCAAGCTAGTCAACGACTATGTTGAAAACCGCTATGCTTTAAAAAGCTGAACAAGACTCACTAACTAAAAAGCAGAGCTGACTTGCAGCTCTGCTTTTTATCATTGAAGCCGATGGCAACTAGATTTTAGTTGTGCTCGTGCAACTTGCGAACTTCGGAAGTGAGCTTAGGCACTATTTCTAAGACATCACCAACGATACCGTAATTGGCAAATTTGAAGATCGGTGCATCAGGATCTTTGTTTATTGCCACAATTACTTTAGAAGAAGACATCCCAGCTAAATGCTGAATGGCTCCTGATATTCCGCAAGCGAAATAGAGTTGTGGACTGACTGTTTTACCGGTCTGGCCAACTTGGAATTGGTGATCGATCCAACCAGCATCGACGACAGCACGCGAAGCTCCTAGAGCAGCTCCAAGAGCATCGCAAAGAGACTGCAATACTGGCCAGTTTTCTGGTCCTTTAATACCACGACCACCAGCAACAATTATTGCCGCTTCAGACAGTTCTACTTTAGCCCCTTCAGAGGCATGAACAGCCACAACTTTAGCGCTAACTTTATCGGCTGCTACGGTCAAATCTTCCACAGCACCAGCAGAACCGCTTGATTGATTGACAGCAAAAACATTTGGTCTAAGTGTTATGAATGAAAGTGGTGCATCAATCTCATAGACCCCCCAGCACTTGCCAGAGTACATAGGCCGCACGGGCAAAAGACTAGAGCCTTCTTGTTGCAAGGCCATAACGTCAGCGATACAGGGAGCATCAAGACGGGCAGCAACGCGAGGGATAAAATCTTTAGCCATGGCAGTGTGAGCAGCAAAAACATAGCGAGGATCGCTCTTTTTCACAGCCTCAGCAGCAGCAGCAGTAAAGGCTTCGGTTGAATAGCTGGCGAATTGCTCGCCATCAGCCACTAAAATAGAGGTCGGTTCGTACTTTGCCACTTCAGCAGCCAGAGCTTTTACTCCACTACCTACCAAAAAGGCGGTGACACTCTCACCACTTTGGGCCCGACGTTTTGCTTCAGAAAGAGCCTCAACAGAGGCTTTTCTTAGTTGGCCATTGCGCTGTTCGACAAAAACTAGATAGCCTTGCGACATTTTTTTATTCTCCTAAGAAATTATCTTGCAGTTTCTAAAGCACGTGAGCTTCACTGTGCAACAAACTGACCAACTCTTTAACTTGACTATCAACGTCGCCTTCAATTTTGCGGCCTTGAGGACGATCTGGTGGCAACATCATTTCTTTGATACGCACTTTGACATTAGCAGCACCAACGGTGCCTTTTACTCCGAGCGCTGTTGCGTCTTTGACAGCAATTTCTTTTCGACGAGCAGCCATCACGCCTTTGATGCCAGGATAGCGTGGCTCATTCAAGCCCTTTTGGCAGCTAATTACCGCTGGCAATGAGCCTTCCACTGATTCGTGTGCGCCTTCAATTTCGCGTTCGGCCTTGAAAGTCGTACCTTCAACTTCGAGTTTAAGCACCATAGTTGTTTGAGCGCAGCCAAGCAGCTCAGCTAACATTGAAGGCACTTGACTGTTGTCGCCACCAGCACCCTGATGACCACATAACACTAAATCGTAGCCGCCATCCTTAATTGCAGCTGCCAATACTTTAGACGTAGACAAAGTATCGAGATTAGCGAAATCGGCATCGCTTAAGTGCACAGCACTGTCTATTCCACGAGCAAGGCTATCGCGCAGCACATCGGTACATTCGGCACCACCTAGGGCGATGACAGTGGTCTCACCACCGTGCTTCTCTTTTTGTTTGAGAGCTTCTTCTATGGCAAATTCATCATAGGGGCTGGTAATAAAGCGAACACCGGTGTAGTCGATGTTCTTTTTGTCTGCAGCTATGGCAATTTTAGTTTCCGTGTCTGGCACGGCTTTAACGCAAACAGCAATCTTCAAGGCCATGTCTCCTTAAGAGCGGCAAATAACTTCGAGGGTAATTCAGCACCAAATTATAGGCATGCTGTAGGCAATACTAAGGATTATTACCACATTCCTTAATGGCTCACAAAATGGCTCACAAAATGGCTCATGAAACGGCCTAAAGGATAGCTGGAAAATGCCCTAGGTTTCGATGCCCGGTTTATCGATAAGGTTGTCGACAGTGCCATTAGATGAGTTATCTGTTTGGCTCTGATCGTACTCGGTCGCTTTGCGACCGCGCAGACCTTCAGGGTTGAGATAGCACTTCTCATTGTTGCACCAGACAATCTGGTCAACCAATTCATCAGGATCATCAACCACTATCAACAAGTCAAGTTCATCCTCGGTCAAGAATCCCCGCGTGATTACTTCAGCTCTGAGCCAATCTAAAAGAGGATTCCAAAACTTAGAGTCGACCAAAAACATAGGAAAGCGCTTAATTTTTTTTGTTTGAATTAAGGTGGCAGTCTCAAAAAGCTCATCGAGGCTACCAAAACCACCGGGCAAAATAACAAAAGCCACGGCATACTTGACAAACATTAGCTTGCGCACAAAGAAATAACGGAAATCAAGAGACTTTGTTTGGTAACTATTGGGTCTCTGCTCGTGAGAGAGAGAGATGTTCAAACCAATCGATGCACCACCAGCAGAGAGCGCCCCTTTGTTGCCAGCTTCCATAACCCCAGGACCGCCGCCAGTAATGACAGCGAATCCCTTATCCGCCAGCTTCTTGGCAATACTCTCAGCCAAGATATAAACAGGATCATGGGGCTTGCATCGGGCCGTGCCAAAAATTGAAACCGCCGGTCCAATCTGTGACATTTCGTCAAAGCCTTCTACAAGTTCGGCCATCATGCGAAAGACACGCCAAGTATCCTTGGCGCCCATATCTTCAAGAACGTATTGAGAGTCAGCCACTTACTACCTTCTGCTTTTATGACTTAGCTGTCTGGGCGAACGCAAGAAAAACAGCTCAAGAGCATGACTGTCAGGCATTTGACCGGTTTTTACAAGATGCTCTAACTTGGTCAACTCAATGCGGCTATCAACTAAAAACTCTACAGAGGCGTGGGACAACCTTCTTACATCTTTCTCTAAAACAAAGGAATTACCGCCTTTTATATCTGCGGCCAAAAGCTTGGCAAGTTCTTGCGGCGGTAATTCTCGACGCTTGATGCCCGGCCCGAAGTTGGATTCTTTATTATAAGTTTCACATAAGAGCTTTATCTGCACCCATTTGCTAATCATGGTTTGCATGGTGGCCAATATTTGCATGGCATTTTGATGGCTCAAGAGCTCTCGCAAAGTCAAAAGAGTTTTCTGGGTGTCACCAGCCAACCAGTGCTCAGCCACGCTAAAGACACTCGAGTGGTGGGGGCTGAGTTGGCGAATAATATCAAGAGAAATAAAAGTCTTAGGCAAAATATAGATAGCTGCTTTTTCAATCTCAGAAGAGATCTGGCGTAGATTAGCCTCCAAGCCCTCGATCAAATAATCCGCCGCCTCATTTTCAATGGTGGCATTAAAGTGCTTCGCTTCTTTCTGACACCACTGTTGCAACTTTGGACTAGTTGTTCCAGCCCAAATTTTCTCTCGGGGAAATTGCTCGAGCTTGGCATACTTCGCCACCAATTTAGAAAGCCTCAGCGTGCTATCAAAATTACTAGTGCTGACAAAAATGATATAGGTGTTGGGATGCACAGAGGACAGTGATGACTCTAAAGAATCTTCGTTGACAGAGTCTTTACTCTTCGCCGCCTTCTTAGCAGAACTCTCTTCTTTAGCAGAACTGCCAGAACTCGAACGTTTCTTGGCGAACCAGTCGCAACGATCGATGATGATTAGTTTGTTTCCAGGTCCAAATGGCAAAGAGGCAGCTTGCTCAGTTACTTCTTGGGCGCTGGGATTATCAAGCCGACTGTAATTGAAGCTAGCCCAAGCAGGATCAAGCAAATCAGCTTTAATCTCGTCAAGACGACGATAAAGTTGAAAATCCTCTTCTCCAGCTAGAACTATCACCGGCATTAGTTAAAGATTCGCTCGCCTGTCGAAAGGAAGTAAACCCGCTTAGCAATAGATGTACAAGCATCTCCCATGCGCTCAAGGAAACGCGAGCAGAATAAGAACTGGGCTCGCATCTGGGCATGAGCGCTCTCTTGTTCTCCTAAATTAGACAACAATCTTTTCGACAACACATCATGTAAATAGTCGACATTATTATCGCTGGCGAGAATTTCTTTGGCTTTGCTAGCTGAGTCAGTAAGAAAACAAAGCAATAACTCTTGCACCATGTGATAGACAGTAGCAGCCATTTTGGGCAACTCTTCTGGGATTTCAATTTCGTCTTCTATGGCCCAGTTAGCAAATCTAGCCACCCGATTGGCATGATCGGCCAATCTCTCAAATTTAGCAGCAATTAACGGAATACTGACAAGGGCACGGATTTCTTTGGCACCGAATGAGTCTCTTTCCATCAAAAGATCGACACATTTTTCTTCAATCTGCTGGCAGAGCTTATTAATCTCTTCTTCTTGGCGCTCGACCATAGCTAGGTCAGCTTTTTTATCACCTTTAAGCAGGCGAGTAACTTCATAGACAGTAGTTTCAACCATCCGACCGAGGGTCAGAACTTCTTCCTTGATTAGTGTAATTGATTCAGTCTTCACTAATTTTCACCTATATCAGTCGTTGGGCATGTTCAAACGATAACCAGAGCGATGAACGGTCTCAAGGAGAGTTGGCACTTTGGGGTCTAGCTCTAGCTTTTGCCTAAGCCAGCGAACGTGAACCGCTACTGTTTTTACATCGCCGTCAAAATCGGTACCCCAGACTCTATCTAACAGTGCTTCAGTAGTAAGTGCTCGACCAACGTTCTGCATCAGCACCTTAAGAAGCTTGAATTCACGAGGCGAAAGCTCGATATTTTTACCGCGATAAACTACACGCCGCGCATCTTCATCGAGCAAGAGCGAGCCTAGCTCAATGCGACCTTTTGCCGAGCGAGCTTTGTCTTTGAGAGTACGCCGAATAAGTGCTTCTAGCCGAGCCAAAAGCTCAACCATACTAAATGGCTTAACCAAATAATCGTCAGCACCGCGCGAAAGCCCATGGGCAATATCTGCCGGAGCAGATCTGCCGGTGAGCATCAAAATGGGAATATCAGGTGATTGCTCTCTAATCAAAGCGCAAATGTCAGGGCCCTTCATATCAGGCAGCATCCAATCAAGAATCACCAAATCGGGCAATGACTCTGAAAAACGCGCCAGCCCTGCCGCACCATTGTTGCAGGCATGAACTTCGAAGCCATGGCGAGTGAGGTTATAGGTAAGAGTTTCAACGATAGTTTCATCGTCATCAACAATTTGAATTTTTATTTTGCTAGACATACAAGTACTCTTTAGGGAAATTCAATTCTGAACTTCGAACCTGAACCCTCTTTAGATGTCACGGAGATCTTAGCACCGTGCAAATCAACGATGTGTTTAACAATTGACAGGCCAAGACCAGTGCTGCCTCTAGTGCGACCACGATCGACCCGGTAAAAGCGCTGAAATATTTTGGGAATCTCAGCTTCAGCCATGCCTATGCCAGTATCCTCTACTTCAAGAAAGGGCGGCGGGCCACCGGCACGAACCACTACAAAACCGCCAGCTGGTGTAAATTTAATAGCGTTTTCCACCAAGTTAATCAGGACCTGGTCGATTTGCTCTTCATTAGCCAAGAGCTCAAAACCACTTTCCACTGCCGACTTCAAGATCACGCCTTTTTCTTCGGCCAACTCCCTAGTGGTCTCTAAGCACGACTCAGTACGGCGCTGAATATTGACCCGAGAGAAGCGCATATCGTCCCCAGCACGTCCGTTCTGCAGCTTCTCGTGAGAGAGCAGGTCGTTCACTAGATTCTGCAGTCGCGTCACCTCTTCTTTCGTACGGCTGAGCATACGCATGGCCGTAATCGGCTCTTCTACAGCGCCATCGATTAAGGTTTCGACCAACAATTTGATATTGGCAAGCGGCAGCCTCAATTCATGAGACACCTCAGCGATCCAGTTATCATGCTCTTCTTGAGTAACCGACCCAGAACCGTCAGGAGCCAGAGCTGGTGAAGCAATCACTTTTTTGGGTTCGTCCATTGCTGATTAGGCACCGTATGTGGTTCTAAGATAAGAAGTAGAGAGATTTATCTTTAGTTCTAGAAAGTAAAAATGCACTAGAATCTTACTCAATTCAAGATAGTAATAGGGTTTTTTAAATTATGGGACCGGTTGTTTTAGCAATATTAGATGGTTGGGGCATTACCACAGAGAAGAAGGGTAACGCCATTTTGGCGGCTAAGACGCCTAACTATGACCTGTTGAAATCTAAATATCTCTTCACTCAAGTACAAGCTTCGGGTCAATATGTTGGCCTTCCCCAAGGCCTCATGGGCAATTCAGAAGTGGGACATCTAACCATTGGCTCCGGTCGAATAGTGACGCAAAAGCTAACATTGATTTCCAACACAGTTGCCGATGGCACCTTCTTCCATAATCCAGCCCTAGTAGCAGCAGCTGAAAATGTAAAGCGTAGCGGTGGGGTGCTTCACATTTTAGGTTTGGTTTCAGACGGTTGCGTCCATTCCAGCCCCGATCACTTAGATGCCCTCTTAGAATTTGCCCGCAGGCATCAAATTAAGGAATTAGTGATTCATCCAATCTTAGATGGACGCGACACTCCACCCCGTTCAGCCAAACGCTTTATGCGGGAATTGGAGGAAAAGCTGGTTGGCTTAGGAAAAATTGGCGTCGTTTGCGGCCGTTACTATGCCATGGATAGAGACCAGCGCTGGGACAGAGTAGAAGTTTACTGGAAAGCCTTGGTGTTGTCAGAAGGAACTAAGGTGGATAGCGCTCCTGAAGCGGTTGAGCAGTCTTACGCCAATAACATTGGAGATGAATTTGTTACGCCCCAAATCATTAATGCCATACCTTTAAAGGATGGCGATAGCGTAATTTGCTTCAATTTCAGACCAGATAGAGTTCGTGAAATATCACGGGTGCTCACTCAGAGTGATTTCAAAGAATTTGTTCGGCCGGTCACACCTTCTATTTATTACGTCTGCATGACTGAATACGATTCGACCCTCAACCTACCTGTCGCTTTCAGCCCAGAGGTCTTGCCATCCCAAGATTTGCACAACACCCTGCCAGAAGTAATCTCTTGCCACCATATCGGCCAATTTCACACCGCTGAAACTGAGAAGTATGCCCACGTAACCTATTTCTTCAATGGCGGTAAAGAAATTCAGTTACCTGGTGAAGAAAGACAATTAATCCCTTCTTTAAAAGTGGCCACCTACGATTTGGCACCAGCCATGCGCACGCCTCAGGTTTGCGAGCTGGCCTGCCAGGCGATCAAGAGCGGCAAGCATCCATTTATAGTGCTCAATTTTGCCAACCCCGATATGGTTGGTCACACAGGCATCATGGACGCGGCGGTACCGGCTGTGGAATCAGTCGATTTAGCCTTTGCAGCGCTGCTTGCAGCTGTGCAAGAAGCACACGGCACCCTTGTCGTGACGGCCGATCACGGCAACATTGAACAATTGCTTGACTACAAGACCGGCGAGCCCCATACAGCCCACACCACAAATCCAGTACCGCTCGTGGTGGCAAGCTTCCAAACACCAGAATGTGATCCACTTAAGCTAGTGAACAACTCTATGAAAAAACTCACACCTGGCGGCCTAGCTGATGTGGCACCGACTCTACTTGCCATCATGGGAATAGACAAACCCGTTGAGATGACAGGGAAAAGTCTTATATCCAATTGACTTACATTTAGGTATCGAAAGCCCTAATGTAAGAACGATGCTAGAAATTCGTAGCAAAAATCGGCACTGATATTTACAATACCCCTTTCCAAGAGGCGGAAATGCAATTAGTAGGCTGTATAATTCAAACGATTTCAGGTGGGCGAAATTTACTAGCTTTGCCGCCATTGTCACTCTGAGAGAGCTGTCGTTGACAATAACTCATCAGGATTAGAAGGAGACGAATCGACCGCATGATTACTTTGAGAAACCTAGCCCTTGCAGGCGCAAGCTTGGCCCTCGTAACTTCCCTCGCTGCTTGCAGTGGCGGTAGTTCCGAAACAACCAGCACCACAACCAGTACCACTGGTACTGCTACTGATGCTGCTGCAACCACCACTACCACCACAACTGGTACTGATGCTGCCGCAACTAGCACTACAACTGCTACACCATCAGCCGAAACTTCAACAACAACGGCTACTACCACCGAATCTCACTAGATTTTCGTTAGTAGAAACAATTGAAAAGCCCTTTCAGGAAACTGAGAGGGCTTTTTGACTTCATGAGAAAATAAACAAGCTCCTTTAAAGGAACATTTGCACGACCATTGCGGTCTTAAGAATTTTAGCTAATGAATTTTAGATAGGGTATCGCCATGCACAAGCTCAAAAGAACTCTGGCTCTTTCAATCTGCCTGTCGTCGTTGACGAGCTTGCTACCTGCGATCGCCCAAGAGCAACAAATCCCACAACAAATTCAGCAATTGCAGATGCCGCAGCAAGCAACCCAGGCTCTTAGTGCTCCAACTTTATCGTTTGTGGATATCAACTCTGGGCGCTTTGGCAAACTAGAGATAGACATGCAGGATGGCCAATTCCTAAGAGGGGCCTGTGACAATATTCATCTCGTCGCCCGCAATATGGACCTTAACCTTGGTGAACTGAAGTCATTAGATGTCGACGTCAAAGGCGGCAATATTGAAGACTTCATCGTCGACAAGCTCACCCTAACCACCCAAGGGGCCCTCAAGTTTGATACTGGTTTGTTGCTCAATCAAAAGATGCTGCAGTTTACTAGTCCGGCAACAGCTCAAGTAACGGCCCTGGTCAGCCAAGACAGCTTGAATAAATATTTAAAAGCACCAAGTACACTCGATAGACTTTCTTACACCGTGACAAAAAAGGGCGGCATGTTGGCAGGATTGCTCGGGGCTGCTGGCGGTAATTTCGGCCTGACTATGACCGGAGCATCAATTGTCTTGGGTCGCAACAACAAAGTGAGCATGACTGCTGAGGGCAAAGCAGGTTTGGGCCAGTTAGCCGTTCCTCTAGCAGCACAACTCGAGAGCCAGCTTTCAATTCAAGACGGCTGGGTGCAGTTAGGTGATACCAAACTAATGACAGCAGGACAAGAAATATCGCCCCAGCTCTCGGAGATTCTGGTTAAGAAGATAAACAGCCTTTCTAACTTAGGCACCAAATCAGATGACATCCATTTTAGCTTTACCGATCTCAAAGTTACTTCTGGCAAACAATTGGTCGTAACTGGTACGGCCCAAGTAAACAGACTCCGTTTCGGTCGAAACTAATTGTCTAACAAAGGGCCCAACGTTATATACTTACGTCTTGCTTCGACTAGAAAGCGAGAATTTGATGTATAAGCGGCGCGATAGCCGACAGTGGGACCAGCTAAGACCGGTCAAATTTACAAGAAATTTCACCAAGAACGCAGATGGGTCAGTACTTGTCGAAATTGGTGATACAAAAGTATTTTGCACAGCCAAAATCGAAGAGAGAGTGCCTGCATTCTTGATAGGAAAAGGCGAGGGTTGGGTCACGGCAGAGTATTCGATGCTGCCTGGTTCAACCTTGCAACGCTCCCAAAGAGAAGTGACCAGAGGACAAGCTTCTGGCCGAACCAATGAAATTCAGCGCCTAATAGGCCGTTGCCTTCGAGCTGTGATTGACCGCCGTGCTCTTGGTGAGCGCACTATAACAATTGACTGCGACGTTCTACAAGCCGATGCCGGCACCCGCGTATCGTCGATTTGCGGCGGTTTCCTGGCACTCTATGATGCCTTGGCAAAACTTCGGAAAGCCGGAGTGTTCGATGAACTGCCGATTACCGAGCACATGGCCGCGGTTTCAGTAGTGCAGTTAAACGGCCAACTCTTGCTCGATCCTAACTACAGCGAAGATTCGCAGGCGGAGATGGATAGCAATATCGTTTTGACCGAATCAGGCAAAATACTGGAATTGCAGATGACTTCCGAAAATAAGCCCTACGACGCATCGAAACTTGGCGACTTGATGCTGCTGGCCAACAAAGGGGTGAAAGAAATCATCCAAATGCAGCAACTGATAATCAATAAGCGTCACTAGGCTTTATTCGCGTTCTTCGAAATTTAAGCAATGTCACATGAATCTTAAATTTCTGCGCTTTCCTGCTGACAACATCCAATATAGCTATACACTTAGGAAGTCGAACTTAGGTCGCGCTCAACGCGGAACTTAACTCTTACAGCTCCTGGCAATGGCATGCAGATTTAGTGGCAATTCAAGACAACAGCATTGATTTCAATCCAAGTGAGTTCAACCCAATCAGGGAGAGCTTTAGAGATGTTAGCGCCTGGCGGCTTCTAATCTCTACAATCAAAGTTTTTCACCGCATAGCTCAATTGCAGGGCTGGAAAGCAGCCTACCGCGTTATACCAATAGTCTGGACGATAATTTGGTCAGTGAAAGGCTTCTCTAAGTTTCATGCCGAAGAGTTCGAACGGGCCGTTCAAGGCGATGTTGTCGACGACATTGAAGAAGCGGCGCTATCAAATCAAGACTACGAAGAGTACCGTGAGCTCGGCCGCTGGCTCTGCAAACGCTTAAATGCCCTTGGACCAACCTTTGTCAAAATCGGTCAAACACTCTCTACGAGAGCAGACCTTTTGCCGCTCCCAGCCATGCTAGAGCTAACCAAGCTACAAGAAAACGTAGACCAATTTCCCACTGAAATTGCCCGCGCTACTATTTTGCGCGAACTCGGTGGTCAGCCAGAAGACCTCTACAAAGAATTCGATAATGTCCCAATTGCTGCCGCCAGTCTGTCTCAGGCCTATAAAGCCAAGCTTGCAGACGGCCGTGATGTTGTAGTCAAAGTTCAACGACCAAATCTCAGTTCAATCATAGTCATGGACGTGCAGATTCTTGCAGCCGTAGCCGACGAGGTCATGAAATATCCGAGCTTGTGCCGTCACACCGATTGGCCAGGCATCGTAGATGAATTTGCCAAAACCATATTTGAAGAAATTGACTACATTCGAGAAGGGCGCAACGCCGATGTATTTAGGAGCTCATATCGCAATTTCGACAGCATTTATATTCCCCGCATTATCTGGAAACTGACTGGCCGCAGAGTTCTCACCATTGAATATGTTGCTGGTATCCCCATCAACGACGCCGCCGGCATAGCCGCCATGGGCCTCGATGCCGAGGAGATAACTAAAACCGGTGCCAATTTCTACCTGCGCCAGCTCCTAGAAGAAGGCTTCTTCCATGCTGACCCTCATCCGGGCAATATGCGCATTATGGAAGATGGACGAGTGGGAATTTTCGATTTCGGCATGGTCGGGCGTATTAGCCCAGAACTAAAGCAGCACATGATCAATGCCTTCATGCACACTATTCAACGCGAATACCGTGACCTCGTAGACGACTTTGTTGGTATGGGCTTCCTTAAGCCAGAAGCCGATAGAGACGCCCTCTGTCGCGACCTGACACCGATTATCGACGCTCGCTTTGCTGAGGGCATGAATAAAGTCCGCTTCCGCAAGATGTTATTCGATTTCTCTGAGGTCTGCTTCGCCTATCCGTTCAGCCTGCCATCCGAATTCACCTATGTTATGAGAGCGCTGCTCACCCTTGAGGGAATTGCCCTGGCTATCAATCCAAAGTTCAACTTTGTTGATGCCGCCATGCCCTTTGCCCATCGCCTGCTGATGAAGAACAATCAGTTCCTTGGCCAAGCTATATTCAAAGAAGTCTTTACTGATGGTAAATTCAATCGTAGTGCTGCGATCAAACTAATCAAGTCAGCCGCATCTCTAACCAACGCCCTGCGCTAAATTAGCCTGATACTTTACAAAGTGAGCGAAAAAAAGGGCCTTTTTGACGGTTTTTCCCACTGACAGCCCCCTACTTTCTTAAGAATTTTCTAGGCACGCGCAAAAAAGGCAGAGTTAGCCTCAAAATGTAATCTCAAGAGCTTGCCAGCGAAAATTAGACGAGGTTTTGATTTGGCTACAACGTTGCTTTCTGCTGCTCCCAATACTATCTCTTGCCTGCACTGTTCTGGAGTGTTCGACTCTGGCTCTAAGTTCTGCGGTAACTGTGGGGCTCCCAGACTGAACTCCCGCCACGGTCAAGGAGACTTCGACCCAGTTATCAGTAAAAGGGCTATTCAAGCCTCAAATGCTATTAACGAACGAGTTGTTCAATCTACCAATAAACAAACACCCTCCTTTGCTAAAAACAAAAGGCAGAGCAGAGCAATCCCACCAGAGATGAGAGCTGAAATGGCCTCGCTGATGGCAGCAGAGCTGAGAGAGCGCATTTTTCTCTTTTGGCACTGCGCAGTTTTTCTTGTCACCAGTTTGATTGGCTTAGTGATCGCATTTAAGTGCTATGTCGAATTTGCCGGCGATGAATTGAGCAAAATGATGATGGCCAGTACACCTTTGATGTTTATCAATTTGGTGGCCCTGTGCGCTCTTGTACCAATTAAATGCACAAAAAAAGAAATTGCCCGCATCAAAGAAAGAATGACCTACCTAAAACTGGCCATGGAATTCGACGATATTATTTAGTTTGGCAATTACTTAGTTTGGGCTCCAGCGCAAGTTCGGCTTGCGAGCGGCTGTTGCTTCGTCAAGTTTACCCACTGGGGTATTCGTCGGTGCGTTTCTAACCAAATCAGGCGATTCGATTGTCTCTTTGTCTATCTGCAACATGATCTCAGCAAAGCGATCAAGCATATCCTTTGCTTCTGTCTCTGTGGGCTCAATCATCATTGCTTCCGGAACCACTAGCGGGAAGTAAACCGTTGGAGCATGTACGCCGAAGTCAAGCAAGCGCTTAGCCATCTGAGCGGTGGAAACACCACGTTCCTTTTGCTTCACTCCCGACAAAACAAACTCGTGCATGCAAGGTTGTTCGTGGGCAACAGTAAAGGAGCGGCTCAATTTCACTTTGAGATAATTAGCGTTAAGAATAGCGTCTTTGGAAACCTGGCAGAGGCCACCTTTTCCATGGGCCAAGATATAGGCATAGGCACGCACTAGAATACCAAAATTGCCATAGAAACCTTTGATTTTGCCCATCGACTGAGGTCTATTCCAATCAAGCGAATAGTGATCGCCGGTTTTCTTCACTACCGGTTTAGGTAGAAATGGTTCGAGAATATCGCGACAAGCTACAGCACAGGCACCAGGACCGCCACCACCATGAGGTGTGGACATGGTCTTGTGCAGATTAAGGTGACAGACGTCGAAGCCCATATCTCCTGGTCGAACCAAGCCCATAATGGCATTCAAATTTGCACCATCGTAATAAAGCAGGCCACCAGCTTCGTGTACAAGCTTCTGCACGATCATGATTTCTTCTTCGAAAAGTCCTAGCGTATTAGGATTAGTCAACATGATGGCAGCAGTATCTGGACCGAGAACAGCCTTAAGAGCCTCAATATCAACCAAACCACGATCATTGCTCTTAATTTCAACAACATCGAAACCAGCCAAAGCTGCCGTTGCGGGGTTAGTACCGTGGGCAGTATCAGGCACAATAACTGTACGACGCTTGTTATCACCCTTCGATTCGAAATAGGCACGAATCAAAAGCAAACCAGTCATCTCGCCATGGGCACCAGCGGCGGGCTGAAGTGTAACAGCAGGTAATCCAACAATACTTGAAATAGATTTTTCTAGCAGATAGAGCAGCTCAAGGGCACCTTGAACCTGATCTTCTGGCTGATTAGGATGTAACTCTCTAAAGCCCTCAAGAGCAGCCATGGCATCATTGATTTTGGGATTATATTTCATCGTGCACGAGCCTAGTGGATAGAATCCAGTGTCTATGCAGTGATTGAGATGGGAAAGTTTGACAAAGTGACGCACAGCCTCGAGCTCACTGACTTCAGGCAAAGCCGCAGCAGTCTCACGCACATAACCTTTAGGAATGAGCGTCTCAAGAGCTCTATGCGGCACGCCTGTTTTGGGAAGAATTTCAGTTCTTCTGCCGGCTTGTGACTTCTCGTAGATTAGCTTTTCCATTTCGCTTTCTCGGTTCCTATTGGCTGCTACTAACAAAATACTTCAATTAATTAGTCAAGAAAAAGAGCTAGTGCTCAAAAATACCATTCCAACCCAAGATATCAAGCTCACAAATTGTGGGCAAAGCCAAATAAAGCTTCTGCGCTAGCTCAAGTCGTTTCTCACGCTCAAGCATGGCCAAAACCTTTGTATAGAGAGGTAATAGCATGCGCACGTCATTAGCGGCATACTCTATTTGCTCATCAGTTAAGTCAAGCTGAGCCCAATCGCTAGTCTGATTAGACTTATCAAGTTCAATTCCCAACAGCTCTTTCACAAGATCTTTAAGGCCATGCTTGTCAGTGTAGGTACGCACCAGCTTAGAGCCAATCTTAGTACAAAAGAAAGGAGCGACCTCGATGTTAAGGTAATACTTGAGCACAGCCACATCGAAGCGAGCAAAGTGGAATAGCTTTAGAACATTCGGCGCTTGACACAGCTTTTTCACATTCGACATAAGCTTCGGATCAAGATCTGCAGCCGTCTTGTAGCGAACAAAGCTAACCACACCCTCGTCATCGCAAATCTGAATCAAGCACAAACGATCACGCCTGATGACTAGACCACGGGTCTCTGTGTCGACAGCCACTACCGACTTGCTCAGATAGTGCTGCAGTCGCTCATCACTTATATCATTCTCGAAAAGTTCCACTTTGCGGTGGGGAACAAGGGTAGTCACTGATCTGACCTTTCATATAGCTGCCAATGAAAAATTATAGTCTTATCGGCGAGCGAAAAGCCCAAGATATTGAGCTTCTAATGATTGAGGTTGGGGCAGACCATTCAATTGGCAAAGGCATCATCTAAAGCCTCAGCCAAATGCTTAACCTTGACATTGAGCGCACGGGCCTTGACTCCGGCCTCTAGCTGAAGAAGACAACCAGGATTGCTAGTGACAACCACATCAGCGCCGCTTTCTTCTATAAAGTTCATCTTGCGATCTAACACTTTTAAACTAAGCGATGTATTGAGCAAGTTGTAGATTCCAGCACTGCCGCAACAATGCTCGGCTTCGGGTAAATCGCATAGATGAGCACCAGTACTGGCCGCCACCGTACTAAGCAACTCCTGCGGCTGGACGCGAACCCCTTGAGCATGAGCTAAGTGGCAAGCGGCATGATAAACCATATGACTTTGACTCGTCCCTGTCATCTCAGGAAATTTCCCCAGAGCTAAGTTCTCAGACAGGTCTTGCACTCTCTGTGAAAAAGAACGGGCTTTCTCTTTATAAACAGGATCGTCAGAAAGCAGTTGTCCATAATGCTTGAGCATGGCACCGCAACCAGCAGATGTGACAACAATGCGCTCGTCTGATTGGGCAAAGAGATCGATATTTTGCTTAGCCAAGGCCGTTGCTATATCAAGCTCTCCAGCATGAAAAGCCAAGGCACCGCAGCAAGTTTGCGCTGGTACCTCAACCACATTTCCCTGGCGCACCATAAGGCGCAGAGCAGCGTGATTAACATGGTTGTAAAAGATATCCATGACACAACCGCTAAACAATTTAGCACTGCCTATTTTGGCACCAGCCTTCCAGGATTTCTTCGGCAGGGGCAGGTGCTTAACCACTGTTGGCGTAAACATCTGGAAATCAGCCACCTTACGCAAAATCGGCGGCCCCTGCGCAATCCACGGCAACTTGGCGACAAAGCTGTCAAGCTTAAGAGTTTGCACCAGCCGCAGGAGGAAACCCAATATTCTCAAGCGACCGTAATTAGGCAAGATTTCGCTAAAACCAAAACGCATGATCTGGCGTGTCAGCCAATTTCGACGAGCGGCCAAATGGGGTCGGGCTTGATCAAGAATAGCCTCATACTTAACACCGGACGGACAGGCAGTCTGACAACCAAGACAGCCAAGACAAGACTCTAAATGCTCAATTGCTCGTGGTGCCAGCTCGCCACCTTCTTCTTGCCATTTAGAGAGCAAGTAGATTCGCCCTCGTGGCGACTCCATTTCACGGCCAGTAGCTAAATAAGTCGGACAAGCAGGCAAGCAGAGACCGCAATGAATGCAACTATCGAGCAATTCTCGACTGAGCTTGGCAGAGCCATTGCTGATTTCAATCACATCGCTCACGTCTTCAGTCATATTTTAATCTGCAAAATTTGCCAAGGGATTCAAACACAGGCCTGGATCGAACTTTTCTTTAATACGCTTATACAAGCCGATGGCAGCTGGTTCTGCCGCACTCAAACGTCTAGAGCAACTACTAAACAGCCCATAGCGAGCGGCCAATGTCAAAACTTCCCAACTCGCTAAGGCACTGCCGTCGGCACCTTGTCGACAAGAACGCAAAATTGCAGTAAGTAATTCTAGATCACTATCTACCTGCTCTTTGCTCGCGCTATGCAAGTAAAGCCGCCCACAAGCAGGACGCACACGCAATTTACCACGCAATGGGGAGCGCTCCTTATTGCTCAAACTTTCAAGCAAAGCCCTCAACAAAGAAAGCGACGCAGCCGCTTCAACACAGTAGTCACTGGCAGAAGCAATCGCATAGGTTAATACTTTTTGCGCTTCATGGTTATCAATTGCCTTAAACTCAAAGCCGCTTAGTTCAACTTCTATCTGCGCACTCAAATCAGCCACTAGCTGAGCTGGTCCCTCAACTTGAACTATCAGCTGACACTCAAGATTGCCTTGATTTTCTACCTCAACTATCTCAAGAGCCGATAGGGGCAAACCAGAAGAGAGCAAGCGAGCTGACACCGCCAGTAGTTCACTTGAATCGTTCGACTTTGACTGGGCAGAAAAGCTGGCGACGGCCTCGGGAATGGCAGCCAGACGCAAATAAGCTAGATAAGGAAAAGCAAAAGCTCCTCTTGAACCAAGCACTAATTTAGTAACATCAAAACCCGTGACATTCTTCACAACACGGCCGCCACTCTTGAGCACCAAACCCTGAGAGTAGACCGATTCAAGACCAAGTATTTGACTGCGCAAATAACCAAAGCCCGTTTCTAAGTAGCCGCCATCTCCCGTCAAAAGCAAATCTATCAAAGCCACATTGTTAGCGCTGGGACCCAAATCTACAGGGAAGCGTTGGCCAAAAGCACTAAGATGGTCATTGAGCTGACCTATGGTTAGGCCAGTTTCACAGGCGATCACAAGGTCACTTTTTACATGCTCACGAACTGCGGTAAAGGCAGAAAAGTCAATGAAGACATTTTGCTTGCCTTCTTGCAGCGCCGCAAAATCAAGCAAACCAGGAAAGAAAACAGGATTGGGAAAATCGGGCGTCGAAGAGAGGCGCAAAACCGCGCTCAGCTCCTCGCTGCAGCGAGGTTTAACTTCAAACCAGCTCACCTCAACGCTGCCAAGTGCCTGAAGACCTTTTCTTACGATCAAGCTCTCGAACAAATCAATAGTTAAAGAATCAGCTGCCATTTATAGATGATATGGCAAAAGCAGTAAGCAACACAATATAGCCAAGGTATATACCAAACAAAAAGGATTAACGGCAAGTGCTAAAATCCTGAGCAGATAAGGCTTCCAGAGATAGATATTTTATGGCGCGTTCACTGATTTTGATATCCGGCTACTACGGCTTCGACAATCTCGGCGACGAAGCCATACTAGAGCAACTGCTGAGCGAAGTTAGAGCAGCCAATATTAGCTCCGATAACATTGTTGTGTTGTCAAACAATCCACGCAAGACTAGAACACAATTTGCAGTGCAAACAGTCAATCGCTGGAAGTTGAAAGAAATAATCGCTCTACTTCCGCGGACAAAGCTCTTCATTAGTGGCGGCGGCGGCCTATTTCAAGACACAGACTCACTCAAGTCAATTGTCTACTATGGCGGGCTAATTACCCTAGCGCGCCTCTTCGGAAGCAAAATACTAATCTATGCCCAAGGTCTAGGACCGCTCAAAAGGTCAATCAGCCGCAACCTTACCAAACAATTTTTGCAACTTGCAGGCCACATTTCGGTGCGCGACGACAGTTCTTATGGTCAGCTTGAAAAATGGGGTCTCAAGCACAAAAGCATAAAAACCGCAGACCCAGTCTGGACCCTTGTAAGAACTGCCCCGCCGCAGGCGGTGCAAGACCTTTTAGCTAAATACGGCTCTAGTGCAAGACCAAAACCAACCCTAATTGGTATTTCGCTGCGCAGTGGTGCTGGATTTACCTCAGCCCATCTACAAAAACTTGTAGAGACTTTAGAGAACACACTTGATTCGTCCGCCACTTTAGTGATGCTGCCTCTGCAAGATCAGCAAGATCGACCGATTTTGCAATCTTTTGTTGACTTGTGGCAAAGCAAAGAACGAACCGTATGGTTGCCACTCAACCAAGACCTCTTACCGAGTCAGTGGTTATCACTGCTAGCATCTCTCGATATGGTTATTGGTATGCGCCTGCACTCACTAATTATGTCTCTGGCTAGCGGCAAACCAGTAATTGGCATATCGTATGATCCTAAAGTTGAATTTGTATTGAAACAGTTCAAACAGCCCAATCTCACCTTTACGAGAGATGAAGACAACCAAGATAGCCAGTCCTGGCCTGCCACCATTAAAGCAGCCCTAACAAATTACAATGAGCTTGCTGCATCCGCCAGCCATCAAGCTAAAGACTGCAGAGAAATGGCTTGTCAGAACGGTGCACTTATAGCTAGAATTCTCGCGTCTTAACTACAAACCTATACTACATAACTCCACACCGTTGATACCACTAAACAATATGCCATTGCCAGCAGTAACAAGTAGAGACCACGTACTCGGCTACCCCGTTGATCTAGTCAGCGAGAGTGCCGCCATTGAAGTGATTGAAGATGCCTGGCAAAAGAATCAATCTCTCCACGTAGTAACGATTAACGCCGAGATGGTTGTAGCTTCACAGAGAGACAAAGAGCTTGACCGCATTATTCGCAACGCCAATTTAGTCGTGCCCGATGGAGCTGGTGTAGTCTGGGCCTTGCGTTTAGCCGAAGCAAAAAATTCTAAAGTGCAAAGACTTCCCGGCATTGAACTAGCTGCCAGTGCTCTTGCCAGTGCGGCCAAGTTAGGTCAAGAAGTAGCCTTGATAGGCGGCAGACCAGAGGTGATGAATAAACTGATAGAAGAACTACCAAAACTTCATCCTGGTATCAAAATAGTGGCTTATCAAAATGGATTTTTCGACAAGGCCGAAGAACAAACAATTCTTGAAAGAATGGCAGAGAAGAGTCCTAGACTGATTCTTGTTGCCATGGGCGTACCGCGACAAGAATTTTTCATTGACCGCTACAAGCACCTATTTCCGCAAGCAGTGCTAATTGGGGTTGGCGGCAGCTTCGACGTTTGGACTGGTTTTGTCAAACGTGCACCTGTAACCTTTCAAAAGTTTCACTGCGAATGGCTCTATCGCTTGCTTAAAGAGCCATGGCGATTAAGTCGCATGGCGCAGTCATTGCCCAACTTTGCCTGGCAAGCACTGGGTGAAGTATTGGCCAAGCGCAGCGGTCGAAGATAGCCGAATTTAAACGAGAACAAAATGCTATTCGGCGAAACATTCAAAGCTCTCAGCGAGCAAGACCGACTGAAACAAGTCAAAGAGATTCCTTTGCGCAGTTTGGCTCACCTTGGCGATGCTGTATTCGAATTATTTGAACGAGAGCGTGAGCTGTTGGCCTCAGTTACGGTGAAAAAGCTGCACGATCAAGTAGTCTCCAGGGTAAATTCGAAAGAACAAGCCCGGCTAATTGAGCTACTTAAACCTAATCTCACAGAAGATGAGCTCGACATCGTCAGACGCGCTCGCAATCTAAAGCCAGCGGGCTTTCGGCGTAATGTAGAGCAGGCGGTTCTCAGGCAAGCAACGGCTTTTGAAGCCCTGATCGGTTATCGTTTTCTTACCGACGAGGAAAGGCTTAAGCAACTGCTTGATTTGACTGATTTGAAATAGGCAAGTACACCAAAGTATTCAATTAATGCGCTAAACCTTAAGGATAGGTTGTAATGCGAAAAGCCCCCTTTATCTAATGCTAAGTTAGATTTCAGGAAGAACCGCAATTGCAGTGAAATAAATATCGTGTCAATTAAGACAGAAGAAATCTATCGCACCCTTCTGCTTAATTCCGCTGACGCTGTTGTAGTGACAGATGTAGCGGGATTAATCACTACCACTAATCCATCTTTCGCCAAGCTAATTGGCGCAGAGATAGAAGAAATTGTCGGCCACCAGATCGCCACAATGGTTGACTGGCATGGCCACGAAGAGACAGATAATCACAGAGAATCGCCTAAAGATTCAGGCAAAGAATCTGGGGAAGACGACAGTGATCCCAAGCCAGTAACGGTGTTAACCCGTGCCGGTGTCGAATTCGTTATGCCAGCCTCGCGCTTTCCCTTGACAGACTCATCTGCCAAGTCAGCAAAATCGCCAGAAGAAAAAGAAGAAGAAGAGAAGCCCTGGGGTTACTTGACGATTATTTATGTTATTCAGGCAAACTCATTGCAACAAGCCCAAACCGAGTTTGTTAGTACCGTCTCTCACGAATTGCGCACTCCCCTAACGAGCATCAAGGGTTTTGCCGACACTATTCTAAGAGCTGGCGATAGACTAGATGTATCGCAACAGCGGCGCTACGTTGGTATCATAAAAGATCAAGCAGATCGGCTTACAAGGCTGGTGGAAGACATTCTTGCCGTGTCGAGACTAGAATCGAAAAAGCTACAACTAACTATTCGTGCCATAGATCCGCGCGATGCCATCGAAAGAGTGCAGCAAAATCTAACAGACAAAGCCAAGAACCACAAAATAATAGTTAGTGTTCCAGCCGGCCTTACACCAGTGTGGGCTGATGCTGACAGGCTAGAGCAAATTCTGACAAACCTCATTGATAACGCCATCAAATATTCACCTGCGGGCACCACCGTAACTATCACAGCCCGGGGACTGGAAAAAGAGAAAGAGAAAAACAATTCCTCCGACGTTGAAATGGTTGAGTTTTCGATTAGCGATGAAGGTGTTGGTATCCCCGAGGAACACTTGCCACAAGTTTTTTCTAAGTTCGGGCGTCTTGACAATCCCTTGGTTAGACAAACAGAAGGCACCGGATTGGGTCTGTATATCACCCGCTCTCTTTGCCTGGCATTGGGCGGCCAGATCAGCGTGGCAAGCCAACCGGGCAATACAACCTTCACAGTGAAGCTGCCGGCCGCTACATTAGAGCAACAAGCAGCCAGAGGGAGGGACTAAATGCTCCTCCCCACCCCCGTTATTCTAATTATCAATCAAGCAAGGCAAGCTGCTGAATTTTCATCGGTATTAGAAAAGACAGGTAGTAAAGTTCACGCAGTAACTTCCTTTGAAGAAGCAAACGAGCTGCTCTCCTTCCTTCATCCCGATATCATTATCCTGCCCAATCAACTCGATGGCGTTAGCTCCGGAGATGGCCGACTTTATTGCCAACAGATTCGCGCCACACTTGCGCCACCACGACCGGTGCTAGTTCTGCTGCATCCATCTACTGATGTAACCGAAAGAATCAATGCCTTTCGTTATGGTGCTGATGATGTCCTTGGCGATCCAATCGACAAGAACGAGCTAGCGATAAGAGTTCTAGCCCATTTGAGACGGAGGCAGGAAGAGTTTTCCAATCCATTAACTCAGTTACCAGGACCTAATCTAATTCGTCGAATGCTCGAGCAATGCCTCTACTCAGACAAGGCTTGGTCGGTCATGTCACTAGATCTAAACAAGATTAGAGTCTACAATGAAACCTATGGCGATCTGGCCGGGGACCAACTGATTAAGGCACTGGCAGCGATCTTGCTCGATTGCGCAGACGAAACCGAATTTGTCGGTCACCTTGAAGCTGATGACTTTATCATGGTAACAAGGCCAGAAGTGGCAGAAAGGAAAGCGGAACTAATCTGCCAGCAGTTTGATAATGTCAGCTCACGTTTTTATCCCAAGGGCGACATCGCTAGAGGCTATCTAATCTCTACTGGCCGCGGTGGCATTCGCCGCAGAGTACCATTAATTTCAATTGCTATTGGTATCGTCAGCAATACCGTTAAAAAGTTCCAGTCATACATCGATGTCTTAACTACAGCTCGCGATCACCGCAATGTAGCAAAACAAAGGCAGGGCTCTTTCTGGGTTTCAGATAGCAACATAGAAGAAGAAGAGCTGCAAGCAGCAAGCTCCGGTCAGCTGCAGAACCTCAATCAAAACGGCACCCTGCAAAACAACTCTGCTCCAGCAGCTCTAATCAAACATATTTCGAGAATCTTAGTGGTAGAACCCGATGGTGCTATGGCTTGCTTGCTGCAAGAAACCCTTGCCCTTGAAGGCTATGTAGTGCAAGTGACAAGCTCCGCCGACGACGCTCTTGAACTAGCTCGCTTCGAGCCACCAGACTTGATCCTGCTAGAGTCAAACTTAATCGATAGAAAAATGGATGGCTGGAACCTCTGCCGCGCCCTGAAAGCCGATGATGTTTTGTCAAAAATCTGGATCGTCATGGCCACTTCTCACCCGGACCAATCGTTGGCTCTGGAAGCAGGCGCAGACTTATATCTGCCCAAGCCTTTCGATATTCCGAACTTACTGAGTGAAGTCAGCCTGTTGCTGCGCTCGCGAGTTTAAATCGAGGGGACTTCAGAGCACACTAGCCTTATTTATCGAAGCCAAAATCCATTCAGCCGCCTCAACAATCGAACTGGCCTGAAAATCAGGTTTAACCGGCCATTGATAGGCACCAGACTGCACATCTTTGCCAAAGCCAGTTTCGACCAAGACTCCCTTGACATGGCAATTCACGGCAAGATCGACATCGGTAGCTTTGTCACCGACAACAAAGGCCAACTGCCGGCTTAGCTCCGGATGGTCACGATAGGCCTGCTCAACCAGACCAGGAGCGGGTTTGCGACAATTACAGGCAATATCGTAGGGCGGAACGACACCCCCATCAGCCCGGGAGAGATGGGGGCAATAGTAAATAGCATCAAGATGAGCACTAGATAGGGCCAGAAGCTTTAGCAAACGCTCATGCAAGGCATTAATATGACTTTCTGGATAGTAACCACGAGCTGCTCCAGTCTGATTGGTGACCAGTACGCAGGCAACATCCGCTTGATTCAATTTGGCAATCGCCTCTCCTGCTCCTTCAATCAAATTGAGATTCTCCACCTCTTTGATATAACCAGCCTCAACGTTTAGAGTGCCGTCACGGTCGAGAAAGACCACAGGGCGAGAGCCAACGGAGCTAGAGGAGGCGGTGAGATTGTTAGAGGGAATAGACATTCGAGGTTCTCATAGTGGAAAGAAATATTACTATTGTAAGTCAAAGGATATGTTACGATAGCTAGTAGTGTTTACCAATTGAAAAAATATGCGATTAAACGACGAAAACGCCTCTTTTCGATTTAACCAGAAGGGCCTGCGAAAATTCTTAGGCGATCTGGAATGCGAAATAATGGAGCTAGTATGGAAACTAGCTAATCCAACAGTGACTGTCAGAGAGGTATTTGACGCACTGAGGCAAGATCGCGATATCGCTTACACAACAGTGATGACCACAATGGTGCGATTGTCCGAAAAAGGTCTTCTGCGAATCGTAGACAAAATCGGCCTTGCCAATTGCTATATGCCCGAATATGAGAGAGAAGAGTTCCTCGCTACTGCAGTTAAGTTAGTGCTAGATATATTCACTAGCCAGTTTCCACGCGAATCTAGTGAATTTATGGAACAGTATCAAGCTAAATTGGCTAAAAAAGCACAACGAAAGAAATAGTGCTGAGCGCACTAACAGTTTTATTTATTGTTTGTAGATTAGCACTTCCATCATTTTAGCTTTGTTGCCAACCAAGGGCAGTGCATCAGAGCGAAACGGTGATACAGGCATACCAGTCTTGCTAAAAAGTTCTGCCACGCTATTGTCGGCCCAGGCGTAGCGACAATACTCGGGCTCAGAGACCACAGCGCTAGACAAATATAATGCCTCACCCTCGAGCCTAACCCTAGCGGGCTTAAAAATACCATCGGCACCGGCAATCTCAAAGGCAGTAAACTTCTTACCGCGTAGCTCAAGACCGCTATCAAGATAGGAAAAAGTCACCTTCAACTCCGGTCCAACCCTTTCTGCCATAGAGTAACGAGGGGTAAGAGCATGTTCAACTTTGTAAATTTGACCAGCAACCATTTGCGCCGCATTTTTTCCCACCGTGAGCTTATTGCTGCTGTGCAATTCAGCATAATCAGTCACTTCAGAATTAAGTGTAGGCACCAAGAAGCAGTTTGGAACCATACTTGCCTTCTGCTGAGCTTCTCTGAAGTAGGCTGTCAAACTAGGCGCAATGGTACTTTTGGCACCCCAATTGGGTAACTGAATGATGAAGAATGCCATATCGGGAGAAAAGCGCTTACGTAATTGCTGAGTCATAATGGCAAAAAGTCGAGGATAGAAAGTGAAACGTTCCACATCAGACTCACCTTGATACCAGAGCACAGCCTTAAGATTTAGCCCCGCCATCGGAGCTAAATACTTCTCGTAGACATACCCTACCGGAGTTGAAGTCTTGGTATCGACATATTTTTCCGGCACCTCAGAAGCTGGCATCCAACTTTGAATGTTAGTACCACCAATGGTGCACTGCACTATACCGATCGGAATATCTTCCTTAACCAACTGTCTCAGCCTATGAGCAAATGCCACAGCCACAGCCGAACGATGTTCGATTTCTGGATCATCTGCCTTAATCCATTTAAAGCCTTCACTGTCAAAATATGAGTCTTTCTCAGTACTACCCTCAAGACTCATCTCTTTCGCAGCATTGAAAAATAAATCGATATGATCGCCCTTACTAAGGTTGAAAAACCGAGTAGTGGCGCTCTTCAGAACAGGCAAGCTTCGACAATCTTTGGTAGCCAACGCTGGCAACAACATATTAGACTGACCTGCGCAAAGAAAAACATCACCAGCCAATACGTCGCGAATAGCAATGGTTTCGCCCGTGGATGATATGGTGATGCTAAAAGGTGCACCTAAGGGATGAGCCGGGGCGACAACTCGCCACTTGCCCTTAGAGTCGGCAATAGTGGCAGTGACTACACCAGCCACATCAACCTGCACCGCCGCACCAGCCACAGCCTTACCTGATACCACAATGGGCTTATCACGCTGTACAACCATATGATCGGCATAGACCGGCGGAACCATCAGTTTCTTAGCAGCGTAAGCTGGTGAAACAAACACGGCTAGAAACAAAAGAACTGAAAGTGAGGCCCAGGTGGCCTTAAGACATAGATTCATAATTAGAGTTTAACAGCTTCATCAAAAAAAAGAAGGGAGCATAATGCCCCCTTCTCGTTATCATGCAATCGGAATGAACTCGGTCTTATTCGTTATCAGGAACTGGAGCGCCCTCAGGCAAGGTTGGAGAGGTCTTTTGGTGACGCTCTGCCCGACCCGATGAGTAGTGACGTTCATCAACTACAGTCGGTTCTACCTGGAAGACATTCATGTCGCGAGGTCCTTCAACACGACCGATATCTTCTGGAAGCTTGAGCTGACCTGGAGTACCAGGAAGGATAATCTCTGGTCTTATGGCTATAACGAGTTCGCTTTCATTCTTGTTGAATGCCTTCGAACGGTAGAGAGCACCAAGAACAGGTACTTCACCAAGAAGTGGAGTCTTGGTCAATTCACGACCGCTGTTGGTTGTGACTAAACCGGAGAGGTAGAGTTCTTGACCAGGCTTAATTTCAACAATACTCTGGGTTTTTCTTGTGGTGAAACCAGGGATTGATGATGCTGCAGAACCAAGGGTGAAAGCTAGTTCGTTAGCGATGATTCGCTCTTCAGGAGAAATCTGCAAGTTGATGGTGCCGTTCTCTTGAAGTACTGGAATCATGTTCAGTCTCAAACCAAAAGGCTCGAAAGTTACAGAGGCCAGTGCGGCACCAGCCGTTGCAATCTGTTGAACGATTGGAATCTCACCGCCAGCTAAGAAAGACGCTCTCTCGCCCGAAATAGTCACAAGAGTAGGCTCAGCCAATACTCTTGCTCTTCTGTTCGAAATAATACCCTGAATAGTTGGGTTAATCGAGAATGAACCCAAGTTAGAGATACCAGTAAACAAGTTGAACAAGTTGTTAGTGGATAGCACGGCACCACCTGGAGCGCCGAGGAGAACAGCTTGTGAAAGCAGAGCTCCAGCGCCAGAAACGACGTTACCTTGACCAACACCAGTTACATAAGTTGGGGTGAGGAAGGAAACTGGCTGAACTACACCACCGCGGCCATAAACTTGGCTGCCAGGAAATACGTTAGGTTGACTTGCCTGCACGGAAACCACAGAACTGTTAATGGGGGTCGGAGCATTAGGGTTTCCTAGCCCTTGCATACTCTGCCTGTAGCGGTTGCCAACTTGAGAACTATATACAGAACCGGGGACGCTAGTACCAGTACCACCAACACCGAAGTTGAAGTACTTACCAGCGTAACCAATACCTAACTGCAACGCTAACTCGCGAGCCGCGGAAGTATTCATTTCCATGAAGGTGACGTGAAGAGCAATCAAAGGCACTTTGCGCACTTTGACCAAGCTGGTAACGCGACCACCATCAGATGCCATTACTTGGGCCTTACCAATGTTATTAGGAAGGTTTCCGAAGAAGGTGTACTTATCAACGGAATTAAGTTGAGCTAACTGTCCGGTCTGACCACCAGCACCACTTGTACCGCCAGCCTCACCGATACGTCCGGCAACGATACGGCTATTAACAACTTGAATATTCATGCCTCGATCATCCATAAAGACGTTCGAAGCAGCAAAGGCCTTGATGATTGACTCTGTATGGTCTACGTCACCAGTCAAAAGTACTCGGTCAGAACCACCAACAGAGAACGCCTTAACGATGATTCGAGGATCAATTTCACGCAGTGTTGTCTGTAGCTGCGTGTAATCGCGGCTGACACGGAGATCTACGCTAATCGAGTTACCAGCATCGTCCCAGAGCAGCATGGTGCAAGTGCCAGGTGCTTTACCAAGCAATACCATCTGATTCTCAGAAACTACAACTGGCTCAGCAATTCCTGGGTCAGAAATAGAAGTACGAACAATTTTGTTCTTAAACTTGAAAGTTCTCGACTGAGATACTTTCAAGTCAATAGCGTTTGTTGTCTTGAACTCTTCAAGCTCTACAGTGCCGGTCACCACTGGCGGTATCGGCTGTGCTGTGACATAGGTGCTTTGGTCAGCAGCCTGAGCCACAACTTGATCTGGAGCATACTGCGCAGCAGCAGCTCTCGACGAACCACTCACAGCACCAGAAGCTACTGGAGCGGCTACTGGCGTTTCTATCGGGCTAGCCGTATGAATTGCCATCGCGGTACTAGAACTTGCAGCAGTACTGGCTGCTGGAAGGAACAACATAGCGTGACTACCGTCTACAGAGTCACTCTTACTTACTGGTGCAGCTCTTTTAACCGAACTGACTTTCTGAGCTGGCTTAGACACTTTAGAAGCGCCTACAGCTTGCGAACTGGACATTCTCTGCCAAATCGCTCCCTGCGGCTCTGCGTGTGCCGACAGCAAATTAGCTTGAAGTAGGACCAACGATAGACTAAAAGCTAAGCTCAACTGGGGCTTATTCATTCCACTCTCCCTCTATGAACTCCCGACCTGATTTCCGATTGCATTCGAATACTGGGAGCATTCATGGTAAAGCCGGCACAAGACCGACCAGTACAGAAGCTTAACACGACTGCTCAAGCAATGCACTAATCTTTTAGCACTATGCACCATACATTAAACACTGACTTAACACTTGTCTCTTTACAAGAACCAGGAGCTAATAATAGCTACTTTCTATGATGTTTGCTAAGTTAAACAAAAATTCCAATGACAACCACAGATGGTGCACTATCGGTAGTAGCAAGCATGTATGTCAAGGGAGCATATATCCACTGACTCTTGAAAGATGAGCAAATTTCAAGAATGCCAATAAAAAAGGGAGCAGCAATGAGCTGCTCCCTTTTTGTCAATCATTAAACTAACAAATAAACAGTAACTGTTATTCGTTATCTGGAACTGGAGCTCCATCAGGTAGAGTCGGCGAAGTTTTCTGGTGACGTTCCGCGCGACCACTAGTGAAGTGGCGCTCGTCGAGCACTGTTGGCTCAACTTGGAACATATTCATGTCACGAGGACCTTCTGTACGACCAATCTCTTCAGGAAGCTTCAACTGACCAGGAGTACCAGGCAGAATAATCTCTGGTCTGACCGATACAACAAGTTCGCTTTCATTCTTGTTAAAGGCTTTAGAGCGATACAAAGCACCGAGAACTGGAACCTCACCAAAGATAGGCAACTTCGCTACTTCTCTACCAATGTTCGTTGATATCAAACCAGCGATATATAGTTCCTGACCAGGTTTCAACTCAACAATTGTCTGAGTCTTCCGAGTAGTGAAACCAGGTACGGTACCACCAGCGGCACCAAATACGTTGAATGAGAGGTTGTTGGCAATGATTCTCTCTTCAGGCGATACCTCAAGGTTGATAATACCGTTCTCTTGCAAGACAGGAATCATGTTGATTCTCATACCAAAGGGCTCAAACACAACGGACTGTTGAGCGGTACCACCAGCAGCTACAGCTTGCAAAATTGGAATTTCGCCGCCAGCCAGGAAGGATGCACGTTCACCGGACAAGGTAACAAGAGTAGGCTCTGCCAATACTCTTGCTCTTCTCGATGATATGACACCCTGCACTGTTGGGTTGATTGAGAAGATTGTGCCATTACCGAAGCTTGAGCTGGAGGTGAAGATGTTCGCAGCGTTATTGGCACTGAACGAAACACCACCTGGAGCGCCAAGCAATACAGACTGCGACAACAATCCACTAGCTGTGATTATCTGACCCTGACCGATACCGTTGGCGATGGAACCGCCAGCAGAAGTACTGAAGAAACTTACTGGTTGAACGACATAACCTGAGTTGTTAAACGAAGGTATACCAACTCCAACCGGTTGCAAAGGTGACACTTGGTTAGTTAAGGTCTGAGTATTGAATACTGGTGCACTGTTAACACTAGTTGCCCCAACAGACGTAGGAGAATAGCCACGCAAACCAGGAGAAGATGTAATCGGATTGGCGGCAGAACCGTTAATAGAGCCACCGATACCAAACGAGAAGGTCTTGTTGGCCATGCCGAAGCCCATCGAAACGGCTAATTCTCTTGCCGCTGTGGTGTTCATTTCCATGAACGTAACGTGCAACACGATCAAAGGCACTTTGCGCACCTTAACCAAGCTAGTTACGCGCCCACCGTCAGAGACCATTACTTGAGCTTTACCAATGTTGTTGGCATTGTTGCCGAAGAATGTATAGCGATCGACAGTACCAATTGTTGCCAACTGGCCAGACTGACCGGCACCACCGCCACCTGTGCCACCGGTCTCACCAATACGGCCAGCAACGATGCGGCTGTTGGCGACTTGGATGTTCATACCGCGGTCATCCATAAATACGTTCGATGCGGCGAACGCTTTAATGATTGATTCAGGGTGGTCAACATCACCAGTGAGAAGTACACGGTCAGAGCCACCTACAGAGAAGGCTTTGACGATGATACGGGGATCTATTTCACGTAGAGTTGCTTGCAGCTGCGAGTAATCGCGGCTCACACGCAAGTCGATTGAAACAGAGTTACCGGCGTCATCCCACAATACTAGAGTGGAAGTACCAGGGGCCTTACCTAGAAGAACTAGCTGGTTTTCAGCTACTACTACTGGTTCAGCAACGCCAGGATCAGAAATGGAGGTTCTAACAATCTTGTTCTTCAATTTGAATGTACGAGATTGCGAAACTTTCAAGTCAATAACGTTGGTTACTTTGTACTCTTCAAAATCAAGAGTCCCTGTCACCACCGGCGGTATTGGCTGTGGGGTGAGATTAGTATGGTCAGCTTGAGCGAGCAAATGGTCTGGTGCAAGCTGGGCCAACATCTGCTTAGAAGAAGCAGTTGTCGCGGCGCTCGATGGCACAGATGCTATGCGAGGGGCTGGTTGAGAAATCTCAGGTTGACTGGCCATATCCGGGGCAGTAGCCGGAGAAAGATCCGCAGCTTCAACCGGAGCAGCACTTATGCTCTCCAGCGGCAAGCTGGGGTGAATCGTCAGGGCTGCTGCGGGGGCTGCACTGCCAGCACCGATGTCCTTACCTTTAGATAAGAACAACATTGCATGACTTGCATCAACCACATCAGCCTTAGCTACTGGCGCTTTCTTCGCAGCACTAGCTAGTTTGATATTTGTGGCAACTCTCTGAGTTGACCGGGACACACCTGCTCCTGCCGAGTTGGCAGAACTGGCCATTCTCTGCCAGATAGCGCCTTGCGGCTCAGATTGTGCCTGCAGCCAATTAGCTTGGAGCAGCACTATTGATAGGCTCAAAGCTAAGCTCAACTGGGGCTTATTCATTCCACTCTCCCTCTATGAACTCCCGACCTGTTTTCCGATTGCTTTCGAATACTGGGAGCATTCATGGTAAAGCCGGCACAAGACCGACCAGTACAGAAGCTTAACACGACTGCTTGGGAGATGCACTAATCTTTTTGCCAGGGCACCATACATTCAACATTGGCTTAACACTAAGCTGTTTACAACCACCAAAAAGCCAATCCTGTCGGACGTTGAGCCAATTACAAAAATAATGACTCGCAGCAACTGACAACCAAATGTGGTGCACGATCAGCCATAGTAAATATGTATGTCAAGGGAGCGGATATGCCAGAACCATATCCAGGTGGCACCACCCGCGGGGACATGATTTTCTACTTATCTTTTGAGTAATTGCCAAGAGGGTCAGCGAGAGCAGGCGCTAATTTGCAATCAATAAAAATTGTCTATCCACTAAGAAGGAAGCTAATATTGAATCGCCACTAAGGCAAAGCCTGTCAAGAGACACTGGGCAGCAAGTGCCAGTTCTGAATGGTCCTATATAGTGGTATATTCTTTAAATAACTTACTAAAGAACTTAGTCAGGCAAATATTAGGCTAGATAAGGATAAAGCAGTGGATAACACTTCCGAACAAGAAAAGGTTCTGGTTGTAGACGATGAAGCTTCAATTAGGCGCATCCTCGAAACCCGCCTGAAGCTTGCCGGATACAACGTGGCAACGGCAGCCGACGGACAAGAAGCGCTGGAGCAGTTCAACTCATTCCAGCCCGACCTGGTCATCCTCGACGTCATGCTTCCAAAAATGGACGGCTATGAAGTCTGTCGCGAAATTCGCAAGACTTCTGATACCCCTATTATTATGTTGACGGCCGTCGCCGATGTTTCTAACCGCATTCAAGGTTTGGAAATTGGAGCTGACGATTATGTAGTTAAACCATTCAGCCCTAGCGAGCTAGAAGCTCGTATTAAGGCTGTTTTGCGTCGCACTGTTGAACGTCATCAAGAAGTTGGCCAGAGCAAGAGCTCGAATGTCATCACTATCGGCAACCTCAAAATTGACTTGAATAAGCGTCAAGTAACTCGCAAGAACGAAAGAATCCGGCTTACCGGAATGGAATTCAGCTTGCTTGAGCTACTGGTCACCAATTCAGGCAAACCCTATTCTCGCGGTGAGATTCTTCAACAGGTATGGGCCTATCCACCTGACCACAGAATTGATACCAGAGTAGTAGACGTTCACATCAGTCGTTTGCGATCAAAACTAGAAGAAGATTCTTCCAACCCTGATCTGATTTTGACCGCTCGTGGCATTGGCTACATGTTCCAGAAAATCAACTAAATCATTAACTGATTTAAGAGCTAAAAGAAGAAGGCCCAGACAATTGCCTGGGCCTTCTTCTTTTCTATATGTATATTGGTCTTAAGTGCCAGACTTCCAAGAATTCATATACTCAGTCATTTCGGGAGTGAGTTTATCAATCGTCATACCCAACGACTTAAGCTTCAATGAAGCAATTTCTTGGTCAATTTCTAAAGGCAGAGTATGAACTCCAGCGCTCAATTTGCCCTTATTCTTAGCCAAGTATTCAAGAGCCAAAGCCTGATTAGCGAAGCTCATGTCCATTACAGAGGCTGGGTGACCTTCAGCACAAGACAAATTGACCAGACGGCCTTCAGCCAAAACATAGACTTTGTTGCCACTAGGCAATACAAACTCTTCCATCAATGGGCGAACTTCGCGACGCGACTTAGACATTTTTCTTAAGGCATCAAGGTTGAGCTCAAGGTCAAAGTGGCCCGAGTTACATACAATAGCGCCTTCCTTCATTACGGCAAAATGAGCCTCATCGATAACATGGCGGTTGCCAGTAACGGTAATGAACAAATCGCCGATTGCTGCAGCTTCAGCCACAGGCATAACGCGGAAACCATCCATAACGGCTTCAATCGCTCTAATAGGATCTACTTCAGTAACGATGACGTTAGCACCTAATCCGCGTGCACGCATGGCGCAGCCCTTACCGCACCAGCCATAGCCTAAGACTACAACGTTGCGGCCAGCGACCAAGCGATTGGTGGCGCGGATAATACCGTCTAGAGTTGATTGACCAGTACCATAACGATTATCAAACATATGTTTGGTCTGAGCATCGTTTACGGCAATAGCTGGAAACTTCAAGGCACCATCGCGCTGCATTGAGTGCAGGCGAGTGATACCAGTAGTGGTTTCTTCCGTAGAACCTATTACTTCAGCAACTTGCTCTGGACGCTCTTGCAAAAGAGTAGCAACTAGGTCTGAACCATCATCAATGATGAAGTGTGGTCTGTGATCAAGAGCAACATTGATATGACGATGGTAGGTAGGAATGTCTTCACCCTTGATGGCGAAAACAGACATATTCCAATCTTTGACCAGAGAAGCAGCCACATCATCTTGGGTGGAAAGCGGGTTAGAGGCAATGACAACGCAGTCGGCACCACCAGCTACAAGCGCCTTTGCCAAATTAGCAGTTTCGCTAGTAACGTGCGCGCATACTGAAACTCTCAAGCCTTTGAATGGTTTTTCTTTTTCGAAGCGTTCGCGAATCATTTTGAGGACAGGCATATCGCCCTCAGCCCACTCGATTCTCTGCTTGCCAAGTGCGGCAAGGCCAATATCTTTGATTTCTGTAGCCATGACTGTTTTATTACTCACCTAATCCCCTCCTAGAGCGCAGCAAAGATCGTAGCAGCACTTTACAAACATCGACCCATCCATAGCCTTTCTTGAACGATCGGGCCAGATTAATAAAACTGTAGCTACAGTCAGGGTGAATAATTGGTCGTTTTCAAGGGAACATAGAAACTGGGAGAGGGGCCCGAAGGCCTAACCTGCAGCAACTTACAGGTCTCACTTTGTTGAGCTAGAGCTTATGGAAACCAGGGTAATCGCCAAAAGTCTGAATTTGAAATCAAAATTGATAGCCATCCTAATTGCTCTGGTGGCTAATTGTCAGGCAGCTCAGGCAATGCTGCTCTCTGGCCAAGTTGAAGAAAGGGCTGAAGCCCTAGAATCAAATCCATATTCAAGTCCCCATTCAAACCAAAGTCAGGGCCAGAGTCAGGCTCCATTGCAAAGTCAACAGGGCCGCCCCGACCTAGCGAAGGGTCAGCCGGCCGCTTATACTCAGCCCGGCCTCAACAAACCCACCACTAACTCGTTCCCGACTTCTTACCAGGGCGCCTGGTACTGCCAGACCACAGTGGTCGACTCCACCCTGCCCGCAGTGTTGCAGGGGCAGGTAATCGGCTCTGAAGTGGTCTTCTTCCTCAGCAAAGATGGCGGCATTCACGCTCGTTGGAACCAGCCCGGCTGGGTTGAAACCCAATCTCAAGCAATTACTTTTAACGGCACTGAGGCCAAAGCAGACCGCACAACTTATTATTTCGGCGACAACATGCAGGGCTCATGGGCTGCTCGGGCCCGAGACCAGTTCGCTCAAACCAGCCCAGACATAATCTCGGCAAAAAGTTATGTCGATCAGTACCTGGATGGTCAGTACCTAGGCCGCTATCGCACAACCTCAGTTTTAAAGAGAAGCGGGGCGGCGCAAAATATGGCGAGCATGAACTAAAAATAAGAACTAGAAGCTAAGAGCTAAGGACATCTCACGCCGCCCAGAGCACTTGGAAACAAGAGCGCCCCCTCAAGTGAAGGAGCGCTCTCTCTATCTATATATAGAAGTTATTTCGCAGCAGCAGCCAGGTGCTTAGCGCCGGGGCGATTTTGTCTAAACGACAGAGGCCCGCGGAATATCGCTTGAGTGCCAAGGTCATGCTCAATGCGCAGCAACTGGTTATATTTCGCCGTACGCTCAGCACGACAAGGTGCACCAGTCTTGATCTGACAAGTACCAAGTGCCACCGCCAGATCGGCAATGGTGGCATCTTCAGTCTCACCAGAGCGGTGAGAAAGAACACTACCGTAGCCACTTTCGCGAGCCATATTGACTGCATCAATCGTCTCAGTCAAAGTACCGATTTGGTTTGGTTTAATCAATATAGAGTTGGCGACACCAAGTTCGATACCACGTTGAAGTCTGGTTACATTGGTGACAAATAGATCGTCGCCAACAAGCTGGATGCGATCACCCAGAGCAACTGTCATTTCCTTCCAGCCTTCCCAGTCTTCTTCAGCCAAACCGTCTTCGATACTGATAATTGGATAGGCATTGACCAATTGCTCATAGACCTTAACCATTTCTTTGCTAGTTAAAGATCTATTCTCTGTAGCCAAAACATATTTACCAGACGAATAGAACTCTGTCGAAGCCGGATCAAGGGCAATGGCTACATCAGAACCAGGTTTGAAGCCAGACTTTTCGATCGCTTCAATAATTAGCTCAAGAGCCGCCTCATTGGTTTTGAGCGATGGTGCAAAACCACCCTCGTCACCAACCCCGGTGCTAAGACCCTTTTTGTGAAGCACCGCTTTTAGTGCCTGATAAATCTCAGCACCCCAGCGAAGACACTCAGAGAAACTATTTGCACCAAGAGGAACGATCATAAATTCTTGGAAGTCGACACCATCTTGTGCATGCTTGCCACCATTGATGATATTCATCATTGGCACAGGAAGTATATTGGCTGAAACTCCGCCTACATAGCGAAAGAGCGGCAAACCTAAGGCATCGGCAGCAGCCTTTGCAACTGCGAGACTGACACCAAGGGTGGCATTAGCTCCAAGCACCGATTTATTATCAGTACCGTCTAGCTTAAGCAACATGCGGTCTATTGCTGTTTGATCTACAGCATCCATACCGACGAGATTCTCAGCGATCAATTCATGTATATTATGGATAGCCTTGAGTACGCCTTTGCCGCCGTAGCGGGCTTTATCATTGTCTCTAAGCTCAACAGCTTCGAAACTACCCGTAGAGGCACCAGATGGCACCGCTGCTCTACCTATGGCACCACCGGCGAGGACAACTACAACTTCAACAGTCGGATTTCCGCGTGAGTCCAAAATCTCCATTGCCGATATTTCTTCAATATGCGTCATAACTTCAATACTCCTAAATCTCAAGAATGAGAGTGCAAGCGTCCGCTTTTATCAGAAAATGTTGATCTGATTTGCGAAGTTTTTTGCTGCGATTTACAAAGGTTCAAGTATAATCCTTTTCACGGGATTTAAATTTGGATAGAGAACTTATCGAAACAGCGCGAAATCTTTCTCAATTTGTATCTGCTTCTTTTCAATGTAATAACTACTGCTTAAATTGTTCTCTTAAGAGAACCTAGAATTGACGGACAAGTATGGGCAACTTGCATGGCGGAAGTTTCCAGGCAATCCAAGAATACTTCCAACAGAAAGAATGCCGTTTCTGTTCTCACGCTTTCAAATCAGACGGAATTCAATTACTCAGGGAAGAACCCGGAGTTCTTGTAGTCCGCGTAACCTGCAGCACCTGTGGACATCCCCTGGGCGTAGCCATCGTAGGCACAACTCCCAAACCACAGAAGCCTGTAGCACTTCATCCCCGCGACTGGACAAAGCGTGACAAAGATAGGCTTGTAGGCATGCCGCCTATAACCTACGACGATGTGCTCAACGCTCACCAATTCTTCAAAGGGTTGGATACTGACTGGCACAAACTTCTACCAAAAGCCGGTAAGGCCAGCTAAAACTTTTCTCCACCTAATCGTTGTTGATAAAGAAATAGGTCAGGTTTATCCTGGCCTATTTCTTTGTTTTGGCCTAAAAGTCCCAGAATCTGGCACAATCAAAGAGATAAAAGGGAATATTCAGCTTGCTTGATAAGTCAGAGAAAACCAACAAGGGCGGCAAAACTAACATGTTTGCCACCGAAACACGCCTGGCGCCTATAATCGCCAAGAACAACCCGGACATCGAAGTAGCTTGGTATTTCCCCAACACTTACGAAATAGGCATGTCAGGGCTCGGCTATCAACTTGTATGGTGGCTTTTTGAACAACATACAAATGTATTGATACGTCGTGGTTTTACAGACATTGAAGAAGCCAATATTGAGCAATGCCAATTACTTGGCTTCACCGTTTCTTGGGAATTAGACTTTATCAATATTCTTAAGATCATGAGCGACAAGGGGATTGCTCACACTTCGGCCGGCAGACAAGAAGAGCAGTCGACACCAATAGTCTTTGGCGGAGGGCCCGTTCTCACGGCCAATCCAGAACCTTTCGCCGAATTCTTCGACGTCATTCTACTAGGTGACGCAGAAGCTATAGTGCCTGTTTTCGTGGCGGCATGGCAAACGATAAAAGACCTCCCCGACCGCCGGGAAAAGTTAATTAAGCTTTCGCAAGTTCCGGGAATTTATGTACCTTGCCTCTACAAAGTCGAATACGAACCCTGCGGACCAGTTCTTGCCATCACCCCTACTGATGCCAATCCGAGCAAGGTCGTAAAGCAAGTTTTCCCCACACCAGATGACTATGTAGCCCATACACAGATATTAAGTAGTGCCACCGCCTGGAGTGACACGTTCCTAATTGAAGTGGTGCGTTCTTGTCCGCAAGAATGTAGATTTTGCCTGGCCAGTTTTTTAACTCGTCCATTTCGTGCCACCAATATCGACACCATAATCGACAAAATAAATGGGGCGATGAAATACACAAAACGAATCGGACTTTTAGGCCCATCAGTAACTGAGCATCCCCATTTTCATCAACTGGCAGAGAGACTAATTGACAGAGAAGACCTGGAGATGACAGTGGCCTCTGTGAGAGCCGATAGCTTGACTGTGGAAATTCTTGCCACCATAAAGAAACTTGGTCAACGCTCAGTTACTATCGCCATCGAATCTGGCTCAGAAAAACTACGCACGGTAATGAAGAAAAATCTGTCTGAAGCAGAGATTTTCAAAGCTGTTGAGATGATTGAAGAAAGCGGTTTAAGCGGAGTGAAGTTCTACGGCATAGTCGGCTTACCCTACGAAAGCCAAAGCGATCTAGACCAAACCATTGACCTCATGGGCAGGTTGAAGAAGAAGCATAAGCGCCTTAAATTCGTCTTCGGCGTCAGCTCCTTCGTGCCCAAGGCACAAACTCCTTATCAATGGGCAGGACGAGATAAAGACTGCCAGCGAAAACTAGAGTTTATTCGCAAGAATCTCTCAAAAATAGGCATCGAAGTTCGACCAGAGAGCCATAACTGGAGTGACATACAAGCCTTGATTTCACGAGGCGATCGGCGCTTGTCTACAGTTTTGATGGAGGTAGCAGCATCTGACGGCAAAATTGGAGCCTGGAAGAGGGCACTGCGTAACCTAGAAGGGCACATACCCGATCTTGACTACTATGCCTTTAGAAATATACCTGGCGAAGAAGTTCTTCCTTGGACGCATTTAGTGGACGACACCAGGACCGCCTATTTGTTAAAACATGACCAAGCCTCCCAGTTAGCGGCCCTTAGCTAATATCTATCAAGCTACAAATGGCCCTCAAAAGAGATAAAGCAGATAAACTAGTTGTAGAGATTTCGGGAGCGAGAGACTCATGAATACACCAGAGGCTGATAAGAAGGTAGCTGAACACGTAGCTAACCTTATTCAACCAATTAGAGACGATCTACTAAGCGGCGCTGCTGAAATTGCCCTCCGGGCGATTACTGTTTTTCAAAGCGTCCTATCGGGAGACCAGGTTTCGCCGGAACAAATCAAGAGCAATCTCACTTACACGGCCAAAAGTCTTATTGATGCCCAACCGGCCATGGCGCCACTCTTTCACCTTGGCAACGATGTCTTGCTGGCCATCGAAAATGCCCAAACGGTAGAAGATATTCGCAACCGCTGCGATACAGCCCTGGCTAAGTTCGAAAAGATGCTTTGCGCTAGTGCTTCAACCATTGCTGATATTGCCTATGATCTAATTGATCCAGGCGAGCTGATTTTTGCCTATTCTTTTAGCTCCACCGTAGTAAGTGCACTTCTAAACGCCAGGGCCAGAGGCCGCTTCTTTAGGGTAGTCTGCACCGAAGCAAGACCTAGTATGGAAGGGCGCAAGTTAGCCTCACGTCTAGCCTCCGGCGGGATTGAAGTGATTCACACATTTGATAATGCCATGGGCCTAGTGCTCGGCAATTGCAGTGCTGCCTTCATGGGCTGTGATTGCATCGCCAGACCGGGAGTAGTCAATAAAGTCGGTTCTTGGATGCTAGCTGTCGCCTGTCGAGAATTGAATGTACCTTTGTACGCCCTTTCTGGCACCGAAAAATTTGTCACCGACGAGCGCCTATTTGAATTTGAAAAGCACGAAAGGCCAGGAGTGGAAGTTTGGGACAACACGCCAAAAGGTGTCGCCGTGCTCAATCAACAATTTGACTTGGTTCCCTTCAATCTACTTACTGGGTTGGTCACAGAAAAAGGCATTCTCAAAGAATCAGATATAGAACCCTATGTCTCCAATTTTTCTGTACACCGCTCTCTGACACTGGCTACGATCTAGCCATGTTTGCGAGATAGACTTTGCAATTTCATTCAGAGCACTGGGCGGCGATTCTCGTATTCTGGGTCACCGTGCTACTTTGCCTCATGGCTCTGCAATATGACTTCGTCAAAGACGGCAAGAAAATTGGACGCTACATAGTTTCACTATTCTATTTTGCCATAGGCATAGTAGCCGCCGCCTTGTTTGGCTTCTTTCTTACAGCCCAACCATTTGAGCTAATAAACCTACTGGCCATGGGTGTCTTCATAGCAGGCCCAATATTTTTAGTGATGGCGCAAGCGGCAGCTAGACGAAACGAACTTGTAAAAACTGCCAACACACTTCTCGCTCTAGCACTGCTTGTAGTGGCAATCTCGATTGATACATTTATAGTCGAGCCCCATTGGCTAGAAATAACAAACGTCAAACTATCAAGCAGCAAAATAACCAAAAGCATAAAGATAGCTGTGCTCTCCGACTTGCAAACAGATCAGATAGGCGACTACGAAAAGGCAGCGGTTGCCAGGGTTATGCAAGAGAAGCCCGATTTGATTCTTTTGCCAGGCGATTACATTCAGTGTCTAACTTGGCCTGAGCAGGTTAAATGGCAAGGCGAACTAACCAAGCTCCTGAAAGAGGCAAAGTTTAGCGCACCACTTGGCGTCTATGCCGTACAAGGCAATGTCGAAGTTGACGGTTGGCAATCAATATTTAAGGGCTTGCCGGTTACGGCTATGCCAGATACCAAAACAGTAACCACTGGAGAGTTAGCCATTACTGGGCTGAGCTTTGCCGACTCTTTCAATCAGAATGTCAAAATTACAGCCACCAAGCCATTTCACATAGTAATGGGACATGGGCCTGATTTCGCTCTGGCAAAGCCAGAAGCGGATCTTTTGGTAGCTGGTCATACCCATGGTGGCCAGGTGCAACTGCCATTATTTGGACCACCGCTAACATTAGCTGCAGTGCCGCGTCATTGGGCCCAAGGCACGAAAGAGCAAGAAGCTGTGGAAACCAAGCCAGGTACAACTCTAATTTTATCGCGCGGAGTAGGCATGGAGCGATGCTACGCACCAAGGATGCGCTTTCTCTGCCGACCACAACTGATCTTTATTGAACTGACACCAAAACTCTAGAGTTATGGATAGAGTCCACGTAGGCGTCTAGCTTCAACAATACGCTCAACAGCAATACTCATGGCTGACATGCGGAGAGTCAATTTCTGGCTATCTGCCACTTCGAATACTTTGGTGCAGACGTTATTAACCAGCCCCTCAAGGCGCTGATAGACTTCCTCTTCGGTCCAGAGCAAGCGCATTAAACCTTGCACCCACTCAAAATAACCAACGGTCACGCCGGCAGCGTTGGCAAGAATATCAGGCATGACAATTACGCCCTTACCATCGAGCACGTCATCGGCATTTGGCGTGGTTGGCGAATTGGCACCTTCCACTACAACTTTACACTTGAGGCGATCAGCATTGCCTGCATGAATCTGGCTTGATACTGCGCACGGTGCCAGAATATCGCACTCAAGCTCAAGCAGCTCTTCATTGCTGACTTTGTCAGCATGAGGATACTCATACATGGCACCGTTCTTATCGATGAAAGCCATGAGCTCTTCAATATCAAAGCCCTTAGCATTCGAAAGACCACCGAAGGCATCTGACACACCCACGATTTTGAATCCAGCTTTACTCAAGTTGCGAGCCACCGAAGAACCAACATGTCCCAGGCCTTGAATAACTACGGCTGGTGAATCGCCTTTGAGCTTGGCAAAAGTAGCAGCCCGTCTAGCAGCAAGAGCTACGCCATAACCAGTAGATTGCAAGACTCCCAGTGAGCCGCCCAAATATTGAGGCTTGCCCGTGACAATAGAAGGAACGGTAAAACCTTTATTGACTGAATAAGTGTCCATGATCCAGGCCATGGTCTGTTCATCAGTGTTCAAATCTGGGCCAGCAATGTCTTGGGTCGGCCCAATCATCTCTAGAATTTCCGAAGTATAACGGCGAGTAATGCGCTCAAGCTCGCCCTTAGAAAGAGTGTTTGGGTCCATCCGGATGCCACCATGAGCGCCGCCAAATGGCAGGTTCATCAGGGAGCATTTCCAGGTCATAAGCATGGCCATAGAGGCCACTTCACCAAGAGTAACCTCAGAGTGATAGCGCAAGCCACCCTTTCCGGGTCCGAGGGCCAGGTCATGGTGAACGCGATAACCCATAAAGGTCCGCACCGAACCGTCGTCCATTCGCGCCGGCACAACCACAGATAAAGAACGCTTAGGGTGACGCATTGGCTCAATAACATTGTTGTCGAGTTTCATATGCTGAGCAACCTTGTCAAGGCGCTTCTGGGCATTTATGAAGTCCGGGGTTTCCCATTCATTCGTCACGGCGCTGCCAAATCCCTTATTGTCTTTGCTGTCTGTAGCAATTGCCATAATGCTCCCTCACAGGTAGTGGGGTAATTGTAGCCCCATTTACTTCTCTTTACAGAAGAGGCTGATTTTGAATTAACTTAGTGTGGCCATTGCCAATTGCTTGATTTCTTCGGCGCGACTTCTGACAACGGCTATTAACTTGTCAGCCTGGCCACGAGTATCACTAACAAATTCTTGCTCAGCGCTGGATTGACCGAAGTCGCGCAAATTGATTAAAACATTGTAGTAGGCTCCCTCTGCTGCTGCGGCAGCCACAAGTGCGGCCACGGCGCCATCAGACAGAGAGCTAGGGTTGCCGTGTTCAACAACTCGAGCAGCCAGTTCAAGCAATACTGGCGCGCCCTGCAATACTGACAGCGGAGTTAAAGTCGCAGCTTTGCTGGCCTCTAAAATGGCAGCATCGCGCAAAGCCTTTTCACTCTCACTACCTTTGGCCATACGCCGAGCATCAATAATGCGGTTGAAAGCCTGCATGTCGTCATCGACAGTCTGAAGCATCCATTGCTTCAAGCGCTGAGCATCTCGGCCCACCCCTTCCATCATGGCCTTCTTATCTTCAAAACCTTTCTTGTCAAAAGTAAGATTGGCGACCATGGCACTGAGTGCGGCCGAAAGTGAGCCACAGAGAGCAGCAACACTGCCCCCGCCGGGTGCTGGCGATTCACTAGCCAACTCATCAACAAAGTTAGTCAAAGTCATATCGCGCAAGAACTTGCCTTCGGGGGCAACGCGATACTCAATAATTTTCTCTTTGGCCAAAAACGGCGAGAGTTCAGCGAGACCTAGTGACTGAATAGCACATTCGACAATTTCGGCTTCGCTGACACCAGTAGAACGACCCTGTTTGCGCAGATAGTGCCTACCAGCTTCAAGCATTGGCGCCAAAGGCACCAAGCCGACAATCTCACTGCCTGTCACCCTCAGGCCCAATAGTTCAGCCTGGCGAACCACTTCATCAAAGGCCTGATGCAAAGAAGTGACTTCAAAATTTGTCAAGTTGATAGAGACTTGTGCCCGCTGATATTCATCGACATACCAACCGACCGCCCGTACTTCTTTAAGGGTACCCGGCACCTTAATAGTGTTACCGCTGGCATCTTTCTCAATTTCGCCTTTGGCATTGCGTTTGGCACGGCCAGCTTCTCTTATATTGAAGGCAATTTCGTTGGCCAACTTTTTAGAGCGGGTATTGAGGTTAACGTTATAGGCAATGAGAAATTGCCTGGCACCAATGACGGTGGCACCGCTAGCAGCATTAAATGCTGACGGTCCGAAATCAGGTCTAAAGCCACTGTCTTTCATTTTCTCATTGAGGGCTTCGTACTCACCCTGACGAATATCAGCTAAACTGCGCCTTTCGGCTTTTTTAGCAGCCTCGCCATATAAATAAATAGGGATGCCGAGATCGCGACCAACTCTCTCGCCCAATGTGTTTGCTAACTGCACACATTGCTCCATAGTGATGCCACTAACTGGAACAAAGGGGCAGACATCAGTAGCCCCCATACGCGGATGCTCGCCCTGGTGCTTGCGCATATCAATTAATTGTGAGGCTTTAGAAATGGCTTGGTAGGCTGCTTCAACCACTTGCTCTGGCTGTCCGACAAAAGTAACGACCGTGCGATTGGTGCTATAGCCAGGGTCAACATCAAGCAGACTGACTCCACTTACGGCGCGAATGGCATCGGCAATTGCATCTATTACTTTTTCATTTCGGCCTTCAGAAAAGTTGGGCACACATTCTACAAGCTGCATTGATCCTCCAATTATTGTTTCTGAATCTTTTTAAGATCTGGGCGCTTTTTCAAAAAAGCAGCACCATAAGTGTGTTTGAGCGTAAAGAACAGCATTAGTATGGAAATAGCAATCCATAGCAAGACCCAAAATACAGGCAGGGTGAAAGGAATCATTTCAGCCATTAGAGTAGCGTCGCTGTATCCTTTGCCAGCCAGACCCAGCGAATGGGGAAACAAAGACCAAGTTAGAGCAAGTGAACTGAGAGCTGTTTGCACAGCCAAAAACAGTACAACTAAATTAGCCCAGGCTGGTTGTAATTTTCTACCTAAATAAACGCAGAAGGCGCCCATTCCCAAGCCCCACACTAGACTTCCGATACTCTCGAAAAAATGCAAACTCAGAAGACCTGGGACCATAAACACTAGTGAGGCCGCAATCATGGCGATGCCCAGACCAGACAATATAAACTTAGAATAGCGCGGATATTGACCAAGATAAATCAGAAGACAGCCGAACAAAGTAGTACCTACATAACCGGCCTGCACAGATAGAAAGCCTAATCCACCGGCACAACCAGTAAGACCACCGTGGCCCTGTCCATCGCTGACCACAGTCATGAAATTGACGTGACCACCGGTCAAAATAGTTACTATGGCATGGCCCATTTCATGCACCATGGTGACGAATTGACTGACTGGTGTCATCAAAAAATGAATACCAGGTACATTACCCAAGAACACAGTAAAGAATACAAGCAACCAAAAGACTGACATATTCCAGCGGGGATTGTGCATGAAGCTCAGTTGACTAGATGCACTTAAACTAGCTTTAGACTGCACCACCGGCAATGGCAAACTAGAAGCGGGAGAATCGGTAACATTCGGGGTAGTCGAAACTTCGTTCTCAAGACGCGCTAGCTTTTCTTCGACAGTTTCAGATACCTTGAGCTTAGGCTGTGGCTTCTTAAAGCCAAACCCTTGACCACTGCTCCTTTTTTCTGGCTTGTCTTCAGGCTTTTCTTCAAACGGTTTAGCTGGCATCAGAAATGTTTTCCGAAATTGGAATCAGCACACTATAATCAGCATCATGATAGGAGCAAGCTGCTAGACTTGCTGATCATAGCTTAAATGATGTGAGTGATGCCGTTCAGTTTTAGTACGGATTTGAACGTACTGATAGCCATCTCGCTATTGTGCTGGAGCACCTGGGGACTTTTTGACAAAAAAGCACTAGAGGGTGCCAGCCATCTAGATGTCTTACTGTTTCAGCACATCTACTATCTGGTTGAAGTACCAATTGTCTGGCTTATCCTCAATATGCTCTTTCAAGGCGATTGGAAAGTAGCGCCTTTAGTTTGGCTATGGACAGGCCTTGGCTCCCTCTCCTCCTCTGGCGGCATGCTCTTTTATTTAGTGGCTATGACTAGGGCTGAGGCCAGTTTCGTCTTAGGCATCACCGCCGCTTACCCACTAATAGTTCAGATTTTTGCCTACTTTTTCTTACACGAAGCCCTCGTGCCCGAACGCCTACTAGGGTCACTTCTTGTTGGCATCGGAGTTGGCCTGGTGGGCTCATCAGCCGGAAGCCAAGAGACAAGCAAAAAGCATCACACAACCACCTTACTGATGTGCTTGATCGCCACCCTGCTCTGGGGCATCACCGGTCTGTTTGACAAGAAGGCCCTGAGCTTTGACCTGCCCTTTAAAATTTACTATGCCAGATGTGTCTGGGATGCCGTTATTCTGGTGCTGATGCTGCTGGCATTCAGACTGATAAATCACAAAGTCGCCTACAAAAGCCCTAAGGCCTGGAAATATTCTGGTTTTTCATCAATTTGCCTGTCCCTTGGCACCCTCAGCTACATGTTCGCCATGACCATGGCAACAGCCTCTTATGTCATTGTCATAACCGGTTGTTACCCCCTTCTGATGTACCTGGGAGCGTTGATTTTCCTCAATGAGAAATTGAGCAAAATGCGCCTGGCTGGGGTCATCCTCGTTGTAGTAGGCGGATTAATGGTGCAAAACACCCAGGCACTTTAAGTAAGTAAGCTTCAGTTATGTGGGCATATATCTGGCAGACCAGTTTTTCGCATTTGCATTCGAGAGGACCATAATGAGCGACGATTTCCGCAAGATTCGCACGGAAGACGACCTAAAAGAGAAGATTTTATCGTCGGTCAGCCAGGCCTTCACTGGTGAAGAAACCAACCGTTGGATGGTAGCTCTGCAGGAAGAATCAGTTGGCAAAGCCGAGGAACCAGTTGTCACCGGCTCCACTGATAATAAGTTAAACGAAAATATGGCCTCCGTCGTCGATCGCCTCTTCGACAACTTCAAACGCTACGCCTTTGAATTCAACCGCTCTTTAGAGCACCGCGAACACGTTGTCAACTGCGAACGACCCTCAAGCATGCGCAGTCAGGCAGACTATACAGACATGGGCCAACCTATTCGCTTCTGTATTGGCCATATCTCCACTCGCGATTGGGCCCTAGTGGTTCA
>JBIPOV010000136.1:0-8620 GCA_044378815.1 Obscuribacteraceae bacterium (SeqCode) | reverse complement strand
AGTTATCAGGGTTCAACCTGCAAGAGCAAAAGCTCAGTATGTTGAATCAATGAAGAAATCAAATTAGGGAGTCAGTGATGACTCCCTTTTTGTTTGGAGCGTCAGTAATGACTCCCTTTTTGTTTTGAGCGTCAGTAATGACTCCCTTTTTGTTTGGCAATTTTTGTTTGGAAGGCAGCGATGTTTTCGCTTTTTACCTTGGGATTTTTTTGTCAGAAAAAAAGCAATTTTTCTGACACTTTCAGCGTTGATATTATCTGTGGTATCACCAGCTAGTAGATTTCTCGTTGGCCACGTTGACCTTGCCCCATTTGTTGAGCCAGTCATTAAGAGACAGCTGCCAGTTTTACGTTCCCAATTGATCTAAGTTTCTCTCCTTGATTTTGAATTCTTAGTTCTGCTTGTTGTCTAAATTGTTCTGGTGTCAGATTGCCTAGCGAGCTGTGTGGGCGGTTCTCGTTGTAGTCAACCTTCCATGCCGCAATTATTTCGTTTGCATCAGCCAGGCTTGTAAACCAGTATTGGTTGAGGCACTCATCGCGGAATCTACCGTTGAATGACTCAACGAAGGCGTTCTGGATGGGTTTGCCAGGGTCGATGTAGTGGAGGTTGACGCCCTTGTTGCAGGCCCACTTGATCATCTTCTTACTCGTGAACTCTGGGCCGTTATCAACTACAATCTCCTTCGGCAAGCCACGACACCATTCAAGGCGTTCAAGAACGGCGATAACGGCGGAACTTGGAAGGTTGCGAGAAACCTCAATTTCAAGACACTCGCGAGTACAGTCGTCGATGATATTCAGCGTTCGGAACTTTCCACCATGCGAGAGTGAGTCGCTGGTGAAGTCCATCGACCACCTATCATTCGGCTCTACAGGCTGCTCCTTTGGCGTTTTACGACCCCAGAAGTATTTCCGTCTGCCGCGCTTGCGAACTGCCAAATTCTGCTCTCGGTAAATGCGGTAGACCCGCTTGTGATTGACCACTTCGGTGCCAGAGTTGACCAGGACGCAAATTCGTCTGTAGCCAAACCTTGGCCTCTCGCCCGCGATTGTTTTGATCTTTTCGGTCAAGGCCGCGTCAGGGACACGCCTGTGCTTGTACCTTTCAGTAGAGCGCGGCAAGTTCACTAACTCGCAAGCTTTCCGTTTGCTGATGCCGAACTGAACGAGATGGCAAGCCATTTCTCTTTTCTCGTTCGGCGTTAAAACTTTTTTTGAATCAGATCCTTCATGGCTTCGTTTTCCAGAGCCATGTTTGCCACCATCCTCTTGAGGCGGGCATTCTCATCTTCTAACGACTTCAACTTTTTGACGTCGGAGCCTTGCATGCCGCCATATTTTTCTTTCCACCGGTAGATACTCTGTGGCTGAAGGTTATGTTTCCGAGAGACTTCGAGGACGGAGCTACCGTTCTCAACCTCTTTGAGGATTGCCACGATTTGTTCTTCGGTGTGCTTGCTTTTACGCATTTACTTCTCCCCTCTCTAGGTTCAATTTTAAATGCAGTTGTCACCTTTGCAACGGGTCAATTTTCGGGGAGCAGGTCAACGTCTATAAATCTTGGCTTGATTCAATAGCATGCGACCTAGCTTCGTAATGGCGTCATCTTCATCTGGGCTTTGTCTTTGCACAATGCGGTAGCTACCGTTTTTGTATCCTTCCATAATCCAGAGAACACCATCCTTCATGCATTCGCCATCGCTGTAATAAAACCGTCTGCCGAATACTTCGAAATCATAAAGGGGCGGACGGGTGTAGTTGTCGAACCGGTCTATTTGCCAGAATTTCTCGGCGTCAACATTCTTGAGCAGACCAGCGGTTTCACTGGCATCGACTACTATTTCTCCGTGCGTAACTCCTCCGGTGCGCAATCTTTTTTGCGGATCATAATCTTTATCGATTTGGCTTTTGGTGAGAACCGCTGAACCGGGTTTGCCTTGGTTGCAGTAGAGCGTTACGGAGACTGGTGGACAAAATGAGTGGATCCATGTAAACCGATAGGCTTCTCCCTTGCCGGCTCGTTCAAATAAAGGTCTCTCCTCTAAGCTCTTTAGTGAGTCACAGATATAGGCGCCGTCATTATTGGTCAGGCAGGCTGAGGGTGAAAAGTAGTTGGCGACCGTTAGGTCGGCCAGCGGCGTGTTTTTGCTTGAAGGCTCGGGCCGATTTAAAGTGCACAGATAGCTGGTTAGAAGCAGTGTGATGCTCAAGATAATTATCAGGAATTGGCGAGGCTTCATGATTGCTTTTACCCCTTCCTTCTCTGTTTTTAGCAGGCTAGTTGGTCGACCTAGCTCACAAACTTCGACTCAAGTTCTTCAATGGTAGGCCTATTTGCGTACTCCTTATCGTTGTTGAAACAAATAAATGACAGACCTGCTATCCCAAGTGCCAGCAATATAACAGCCAATAGAAATTCGTTTCCCGTCTCCTCGCGCAAGCCAGTCGACAGGCATGAGCGTGCTGGTGACTTGGGATCAAACCAAATTGTCACCGGTGATCCTTCGCTGTATTTGCTTTGAAATGATTTTGACTCTTTTATGTTGTAGAAAGTCGGATTGGGGAAGCCTATTACGTCCCCTCTGTAGTGATGGCCCTTGTAGCTATAACTGTAGGAGACATGCGGTGTGTATGTGTCGATCTTTTTTGTCCGGCTGTGTCTGCCTGTTCCTTCCGTTACTGTCGTATAAGATTTCTCCACTGTCACGACTTGCATTTTTCCTGTGACGCAGTACCAGTCTTTTGAGTTGACAGCCATGGTTCTGTGAGAATACCAGTGGTTACCAAACCAGGCGCTTCCTAGTATGCAGAGAATACAGATCACTAAAGTGTTGAAGTTCATGGTTGCGGCAAAGTGTTTGGGGAGTTTGACTTAGCTATTTTGCCACGGCCTATTGGTAACCCGCGCTAAGTTTAGATTGCTGTAATAAGTGCCAGATTTCGTTTTTCAATCAAGCAAGAAGAAACTTCAGGGGCACGATGGCCTGTCACCTGACTCGCTGAAGATTTCCAGATGGTGGTGGTGCTTTCACCAGTGACTCGCTGATTGCTTGCGTCTATATTGAATGCAATCAAGTCAGGCAGTAGCTATGAATAAGTACATTCGATTTTTTGAGAGATATTTTTTGATTAGTGCGCTACTAGCACTCGTCCTTATGTGTATTCAGCATGTTGTTTTCTCGTTTCTATGGAAAGAGTTTCGAATTAGTATTCTTTTTCCCTATTTCATCGACTTGGTTCTGCTGGTAGTCCTCAGTAAGTTTATGGCGCAAAAAGTTTTGCCTGGGCAAAGTCAATTGTGGCAGTATCTCTGCAGCACGTTTCCTTGGCTTTGGGTCCTACGCAGTGCTGGCCGGATAGTTCTCTGCGTTGCGCTCGTATACGGAAGCGTTTTCGTCTCTGGGTTAGTTTGGCGATATGGAGGAATCGATAGTGCCTACTTTGCCAGTGCCTGTCAGCAGATGGAACTGGCTGAACGGATATTTAAGCTAACGAATGGCACTGGTGAACGTAGTTTTGCTGTCGAATCAGGTATTGGCAAGCGTCCACGGCCAGGCCAAACTCAATTGAACTTTGAGTCCGAGAATATCGAATTGGATGCTATAGTCGCACGAGTTTATGGTTCTCAAAGTCGAACCATGGCCAATAGATACTTATGTCACGCATACCGGGCTGAGGGTGCGTTCGAAAACTATAAAGCGGCGTCGAGTTACTTTAAGAGTGCTCTGGGAATTTATCGAACGCACGATGATCCTGAGAAGTGTCTTGAGATTCTTCAGTTTCTTGCCTATGCCCAAGGTGAGAATGGCGAATTTCATGAATTGCGGGAGAATTTGAAGACGAGCCTAAAGATGCTTTTTCAAGCTAATTTAAGCCCTTCGGCAAAACGTAATTTCTCAACAGTGACTTATTACGCTGATGAATTCGGTATTGATGTTTGTCGAGAGAATTTGTTGCTTAGCAGGTTGCCGCGTTCTGCAACAACTCATACCAAGGAGACAGATGTCTCTTTTCCTGATTACACCATTTTCTCCATACTTCTCTTGATTCCCTTTATTCGACCGCTGAGAAGACGCTTGCTTAAACTGGCTCGATTCAAATGGGAATCAGCTTTGAAGCAAAGCGATTCAATGTTTAGCTCTATTGAACAGCTAGACAGACTTATTGTGCTCGAGTTGTTCCTCGGCAATCTCACCAAAGCCGATGAATACAGCCGTAAGTCTTTAGAGCTGGCAACGTCTTGGAAGACTTGACCTTGCCATTGATTGATTTTTAGTTGCCTAGAGAGTTTGGCTTCGCGAAGAGAATTGAGCCGTCAGCATCGATGGTAATTTGAGTGGCATCTGCAAATCCTGTCACGAGGCCGTTTTCGTTGTTGGATGCGGAATTTGCTGCAGCGAAGATATTAGTAAATTGGTGGTTAATCCTGGTGCTTCTTTGGCAACTATCGATAAGTTGGAAGACTATCTCGGGAAGCGCTTGTCGCCTTCTTATGAGGACGAGTTTGTGCAAACGACCGCAGCTCGATTTTTGAGAAGGTTCGAGAAGGCTGCACCCCATCTAGAATCTCTTATAACGTCGGATGCTCCCGCTGGTGCCAAATTGGAAGCAGCTTAATCATTGCAAGTAATGAATTTGTCGCTCTCTGATAAGTCGGTTTTGATCAATTTGTCAGTTGTTGCTGGGGGCAGTCCAATCGCAACTCTAAAATTTTCGCTCTGCGAAACACCACTGCTCGCAACTGTATCAGGCTTAACCGATGTTTTTCGCAAACCTGACGGGTCTGCACCGCCGGAAAGATACTCGTCTAATGAAGCGTCTCTGAAAGCCAATCTTCAGTGTCTTGAACAACGGGGAGCCTTGATCACAGGACATCAACGTACGCTATTTCTGGCGATGCTCTTTATAAAAAACTCGCTTCAACTCCTCTTTCGTAGTCTTCGGATCAGACTTGTTGTCTGAATCGAACACACCTTTATAACGAAGATATCCGTACACAGGTCCTAAAGCCTCAAGCTCGGCACGTGTTCGTTTGTCACCGCTACCACTTTCATTTATCTGAAAAAGTTCAAGGCCTCTGTTTATAACTTCTTTTTTTGAGATTTTTCCGTCATGGTTTCGATCCAGTTCCTTCATTAAGCTATCCGCAGAAGGAAAGACGCTTCTCAGCGCTTCCTTGGCGTCAGGACGGATTTTGAGAACCCTGTTCTCGGCCATTACTTCAGGCGGAGAGTTTCCTCCCTTGAACACATCAGAGACTAAATCGGAACAATTAATTCCATTTATTCTGTTGCTGGCAAGCTCCTTAACAAAGTCGAAGTTTGCTCCAATAGTGCCCAGACCCTGTTCTTTACTCAGGCGATTTGCAGCATCAACAATGGGCGCGCATGAATCAATGGTTCTTCTATCGACTTCTGACATTCTCAGCACTCCTCAGGGGATTGGTAACGTTAAACACTTAAAAATTTGGGGCCGACTTTCTTGAAGTAAGCGGGGCCGAATGTGTCTTCTTGAACGCAGCTCTTGGGCTGCACACAGACTCTATCAGCCAGTTTGTGACGCTTCCATGTCTGCGACGTGAAAGGAGACTAAATTGATTGGTTAAAGACCCAGAGACGCACCTTCCTCTGTCTCCACTTAAACGAGTCTTAGACTCGGCCCGCGGTGTTAGTAAGCAATGAATGTGCCGTAAGTAGGGCAAGAACGGCCCGTATCCGCCAGCCTGAAGGCGGTGGAAGGCCTAGGAGAAGGACCGAAGAACTAGCGTAAGCAAATCATCATTTGAGACCCTGTAATGAGTCGGATGGATCAATAAGGCTGATGCGCCATAACCAATATTCGAAGAAGAATTTTCCGTGCAACTCAAAACGGCGAGTGGAATCAGGTCAGAAGCCTAATGAAACTCATGCTGCGTAGCTGCGCAAATCTGCTCCCGTCTGTGCACAAAGTCTCACAAGAATGCCACCATTTAAATAAAAAATAGGCCGAGAGAAAGTAGCCAGATCAGAGAGAACCAATTTCTGGCTTCAGGTAATCTTTATGCTGTCGTCCTGCAGTTGGCGAAGATGGCAAAGCCGTCGCGATCCAACCACATTGATTTGATGAAATCGCCACCTTTGTCCTGAAAGAGAAACAAGTGCCTCGTGTATGAATCTTGCTGAAGTATGTTGTTGGTCAAGCCAATCAAGCCAATCAAGCACGAAAGCTGTTGTGCATATCATTTGGTTTCATGGCAACAAAAATACGGATAGGGGCAGATTGAGAAAGGTTAAACACTATGTCGTACTTGAACCGAAACTTACTGCTATTACAGCGGAAATCCATCATCGACGGTATAGCAATTGAGAAGAATTGAACCATCAGCGTTAATAACAAATTGCCTGCCATGTTGTTGTTGCAATACAGAACTGCTTTCTTTAGGAGTGCTGTCTTCTCCGGTTGCAGATTTTATCTTAGTTTCGCGAGCGCCATAGATATTGGTAAATTGAATGAAATCGCCTGGTACTTTTTTCGCCTTTACCGACACTGCTGCCTGCATCTTGGCAAAGACTTCAGTGAACACAGTGATTGAATGTTGCTCTGCTGCTGCTGGCGAGATTTCGTTGTGGCGTTCGAGTGACATAAAGAGTGATTAAAAATTATCGTTTACAGATTATCGATAATCGATTATAGTGAAAACAGTTCAAAAGCGAAGAGTAAATGCCTGCACCCCAAGGGTGTGTACTGCTGTTCTTCATTCGCTTATCCTAAATTTAGAGGTATTTGAAATGTCAGACCAAGATTATGTCTACGGAGTCTTTGCCGACCAAGGTAATGTGGCGGCGATGGTGACGCAAATGCACGAGGCCGGCTTGCGCACTTCCGAAATTTGCGTGCTCGGCAATAAGAGCGAACAGTTCAGCCAATTGGCCGGCAAAATAGAAGATCCCACTAGCAAGCACTTCATTGCTTTTGGGGTAGGTGGGGCCATTGCTGGCTTGATTGCCGGTTTGGTTGTGTCTCTTCATATACCAGGCGTTAACGGATTTCAACTAATTGTACCTTTGATGGGCACCGTGGCTGGTGGCGCTTGCTTCCCATATTTCATTTGCCAACTAGCTACATTCCTCACTTCAAACCGGCCACAGCACTGGGCCAATGTTTTTGAAGGAACAGTGACTGACGGCTCCGTTATTGTTATGGTTGAACCGCAGTCATCTGCGCAGCGGCAATCAGCAATAGATATTTTGCTGGAGCACAATGCTATTGAAATGATCTTCCGCCGCTCTCCATGGGGCGTTTCCGGTACAGGCGAACCAACTGTGCCTAATCTGGAAGAAGAGTTCGAGCAAGAGAAAGAAGACAGACGTCTTACTGCTGTTGCTTAGCTAAGTTCTCTTTATATAGAAGGAAGGACGCCAGGCATCGGGCCAGGCGTCCTTCTTGTCGCTGACTTTATAGGTCGGGATTGTCGCCAATAGAGGCTCTCACGCCGCGAACAAGTTCCCAAAGATATTTGTCGGACAATCTCAAGCCAAGTGCACCCTTGGCGCTATCCAAACAATTTTTTTCAATGGTGCTAACTAAGTCGCATCTGGCGTAGCTCATTTTTGCAATTCCACCTTCACCCTTTGGAATTTCCTTGTGGAATTTGACATTGATATTTCCTAGACCTGTGCTCAATGGGACAACAATTACACTGTCCCAAGCTCTATTTCTGTTATTTGGTGAGATAACAATGACCGGCCTTGGTAGATGCTCATCGCCGGGGCTAATCGGATTGGTATTTATCAACCAAACCTCGCCTCTTTTCGGATATTGCTCTTGTGTTGCGGTTGGCACTATTGAAGCTGTCATGCCCTGACCTAGTCCTTTGTTTTACGAAAGGAACTACTAGTCAACGTGGTCCAGTCTTTAGCGTCTGCATTCATTTCTTTGGCTGCAGCCTGGAAATAGGCTTCTTCTTCAGTCTCAGCATGATTGAGCAACCATAGTTCCATGGCTTGTTCTACCGCATCACTGCGAGTGAGGGCCAATTTGTTTGCTTGCTGGTCGACCATTTCCACCAAGCTCTCTCTAACGCTTGCTGTAAATCGGCTCTTTCTCTGCTTTTTGCTCATAGCTCACTGACTTTGAACGGAAAATCGTAATACGCTTGATAAGCTAATATTGTCATACGATTTGTCATGCGGCAAGCTTTTTTGATTATACTCAGCCCGCAGTTAGTTCAATAATATAGATAGAGCTCAGACCTTCGAGATGCTTTTCCGGCTAAGAGTTGGTAGAACGTTGTTGCCATGGCAGTCTTTAGGGTTGCCGTTGCGACAGCAAAAACCAGCAGTTTGGTCAAAAAAGTAACGTTTTCAATATAGACTCTAAATAAATTCGGAATACCTGGCAATGTTCTGTTGAGAGTGGTATTCTAAATAAATCGAGCACGGCACACGCAAGTGTTGCCGGCCTGGATATTTTTCGCGTCGGATCGGCAACTTTGCTGAAACGAACGAAAAAATTCTGTCCCTCGAAAACTTGAACCCTGATAACTGAATAGCCTTATGTACAAGGCGCCTGTCAAGAATTTTGAGTAGGCAAACTAAATCGTTTTAAACGCACTTGGCTAACGCTAAGTGACAACGGAG